>CAVZNH010000068.1:0-58852 GCA_963776505.1 uncultured Alphaproteobacteria bacterium
GCACAAGGCCGGCCATGACGGTGAAGCGATTGGCCGGCGCCTTAAGTCGGCGCCTGTAGGGCAAGCCCCACCATGACGGTGGTGGCGGACGCGGCGCGGAAGAAAGCTTATGTCTGGCCGCCGCCATCGCGCAGTCCTCTGGCATGAACCGCGGCCATCCGTCTGCTGATCCTCGAAGATGTCCCCGAGGATGCGGAGCTCGAGCAACGAGTTTTGAATCGCGCGGGTATTGCCTTCGAGGCCTGCACAGTCGACCACCATGCCGCGTTCCTGCATGCGCTGGAGACATTCAAGCCTGATCTGATCATTGCCGATTACAATCTGCCGGACATCGATGGGCTGACCGCAATCAGGCTGGTTCGCGAGCGGAACCCGGAGCTGCCGATTTGCTGGTCACCGGCGCGCTGGATGACGAAGCCGCTGCGGAGGTCGTCAAGGCCGGCGCATATGATTATCTGCGCAAGGATCGGATGTCGCGGCTGCCCTTGGCGGTCGAGCACGCATTGGCTACAGCCGAGACGACCAAGGCGCGCCATGCGGCCGCGCGTATGGAGGCAATCGGTGAGTTGACGGCGGGCGTCGCGCACGATTTCAACAATCTGCTGCAAGCGATCGTCTCCCATCTGGAACTGTCGATGATGTGCCCGAGGTTCCCGTGGCTGCCCGCGAGTATGTCGGCAACGCGATCCAGATCGCCGAACATGGCGCAGAGCTGATCCACAAGCTGCTGTCGTTTGCACGCAAGCAGGTGATGCTGCCGAGTGAAGATCCAGCCTGCCGAATTCCTCGCGGGCTTTCGCGACATGCTGTCCCACACGCTCGACCCACGCATCCGTCTCGAGACGAGCGCCGGGAAAGACCTGCCGCCAGTCTTTGTCGATGCGACGCACCTGCATACCGCGCTGCTGAACCTTGCCATCAATGCGCGCGATGCCATGCCGTCGGGTGGCGATCTACGGATCGAGGCAGGCGGCCCGGAAGGCGAGGACGCGAGCCTGGCTGTCATCCGCGTCACGGACACCGGCAACGGCATGGCTCCCGATGTACTGGCCAGGGCCTGCGAGCCGTTCTTCTCCACCAAGGGGCTCAATGGCACCGGCCTGGGCCTGTCGATGGTTCACGGTTTCGCCAAACAGTCCGGCGGTGATCTGCGGATATTCAGCGAACCAGGCCGAGGCACCTGCGTGGAACTGTGGCTGCCATTGGCGCCGTCGCGGTCCGGCGCTTCCGTACATCCCGAGACGTGATGGAGCACGGGACGATGACCAGGCGCGCTCTGCCTGCCTTGGTTGCGGTCTGTCTGCTGATCTGTCCGGTGGGCGGATCGCTGGCCGCACCTCCGCCGCAAGACAACGGGCAGGCCGCGCCGGGATCGTGGCAAATCTCGCCGGAACTGCTGGCCCAAGGCGCCGCCTGGTGGCGGCGACCTTGGCCGGAGCGGGCGCCGTGGCCGGGACATTCGTCTACGACCGTTGGGCCGGGCAGCCGTTGGACTACGCGGTACTTCCGGCACCGTGGCGGGTTCGTCGGCGGCGTTGCCACGGGCATCTGTGTGTTTGGTCTGCTCGGCTATCCGATCGACGGCGGCGCGTCGTGGCTGGCATGGGCAGCGCACCAGGTCACCATTCTCGGCATCGGGCTGATTGGCGCCTGGGCAGCGGACCTCTGGTACCAGGCGCCGGCTCGGTAGGTCAGTGCGAATTCACTTGGCGGTGATGCGAGCCTCCAATACCCCGATCGAGGGGGATCTGATCTGCACGACATCGCCAACTTTGAGAAAACGCTCCGGTGCGAGCTGGCCGTCAGCCATCCGCGGGCTTGAGTCCGCGGCGGTGCCGGCCGCCGTGCCTCCGCTGATGATGTCACCGGGATACAGCGTCAGGTCACGCGAGAGATATTCGATGTACTCCCAGAAGGATACACCATGTCGTGCGTGTTGAACTGCTGCCGACGCTCGCCGTTCACCCAGGTCTCGACATCGATGTTCTCCGGGTCCAGCTCTCCGACGACGATGCAGGGACCCAGCGAGCAGGACTGATCAAAGTTCTTCGCCATGCCGAACTTGAGAGAACCATCTCGGCTCTCTCGGCGCCCGGATGCTCCAGTCGCCCAGCAAGGTCACGCCCCAGACCAGATCGCGTGCGTCGACCGCACGAACGTCCTTTGCCTGGCGGTTGAGGATGATTGCGACCTCGCCTTCGTAATCGAGCCGATCAGCCCTGCCTGGGTAAGGCACATCTTCGCCTGGAGCAGCGGTGTGCCGGTCTACTTTCCAAAAGCCCCAGATTCCGGTTTCCCTGACCCTGGCAGCAGCTTCATCGACCGACATGCGCCCTGCGCTTGGCAGCAGTCCCATTGCAGCCATTCCCGCGAGATGGTCGGCGAAATTGCCGCCGGCGCACGCGATGCGGGAACCGTTCGGGCGTGGCGCATGCAGGCGCACCTCGGAGGCCTTGTGCACCAACGTCTCGCCGTTCACTCCGAGCTGGTCATGCACGTCCTCGAAGAGGTGATCGACCGCAGTTTCAGCATGTCCAAGGGTACGGGCGCCACCTTCGATGAACAGCGCCAGATCGCTTGGCACCATCGCCGCAGCCAACAGCGTCGGCTGCCGCTCATCCTGGCGTTCCCTGACGAACTTGGTGAATGCGAGCGACAGATCGACGACATGTTCGCCGTGCAAGGCGCCGACACGCTTTTCGGGGCCGAAGACGACAATCTTCATGGTGTTCTCCTGCCTATCGTGGCGCGATCAGGCCATCGCGTTCCAGCACCGGATAGATGCCGCCGCCCACCATCATAGCCAGAAGCTGCCGTGGCACGGGCTGTCACCTTCAGTGCTTGTCCGGTGCGTGGGTTGTGTACGCTCCAGGCGTCGATGTCGAGTTCGGCCGTATCACCCTCGTCGAATACCGAGGATACGCCGCTGCATTCGCATGCCAGCAGGCCGTAGTTCACCGCGTTGCGGAAGAACAGGCCGTTGATCGTCTCCGCCAGCAGGAAGCCGACGCCGCAATTGCGCAGGCTGCGCGCCGCGGGGCGCGACGAGCCCATGCCGTAGTTGAAGCCGCCGACAATGGCGTCGCCATTCTGCACCTGATCCACCCAGCCCGGGCGGTTGTTGATGAACACCGCGCGGGCCTGCTGTTCCGGACTGCTGTAAAGCACCGAGCCCGGCAGCATCAGGTCGGTGTTGATGTTGTCGCCAAATTTCCAAACGCGCCCGCTTCTCATGAGACGTCTCCGTCGAAGAACTCGGCGGCGCTGGCGATCTGGCCGGCGAGTGCGGATGCAGCGACCGTGGCTGGCGAGGCCATGTAGATACGCGCGGATGGATCGCCCATGCGCCCTTTGAAGTTGCGCGTGCTGGCGGTGATGCACACTTCGTCCGAGCCGAGCACGCCCATATGGCCGCCGACGCATGCGCCGCAGGTCGCCGGTGTCACGATCGCGCCGGCCTCCATCAGCGTCGCGACGTAGCCGGCGGTCATCGCTGCACGATGGATTGCCTCGGTGCTGGGTGTGACGATGAAGCGCGTGCCGGTCGCGACCTTGCGGCCTTTCACCACGCGCGCCGCCACCGCCAGATCGTCGAGCGTGCCGTTGCAGCAGGCGCCGATGAACGCCTGGTCGATGTGACGGCCGGCGACCTCGCTGATGCCGACCGAGTTGTTCACCACCGCGTCGGGCAATGCGACCAGCGGCTCGATCGTGGCGAGGTCGACCGTGCGGCGTTCCTTGTACACCGCATCCTCGTCCGGCATGGTCGGGGTGAACGGCTTTGGATTGCGCGCCTTCACGTAGTCGACCAGCGTGTCGTCGGGCTCGAAGATGACGAATTCGGCGGAAAGTTCGGTGCCCATCGTGGTCAGCGTTCGGCGCGCGTTCAGGCTCATGCTGGCGATGCCGGGTCCGCCGTATTCGATATTCTGGTTGACGTGTGCGCCCCACTTCCCGGCGATGGTGAGGAATATGTCCTTGGCTGACACGCCGGGGCGGAGTGCGCCGGTGAGGTCATATCGGATCGTTTCACCGACGCGGAACCAGGCTTTGCCGGTGGTGACCGCGTACAGCATGTCCGGGCCGCCGACGCCGCGCGCCGCGCAATTGAACGCACCGGCGCTGCAGGTGTGCGAGTCGGCATTTACGAGCACAGTGCCGGGCAGCGCGTAAGCCTTGTCGGCGATGACCGCGTGGCTGATGCCCTGATCGGCGCCGACATCGTGCAGGCGCTGGATGCCGAACTCACGCGCGAATGCGCGGCCGGTCTGCATGCACGCGGCTGCCTGGGCCGTCGGTGCTGGGACGAGATGATCGAAGACAATCACTACCTTGGATGGATCGGCGACCTTCAGCACCTTCCGCCAGCCTTCCGGCAGGAAGGAAAGATCGATCAGGCACGCGGTCTCGACATCGACGACGGTCACGTCGCCTGGCGATACCTTTGCCGAGCCGCTGGCTCGCGCCAGGATCTTTTCGGTAATTGTCATGCCCATGATGTGTCTTCCTCCCAGGTGCATTGTGCCCTGCCTTGGTATTCTGTCCAAGGATCGCTAAGTTTCGCTGTCTTTTGTCCGCACGGATTCGCCCGCGTGAACCTCCGCATCGCCACCTGGAACATCAACTCGCTGCGCCTGCGGCTGCCGCTGCTCAAGGAGCTGATCGCGGCGCTCGAACCCGACGTGATCTGCCTGCAGGAGACCAAGGTGCCGGACGAGTTGTTTCCGGCCGAGGCACCGGGGCTGCTCGGGTTTCCGCATGCGCTGTTCCGCGGCATGAAGGGCTACAACGGCGTGGCGATCCTGTCGCGACTGCCGATCCTGCTGCACGACATTGCGCCCAACTGGTGCTCAAAGGGCGACTGCCGGCACATCGGCGTGCTGCTCGACGCCAAGGGTGGCCCGATCGAACTGCATAACTTCTACGTCCCCGCCGGTGGCGACATCCCCGATCGTGCGCAGAACGTGAAGTACGGACACAAGCTCGACTTCATCGGTGAGACGCGAAACTGGTTCGCGGCGCGATCCGGGTTGGCGCGCGGTGTCATCGTCGGCGACCTGAACATCGCGCCGCTGGAGCATGATGTCTGGAGCCACAAGCAGTTGCTTGGCGTGGTGAGCCACACGCCGCCGGAGACCGAGGGCCTGACCGCGTGGCTGGACACGGGCTTCGTCGACGCTGTGCGGCGGTTCGTCCCGGCGGATCAAAAGCTGTACACGTGGTGGTCGTATCGCAACCGCGACTGGCGTGCATCCGATCGCGGCCGGCGGCTGGACCATGTGTGGGTTACGCCAGACCTTGTCGGCAAGCTGAAGCGGCAGATCGTGCTGAAGGATGCACGCGATTGGCCGCAGGGCTCGGACCACGTGCCGGTGTGCGTGGAGATGCGGATGTAGTGGCTTCGCTGCGGTGATGGGGAGGCTGACATGGACCGGCTGAGAGCTCGACCCTGGGTCGCGTGGTATGGGCTGAGTGTCGTCGGGCTTATCGTTGGACTGGTCGTTGTCCCATGGTTTGCCGGCGCTCCGCTGTGGAGTTTCATAGTGACGCTGGGCGGCACGCTTTGTCTGCTCATCGCGTTCGGATATCAGGTCACCACGTACGCGTTCGGAATGCTGCGCGACGGCCAGAACGGATACAGCCTCTCGCGTCTGCAGATGGTTGCCTGGACGTGGCTCATCCTCTCCGCCCTCATTGCCGTGTCGGCGGCGCGGTTGTGGCACGGCGCCGCAGGGGATGCGCTGAACATCTATATCCCGCTGAACCTGTTCATTGTGATGGGCATCGCGTTCTTCACAGGTGCCGCCTCTCCCGCATTGCTGTCTTTGAAGACCCAGTCCTCGTCCACGCCACAACAGCTCCAGACTGCTCGCCAGCGCATGGATGAGACTCAGGTGGTGGCAAATGGGCAGGTCGTCGTGCGCCAGACGACGGCGCCGCCGCAATTCGGCGATCTCGTCGAAGGGGATGATCTTGCCACGGCCGGGACTGTCGACATCAGCAAGGTGCAGCAGCTTCTCATCACGTTGCTGCTGCTGGGCGTATATTTCGTCACCTTGTGCCAGCTGTTCAGGAGCACGGGACTATTTGGCATGTCGGAGTCCGATCCGCTCAGGACGGCGCTGATCGACCAAGCCAACTTGCTGTGCGGTTATGCCAATGCCGATGCCGCCAAGGCGGCGAGTTGCGGTAAGGGCTGGACGGCCATGCCCGACTTTTCCGCCAGCCTGGTAACGTTGCTGGCGGTCAGCCATGGCGGATATCTCGCCTTCAAGGCGGCGCCGCGAAGCGCCGCGGACAACAGCGGGACAACCTCGGCGGCCGGAACCATACCCGCCGGGCTCGATCCGACCAAGGCTGCGGGCTGAGGCGACTCGGATGGCAACGGCACTCGACTGCACGCAGGACTGCTCTCTAAAGGCAGCCGAGCTCCGCGCCGCGGGCTATCAGACCATCATCCGCTACTATAGCATGTCGGCCTGGAAGCGCGTCGGTGCCGCTGAAGCCCGCGCATTGACGCGTGCGGGATTGAGGCTCGCGGTAACCTATCAAGATCGACAGAACCAGGTTGCGGACTTTTCCGAGCCGAAGGGCCGGCTGGCCGGCCAGAACGCGTTCAACTACGCGCAGTCGGTCATCATGCAACCGGCCAACTCGGCGATCTATTTTGCGGTGGACTTCGACCCCTCCCAACAGGAGGTTACCAATAACGTCATCCCATTCTTCAACGGGGTGCGCGCCGCAATGCTCGCCGCGAACAACAACACGATGCCCTACCGGATCGGTGTATATGGTTCCGGGCGGACGTGTCGCATGCTGTTGGCCGCAAACCTGGCCGAATTCGCCTGGCTGTCGCAATCGACCGGGTTCGCGGAGTACCAGGCGTTCCTTGCCTCGGGGAACTGGCATCTCAGCCAGCAGATGCCGGCGACGGTTCTCAGTCTCGACTGCGATCCGAATGAGACCAATCCGCAGCATGCCGATATAGGAGCTTTTAATTTGGCGGAGGACCATTTTGGCCCCGCGCTGCCGCCGGTCGCCTCATCCACTTTTGAGGTCAACGCGAGCAATGGCCTCCGTCTGCGCGGCGGGCCTGGCACCAACTTCGACATACTCGACGTCCTGCCATCCGGCGCAAAGGTGACGGTCCTGGCCTCGAGCGGTGACTGGGCACAAGTGGATGCACATGGCCACGGCAAAGCCGATGGCTATGTCTTTGCCGCCTATCTCCGCCCGGTGTAGCCGCATAGGCGCTAACTTAAGGCGCCGGCCAATCGGTTCACCGTCATGGCCGGCTGTCCGGCACAGATTTTTGCTGTTCGAAGCGCACGACATTGATTCGGATCTGAACGTTGGCGACGTTCATCGGACATGAGAAGGACCATGCCGCGCCACACGAGAGCAGCGTCATGCATGGTGTGACGCGACACCTCCCTTGGTGGGAGTTCGATCGCCTGATCGAAGAACTCGGCACCGGTGCCGACGAACGAGGGTTCGACAGCAAGAGCCATCTGATGGCGATGCTGTTCGCGCAGTTCACCAAGGCGGGTGCGTTGCGCGACGTCGAGGCTGGCATGGCGAGCCACGCAGATCGCCTGTATCACCTCGGCATCACGCCGGCGGCTCGCGCCACCTTGGCGGACGCCAATCGCAACCGCGACAGCCGGCTGTTCAGCGGCCTGTTTGCCCGGATGATCGGCCGCCTCGACCGTGGGCAGCGGCGCAGTCTCGCCGAGACGACGTATTTGCTGGACGCCACGGCGATACCGCTGCCGGCGCACGCCGCGCGGTGGGCGCGTTCTTCCGCCACGACCTGTGGCGTCAAGCTGCATGTGATCTACGACGCCGGCGCCGAACGTCCGATCTATGCCGCAGTGACGGCGTCGAACGTCAACGACATCACGGCGGCGCACGAGATGCCGATCGAGGCCGGGGCCACCTACGTGTTTGACCTCGGTTACTACGACTATGCCTGGTGGGCGAGCCTCGATGAGGCACTGTCGCATTGTCACGCGGTTCAAGAAGAACACGCCCCTGCAAGTTGTCGAGGAGCTTGAACTGCCCGCGGGCAGCACCCTGCTGTCCGACCGCTTCGGCTTCCAGCCCACGCGCCAGGCGTGGTCGCCGACAGAACCCGATGGCGGACGCGGTGCGCGAGATCCGGGTACGCACGGAGACGGGGAAGCTACTGCGCATCTTCACCAACGACCTGGATGCACCGGCGCAGGAGATCGCCGAGCTCTACAAGCGCCGCTGGGCGATCGAGCTGTTCTTCCGCTGGGTCAAGCAGGTGCTGGATATCCGACACTTCCTCGGGCGCTCCGAGAATGCGGTGCGCATTAGATTGGTCGCGCCGATTGCCTTTCTGCTGCTGCGTTTTGCCCAGGCGACGCAGAGGATCGTGATCAGTCCACTGGAGTTTGCCAGGCTGATCCGACGAACTCTGATGGATCGACGAACCATCACCGACTTGCGCCGCCCGCCAGAGACGGCGCTACGGATCTGCATCGATCAGTTGGTGCTCCTGTGAAACGACGCCACTCAGGCAAAAGCCTTGCCGGACAGCCGTGGGCCAAGCCCCGACATAACGATCGGAGGCAGGGTCTCGCGTTGTCGGCCAAGCTCATGCAGCTCATGGGTGGCCGGATCGGCTATTCGGACAATCCGGGCGGGGGCAGCATCTTCCGGGTGGAACTCCCGTGCGGCGCTCCTACATCAGCGCCAGTCGAAGAGGCCGCGCCGACATCGTTGGCTGACCGAGCGCACCTTCGGGTCCTTGTTCTACGAGACGAAGCGATGAACCGCAACATCGCCAGCGGTTTCCTCGGCACTGCGGGGCATGACGTGGTCTGCGTCGACAACGGCGCCGCGGCGGTGGAGGCGGCGGCGGCCGGTGGTTTCGACGTTATCCTGATGGATGTGCGGATGCCCGGTGTGAACGGGTTGCAGGCAACGCGTCGGATCCGCGCGCTGCCAGCGCCACGCGGTGAGGTCCGCATCATCGCTGTGACCGCCCAGGCCTTCGCCCAACAGATCGAGAAATGCCGACAGGCCGCATGGACGGTCATATCTCGAAGCCGTTCAAGCAGGCAGACTGCTCGCAACGCTTGAGAAGATTGCGACATCACCTAGGGACACCGAATCCGCCACTGCAGCGTTGGCCGCAGCACCTGGCGACATCGGATTGCCGATTTTCGACCGAGCCGCTTTCGAGGACACCATCAACACGATGGCCGCCGCCGACGTGGCGGAGAACCTGCGAACCCTGATCACGCGCTGCGAGACGTTGCTGGGCGGGCTGCAATCTCCCGATAAGCTGTCGCGGGCCGGTGAACTTGCCGAGGCCGCTCACAAGCTTGCCGGCGGCGCGGGAACATTCGGCTTTTTGCATGTCGCCGCGGCGGCTCGCCGGTTCGAGGTCGCGGCCGATGCGGGAGCGCCGGAGACAGTGGCGTTGGGAGATCAGCTCGCCGCCGCTATCAACGCATCGGTTGCGCTGGCACGGCAGCAAATCGTGGCAATGGTCGCCACCACGGCATGATGCCGAGCGGTACTGCGGACATGCTGTGGCCGCTCGGTGGCCGCGATGATGGGGCGGGTTGTGGGGGGCGTAACTCGACAATCACGGCGGCCCCCGACGGATCGAGGCTGATTTCGCCGGAGACGAAAATCTGTATGGTGGTCGTTTGGCAAGCGAGAGTGGCGAACGATACGCTGCTCGCTGAATCGCGCTTGCTTCATCAGCAAAACCCATCGGTTGCCAAACGGCCAAACCTACCGGGTTTTCTCATTCAGAACGGTCGAGTTTTCCGGGCTCAGGCAACCCAGGACGCTACTTCTGACCGGAGGGAAGGGGGGCCCAGGTCAGTGCCATACCGTGATCGGGAGCCGGCGTGATCGGCAGACCCCGCCGATGCACCGCTCGCAGCAACTGGTCCACGCGCGCGGCGCGGTCATAGAATGGCCGACTGCTCGGCGAAGGCGCCATGGTGGCAGGATCGTGGTGGCGTGGGCAGCGGTGGTGAGGACGATCATGATCTGGTCCGAGAGGTTGGGATGAAGCGCGTCGTCATGGTGATCCTCGACGGTCTGCGGCGTGATTTCGTCGATGCGGCACGCACGCCACATCTGGCCGAGTTTGCCACGCGCGCCGAGCGCTTCCCTGCCTATCGTACCGCCTTTCCATCGGCCACCCGGGTGGTGACCGCGACCTTCGCCACGGGCTGCCATCCGGCACGCCACACACTGCAAGGCAACTCGATGGCGCTGCTCGAGGATGGTGTGCTGGTGGCGCACGACGTCGGTCGACCCGACTTCCTGAGCCACAAGCGTGGGGTCACCGGCCATGCGCTCGCTGTGCCGACGCTTGCCGAACGCCTCGCGCCTCATGGCGGAGCAATCGTCTATAACAATGTCTCGCCGGGCGCCGCCTATGCGCACGATCCCGACGGCTACGGCCACGTCTATCACCGCGCAGGGTCATTCGCGCCGGGTCGGACGGCGATCGCACCGCTACCCGTCACACTGGACTCAGCGGGGGATCGGATCGTGACGGATCAGTTCATCGCCGATGCGCTGAACGCCCGCCGCCCTGCGCTCGCCGTGCTGTGGCTGGCCGAGCCCGATCACTCGCAGCACGAACTTCCGCTCGGATCGCCAGAACATCTCGCCGTTCTGCACGACGCTGACCGTAACGCTGGCAAAGTGATTGCTGCGGTGGACGCGCTACGTGGAGCGGGCGACGAGATCCTGCTGATCGTCGGCTCCGATCATGGCCATGAAACCGTGTCCGGCGTTGTGGACATAGAGGCGGAATTGATCGCTGTCGGCCTGAAGTCCGGTCGCCACTCGAACGACGTGATCGCCGTGTCCAGCGGCAATGCGAGCCTGATCCATCTGCATCCGGATGCCGAACCGCGACGCGAGCGGCTCGGCGACTTTCTGGCATCGCAGCGGTGGGTCGGTCAGGTTTTTGATTCGAACGGTCTCGGGAGTGTGGGGCAGGCGCCGCACAACAGCCTCGCCTTCGCGGTGTCGCTGAGGGCCGATGGCGGCGAGAACGAATTCGGCGTGCCGGGGCGGTCGCTCGCTGCCAGGCCGCGCTGGGGCAAGCAGGACCGGGTCGGCTGCGGCCAACACGGCGGCCTCGCCCAATACGAGCAGTCACCCACGTTGCTGATCGACGGCCAGGGCTTTGCCGCTGGCGGATCTCGCAGCGAACCGGCTCACATCGTCGATCTCGCACCAAGCATCATGCGGCATCTCGATGTTCCAGCGAGCGGGATGGATGGCTCGCCGCTGCAGCGAGTGCCGTAGCGACGCGGGCGATCACCGGCGCCCAGTCGCCACTCCGTTCCTGGCGGAAGATGCGCAGTGTCGGATACCATGGACTGTCCTCGCGCCCACTCAGCCAGCGCCAGCAATTGTCGTAGCGGTCGAGCAGGAACACCGGCTTTCCCATCGCGCCAGCGAGATGCACGATCGAAGTATCGACGCTGATCACGAGGTCCAGGTTGGCGACGATGGCCGCTGTGTCGGCGAAGTCCGTCACGTCGTCCATCACATCGATCAGATCGAAGCCTGCCTCGCGCGCCTGCGCCGCTGCAGGTCCCTTTTGCAGGCTGACGAACCGAACCCCAGGCACCGCGGCGAGCGGCCGCAACGTGGTCACGCTGGTGCTGCGTCGGCGGTCCAGCGACACGAAGCCGGTGATCCAGGGGCGTGCCTGACCAGCCCAGCATAGGCCGACCCGCAGTGCGTCACCGCTCGGCAGCCGCGCGGCCCAATCGCTCACGAGCGCAGGATCAGCCGTCAGGTAAGGTACCTCGCGCGGGATGGTATCCAGCGTCGTCTCGAAGGAGCGGGGCAGGCCATTGAATGTGCAATGGAAGTCGTGGGCCGGTATCGGCGCATCGCCGTCCGGCACTTCGGCGACACCGGGGACGGTGCGCAGCAGCCGCACCAGGGTCGATGGTACCGCGACGGCAACGCGCGCACCGCGTTTGGCCAGCAGGGGCAGATAGCGCATGAACTGAAGTGTGTCGCCGAGACCTTCCTCCTGGAATACCAGAACTGTCCGCCCGGTCAGATCCGGCAGACGCGGCATCGGCGGCAGCACGCGATCGAAAGGCAGCCTGCCGCTGCCTGGCTGAGTCACGGCCAAGAAATCGACGTCGGTCCAGGCTTGGGTAAGCCGTCCGGCATGCATTTGGGCCACGGCGCGGTTCGTCCTGATCTCTCGATTATCGGGTGCGCGCGCCAACGCCGCGTCGTACGCATCGAGCGACGAGTCGAACTGTCCCTCGACCTTCAGCATCATTCCGAGATTTGCCCAGAAGGCTGCCTGCGTCGGATCGCAGACCGTTGCGCGGTGGAACCTCTCGGCCGCTTCGGCAAATCGGCCGGCCTCCGCCAATGCCAATCCCATCAGATCTTGGGCCTCGGCGTTGTCGGGATGGGTCAGTAGCACAGGCTCCAGCAGCGCGATTGCCGCCTCGCAGTCGCCGCGCTCGCGTAGGAACTCTGACAGACCGTAGCGCAATCGCAGATCATCCGGCGTCAGCTTCAGGCACGCACGGTATTGCGGCTCGATGAGGGCCGCCTTGTCTTGCGCGACCAGCACGCGGGCAAGGTCGCCACACGGATGAGCATAGCCGCGCCTCGTGTGTGCGACGCGGTTGAGCAGCGGGGCGGCTGCGGCGGTGTGCCCTTGCATGCCAACCGCAAGACCGAGGAGCAGCAAAGCCTCGGTATCGGCCCGGTTCTCCGAAATCAGGCGGCGACAGACTTGCACCGCCTGCTCGGGCTGAGCGTTCTCCAGCAGGTTCAGTGCGTCACGCAATCCGTGCAGCCGAGCAGCTGCCTCCACGTTCCGATCTCCCGCGAAGCGACGTGGCGCAGCTTACGTCTGGCCGGATTAAGGCCGGGTTATTGCCCCTCGCGACGCCAAGCCAGCACCATCAGCCCAAGCATCAGCGGCAGCGCGATCCAGGAGGGCAGCAGCGCCAGTGAGGCAATCCCTGTCACCACGTGATCATGCCGCCGCTCCAGGCCGACCCAGGAACTGCCGGCCGCCGAACGGTCTGGTTCGGTGCGGCGCAGTTCAGGAAGATCAGGCGGCGCGCCGGCAAGACCGGTGCCGATGAAATGCATGCCGCCCCCCGACGCGCGCGCCAGCTTGCGCAGCAGCGTCGCGGTGGCGCGCAGATCGGCGAACTCAAGCGGGTTGGCGGCACCGGCCGCAGCATAGGCCGTGCGGGCTCCGTCGCTGACCTGCCAGACGCCCGGTGTGGGAGCCGGCAGATTAGCGGTGCCTTTGCCGGGACTGGTTGCGGCCAAGTCCAAGGTCCGCGTCTTGCCGTCCGGGTCGGTTACCGTGACCTGACCGGGCGGCGCAGGGTCGGTCGAGCGGCGCTCGATCGTCAGCCTGCCGGCGGAGACCTGTGCGGTGAGCGCATTCTCCTCCAGCTCGGGCTCCTGCATCAGCCAATGCGCCACCCGGCGCAGCAGTTCGGCCTGCGGGCCTCCGCCCTGATGGCCGCGCGACCACAGCCAGATCTGATCCGACAGCAGCAGCGCGACGCGTCCCTTGCCGACGCGGTCGAGCAGCAACAGCGGCTGGCCGTCACGCGTGCCCAACAGCGCCTCACCACTCACGTCGGCCGGCTGGATGCGGCGGTACCACGATCCCCATTCCGGCGCCGCGTCGGGGTTGCCTGGCGAATTCGCGCCGGTCAGTCCCTCGGTGACCGGGTGACGTTGGCCGAGATCGGTGACGCGCGGGCGAAACTGTCCCTCGACAACCGCGCTCATCGACGCCGGCACACCCGGCAGGATCTGGCCGATCGGCGTGGCCGCGAGACTGCTCGCTCCCGAGAACTCCGGCCCCACGCTCAACAGGAGGGCGCCGCCCTCGCGAACATGCTCGGCGATGTTGGCGATGTAGGGCATCGGCAGCAGACCACAATTCTGGAAGCGGTCCAGGATGATCAGATCGAACTCGTGGATCTTGTCCAGAAACAGCTCGCGCACCGGGAAGGCGATCAGGGCCAGTTCGTTCAGCGGCGTGAGGTCGTCCTTCTCCGGTGGGCGAAGGATGGTGAAGTGCACCAGATCGACGGATGGATCCGCTTTCAGCAGACGACGCCAGGTGCGCTCGCCGGGATGCGGCTCACCCGAGATCAGCAGAACGCGCAGCCGGTCGCGAACGCCATTTATCTCTACCACAGCGCGATTGTTGATGGTGGAGACCTCGCCCGGCAGCGTGCTTGCCGAGAGTTCCACGACGGTGGGACCTGCACGGGTGATTGGCAGGCTGATGCGTTGCTCCACGCCAATCGGCACATTCTCGACGCGCGGCGGCTCGCCATCGCGGCGGATTGTCAGATTGGCGGAAGGGCCAGGGTGGTCCACGCCGAGGTCCTCGATGGCGACGCGCAGCGTGACCGTCTTGCCCACAATGCCGTAACTCGGCGCTTCGATAATTCGGAGGCGGCGGTCGGTCTCCTCACCCTTCGCCGGGATGAGCACATTGAGTGGCGCACCGCCCGGCGGCGTGTCGGGCGTGTCGTGCACCTGACCGTCGGTGATGGCGATCGTGCCGGCCAGGCGCGAACGCGGAATGTCCGCCAGGGCGCGGTCGATCGCTCCGAACAGGCGAGTGCCGGCATCACCGCTCTCCGGCACGGTGACGGTGCGGAGCTCGAGATCAGGAAGCTTCGCCGCCTGCTGGGTCAGCGTCGCGCGCGCTGCCTCGGCCAACCGCGCGCGTTCGCCGATCTGCATGGACGCAGTCTGATCGACCACGAGCAGGCCGATATCGGGGAGATTGTCGCGGCTTTCCTGCACTATACGCGGACCAGCGAGCCACAGCAGCAGAATGGCGAAGCCGGCAAGCCGCCACGCCGTCCCGCGCGCCCGGCGGAAGGCGGCGAGTGCCACGATAAGGAGCGCGATCGCGCCGAGAATTGCGATCAGCCAGAGCGGCAACAACGGCTCGAAGCGGAGTGCGGCGATGACATCTTCAGGGTGCATCTAGGCCCCCTCCCCCCAACCCCCTCCCGCGAGGGGAGGGGGAGTGGATTGTTTCTTCTCCCGCGCCCCTTGCGGGGGTTTGGGGGGAGGGGGCCTAGAGGCAGCCATCACTGCCCCAGCCTTTGCAGTATAGCCGGCACGTGCACCTGATCGCCCTTGTAGTTGCCGGTGAGCGCATACATCACGAGGTTAACGCCGAATCGATACGCAACCGTCCGCTGACGCGCGCCGCCCGGGATCACCGCGTATGGGTTGCGCCCGCTCTCGTCCACGGCCCAGGCCGACGCCCAGTCGTTGCCGCCGATGATCACCGGGCTGACGCTGTCGTTGGTGCGGTCCTGGTCGCGCTGCACCCACACTTGATCGCCCGTGTAGCGCCCGGGAAAATCCTGCAGCAGATAGAAGGCACGCGCGAGCACGTGCTCGGTGGTCAGGGGCGCCAGTGGCGGGATCACGAGGCCTTGCGCCATCCGCTGCAACGCCGACCCGGTGCCCGGTGCGAAGCCCGCACCGGAGCCAGAATCCCGCGTGTCGATCAGGATGATACCGCCCCGGCTCATGTAGTCGTTCAGCGCCGCCGCCTGGTCCGCGGAAAGTGGCTGCGCATCCGCGCTGATCGGCCAGTATAGCAGCGGATAGAAGCTAAGGTCGGTCTTGCCGGGCTCCACCGCATCCGGTTCCGCCAGCGTCGCCGCGGTGCGCCGGTTGACATACTCCGACAACCCTTCCAGGCCGGCGCGCGACACGCCATCCAATTGGCCGTCCCCAGTGACGATGTAGGCGAGCCGCGTGGCGAGCGCCGGGTTGGGATTGTTGTCGAGTGCCTGCGCCGCCGGAGCGGCCAGCAGCCCAAGCAACAGAGCTGCCGCCACCCGACTGGGCCGCAGCAGACCGCGCAGACCCAGCGCTACCAGCAAGTCGAGCGCGAGCAGGACGACCGCGGCTGCCAGCAGCGCCGGCCCCAGGGCCCGCTCTGGCACGGCGTTGGCGTAATCCTCGATGTGAGCACCGGCTACCGGCGGCGCCACCTCTGGCATCGGGAGATTGGTGCCGAGATTGAGCGCACGCCGTCCGTTCTCGGGCCCGTACAACCCCGGCGGATGGCGCGGCGAAGCTGGGGTACGTGCGATCTCGTTGGCTGGAAGACCCGTCGCGGCCTGGGGCGGCGGGGACAGCAGCCCATACCCGTCCAGAGTTTCCGCCGGCGCCAGCACGGTGTTGTCGGAGATCGGCGCCACGCCCACCGACAGTGCAACCAGGCGACGCAGCATATCGACGAACAGGCCCGACAAGGGAAGGTTCGACCAGTCGGCATTGGCGGTGACGTGGAACAGCACCACGCGTCCCGCGCCCAGGGTCGACTGGGTCACCAGCGGCGTGCCGTCGGCCAGCGTCGCCCAGGTATGGCCGGTGAGGTCCGCCGAAGGTTCCGCCAGGACCTGACGGTTCACCCTGACTTCGTCCGGCACGGTGAGGCCGGAGAATGGCGAGGTGGCGCCGAACTGCGCCACACCGGCGGGTTCGGCCCACGACAGTGCCCCACCAAGCTGGCGGTCGCCGCTGAGCAGTTTCACCGGCATCAGAGGATCTGTTTCGCCGAGCGGCTGTTCCGCGGTGCGCGGGCCGGCGAAGCGGATCAGCAGTCCGCCTTGTTCCACCCATTTAGTCAGCGCGTCGCGCTCGGCGCCCGCCGGCAGCGGCCGATCGGCGAGGATCATCACCGACAGTTCGCGCTGCAGCAGCGTAGCGAGATCGGCCTCGCGCACCTCGGAGTACGGCGCCAGTGCGCGATGCAGGTAATAGAGCGGTCCGGCAAATGGTGTGTCGGCGGTCGCGAGGTCGCCGGCCAGAATCCCAACCGGCCGCCGGCGCCAGCGTTCGTCGAGCAGCACCACGGAGGCAGCCGTCGGCGGCCCTTCCAGCACCAGCCGGCTCAGCCGATTGCGCAGTTCGGGCGGCAGCACAATCGCGGCGCTGGCGTGGCTTGCACCAGCGGGCAGATCGAGCGTTGCGCGGGCCAGGGTGCGGCCATCTCCGCTTTGCGCCAGCACCACGGCATTGACGGGGAGGGGATGCGGCGCCTGGGCGACCCGCGCCACCAGCCGGTCCGCCTGGTTCTCCGGTGGCAGCAGGAGGCGCGCCGGCGCCGCCTCGCTGCGCAACTCGGTCACCTTGCCTGCCTCGCCAAGGGCTGCACCGAATTGCGTGAGATCGCCACCATGCGTCAGCCCGTCGCCCAGATAAACTACCGCCGCGCCTGGTTGGCGCCAGGCCAGCAGCGCTTTCGCCGCCGCCGCGCGATCTGGCGGCCAGGCTTCGGGGTGGAGCGCGGCAACGCGCGCGCGCAGATCGGCCACCGGAAGCGGCGCAGTGGCCTGCGGTGCGGCAGCGGAGCCGTCCGGAGCGGTGGCCAGCAGCGCCACCTCCCGCCCGGCGCGTTCCGCGCGATCCAGTATGGTGTTGGCCGCCTGCATGCGTCGCGGCCAGTCGCCGGCCGATGCCCACCCATTGTCCACCACCAGCAGCACCGGGCCGGAGCCTGCCAGCGTCGAGCCGGCGTCGAGCACCGGCCGCGCCAATGCAAGGATCACCAGCGCCGCCGCGACCATCCGCAGCAATAACAGCCACCAGGGTGTCCGCGCGGGCGTTTCTTCCCGCGCGTGAAGCCCCATCAGCAAACGGATCGCCGGGAATGTTTCGCTGCGCGGCGCGGGCGGTGTCACGCGCAGGAGCCACCACAGCAGCGGCAGGGCCGGCAGCGCGAGCAGGACCCAGGGCGCGGCAAAGATCATGCATCGCTCCGGGCGTCAGCCCGGCCCTCAACCGTCATGGCCGGACTTGTTCCGGCCATCATCGTGCGGTCAGCGCCGTGTAGAGACCCAGCAGCGCGGACTCAGGCGAGTGGTCGGTGCGGTGGATGGCAAAGCCAAATCCCGCGGCGGAGCAGATTGCCGCTAGCCCCTCCTGCTGTGCCTTCATGCGCCGTCCGTACTCGTCGCGGACGCCCTCCACTCGCGGGATCAGCGTGTCACCCTCCCGCTCCAGGCCACGGAAGCGGATGCGGCCGCTATAGGGCAGGTCTGCCTCGGCCGGGTCGAGCACCTGCAACATGTAGCCGCCGACCGGGATCGAAGACAGCCGGCCGACCGCCATTTGGATCTCGTCGAGCGGCGAGAGGAAATCGCCGAACAGCACGACACGCGCGTGCCTGGGGAGGGGCACACGCGGCGGCAGCCCAGCGTCGTCGTCGGATCTGGCCCCCAACGATTCGGCCAACCGGTCCAACCCGACGCGGCCGGAGATCGGTCGCGCATCGGGGGCGATCATCGTGACCCGCTCGCCGCCGCGCAGCAGCAGAGAGGCCAACGCCAGCAGCAGCAGTCCCGCGCGATCGCGCTTTTCCACCGGCGCGCCGCGCGATCGCCAGCGCATTGACGCCGAAGCGTCGCGCCAGAGGCATACGGTTTGCGCCGCCTCCCACTCGGTCTCGCGGATGAACCAACCCTCCGGCGCGGGCCGACCCGATTTCGCTGACTGACGCCAATCGATGCGCGACATGGGATCGCCAGCGACGAAGTGACGGAACTGCCAGAAGCTGTCGCCTTGGCCGACCCGGCGCCTGCCGTGGACACCCTGCGCGACCGTGGCGGCGACACGCTCGGCGGCCACCAGCAGCGGGGGTAGGCGCGCACCGAGCGCCTCTGCGCGTCTTGCGTCCGCGGTGGTGTGAACGAAACCGCTAGGCAAGTCGCTCAACCAGGCGGTCGATCACATCGGCCAGCGCCACGCCGTCAGCACGCGCCGAAAAATTCAGTGCCATGCGATGGCGCAGCACTGGGCGCGCGAGCGCCACGACATCGTCAATGCTGGGCGCGAGCCTGGCGCCCAGCAGCGCACGGGCACGCGACGCCAGCATGAGCGCCTGCGCCGCCCGTGGCCCGGGCCCCCAGGCGACGTGCCGCCGCACCGTGTCGTCTTCGGCGGTCTCCGGCCGGCCGCCGCGGACCAGCGACAGGATTGCATCCACTACCTTCTCGCCCACAGGTACGCGGCGGATCAATGCCTGCGCGGCACGCAGTTCCTCGCTTGTCATGGTCGGCTCGGGCGGTGCTTCGGCTGTGCCGGTGGTGGCGAGCAGCATGGTGCGCTCCGCCTCCAGTGCGGGATAGCTGACATCCACTTCGAGCAGGAAGCGATCGAGCTGCGCCTCGGGCAGCGGATAGGTGCCTTCCTGCTCGATCGGATTCTGCGTCGCCAGCACATGAAATGGCTGCGGCAGCACGTGCTCGATGCCCGCCATCGCCACACGCTGTTCCTGCATCGCCTGCAACAGCGCGGATTGAGTGCGCGGACTGGCGCGGTTGATCTCGTCGGCCATCAGGAGCTGGCTGAACACCGGCCCAGGGACAAAGCGGAAGCTGCGGCGGCCTTCCACATCGTCCAGCACCTCGCTGCCGATAATGTCCGCGGGCATCAGGTCGGGAGTGAACTGCACGCGCTTGGTCGCCAATCCGAGCACGACACCCAATGTCTCGACCAACCGGCTCTTGCCGAGGCCAGGCACGCCGACCAGGAGCGCGTGGCCACCGGAAAGCAGCGTGATCAGCGTCTGATCCACCACTTCATCCTGGCCAAAGATCACACGCCCGATTGCCGCACGCACCCTGCCGATGCGCGCACCGAGCGCCTCGACCTCCGCGAGAATGGTGGTCGGGTCGATCGCGCCTTGTTGCGTGGCAGCCATACTCACAGACATACCGCGATATACCTCTGATAAAACTTACCAAGCCGTCATATAGGCACTTTCACGCGCGGGGGGATGCTCCCTATATCGGGCGCTGGGATGAAAGTTCGCGAGGGATGGAGACGTGAACGAGGCCAGCTCTCCAACGCCGTTTGCCGGTGCCCTCGGGGTTGACCCGGGCGCAAGGGCGGCCGCTGCGGCGTTTGCCGAGCCAATCCGTCCGGTTCCGTGCTCTCGGTCGCGGCCGCGTCGCGTGCCGGTCGAATGTGGGGATCTGCCCTTCCTGATTAGGCGCGACGGCACTTGGCTTTATCGCGGCAGCCCGATCGCGCGGAAGGAGCTGGTGTGCCTGTTCGCCAGCGTGCTGAAGCGGGAAGCGGACGGTTCGTTCTGGTTGGAAACGCCTGCCGAGCGTGGGCGCATCGAGGTGGAGGACGCGCCTTTCGTCGCCGTCGAGCTGGATTGGACAGGCGATGGCCGTCAGCAAACTCTGTCCTTTCGCACCAATGTCGACCAGGTGGTGACGGCAGGTCCGGAACATCCGATCCGGGTGGCGCACGACCTGCTGACCTGCGAGCCGACGCCCTACATTCTCATGCGTTCCGGTGCCGGCGAGCGCGGCGTCGAGGCACGGATCAATCGTGCCGTCTACTATGAACTCGTCGCCCTGGCCGTCCCCGAATGGGTTGGCTGCCGCCGAATGCTCGGCGTCTGGAGCTGCTGTCGGTTCTTTCCGCTGGGCGAACTGCCCCCCAGCGAAGATTGACGCCACATCCATGACGGCTGCCGAGCTGCGTGCGCGGCTCACCGCGATTGCTGCCGAACCGCTCCCTGGCGATGTTGCACATGGTGACGATGTGCTCGCGGTGATGAACCAGGATGCCTGTGCCTGCGGCTGTACTTGTTCCGGTCATCCTGGGGCCGGCGCCCGGCATCCTGCTCACCAAGCGCAACGCGCATCTGAACAAGCACGGCGGGCAGGTAAGCTTCCCCGGCGGCCGGATTGATGCCCACGACGAAGATGCCGCAGCGGCGGCGTTGCGCGAGGCGGAGGAGGAGATCGCGCTCGACCGTTCCCAGGTCGAGATACTCGGTCTGATGGCGGACTATGTGACCAACACGGGCTATCGCATCACTCCGGTGCTGGGGCTATTGCCGCCTGGCCTGCGGCTGCGGCCGGCGCCGGACGAAGTGGAGGCGGTTTTCGAACTGTCGATCGACGTGTTGCTCGATCCCGATGCGCCAAAGCGCCAGCGCCATCACGTTCGGGGGGTGTGGCGGGAATACTGGGTGTGGCCGCATCCCGATCACTACATCTGGGGCGCGACCGCTGCGATCCTCGTGCATCTGGCGCAGAAGCTGCGGGCACTGGGGCCGCATGCTTCGGCTGGTTGAACTGGCGTTGTTCCTGACGCCGTTTGTCGTCTTTGCTCTCTGGCGTTTCGCGGCGTTTGAAGGCGGCCCTTCGATCCGTGTCGTGGTCACCGTCGCCTGCGTGCTGGCTGCACTGGCCGGTACCCTGATCTGGCTGAGCGAGGAGGATGCGCTGCCACCGGGTGCCCGCTACGAACCTGCGCGAATACAGAACGGCAGGGTGATCTCGGGACACGCCGCGCCACAATGAGCGATGCGCCAGCCCTGCGGATCGCACCTCCGGCTTTCCTGGCGGAACCGGCCTTGGCCGTGGTGATGGTGGCATTGCCCGAGGCGCGCGTGATCGGTGGCGCGGTGCGCGACACACTGGCGGGCCGCGTCGTTACGGAGATCGACCTGGCGACACCGCGCACGCCGGACCAGGTGACCGATGCGCTGCAGGCCGCCGGCATCCGCGCCGTGCCTACCGGGATCGAGCACGGCACGGTTACGGCGGTGATGAATGGGCGCGGCTTCGAGGTCACTACGCTGCGACGCGATGTCGAGACCGACGGACGGCACGCCGTGGTGGCCTTCACCGGTGACTGGCGGGCGGATGCCGCGCGGCGCGACTTCACAATCAATGCCATGTCGCTGACGCGCACCGGCGAGGTGTTCGACTACTTCGGCGGCGTCAATGACCTCCACGCCGGCGTCGTGCGATTCGTCGGCGATCCGGCGATCCGCATCGCCGAGGACTATCTGCGCATCCTGCGTTTCTTTCGGTTCTTCGCGCGCTATGGGAGAGGGGCCGCGGATCCCGGGGCGCTGGCGGCAATCCGCGGCGGCGTGTCAGGTCTGGCCAGACTGTCGGTCGAGCGTGTGTGGAGCGAGTTGGTGCGAATTCTTGCGGCGCCCGATCCGCGTGCTGCTGTCGCGCTGATGGATGAGGCGGGCGTGCTGGGAGCGGTGCTGCTGGAGGGTGCCGATCCGGCGCGGCTTGCGCGCCTCATCGAGGCGGGCGCCCCAGATGATGCGTTGCTGCGGCTCGCGGCGCTGCTGACCGGTGATGCCGTGGCATTGTCCGCGCGGCTGCGTCTGTCGGCAGCGGAGCGCGATCGGCTGGTAGCCCTGCGCGCCTGCCCCGTGCCGCACCCAGATGACGATGACGCGGCGCTCCGCCGTCTGCTGGCGGACGAGACGCGGGAGCTGCTGATCGATCGGGCCTGGCTCGCTGGCGGAGCTGCGCCGGAATGGGTTGCATTGCGCGCGCGGCTGGCGGCGTTGCCGCGTCCGGTGTTTCCCCTGGAGGGACGGGATGTGCTGGCGCTTGGCGAGCCGGAAGGCCCGCGCGTTGGTGTTCTGCTGCGTCAGGTGCGCCAGTGGTGGCTCGACGGCGGATGCGTTGCCGGCGAAGAGGCCTGTCGCAGGGAACTGGCGCGGCGGATGTAGGCCGGGGCCGCCCCCTCCCCTGCCCTCCCGCGAGGGGAGGGGGAGGTTCTGCCTGGCTTCAAATGTTTCAGCGTGGCTTCATCTGCTTTAGTCTGCATGCACAGTCACGGATCGGGGCAAATGCGTGAGCGGCTCGAAGAACCTCATCATGGGCTTCTGTGCCAGGCTGCCGTTCCAGCGACTGGAACCGTTCATCACATCACTCCGCAATGCGGCATTTACTGGTGACGTGTGTCTACAGGTCCACGATGTCGCAGCAGACACGATCGAGCAGCTTCGGGCGCATGGCGTCATCGTGGAACGCATCAGCCACTCGGCGCAGCCACGCATGGCAGTCATGGCGAGTCGCTACTTCAGCTTTCAGGATTTCCTGCTGCGCAAAGGCAAATCATACGCCAAGGTATTGCTGACGGACCCATCGATGACGGTTTTTCAGGCCGACCCGTTCGCAGCACCGCTGCCCGCGGACATCGTCTATACAGCTGAACCCCGCAGGATCGCCGATGCACCGGCGGTGCGCGATGCTGTCGTGCAGGCCTATGGCGAAACGGTCGCCCACAACCTTCGTGATTGCACTGTGTCGAATGCCGACACCACAGCCGGTACCCGGTCAGGCATGCTGCGCTACCTCGCGGCCATGGTGCACCAGTTGGCCGGGCGGACCACACCAATCACCGGTACGATCGATCAGGGCGTGCACAACTATGTCGTCCACATGCGTCCGTTACGAGGCGCCTGGCTCAATACGACGGATACATTGCCGTCGGTACACGAGCCGCCGGCATCGGCAATCGACGCGGTGGTTGCCTTCTACCTGCATGAGCGCGATGCGGGTTGGCTCGACGTATTCTTGGGCAGCCTGCACTGCGTCAATGATTCTGTTGCCGTGTATTGCGTTGGCGACTTTGACCAGGATGACCAAGCTGTCCTGGCGCGCCACAGATGCACCGGCTACGTCGTCCCCACCATGGCGCCGGAGATTGCTGACAACGTCGCGCATTTCTATCTGAGCCAGATTCTTGACCGTATATCGTCTGACGGTGCGGTGCAGTTGGATCAGGTGCTGGTCCTCGACAACATGCGCGCGATCTTCCCGCGCGATCCGTTCCTGACCAAGACCATAGGCCTATCGGCATTCTGTGAGGGGCCGGCGCGGATTGGCGAGTCGGATTACAATCGCGCCAGGCTGGGGTTCTTTGTCGCGCCGGTGGAGGAGGGCTGGCTGCGCAATCCCGTCGTGTCATCGATGGTGCTGCGTGGAGCCCTGCCCCTGATGCGCGAGTTCTACCGCCGGATGCTCATCGAGCTGGTCGGCCGTACGGAGCTGCTGAGGATCCAAAAAGTGGTCCAGGGCCTGGTGAACAAGCTGTGCCACGGTGGTGGGCTTGGCTTTCCGGTGATCGCCCACCCCAACGGGGCGGAGGTGCATTTCGACTTCCTGGAAAGCCGGCTTGGTGTCGATACGAGATACGGCGTCCGCGTCGGCGGCGCTGTGCCGGCGGTTATACTGGCGAGCCATCCGGAAACGCCGCTGATGCGCAAGCTCAAGATCGATCTGAATCTTCCGGAAACCTGAACCGCGGCGGCTGCCGCGCTGGCAACCCCCCGCCGCCACTGATAAACGCTGCCCATGGATGCTGTCACACCCGGCCTGGACTTCGCAGCCGGACGCGACTCGACGCGCGCACTGCTGGCGCGGTTGTGGCGCGAGCACGTCAGCCATCACAGGCCGCGTCTGCTGCTGGTGCTGGTGCTGACCTGTCTGATGGCCGGCACCACTGCGCTGTACCCCGTGGTTATCGACCACGCGTTCCAGATGTTCACCGATCGCGACCGGCGCATCCTGTATCAGATACCCGCGCTGGTGGTCGCCATCACCTCTATCAAGGCGGCGGCACAGTACTTCCAGAACGTGCAGGTGCAGCAGATCGTGCTGCTGGTGATCCGCGATCTGCAAGGCCGCATGTTCTCGCACCTCGCGCACGCCGACCTGGCACGGCTGGAGCGCGAGGCGCCCGCGCAGCTCGCCGCCCGCTTCACCACGGACGCTGCGATCATCCGCGACGCGCTGACCCGCACGGTGAACGGCGTTGCCGATGCGGTGACGGTGGTGGGGCTGGTCGCGTCGATGCTGTACCTCGACTGGCTGCTCAGCCTGATTGCCGCGGCGCTGTATCCGCTGGCGGCAGTGCCGATCCAGAACATTGGCCGGCGCATCAGGCGCGCCTCGGGCGGCATGCAGGAGCGGATGGGCGAGGCCGCGGCAATGCTGAACGAGAGTTTCGCGCAGGCGCGTACGGTGCGCGCCTACCGCCTGGAGGACGCCGAAACCGCACGGGCGGAGAGCGCTTTCGCGCAGCTTTACCGAGCGTTGATGCGCATGGCCAAGGGGCGCGCGCGGGTGGATCCGGTGCTGGAAGTTCTGGGGGGCGCGGCGGTCGCCGCGGTGATCGGCTTCGCCGGTTGGCGCGCCGCGATCAGCTCGCAGACAATCGGCAACTTCACCGGCTTCGTCGCCGCGCTGCTGATCGCCTCACGCCCGTTACGCGCTCTCGGCTCGCTGAATGCCGCGCTGCAGGAAGGCCTGGCCGGACTGACTCGCGTGTTCAGCGTGGTCGATGAGCGACCGCACATCGTGGATACGCCGGACGCGACCGAACTGCCGGCCGGCCGAGGTCGCGTGGTGTTCGACGATGTGCATTTCCTCTACCCGGATGGTCGTGTTGGCCTCGCGGGGCTCAGCTTCGTGGCGGAGCCTGGCACGATGGTCGCATTGGTCGGGCCCTCGGGCGCGGGTAAATCCACCGCACTGGCCCTGATCCCGCGGCTGCACGACGCGACTGCCGGCATGGTGGGGATCGACGGCAGTGACGTGCGGCGCGTCACGCTGGCGAGCCTGCGCGACGCCATCGCTTACGTCGCGCAGGACGCGTTGTTGTTTGACGACACGGTCCTGGCCAACATCCGCATGGGGCGGCCGGGTGCCTCGGAAGCCGAGATTGCCGCCGCCGCAGAGGCTGCGGCGGCCTCAGGGTTCATCGCGGCACTGCCGGACGGGTTTGCAACAAGGGTCGGTCCGGGCGGTCAACGGCTGTCGGGCGGCCAGCGCCAACGGGTGGCCCTGGCGCGCGCGCTGCTGCGTAATCCGCGCATCCTGCTCCTCGACGAGGCGACCAGCGCGCTCGACACGGAGAGCGAGGCAGCCATCCAGGTGGCGCTTGCGCGATTGCGGGAGGGCCGCACCACCATTGTGGTCGCACACCGGCTTTCCACGGTGCGCGACGCTGATCAGGTCGTGGTCATGAATGAGGGCCGCGCGATAGAACGCGGGAGTCACGCTGGATTGCTGGATCAGGATGGCCTGTATGCCAGATTGGTCCGCAGCCAGGGCCTAATGGAACCAGGGGTGGTGCAGTAGCATTCATTAAAGCTTTCTCGCGCCACAGTTGATTGTGTTATGCCTGGGGTCAGGTGTCGGCCACCAATGGGCGACGGGGATGAACGACCACACGACAACCGACCTGCCGCCGCCAGTCGCGCGGGGGCAGACGCGCTCCGACCAGTGGGATCTTCTGTCGTCGCGGCAGAGGAGCAGGGGGGCTTCGCGCGCCAAATGGGTTCTGCTCCTGATCGTGCTGGTGGCCGCCGCTGGGGCCGCAATCCACTGGTATCTCAGCCGGGACGAAGTGAGCACCGACGACGCCTACACCGACGGCCGCGCGATCGCGGTGGCGCCGCAGGTGGCGGGCACGGTTGTTGCCCTGCACGTAACCGACAACCAGCGGGTCAAGGCCGGCGATATTCTGCTCGAAATTGACCCGCGTGCCTACACGGCGGCGCGCGACCAGGCGCAGGGTAACCTCCAGGTGGCCGAAGCGCAGCTCGCCAACGCCCGCATCAACCTGGAATGGGCGAAGGAGGAATACCCCGCCAAGCTGGCCGCTGCCCAAGCCGCGCTGGCCGCAACTCGCGCCAGCCACTTCAAGGCTGAGGCGGATGCGCGCCGCCAGCAGGGCCTGCCGAAGCAGGCAACCACGCAGCAGGAGATTGATACCGCGGATGCTGCGCTGCGCAACGCCAATGCCCAGGTGGATCAGGCGCAGGCGGCGCTCCGGCAGGCCGAATTGGTGCCGCAGTTCATCGGCGAGGCAGAGGCCAAGGTGCGAGAGCTCGAGGCGCAGGTGGCGCTCGCCCACGCGCAACTCGATCAGGCGGCGCTGAACCTGTCGTGGGCCAAGGTCACCGCGCCGCAGGACGGCTGGATCACCAAGCGGAATGTCGAGCAGGGCAACTATGTGCAGAGCGGGCAATCCGTCCTGTCGATCGTCACTCCCGACATCTGGATCACCGCCAATTTCAAGGAATCCCAACTGGACCATATGCGCCCGGGCAAGAAGGTGGACATCGACATCGACGCCTACCCGCACCTGAAGCTGGTCGGTCACGTCGACAGCATCCAACTTGGCTCCGGCTCGCGCTTCACCGCCTTTCCGCCGGAAAACGCCACCGGCAATTTCGTCAAGATCGTCCAGCGTGTCCCGGTCAAAATATTGATCAACTCCGGCATGGATCCCGCTCTACCCCTGCCCCTCGGCCTCTCCGCCATCCCCACCGTGCATCTCGGCGATGCGGGGCCCGGATAGAGGCAAGGGGGACCGCGTCCCCATCGCCTCAATACTGGGAACCGCATGAGTGACTGGCAGGATGCGGCGTGGCGGCCGCGGGGGAGTGTCTGGCTGGTGGCCGGTGCGGCGACATTGGCGCCGTTCATGGAGATCCTGGACACCACGATCGTCAATGTGAGCCTGCCGAACATTGCGGGGGCTCTGTCGGCGAGCAATGACGATGCGACCTGGACGCTGACGTCTTATCTGGTGGCGAACGGAATTGTGGTGCCGGTCGCCGGTTGGCTCGGCCGCCTGATCGGTCGCAAGCGGTATTTCCTGATTTGCATTGCGATGTTCACAGCCTGCTCGTTCCTTTGCGGCATCGCGACCAGCCTGCCGCAACTTGTGGTGTTTCGGCTGCTGCAGGGGTTGTTCGGCGGCGGGCTGCAGCCGAGCCAGCAGTCGGTGATCCTGGACACGTTCGCGCCGTCGGATCGGGCGAAGGGGTTTTCGCTTGTTGCGATCGCTGTAATCTTTGCGCCGATCATCGGTCCGGTGCTTGGTGGCTGGATCACCGATGACTATTCCTGGCGCTGGGTGTTCCTGATCAACGTGCCGGTCGGGATCTGCGCTTTCATTGCCGTGTCGCAATTGGTCGAGGATCCGCCATGGGTGCAGCGTGATCGCGCGCATCCACGCGATATCGACTATGGCGGCCTGGCGTTGATTGCGCTCGGACTGGGTGCGCTGCAGATCATGCTGGACCGCGGCGAGGACAGCGACTGGTTCAGCTCACCGACGATCCAGCTTTACGCGCTGTTGGCAGCAGTTGGGATTGTCGGTGGCGTGGCGTGGCTGCTGATGGTCGAAAAGCCGGTCGTGGATCTGCGCTGCCTGAAGGACCGGAATTTCGCCGTTGGCGTGGTCATGGTGTCGGGGATCGGCGGGATACTCTATTCGACGAACGTGATCATCCCAGTGATGGCGCAGCAGTGGTTCGGCTACACGGCGTTGCTGGCGGGACTGCTGTTGTCGCCGGGTGCGGCGGCGATGATCGTGTTCATTCCGATCGTCGCGCGCATCGTGCTGCCGAACGTGCAGACACGATATGTGATCGCGTTCGGATTCACCGTGCTGGGGTGTTCCGTCGCGATTGGATATCGGCTGACGCCGCAGATGGATTTCTGGACACTCGCCTCCTTCCGCGCGTTCCAGATGATGGCGTTTGGCTTCCTGTTCGTGCCGAACAGCACGCTGTCCTATTCGTCGCTGCCACGGTCGCTGAACGCCGATGCCACAGCGCTGTATTCGATGTTCCGCAACATCTCCGGTTCGGTCGGCATCGCGGTGATCACGGCAGTGGGAGCGGAGCGTCAGCAGGCGCATCGGGCATATCTCGCCAACCACCTGACGCCGTATGACCAGCCCTATCAGGACACGCTTGGGCGTTACACACAGACGCTCCGGTCGATGGGACACACCGGGGCCAGCGCGCACGATGCCGCCATGGGGCTGATCAATCAGACGCTCAATCTGCAGGCGGCGATCCTGTCTTACATGGATCTCTACGCCTATATTGCGCTCGCGGCATTCTGCCTGGTACCGCTGACCCTGCTGTTCCGCGCCGGTGTGGTCGGACGCCCGGGCGGACGCTGAGAGCTCACGACAACGTTAAAAATCCCAAGGCCCGACCAACCGATTTAGCGGGCTGCATCCAGCAACAGTGGAGGATGGGAACTGAGGTATGAGCGGAGCGACTGACACCGATATTGAGAGCCTGATCGATGCCGCGAGACTTTCCGGCACGGTCGATCCGGAGCAGGAGATCGCGTCGCTGCAGGATCTCCTGCGGACCGCGTGGGGCCTGATGACCGAGGCACAGCAAACGGCGTTGCTGGAAAGCGACGAGGCGCAGGACGTGCTGACGCCTGATGAGGATGAGGTGGGTGAGCCAGGCGAGGAGTGACACGGGCAGCAGGCTATAGGATCAGGGCCACTTCACCTCGGGCGGCAGGCTCATCAGGATTGCCTCGACGTTGCCGCCGGTCTTCAGGCCGAACAGTGTGCCGCGGTCGTATATCAAGTTGAATTCCACGTAGCGGCCGCGCCGCACCAACTGGTGCTCGCGCTCCTCGGCTGTCCACGGCTCCGCCATGCGGCGCCGCACGATGCGGGGAAAGGCGTCGAGGAACGCCAGCCCAATGTCGCGCGTGAATGCGAAATCGGCATCGGCGTCGCCGCTGAAGTGGTGATCGTAGAAGATGCCGCCGGCGCCGCGCGGCTCGTCGCGGTGCGGCAGGAAGAAGTAGCGGTCGCACCAGGCCTTGAAGTCGGGATAGTAGGCGGGATCATGGCGATCGCAGGCGGCCTTGAACGTGGCGTGAAAGTCGGCGGCGTCTTCCACCGCCTCGGGCGTTTCGAGCCGCATCGGCGTCAGATCGCCGCCGCCACCGAACCAGCCTTTCGTGGTGACCAGCATCCGTGTGTTGAAGTGTGCTGCCGGCACGCGTGGGTTGCGCATGTGCGCGACCAAACTGATGCCGCTTGCCCAGAAGCGCGGGTCTGTCTCTGCCCCCGGGATCTGCGCGCGGAATTCCGGGCTGAATTCTCCCCACACGGTTGAGACGTTGACGCCAACCTTCTCGAACACGCGCCCCCGCATCACGCTCATCGCGCCGCCGCCGCCGCCTGGCCGGGGCCACTCAGTGCGGGCGAAGCGGCCAACGGGGAGTTCGTTGGGAAGCACGTCCTCAATCGCTTCGAACTCGGCGCATAGCCGGTCGCGCAGCGATTCGAACCACGATTGCGCCGCGGGTTTCAGCGCGTGATGCGGAGGCATGGCGTCCCGGCCTGTTGCAGCCGCACTAACTTGCCGGCTCCGTTGCGCGGCGTCCAATTGCTATGGCTGCACCTAACAGTCGTTGCGTCCTTGCTGCTCTTGCTGATCCATCAATTCTTCCTTGAGCTGTCGACCGCGCCAGCGTCCATCCAGGTAAGTGAGCAGGCAGTCCATCATCCGCAGATTTGCGGCATAGATGACGTAGCGGCTGCGGCGTCGCTGCGTCAGAAGCCCCGCGCGCACCAGCTGCTGAAAATGAAAGGAGAGCGAGGCGGGTGCGATGCCCAGCCGAGCTGCGATAACGCCGGCGGGCAGGCCATCCGACCCGCTGGCAGCCAACAGGCTGACCATCTCCAGCCGAACCTCCTGCGCCAGCGCCCCCAGCGCGAGAACCGCCGCGTCACGTCGCACGATCGAACTGCGTCGGCTGGTCGCTGCCCGTCATGGTCCGCTGCCCTCCCGGCACTGCCATGCTCGCGATCGCATACGAGTTGAGTTCGCTGTCCAGCGCCGTGCTCCTCCCGCATCGCGGACTGTTGGCCCAGCCGCTCTTGACGTCTTCGACTTCGACCCGACCGAAAATGCCTGCAAGGCTGCCTTTGGTAAAATCTGATCAATGATACGCGATTTAGACGGTGTGTCGCAATAATACAGCGGCGGCAGGTGGCGCCACCGTTCACCCGGGCGGTGTGTTGCAGGGGGCGGGGCACGCCCCTAGTATGCCGCGCGTGGCCGCAACCGGCGGTGCCAAGGCTGAAATCCAGGCAGATTTCTCGATCTGTCTGCGGTCGAGCGCGTCCGGTGGCAGGCCAGGGTTTTGTCGAGGGGAAAGATGGCTGATCCGTCCGCCGCCGCAATCGCCCACGGTCATCCTGGCGACGTTACCAAACGTGATTTCCTGAAACTGGTCACCGGCGCGACCGCCGGCATCGGTGTTGCCGCCGTCGCCTGGACCTTCATCGACTACATGAACCCGTCGGCGGACGTGCTCGCATTGTCCGCCATCGAGGTCGACCTGACGCCGATATCGGTCGGCCAGGGGATCACGGTGCTCTGGCAAGGCAAGCCGGTCTTTGTGCGCCACCGCACGGACAAGGAGATCAAGGAAGCCGAGGACGTGCAGATGTCCCAGCTGATCGAGCCGCAACCGGATCAGGCGCGGGTGAAGCCGGGCCATAACCCGTGGATCGTGCTGATCGGCATCTGCACCCATCTCGGCTGCGTGCCTCTTGGCAACAAGCCGACCGATCCGCGCGGCGACTGGGGCGGCTGGTTCTGCCCGTGCCACGGCAGCCAATACGACACGTCGGGACGCGTGCGCCACGGGCCGGCTCCGGCCAACCTGGCGATACCGCCCTACGCGTTCGAGTCCGATACCAAGGTCAAGATCGGCTGACGAAGGAAATCGCCTGATGGCCGAGATGCACAAGAGCGAGTTCAGCAACCCGCTGGTCAATTGGATCGACACCCGTCTGCCCATCTTCACGATGATGCAGAAGGAATACGGCACCTTCCCGACGCCGAAGAACTTCAACTACTTCTGGAATTTCGGCGCACTGGCGATGGTGACCCTGCTGGTGATGATCGCCACCGGCATCTTCCTGGCGATGAACTATCAGCCAAATTCGGAACTCGCCTTCGGTTCCGTGCAACACATCATGCGCGATGTGAACTACGGCTGGCTGTTGCGCTACATCCACCAGAACGGGGCGTCGATGTTCTTCATCGTCACCTACGTTCACATCTTCCGCGGAATGTACTACGGCTCCTACAAGTCACCGCGTGAGCTGCTGTGGATGATCGGCGTGGTGATCCTGCTGCTCATGATGGCGACGGCCTTCATGGGCTACGTGCTGCCCTGGGGACAGATGTCCTATTGGGGCGCAACTGTCATTACCAACCTGTTCTCCGCTTTTCCGATCGTGGGCAAGCCGATCGTGACCTTCCTGTGGGGCGGGTTCAGCGTGGACAATCCAACGCTCAACCGTTTCTTCAGTCTGCATTACCTGCTGCCCTTCGTGCTGATCGGCGTGGTGTTCCTGCACGTCGCCGCGCTGCACGTGGTAGGATCCAACAACCCACTCGGCATCGATGTGAAGTCGCCGCAGGACACCGTGCCGTTCCATCCGTACTATACGGTGAAGGACAGTGTCGGCCTGTGCGTGTTCTTCCTGGTATGGGCGGTGCTGGTGTTCTTCGCGCCCAACTTCCTGGGCGACGCCAACAACTTCATTCCGGCAAACCCGCTGCAGACACCAGCCGACATCGTGCCCGAGTGGTACTTCCTGCCGTACTACGCGATCCTGCGCTCGGTGCCGAACAAGCTGCTCGGCGTATGCATGATGTTCGGCTCGATCCTGATCCTGTTCGTGCTGCCCTGGCTCGACACATCGCGGGTACGCAGCGCGCGCTTCCGGCCGATCTACCGGCAGATCATCTGGGTATGGGTCTTGGCGGTGATCGTCCTGGGTGTCTGCGGCGCGCATAAGCCCGAAGGCATCTGGGTCGTCCTTTCACGTGTCGGCACGCTCTACTACTACCTGCATTTCCTGGTGATCCTGCCGATCCTCGGCAAACTGGAGCGTCCGCGGCCGCTGCCGGAGAGCATCAGTCGTCCCGTCATCAGCGGTGGCGGCCCGATGCCCTCAGGGGCCACTGCCAAGCCGATGGAGAAGGCATGATGCGCTGGTTGCGTCGGTTCCTGGCGACAGCGCTCGTGGTTGGTGCGGTGGCCGCACCTGCCGCCGCCCAGGAGGAGGCACCGACACCGCCAGCACAGCATTGGAGCTTCGATGGTCCGTTCGGCGGCCTCGACCTCGCCGCGGCGCAGCGTGGCTTTCAGGTCTATTCCGAGATCTGCGCGGTCTGTCATTCACTGCAGTATCTGCATTACCGCGATCTCACGGGCATCGGCCTGACCGAGGACCAGATCAAGGCTATTGCCGCCGCAATCACGGTACCTCAGGGAGTGGATGATCAGGGCAATCCAAAGGAGGGCCCGGCAACGCCGGCGGATCAGTTCAAGTCACCCTACCCGAACGAGCAGGCAGCGCGTGCCGCCCACAACGGCGCGCTGCCGCCCGATCTGTCGCTGATCGTCAACGCCCGGGAAGGCCATGCCGACTACGTCTATGCGGTGCTGACGGGGTTCGCCGATCCGCCAGCTGGCATGCAGATGCAGGAGGGGATGAGCTACAACAAGTACTTCCCCGGCCATCAGATCGCCATGCCGCCGCCGCTGCATGACGGCCAGGTCACCTATGCCGACGGCACGCCGGCGACAGTTGAGCAGATGGCGCACGACGTCGTCACGTTCCTCTATTGGGCCGCCAACCCCGAAATGGTGCAGCGCAAGCAGATCGGCTGGCGCTGGGTGCTGTTTTTCCTGATCATGGCGGGCCTGACCTATGCGGTGAAACGCAAGGTGTGGGCGGATGTGCACTGACGCACTGATGATCGTTCGCCGATGATCGACCCGGTCATTGGGGTGATTGGCGGGTCGGGCATCTACGACATCGATGGACTTGAGGACAAGGTGTGGCGTCAGGTGGCCACGCCCTGGGGAATGCCGTCGGATGCACTGCTGTTCGGTCGGCTTGGCGGCGTGCACTGCGTGTTCCTGCCGCGACATGGACGTGGCCATCCACTGTCGCCGACGCATCTCAACTACCGCGCCAACATCGATGCGTTGAAGCGCTCCGGCGTCACAGATGTGCTGTCACTCTCGGCGGTCGGCAGCCTCAAGCCCGACCTGCCGCCCGGGCACTTTGTCATCGTCGACCAGTTCATCGACCGCAGCTTCGCGCGTGAGAAGAGCTTCTTCGGCGAAGGCATCGTGGCGCATGTATCGATGGCCCATCCGGTTTGTTCACGTCTCGGCGACGCATTGGAGGCCGCGGCGCGCGGGCTCGGCCTGCCGGTGTCGCGCGGCGGCACGTATCTGGTCATGGAGGGGCCGCAGTTCTCCACCAGGGCCGAGAGCGAGCTGTATCGTTCCTGGGGCTGCAGCGTGATCGGCATGACCAACATGCCGGAGGCGAAGCTCGCGCGCGAAGCGGAGCTGAACTACGCCACAGTGGCGATGGTGACCGACTTCGACTGCTGGCATCCGGACCACGACCACGTCACCGTCGATGCGGTGGTACGCGTGCTGCTCGACAACGCCGACAAGGCGCGTGCGCTGGTGCAGCGCGTCGTGCCGGAGATCGGCAGGCAGCGAGAAGCGTGCCCTGCCGGTTGCGAACATGCACTCGACAACGCGATCATCACGGCGAGCCACATGCGCGATCCACAGCTCGTGGCGAAGCTGGACGCGATCGCGGGACGGGTACTGCGAGGATGAAGACGATCAGTGGGTAGGCGCCTGCGTCGTCTGGGTTGCCGCGGTCACTTCCTCTGGACTGACTTCCGCTGCCCCAGCGCCAAGCTTCACAGCTCCATTTGGTTGCGGCACGGCGATCGGGGCCACCACGACAGGGCTCACGCCAACCTTCTTCATGTCAAGTTGTTCGGCGACCTTGGGTGTCAGATCGACGACGCGGCCGTCGACGTACGGCCCTCGATCCTCCACTTTCACCGTTGCCGTCTTGCCGTTGCTCAGATTAGTCACTTTGGCAACGGTGCCGAGTGGCAATGTCTTGCTGGCAGCGACGTCTGAGTTCGGGTTGAAGCGATTGCCGTTGGCCATCTTTCGGTTGGTGAACCGCGACGCGTAGTACGATGCGCGACCTTGCTGCTTGCGGCCCGAGTGATCGATATGGTGCGGGTCAACCGGCGGAAGCTGCGCCAGTTCCTCTGCGTCGTGAACGGCCGCCTGCAAGTCTGGTGACATAGTCGGCTGGCTTGCTGCCTCTGGCGCAGGTTGCGCTGCGGGCGGGTTCGGGACGGGGGCACAACTGGTCGATGCGCACAGCAATGCCACGAGGCCAGCGAGGCTGGCAGATTGAAGATTTGTCATTGCCAACTTACCGCTGGGCGATGCGGCCATACCGTGGCAGTCCACGCATTCCCACGGGTTTGTGCGCATCGCGCGCCGCCTTGTGAGCAGCGCGCGGGTTCGTGCTAGCCGAGGTGTTTGGCGAAGAACTCGAGGGTGCGCCGTTGCGCGAGCTCGTAGTCGGGCTTGCTGAAGCTGCCACGTTCGTCGCAGCCGAAGCCGTGGCCGGCGCCCGCGTAGACGTAGCTCTCCACCTTCGGTTGCGCGGCGCGGATCGCCTGCACGTCTGTCATAGGAATCGAGGCGTCGGTCTCACCGAAATGCATCTGCACCGGACAGTGCGGCCGCTCGTCCTTGGTGCCGGCGATGCCACCGCCGTACCAGCACGACGAGGCAGCGAATTTGTTGGTGCGCGTGGCGCCCCACCAGGCGACAGTGCCACCGAAGCAATAGCCGACGATACCGAGTTTCTTCCCGGCGAGATGCGCGGCGGCAGCCTCGACGTCCAGCATTACCTGCGCATCGTTCAGCTTCATGCGGTACGCGCGGCCCTTGTCGATATCCTCCTGGGCATAACCAAGTTCGACGCCCTTCTCGGCGCGGTCGAAGAGCGCCGGTGCGCAGACTGAGTAGCCCTCGGCGGCGAAGCGGTCGCACATGTCACGCATGTGATGGTTGACCCCGAAAATCTCCTGGATGACCACGAGGCCCTTGGGGCCTGCGGCAGGTCCGGCCGTGTATGCGGAAAGTGTGAAGCCGTCTGACGCCTTCAGGTTGATCGTGTTGCCCATGGGTTCTTTCCCCCGATTGTGCATGCGGCACAGTGTGCGCAGAATGGCGTCATGGGCGAGATCGTCAACCTCCGTTCGGTGAAGAAGCGCGGCGTTCGTCAGGCAACGGCCGCGGAGGCGAAGCAGAACCGCACGCGACATGGCCGGACGAAGGCTGAGAAAGAGAACGACAGGCGATCGGAGGAGAGGCGTCGGGGATTGCTCGATGCGCTCGAGCGGGGCACAAGGTAGTCGCAAATGTCAGCGGATTGTAAATCTCCGCTGTTTCTGGCCTTGGGGCCGGCGTTGGTCACGGCGCGCGCATTCGCGCGTTCGAACGCTGGGTCATTGAGGAAGCCAGGCATTTCCCGAACAGTCGGAGGCCCGCCTCGTTGAAGGAATACCGCAGCAACTGCGGCAGAGCGCCGGCGGAATAGACGATCTCGCCGAGGTCGTATTGGAGTGCACGGCGCGTGGCAGCTTGTCGGGATCGATCTGCATGCCGGCGAATGTGCCTTATGGATGTTCCCGGGTTGTTAAGAGTCGGCAGCCCGGCCGGCAGGAGCGTGGAAGTCCAGGCTGAAAGCCAGCTCTTATCGGCCGAGAAATGATACGAATTTCCCAACAAGTTGGAAGGCGGCGAACAGCCAGGCCATCCTGGCTGCTTCCGATGGTCAGTGTGGTCAATGAGCATTGACGGTTAGTGGGGCGAAGCCTTCCAGAGCCTGCCTTGCGGGCACGGCGAGGTGTTCAGATATTGGCAGCAATTTCACACATTCTTAATCGGACCTGAGGAAGGTCGCAGTTCGCGGTGGCTGTGACGACAGCAAGCGCGGCTGTCATACTCCGTGTATGACGCCCATCGGAGTGTTGTGTATGCCCGCAGTATAAATCACGATCGTAGCTTTGGCGGCCCCTTTGGTGAGAGTGCGACACGGGTCAGTGGGGCACGAATGGCATCAGCATTACCCAATGTAGACGTAAACCTAATCACGTATAACAACGTCCGGACCATCGGTGAGACGATTGAGAACGTCCTGGCGCAAACTTGGCCGGCTGTGTCGCTGACGGTGATTGACAATGGGTCCGACGATAAGACGATGGAGGTGCTTGAGAACTACGCTGCCGCCCATCCAACGATCCGCATCAAGCGCAATCGCCACAACGTCGGTCTGGTTGCCAATGTCCAGCGTGCCTTCTGGTTTGGTGACGCCGATTTCGTCATGCCCAAGACCAGCGATGATTTAATCTCGCCGGAGTATATCGAGCAACTCATGGCTGTCCTGATGGCGTTTCCAGACTGTGTGATGTGTCATGCGGCGGGTTTGGTGTTCACGGCCACGGATCACGTTGACTACTATTACCCACCAGAACATCTGCTGAATGCGACGGGTCCCAACGTCATGGCCCGCGTGCAGCATGTGATGCAGCACTACACGAGCGCGCCGAGTTTCTGGGGTATTTACCGGCGTGATGCCGTGGATCGACTGTCAATGATGCGCTACCGCGCTGGCTTCGATCATGTCGTTCTGGCTGAACTCGCACTATACGGCGAGATACGCCACGTCCCGGAACCGATGTATTGGCGGCGCGGCGGTGGGCAGCCGGTGCTGCGGCTGGCGCGTGCTATGACGGAGCAGGGCAACCGTGGTGTGCCGTTGGACGATGTGTTGGGTGAGCAGCGCTGGCGCACGCCCCTGATAACCACAGCGTACGCGCACATGGAGGTGTTTGCCCAAGTTCCGTTGCCGCTGTCGCAACGGCAGCATCTTATGCGGTTGGTTCAGGCCATCTTCCGCATGCGCTGGCTGCCGCTGATGCAGGCAGAGGCCGCGCAGTTGCATGAGGCAATACCCAAATTGTTGAATGACATCGCCACAGCCCAGCCAATCGAGGTGGCTTGGCTCGCGCGCACACTTACCGAGGTTTTGGTCGGTGCGCAGGCGATTCTGCCAGAGGAGGATTTCGCACGCGAATTACTGGAAGTCGCCGCCATCAGCGGAGAGGTCATCCACTCGGCCACAGTATCAGCGCAATCATCAGAAATCGCATAATCACACCTAATGAAGCGCCCGCCTGGATTCTGAGATTTGTAAATGGTCTCAGGTCATTCGCGCATCCTTGATGCCTGCGCGAACCGCGCGAAATCCAGCGCCAGCACCTCATAAATGGCCCGCTTGAAACCGACCGCCAGCGTCGGCAGTTCCGCCAGTTCCGTCCAGCGCCAAGCATCGAACTCCGGATGCGGGTCGATATCCAGCCTGATATCGCGGTCTTCGCCTGTGAAACGCAGCGCGAACCAGCGTTGCGTCTGCCCGCGATACCGCCCACCCAGCGCCACGCCGATCAGGTCAGGCGGCAGGTCGTAGGTCAGCCACTCGGGATGCTCGCCGATGATCTCGGCCCGGTCGGTGCCGATTTCCTCCGCCAGCTCGCGCAGCACCGCCGCACGCGGCTCCTCGTCCGGATCGATGCCACCCTGCGGCAGTTGCCAACCGCCGGCCGGCCCTTCCGCGTTCGGCAGATCGGCACGCCGCGCGACGAACACGCGCCCATCCCGATTGAACAGAGCGGCGCCGACGTTCGGCCGGTAGGGCAATGCGCTCACGGTGCCGCTGGCGCCCGCACGAGGGCGCTGACCGGAGCCAGCACCAATCCGTCTGCCGGCAGACCGTTTGCCCACGCGGCAAGCCGTTGTGTGGTGATCGGCCGCACCGCGCCGGCAAAACCGAGCGCGCTGCCCTTCTCGCGCGCCAGCCGAGCGAGCTGTACCAGCTTTGCATCGATGTCCGCTGCCGCACCAGGTTCATCCACCACGAGATCCACGGTTCTGCTCCACACCAGCGGCAACGGGGCCGCCCCAGGCCGCGGATCGACGTACAGCAGACCGCGCTGCGCCAGCTCCGCTAGTATCGGATCGATCCCGTCGGGCAGCGAGGCGAATCTGTTCACCGCGCAGGCTGCCCTCCGCGCCGGTCACGCCGACATATCCGCCGATGCGCGACAGCAGCCATTCCAGCCGCGTGTGGTTCTGCTCCGGGGAGAGGTTCGTCATCAGCGCCTGCTTGCCGGGATCATTCAGTGGAAACCCCTGCGGCTCCATTGGGATCGAGAGCAGGTATTCGTGCTCGGCCAGACGCGCGGCGCTCAACAACCTTGCGACGTTCTGAGCGTAGGGCGAGAAAGCGAGCGTGACGCCGCCGGGCAGGGAGTGGATGGCCGTATCGCTGTCGTTCTGATTGAGGCCCACTCCGGCCAATAGCAAGCCGACCCGAGGACGCCGCGTGCTGCTGTCGAAGCCCGCGGCATAAACCTGCATCGGCATGCGCTCGTCGGCAGCGATGCGGGGCAGCAGATCGGATGTCGACCCTGGCGCCGGCTCCGCCAGAGCCGGATCGGGATCGGCGATCGGCCCGGGCGTATCGCGTCCAGGTCGCTGTGTCGGGGGCGCCTTCACCACCTCCTGGCGGGCCAGATTGGTCGGCTCCGGCGGGGGCGGTGGCCTCGCCGGGGCCGCGACCGAAGCCTCGCGCGGAGCCGGAGGAGCCAACGGCCCGGCGAGCTGCAGCGCTATGCCGCGACGCCGCGAGCACGCTTGCGACGAGTAGCCAGAACCGGCCAAGGCCACGCCAGCCGGCGAAGAATTGCCGCGGCCCAGCCAGCACCGGAGGGTCAGTTGGCGATGACGCGGTTCTGCCCCGCCATTGCCTTTGCCAGCGCCAATCCCTCCTGCAATTGGAAGTCAGTGTCGTCGGGCTTGGCCGGATCGAACTTCGGGAAACCCTCCGGCGGCTTGGCCGGGATCTGTTTGGCGATCGGCGGCAGATCGGTCCGCGGCGCAGCCGGGGTGTCCGGGGTGCCGCCCTCGTTCTTCAGCACATGATTGAGATCGGCCTCGCGCTCGGGCCCAAAGCGCGGCGTCTCTTCCCGTGACTCGGCAACGCCACGTCAGGTTTGATGCCTTCACCCTGGATCGAGCGGCCAGACGGCGTGTAATAGCGCGCCGTGGTCAGTCGCATGGCGCCATTTCCCGGCAATGGGATCACCGTCTGGACCGAACCCTTGCCGAAGCTGCGCGTGCCCAGCAGGACGGCACGCTGATGGTCCTGCAGGGCGCCAGCGACGATTTCGCTGGATGAAGCCGACCCGCCGTTGATCAGCACCACCAGCGGCACGCCATCGATGATGTCGTTGCCCTTGGCGTCCCAGCGCTGCGCGTCCTCCGTATGCCGTGCTCGGGTGGAGACGATCTCACCCTGGTTTATGAAGTCGCCGGACACCGCCACTGCCTGGTCAAGCAGTCCGCCCGGGTTGTTGCGCAGGTCAAGAATAAGCGCCTTCAGCTTACCGCCCGCCTGTTGCTTCAGCGCCTTCACCGCCTGCTTCAGAGCGGGATCGGCCTGCTCGGTGAACTGTGTCAGACGCACATAGCCAATGTTGTCCGGCTCCAGCCGGATGCTTGACCACCTGGATGTGGATGATCTCGCGCAGCATCGAGACCTCAATCGGCTGGTCCTTGCCCTCACGCTTGATCGTCAGCGTGATCTTCGAGTTCGGCGCCCCACGCATCATGTCCACCGCGTCCTGCAACGAAAGACCCTGCACGGTCTTGCCATCCAGCGCGGTGATGATGTCGCCCGCCTTCACCCCGGCCTTGAATGCCGGCGTGTCGTCGATCGGGCTGATCACCTTGATGAAGCCGTTATCCTGGGTGACCTCGATGCCGAGACCGCCGAACTCGCCCTTGGTCTGCACCTGCATGTCCCGGAACGCCTTGGCGTTCATGTAGCTGGAATGCGGGTCGAGGCCAGTCAGCATGCCGTTGATCGAATTCTCGATCAGGTCCTTGTCGCTCACCGGATCGACGTACTCGGCGCGCACCCGCTCGAACACGTCGCCGAACAGGGTGAGCAGCCGATAGGTGTCGGTGCGGTTGCTGTCCTGCGCCGCGAACGCCGACAGGCCGAGATCATAGCCGAGATGGCGGCTGATCAGGCCGGACGCGGGGCCGATGGCGACGCCGCCCAGGAAGGCCGTGCCGAGCAGCAGGCCGGTGCGCAGACGCCGGGAGCGATAGTCCATTCGTTTCATCCTTCGAGTGCGGTCGCCCAGTAGGCGGACGCAGGAATAACCAAAATCATCTTTTCGCGCGTTGGCGGCTTCGCCGTCCAGTATTCAAATCTTACGTGTGTGAGAGGTTAACCGCTTGCTCTCAACCACGGCGCCGGGGTTCACCGGCTGCCCGTCGTGGCGCAACTCGACGTAGAGTGCGGGCCGATTACCCTGTTTTCCGGGTTCCCAGCCTGGCATGACCCCGACCGGTTCACCCGCGCCGACAGGCTGTCCAACCCTCACGTCGAGCCGGTCGAAACCGGCGAGCACGGCATGGTAGCCACCGCCACAGTCGACGATCAATAGCAACCCATAACTGCGGAACGGCGCGGCAAACACGACGCGGCCGCTGCATAACGAAACGACGCGGGCGGCCGGCGGCGCACGGTAGGAAATACCGGTGGCCGGGCCGCCCTCCGTGGCATCACCCCAGGAATGGACGATGGTCCCCGCGACCGGTGCGGTGAGCTGACCGCGCGGTTGCGCCGCGCTTGCGATTGTGCCCGCGCCGGTCGGCCGCTCCAGTTCAGTCTGGCGCACTCGCGCGGCGGCTGCTTCGTCACCGCGCTTTTGGCGTTGCGCCCGGACAGCGTCATCGCGTGCCCTCGCCTGCTCCGCCACACGCTGCGTTTCCAGCGCGGCGAGCATCCCGCGCAGTGTTTCGGCTCGCGCCGCCTGATCCGCGGCACGCTGCTCCGCTGCCGCAGCTTCGCTCTCCGCATGAATGCGGCCGGCATCTGTTGCGGCGATACGCCGGTCCAACGCGGCGGCTTCAGACTGCTGCCTTGCCTGCGCTGCGGCCAATTGCGGCACTTCGGCCTGGAGCGCGTCGGTGGCCGCGTCCAACCGGACCTGTTCACGGCGCAGCGTCGCGGCGTCATGGCCGAGCTGGCTGGCCAGACCACGCAGTACGAGCACGCCGCGCAGCGTGTCCTCCGCGCTCGCGGGGACGGCCAACAGAGTCTCGGCCGGGAACAGCGACAGCCGCTCGATCAGCGGCAGCAGCGGCTGCATCGTTTCGGCAGTGGCCGCCATGCTCGCCTGTGCCCTCCGCCGATCCGCCGCCAATCCGTCCATCCGCGCAGCCACCGCGGCAGTGGCTACCTCCGCCTGGCGCAGCCGTGCGACCGCGGCGACCTTGTCTTCGGCCAGGCGTTGTTCCTCGGCAGCAGCGGCGGCAGCGCGGGCGGCCGCCTGACGCTGGGCGGTTTGCTCAGCCACCCGGGCACGCTCGGCCTGCTCCATTGCGCGGCGGGCAGCGTCCTCCTTGGTCGGTCGGGCCGGATGAGCGGCGACCGCGATCAAAGCGATCAGAGGAAGCAGGCTATTCCGCAGCGCGCGCCGCATGGGCACGGATCAATGAACTGCCAGTCATCTCGCGCGGCCGTTTCAGGCCCATAAGTTCGAGCAGGGTCGGCGCGACGTCGGCAAGCCTGCCGTCCTTCAGCGCGGTCGCGTCACCGCCCATCAGCAGCACCGGCACCGGGTTGGTGGTGTGAGCGGTATGCGGGCCGCCGTTCGCCGGGTCGCGCATCAACTCACAGTTGCCGTGGTCAGCGGTAACCAGCAGTGCACCACCCTGCTTCTCTACCGCTGAAGCGATGCGGCCGAGACCGGCGTCCACCGTTTCCACCGCCTTGATTGCGGCAGGCAGGCTGCCGGTGTGGCCGACCATGTCGGGGTTGGCGTAGTTCAGCACAATCAGGTCGTATTTTTCCGAGTCGATCGCCGCCACAACCTTGTCGGTGAGCTCAGGGGCCGACATCTCCGGCTGTAGGTCGTAGGTCGCGACCTTCGGCGACGGCACCATGATGCGGTCCTCGCCAGGGAAGGTTGTCTCCTGGCCGCCGTTGAGAAAATAGGTGACGTGCGGATACTTCTCGGTCTCCGCGGTGCGGAGCTGCGCACGACCCGCCTCGGCCGCCACCTGACCCAGAATGTGGTCCAGCTTCTCCGGCGGAAACAACACCCCCAGATAGGGCGCGAGCTCATCCGAATAGCGCGTCATTCCCGCAGCGGCGGCGAACTGGATCGCGCGTTTGCGCGGGAAGCCATCGAACTCCGGTTCCAGCAGCGCGCCGAGGATCTCGCGCACACGGTCGGCGCGGAAGTTGAAGCACAGGATGCCATCGCCATCCTGCATGCCTTTGTACTCACCGATGATGGCTGGCGGGATGAATTCGTCCGTCACATCGTGCGCGTAGCTGTCCCGCACGGCCTTGACCGGGTCGTCAAACCTGGTGCCCTCGCCCTCCACCAGCGCGGCGTAGGCCTTGGACACGCGATCCCAACGCTTGTCGCGATCCATGGCGAAATACCGGCCGATGACAGTGGCGATCGGCACGCCTTGGGGGAGCTTGCCCTGTAGCCACTCGATGTCGTCCGCGGCCGAACGTGGCGGGGTATCGCGGCCGTCGGTCAGTGCGTGCACGACCGTCTTCACGCCCGCCTTGTGCAGGATATCGGCCAGCGCGACGGCGTGATCCTGGTGCGAGTGCACACCGCCCGGCGACATCAGGCCCAACAAATGGCAGGTGCCGCCCGACGCCTGCATTTTCGCGATCAGTTCGGTCAGCGCCGGCGCGCGGGCGAGACTGCCGTCCTTGGCAGCCTGACTGATGCGCGGCAGCTCCTGCATCACAACCCGGCCGGCGCCGATGTTCAGATGACCGACCTCCGAATTGCCCATCTGGCCCTCCGGCAAGCCAACGTCCTCACCGGAGGTGTGCAGGAAGGCGTGCGGGCAGCTCTGCCACAACCGATCGAAGTTCGGCTTGCGCGCCTGACGGACTGCGTTGTCGGCCAACTCTTCACGCCAGCCGAAGCCGTCGAGGATCACCAGCATCACTGGCCAAATCGCCTGCGCCATGGATCAGCTCCTCTGCTGGACGGGCACTGGGTAGCGCCGACGCGATGCCGAAACAAGTGTGGCTCACGCGACCGTTCACAGCCCTGCCTTTGCATGGCGCCGGACCGCTCCCCAGCTTGGGTTCATGCCACCCAAGGAAGAGGAGTGAACAATGGCGGTCAAGGCCAAGCCCGATGGCTATCACGCCATCACGCCATATCTTGTCGTGGAGGGAGCAGCGAAGCTGATCGATTTTCTCGCGGAGGTGTTCGATGCGGAAGAGTTCGAGCGGTTTGCCGCGCCCGGCGGCCGCATCGGCCATGCCGAAGTGCGCATCGGCGATTCGGTCGTCATGATGGGCGACGCACGTGGCGAGCACGCGCCGATGCAGGCGATGCTCTACGTGTACGTCGATGACGTAGACGCGACGTATCAGCGCGCGCTGGCCGCCGGAGCTACAACGGTGCAGCCGCCGACCGATCAGTTCTACGGCGATCGCAGCGGCGGGGTGAAGGACGCGTTCGGCAATATGTGGTGGATCGCCACCCGTATCGAGGACGTGGCGCCGGCGGAACTGAAACGACGGGCGCAGGCAGCGATGGAGCAGGCCGGCGGCGACTGACCGGCCGGCATTCCCTGATCAGTGCAAGGTCACTGCGTCGAGGCCGGCCGCCGTGCTCGGTCGGCGAAACGCCGCCGCGGTACACGCCTTCGCCTCGGCGATCTCTATCGAGCCGGTACTGCGTGCCGTCCATCGCGTGGCGTGAGCGACAAGCTGGCCGACCAGGCCGACCACAGCGGAGAAATGACAGCTTCAAGTTCGGCACAGCCGCACCAAGTCGTCTGGCCCGGCATGACGCGGGGAAGCAAGCGCGTCACTCGCAGATGATGGCTCCCAGCGTCTCCTCAGACTAGCGGGGATCACGATGGTGCAGCCGCCTTGCCGCGCTGCACATCGCTGCCTCCGACGAAGCCAGCTCTCAGACTGATCAATTCTCGACGAGCTCCATCGCCTCGTCCGGTAGCGTCGGCGGCGCCTCGCTTACCAGGGCCTTCACCTGTGCGAGCAGGAAAGCGCGGCGGAATGGCTTCGTGAGCACCTTGATATGCGATGGCAGTTCCGCCAATCCGTCGGCGCCCGGATAGGCGGTGATCATCAGCGCCTTGAGGTCCGGCCGTATCTGTATCGCCTGGGTGATCAACTCGACACCGGACAGCCCCGGCATGACGAAGTCGGTGATCAGAACGTCGATTTCCGGGTCGCTCGTAACCAGCCGCAGCGCGGTGTCTCCGTCCGCAGCAGACACAACTACATAGCCTTCACCCAAGAGGAAGGCGCGTACGGCCACCAGCACATCAGCGGAGTCGTCCACAACGAGGATGTGTTGGCTGCTGCGACGCTGTCTATCGGCCGCGGCCGTCAGCTCCGGCTCCGCTGGGACCAGGCCATAGGCTGACAATCGATAAGCCAGTTGCATTATTGAACTCTTGATGACCGGATGCAGCATCGTCTCCGGGAGGATGTACCCCTTGCGAACTATATCGGTGGCCATCTTGAGCGCCTGAAGAGATGGCAGAACGGTTGGCTCAACTGCGCCGCGCGTGGCCATGCGTTCTTCCGCCGCGCGTTCTTCCGCCAGTTCCGTGAAACGGACTGCCAGATCATCGAGTGCCCGCAAGTCCGTGGCGTTGCCAGCCGTCGCCGCCATACGGCGGTATTCCGAGGCTCTGGCGTGGAGCACGCTCGCCGGCTCGTGTCGAGAATAGACGTGAGCGGAGTCCATGGTGATGCGATCGTTCATTTTGAACATCTCCTCGGCAAGCGCACAGGCTCCCGCGGGAATGGTTTCGTCCGCGGAGATTGCGGCCAAACTGCTGAACGAATGATTACGAAGAGATTATCAATTGGGGCTACAACTGGCCCATCAGGCGCTGCTTCATCACGACGCCCATCCGGTCATGCAGGCGACCCGCAGCGTCACCGCAACACGCCCATCATCAAACGGCAATGCGGCCAGCGCAGCCGGGAACAGCTCGCGCGCTGGAGGGCGCCGGTCGCGCTCGCGCAGCGCATTCGCCTCGCCCGCCGCGCGCAGGTCGTGTAGCAGCGCGAGCGGATCGGCATAGAGCAGCCGGACCTCCTCCACATCCGCAACCGGCAGTGCAAAGCCGGCGCGCTGCAGCAGTGCCGCGCAGTCACGCAGGTCAACGAACGGCGAAACGCGTGGCGCGGCGCCGCCGGTCAGTGCCGCCTCGGCCTCGGTCAATGCCTGCCGAAGCTCTCCCAGCGTCCCGAGGGCCGGCAGGCTCGCCAGCAGCAGACCTCCCGGACGCAAAGCCAGACGTAATTGGATCAGCGCGCCGGGCAGGTCGTTCACCCAGTGCAGCGACAAACTCGCCACCACCAGGTCGAAACTGGCGGGGGCAAACGGCAGGAACTCTTCGTCCGCCGCAACTGCCAGCCCGCCATTCAGCGCCGCCATCGCCGGTGAGAGGTCGCAGCTCACCACCTCGATGTCCCGCGCGCGCAGGAGCGGCGCCACCACGCCCCGGCCGCCGACATCGAGCGCCTGTGTGAACCGCCGGGTCGTATCGTCCAGTCGATCGAGTAGTCGGCCTGCCGCATCGCGCAGCACCTCGGCGACGCTGCCCACCGTGCGCGCGGCACGGTCATGGTGACGCCGCACCGCGCCTCGGTCGAACACCTCCGGGTCCATCACCTCCCTGTGCGCTCGTCACCCGTCGTTGCCAAGCGTTCACCGGCGCGCCTAGGCTGCCCGTCGGAGGCCGCCATGAAACGCATCGACGCAAAGACGCTGCATACCTGGCTGCTCGATGGTCACGAACTGGCATTGCTGGACGCCCGCGAGGATGGCGAGTTCGGCGCCTCGCACCTGTTCTGGGCGGTGCCCTGTCCGCTGTCGAAACGCGAAATGCGCGCGCGTGCGCTGCTGCCACGCCTCACCGTGCGCGTCTGCTGTGTCGACGACGGACGCGGTCTGGCCGAGCAGCTTGCCGGCTGGCTGGAGGGCATCGGCTGCACCGATGTCGCCGTGCTCGACGGCGGCACCAAGGCCTGGGAGGCCGCAGGCTACGAGCTGTTCTCGGGCGTCAACGTCCCCTCGAAGGCGTTCGGCGAGTGGGTGGAGCATCACTACGGCACCGAGAGCGTCGATCCGCCGGAACTGAAGTCGTGGATCGACGCGGGACAGAACATCGTGGTGCTGGACAGCCGCACGCACGAGGAGTTCGTGCGCATGTCGATCCCCACCGGCATCAGCGTGCCGGGCGGCGAGTTGGTGTATCGCATCGGCGACATCGCCCCCGATCCGAAGACCCTCGTGGTGGTGAACTGCGCCGGGCGGACACGCAGCATCATGGGCGCCGAGAGCCTGCGTCGCGCTGGTATACCCAACAAGGTCGTGGCGCTGCGCAACGGCACGATGGGCTGGGAGCTGGCGGGCTTCCGCTGCGATCGCGGCCGGACAGACCGCTTCGCGCCAGGCAAGCCGAAGACCGCGGCGACCGCATTGCAGCGCGCGCAGGCGTTCGCGGAGCAATCCGGTGTGGGCGTGATCGGCGCCATCGACCTCGCTCGCCTCGAGGATGATGCGGACCGCACGCTGTATGTGCTGGATGTCCGCGATCCTGCGGAGTACCGCGCCGGTCACCGCCCGGGGAGTGTCAGCGCGCCCGGCGGGCAACTGGTGCAGGCGACGGATCAATGGATCGGCGTGCGCAACGCGCGCGTCGCGCTGGTCGACGACAGCGGCGTACGTGCCCGTATGGCGGGCGCCTGGCTGCGTCAGATGGGCCATCGTGACGTGTTCGTGGTGGAGGGCGGCCTGGACGCAATAGCACCACTGGCCGCGAGCGCCTCGCGGTGCCCGAGCTGGCCGCCAAGACGCCCATGATCGACGTGACCGGCGTGGTGGCGCTGCTCGACAGTGGAGACGGCACGGTGGTGATCGATCTCGCCCGCAGCATTGATTTCCGCGAGGGCCATATCCCCGGCGCGCTCTGGGGCGTGCGGACACGGCTCGATGCACTGAAACCACAACTTGCCGCGATGAGGCACGTGGTGATCACCTCGCCGGACGGTGTCGCTGCGCGGCTTGCGGTCGACGAGGTGGCGGCGCTGTGCAAGGCCGAGGTTCGGGTGCTGGAGGGCGGCACCGACGCATGGCGCGCGTTCGGGCGGCCGCTGGTGAAGGACCGCACAACGCCACCGGACGAAGCCTGCATCGACAGCTACCTGCGCGCCTACGACCGGAACTCCGGCGTCGAGGAGGCCATGCACGCCTATCTCACCTGGGAGATCGAGCTGGCGAACCAGATCAGACGCGACGACACGGTGGCGTTCGGTGTTGGCGAGGCAACTGCCGCTCACTGAGCTCGGGTGGCGGGCCGGCCGCGCGCTGCTCGACCTGCTGCTGCCGCCGCACTGCGCCGCCTGCGGTGCGCCCGTCGATGCGCCTGGCCTGCTGTGTGCCGAGTGTTTCAGGCAGACCGGCTTCATCACCGAGCCATTTTGCATACGCTGCGGCGTTCCGTTCGCGAACGCGGCCCTTGGCGGCATCGAACACCTCTGCCCCGGCTGCCGCAGCGCACCGCCCGTGTTCCAGCGTGCCCGCGCTGCGCTGCGCTATGACGCACAGGGGCGACGGCTGATATTGCCGTTCAAGCACGCCGACCGTACCGAGCTTGCCACAGTGCTCGCGCCGCACATGGCGCGCGTAGGCGCCGCGTTGCTGCGCGAGGCGGATCTGCTGGTGCCCGTGCCGCTGCATCGCGGGCGGCTGTTCCGTCGCCGCTATAACCAGGCGGCATTGCTGGCGAAGGCGGTCGGTCGGATCGCCGGCCGCGCGTGCGTGCCCGACGCACTCCATCGCCTGCGCGCAACCGAATCACTCGGCGAGAAGTCGGCGACGGAACGTGCGGCCGAAGTCGCGGGTGCGTTTGCGGTGCGGCCATCGCGTGCGCGCCGTATCATCGACAGGCGGGTGCTGCTGGTCGACGATGTGATGACGTCTGGTGCGACCGCCAATGCCTGCGCCAATGCGCTGCTTGCCGCCGGTGCGACTTCGGTCGATGTTCTTGTCGCGGCGCGCGTGCCGGACCCGAGACTGAACTGAGGAGGACGCGTCAATGGATGCAGTCATCGACCGTATTTGGCCCGCCGGCCTGACCCGCATCCCGTACTGGGTCTACACGGATACCGACGTCCTCGCCCTCGAGCAGAAGCGCCTGTTCGAAGGTCCCGTCTGGAATTTTTTATGCCTTGAGACCGAGCTTCCCAACGTTGGCGACTATCGCACCACGTTCGTCGGCTCCATGCCCGTCGTGGCGGTGCGCGCCGAGGACGGCGAGCTGGTCGCGTTCGAGAACCGCTGCGCGCATCGCGGCGCGCTGATCTGTCTGGACGACAGCGGGTCGGTGAAGGACTTCCAGTGCGTCTATCATTCCTGGCGCTACGATCTGCGCGGCAATCTGCGCTCGATCGCGTTCAGCCGCGGCGTCAACGGCAAAGGCGGCATGCCGGCCGACTTCGACATGACGCAGCATGGTCCGCGCAAGCTGCGAGTCACCACGTTCTGCGGCATGGTATTCGGCACACTGTCGCCCGACGCGCCAAGGTTCGAAACCTGGCTCGGCCCCGAGATCGCCGGCCGCGTACGCCGCGTGATCGGCAATCGGCAACTGGAAATCATCGGCCGATTCACCCAGACCTTGCCGAACAACTGGAAGCTCTATTTCGAGAACGTGCGCGACACCTACCACGCCAGCCTGCTGCACCTGTTCTTCGCCACCTTCCGCATCACCCGCCTCAGTTCCGGCGGCGGCGTGCTGGTAAGCGAGACCGGCGAGCATCACGCTTCGACCACGCTGGCGCCACCACAGGGGACAGACAACAGCTATCAGGGACTGCGTTCGGACAAGGAGAGCTTCCGCCTCGCCGATCCAAGCGTGCTCGGCATGCACGACGAATTCCACGACGACATTCAGTTGCAGATCCTGTCGATCTTCCCAGGATTCATCTTGCAGCAGGTGCACAATGCGGTCGCGGTGCGGCAGATCGTGCCGCGCGGCGTAGATTCGACCGATCTGAACTGGACCTATCTCGGCTTCACCGACAACTCGCCGGAACTGCGCACACATCGGCTGAAGCAGAACAATCTGGTCGGGCCGGCGGGCTATGTGTCGATGGAGGATGGCGCGGTCGGTGGCTTCGTGCAGCGTGGTATCGCCGCGGCTGCGGACGAGCTGTCGGTCATCGAAATGGGCGGTGCAGGCGCCGAGACAGATGAGACGCGCGCGACCGAGGCATCGGTGCGCGCGTTCTGGAAGGCCTATCGCATGCACATGGGCCTGTGATGCGCGACGCCGAGACGCTGTTCCGCCTGTCGGCGCTGAACACCGAGTACGCGAACTGCATCGATGCCGACCGGCTGGAGGATTGGCCTGGGCTGTTCTTGGAAGACTGCGTCTACAAGATCACCACGGCCGACAACCAGCGTCGCGGCTATGCGGCCGGCGTCGTGTATGCAGATTCGCGCGCGATGCTGACCGACCGCGTGGCGGCGCTGCGCGAGGCGAACATCTACGAGCGGCAGAGCTACCGCCACATCGTGGGAATGCCGGCATTGCGCCAGGGCGAGGACATCGCCGCCGAGACACCGTTCCTGGTGGTCCGTACCATGCGCGATGGCCGGATGGATCTGTTCGCCGCCGGGGTCTATCTCGATCGTGTCCGCGATGACGGCGATGCGCTACGTTTCGCCGAGCGCATCGTGGTGTGCGATAGCTCGCGCTTCGACACACTGCTGGCGATCCCGCTATGAAGATCACGGAAATTCTCGCTCATCCGCTCTCGGCAGCTTACGCCCAGCCGCGCTGGACCGCGCATGAGCGCATGGAGCGCGATCAGATGGTGCTGGTCGAGGTCCGTACCGACCAGGGCCTCATCGGATTTGGTGAGATTGCCGGCGGCCCGCAGAAGCTGATCTGCGATCTCGTGCACACCTTCGCCGGAGTGATCAGCGGCATGGACCCGCTGGGTCACGCCGAGATCTGGCAGAAACTGTTCTCGCTGACCTCGCCACGACCGGGCGGTATAGGTGGCTGGGACGGCATGCCGGCGCCGCTGCCACGCAACCAACGCCCGCAGATCATGGCGGCGATCGGCGGAATCGATATCGCGCTGTGGGACCTTAAGGGCAAGGCGGTCAACATGCCGGTGTTCCGCCTGCTCGGCGGTACGCGCACCGAGATCTTTACCTACGCGACCGGCGGGTACTACCGCGAAGGCGAGCCGCTGGAACGCTGTGCCGAGGAATACGCTGGCTTCGTCGCCGATGGATATCGCGCGGTGAAGCTGAAGACTGGCGCGTTGTCACTGGCGGACGAGGTCACGCGGATCCGGTTTGTGCGCGAGGCGATCGGGCCCGACGTGAAGCTGATGCTGGACATGAATGCGCCCTACGACGTCGCCGGCTGTATCCGCTTCGCCGAGGCAGTTGCGCCGTACGACATCTTCTGGTTGGAGGAGCCGCTGCATTGGTACCTCCAGCCTGCCGACTACGTGCGCCTCGCTGCGGCATCGCCGATCCCGCTGGCGCATGGCGAGCGCGAATGGCACCGCTACACGGTACGCGACTTCATCGATTCCGGCGCGATCGGCTTCGTGCAGTTCGATTCAACGCGCGCCGCCGGCTTCACCGAATCGCTGCGCATCGCGCACTATGCGGAGCAGAAGGGTGTCGTGATCGCACCGCATTCGGCGCTGCATGTTCATGCGCATCTCGTGTCGGCGTTCGGTGATGCGGCGTTCGGGGCGGAATCCCACGGAGATCCCACCCGCCATCCGATCCATCACGGTATCCATCGTGGCGGCGCGCACACGAAGGACGGAATGGTGCATCTGACCGAAGCACCTGGCTTCGGGATGGAACTCGATTGGGCGAGTGTCGAGAAATTCCGATCAGCGGGGTAGTGCGTTCGGCGTCTCATGCTGCTTCTGGCCTTCGCGCTGCTGCTCGCCACCGCCCTGCTCGGCGCGGTCCTCGCAGCATTGCATCTGCGGACTGAGCGCCGGCCGCCCGGTCCGATATACGGCGCGCTTCACGGGCTGATCGGCGTCGCAGGCTTCATCGCATTGCTGCTGGCGCTGCGCGGGCCGTCTCGCGGCGCGGCCACGGGTGTCGGTGACTTCGGACGCGTCGCCGCAGCGCTTTTGGCCATCGCCCTTATCCTGGCGGTTCCGATCATCCTCGTCCGCCTGCGCCATCGGCGTATCCCAGGCCTCGTCATTGGCGCCCATGCCACGATCGCCGTCAGCGGCGTTGTCATCCTCGCTGCCTATACACTGGTGGGCTAGCTATTTTGCGCTCCCAGCGATAGCGGACTGATCGAGACCTTTGACGCCGGTCAGCGTGGCGCTCCCGAAGGTCGCACCTTGGACCTTCGCGTTGGTGAAGTCGGCGCCGGTCAGGTAAGCGCCGGTGAAGTCCGCATTGCTCAGATCGGCGTCGTTGAAGCGTGCATCATTCAGCTTGGCGAAACGGAAGGAGACATGTCCAAGCCCGGCGCCGGTGAAGTTCGCACCGTTGAGATTGGCGCTGATGAACTCGGAACGCAGCAGACCCATCGACTGATTCGCCATGTTCACCGTCATACGGGCGTTCGCGAAGTTTGCGCCGCGCATGTCATCGAAGCTGAAATGCACGGTGATCGATGCGTCCGACAGATCGGCCCCGACAAACGTCGCAGCCTGATCGGGCGTGTTCTCCATCCCGGTCGAGGTGACGACCGTCTGCATCGTGGAGCCACGCAGGCGAGCGCCGGTGAAGTTGGCACGCATGATCCAGGCGAAGGTCAGGTCCGCATTGCTCAGGTCTGCACCCGTCAGGTCCGTTCCGACCAGCTTGACCCCATGCATGTTGGCCCCGGAGAAATTCGCGCCGGCCAGCTTGGCCCCGCTCAGATCGAGGCCGGTGAGGTCCGCGTGGCTCATGTCCCTGCCGGACAGATCGACCTTGCCCGGCGGACTGCCGCGACCGCCGCCCGCACCTCGTTTGCCGTCATATGATGATCGGCGGGCTTCGAAGGTGTTCCCCCAAGCGAAAGAGCAGCGAGCATCAGAGAGCGGCGGCCGAAACGGCGGAATACGCCTGGCACAGTGTCCTCCTCATAGGGGCGCGATGGGATCCGCTGTTGATCGTAGCGCAGATACGCGCGGCACCTTGCAAATGACCTCGCGCCCCGCTATCTGTCCGGTCGCAAATCAATCTTCCGCAGTGTTACGGAGGGTGGCCTTAACGGGCCGCCTTTTTTGTTTTGGACGCATCGGAACCGCAGCATGCCAGCCTGGAATCGCGGCTGGCCGCAATCATCGGTCCCACGCTGGAAGGCATGGGGTATGAGCTCGTGCGCGTCGTCGTGCTCGGCCGCGATCGTCCCACGGTGCAGGTGATGGCCGACCGCGCCGACGGCAGCCAGATCACCGTCGCGGACTGTGAGGCGATCAGCCATGCGCTGGGCGCCGTGCTCGACGTGGAAGACCCGATTCCCGGCGCCTGGTCGCTGGAGGTGAGCTCCGCCGGCATCGATCGCCCGCTGACCCGCCCCAAGGACTGGAACCGCTTCGCCGGGCACCTCGCGCGGGCCGAGACGGTAGCGCCGGTCGAAGGCCGCAAGCGTTTCTCCGGCATCGCGTTGGGCGCCGACGAGACGGGCGCGCGGCTCCGGCTCGACGACGGAAACGAAATTGTGCTGCCCCTCAATGCAATCCGCCGTGCCAAACTGGTGCTGACCGATGCATTGATAGCCGCCACCGCAACCCCACCTCGGACCAACTAGAACAGAGGCCAGAATGGACACCGCCATTGCCCGCCCGGAACTGCTCCTGGTCGCCGACGCCGTCGCGCGGGAAAAGAACATCGACCGCGAGGAAGTACTGGAAGCCATGGAGCAGGCCATCCAGAAGGCTGGCCGCGCCAAGTACGGGCACGAGAAGGACATCCGCGCGACAATCGACCGCAAGACCGGCGACGTGCGCCTCTCGCGCTGGACCGAGGCTGTGGAGACGGTGGAGAACGAGGAGACCCAAATCCCCGTCCATATCGCCAAGAAGTTCAAGCCGGAGATCAAGCTCGGCGAGCATTTGGTCGACCCGCTGCCGCCGATCGATTTCGGCCGCATCGCCGCACAGACCGCCAAGCAGGTAATCGTCCAGCGGGTGCGCGAATACGAGCGCAAGAAGCAGTTTGAAGAATTCAAGGACCGCGTCGGCGAGATCATCAACGGCGTGGTGAAGCGCACCGAGTACGGCAACCTGATGGTGGAACTCGGCCGCGCCGAGGCGTTGCTGCGGCGCGACGAACTGATCCCGCGGGAGAGCTTTCGCAACGGCGACCGCGTGCGCGCCTACATCTACGATGTGCGCGAGGAGCCACGCGGGCCGCAGATCTTCCTGTCGCGCACGCATCCCGGCTTCCTCGCCAAGCTGTTCGCGCAGGAGGTGCCGGAAATCTATGACGGCATCATCGAGATCAAGGCGGTGGCACGCGATCCGGGAAGCCGCGCCAAGATGGCGGTGATCAGCCGGGATTCCTCCATCGATCCGGTCGGCGCCTGCGTTGGTATGCGCGGCAGTCGTGTGCAGGCGGTGGTGCAGGAGTTACAAGGGGAGAAGATCGACATCATCCCCTGGTCGCCGCAGTCCGCCACCTTCGTGGTGAACGCGCTGGCGCCTGCCGAAGTGACCAAGGTCGTGATGGACGAGGAGGCCGGCCGCGTCGAGGTCGTGGTGCCGGACGAGCAGCTCTCACTGGCTATCGGCCGGCGCGGGCAGAACGTGCGACTGGCGAGCCAGCTCACCCGCTGGGACATCGACATCCTCACGGAAGCCGAAGAGAGCGAGCGGCGCCAGGAAGAGTTCCGTCGGCGCAGTGGCCTGTTCGTCGAGGCGCTCGATGTGGACGATGTGATCGCCGGCCTGCTGGTGACCGAAGGCTTTACTTCGGTCGAGGAACTGGCGTTCACGCCAGAGGACGAGGTGGCTGCGATCGAGGGCTTCGACGAGTCGATCGCCGCCGAACTGATCCGCCGCGCGGAAGCCTTCATCGCCCGCCGCGATACGGAACTGACCGAAAAGCGCGTCGAGCTCGGCGTGACCGACGAAGTCGCCGCAATCGAGGTTCTGACCCCGGCAATGCTGGTGGCGCTTGGCGAAAAGGGCGTGAAGACGCTGGACGATCTCGCCGATCTGGCGTCGGACGAGCTGATCGAGATCGTCGGCGCGGAAGCCATGGACGAGACCACCGCCAATGACGTGATCATGGCAGCCCGCGCCCACTGGTTTACCGAAGAAGCCCCGCAGGAGGCGCAAAACGACTGAGGCGGCGGAACAGACGATCGACGATGACGCTGAAACAGGCCCGCTGCGCCGCTGCATCGTCACGCGCGAGCGGTTGCCGAAGGAGCAGCTGATTCGCTTCGTCGTCGCGCCGGATAAGACGCTGGTGCCGGATTTGACTGCAACCCTGCCCGGACGGGGAATCTGGTTGAGCGCCACTGTTGATGTGCTAGAAACCGCCCGCGCCCAGGGAGGCCTGGGGCGTGTCTTCGCCAGGGCCGCACGCGGTCCTGTGGTTGTGCCTTCTGACCTCGCTGCCGTACTCGAGGCGGCGCTGGCCCGGCGGATTGGCGAGCTGCTCGGACTCGCACGGCGGGCTGGTCAGGCTGTGGCGGGGTTCGACAAGGCGCGCGAGTGGTTACGGGCCGGTCGGAGCAGACTGATCTTGCAGGCCTCGGACGGCAGCGCGGCGGAGCGGACGCGGTTTCTCAGCGGCGGCGGGGAGGGGATCACGGTATTTGACCCTCTTCCGGCGGCGGCGCTTGGCCAAGTGTTCGGTCGTGACCATGTGGTGCACGTCGCGATTGCGCCCGGACGATTGGGCGAGCGGCTCGCCGTTGAGGCGTCGCGACTAAGGGGCTTGCGGCGGGACGGCGCTGGCGGCAAGACCGGCAGAATTGAGCGAACAGAACGGACGGGGCCGACGGATAGTCGATGAGCGAAACCAACGATCAGGATACCGGCAAGGGCCGGCTCTCTTTGCGGCCAGCAGGCCGCTTGGAACTCGGCCGCACTGTTGACGCCGGCTCCGTGCGACAAAGCTTCAGCCATGGCCGCTCCAAGGTGGTGCAGGTCGAGGTGCGCAAGAAGCGCGCCCCTGTCGGCACGCCTGGTGCGCCGCCGGCTGGGGGCACGCCGCCCAGCACGGCCAAGGCGCCAGGCGAGCGCCAGCCCGCCCCAGCGGTCCCGCGCGCCCTCACCGCGACTGAGCAGGCGGCGCGGCAGCGTGCCCTGGTCGAGCAGCAGCGCGAATCAGCGCGCCGCGAGGCCGAGCGGCGGGAACAGGAACGCGAACAGGAGAAGATTTCCATCCTGTCCGCCGCGGAGGAGGCACGCCGGCGCGAGGAAGAGGCGCGCAAGGCCGAGGAAGAGGCGGCGCAGCGCGAAGCTGCCGAGGCGGCACAGCAGGAAGCTGAGGAGGCTGCCCGCAAGGTGGCCGAGGCGACGGTCACCGCCCAGGCTGCCGCACCCGCTGCGGCAGGCGAGGAGGCGCGTCGTCGCCCGCCCGCGCCCACGCCGGCCGCCACCCCCACGGCACCGACCGAGACGCTGCGTCTCCGGCCCGGCACCCGGGGAGCCGAGGAGGAAGACGAGGCACGGCCGATCCGTCGCCCCGGCGGCGTGGTGATGCCGCGCAAGCCACAGACCGTCGTCGCCAAGAAGGGCACCGACGCCGGCCGCCGCGCCGGCCGCATCGATGTGCAGGCGGCGATCGAGGGCGAGGACGAGAGGGTCCGTTCACTTGCCTCGGTACGGCGCCAGCGCGAGCGCGAACGCCGCCAGGCGGAGCTCGAGCGGCTGCGCTCGGACCAGGTGAAGGTGGTGCGCGACGTGATCCTGCCGGACAGCATCACGGTGCAGGAACTCGCCAACCGCATGGCGGCGCGCGCCGGCGAGGTGGTGAAGGCGCTGATGAAACTTGGCGTCATGGCGACAATCACCCAGACGCTGGATGCCGACACCGCGGAACTGGTGGTGCAGGAATTCGGCCACCGGGCACGGCGCGTGTCGGAATCCGACGTGGAGATGGGGTTGGAGGGTGCCGTCGATACCGAGGACGAGTTGATATCCCGTCCGCCGGTGGTCACCGTCATGGGGCACGTCGATCACGGCAAGACCTCGTTGCTCGACGCGCTGCGTTCCACTGATGTCGCGGCCGGCGAGGCGGGCGGCATCACCCAGCACATCGGCGCCTATCAGGTAGAGATGCCGGACGGCGCGAAGATCACGTTCATCGACACGCCGGGCCATGAGGCGTTCACCGCCATGCGGGCGCGCGGCGCCTCGGTCACGGACATCGTCGTGCTGGTGGTGGCCGCGGATGACGGCGTGATGCCGCAGACGATCGAGGCGATCCGTCATGCCAAGGCAGCTGGCGCGCCGCTGATCGTCGCGATCAACAAGATGGATCGCCCTGACGCCAATCCCGATCGGGTGCGCCAGGAACTGCTCAGCTACGAGGTCGTGGTTGAGGAGATGGGCGGCGAGACACAGAACGTGGAGGTGTCCGCCACCAAGAGGACCGGCCTCGACAAGCTGACCGAGGCGATCTCGCTGCAGGCGGAAATCCTCGACCTGAAGGCGAACCCGGACCGCCCAGCCGAGGGCACGGTGATCGAGAGCCGGCTGGACCGCGGTCGCGGACCGGTGGCGACGGTACTGGTGCAGAAGGGCACGCTGCGGCAGGGCGACATCGTGGTGGCCGGCGCCGAATGGGGCCGCGTGCGCGCCATGCTGGACGACAAGGGGCGTGCGGTCACCGAAGCGGGACCGTCCGCACCGGCCGAAATCCTCGGCCTGGCAGGCGTGCCATCGGCCGGCGAACCCTTCGTGGTGGTGGAGAACGAGAGCCGCGCGCGCGAGATCGCCGAATTCCGTACCCGCAAGCTGCGCGACAAGGCGGCTGGCGTGACGGCCGGTGCGCGGGGCACGCTGGACGAGATGCTCGCGCGCATCCAGGCCGGCGAGCAGAAGGAAGTCGCGGTGCTGATCAAGGCCGACGTGCAGGGTAGCGCCGAAGCGATCCAGGCCACCGTGCTGAAGCTCGCGCACGAGGAGGTCAAGGTGCGCGTCCTGCATGCCGCGGTCGGCCAGATCACCGAAAGCGACATCCAGCTCGCCAAGGCGTCGGATGCCTATGTGCTGGCGTTCAACGTGCGCGCCACCGCCCAGGCACGCGATCTGGCACAGCGCGAGGGCGTCGATATCCGCTACTATTCGATCATCTACGAGGTGGCGGACGACATCGAGAAGCTGGTGCAGGGCAAGGTGGCACCGAAGGCACGCGAGCGCTTCCTGGGCTACGCGGAAGTGCGCAAGGTGTTCAACATCACCCGTACGGGCAAGGTCGCCGGCTGCATGGTCACGGACGGCCAGGTGAAGCGCGGCGCAGGCGTGCGCGTGCTGCGCGACAACGTGGTGATCCACAATGGCGAACTGTCGCAGCTGAAGCGCTTCAAGGAAGACGTACGCGAGGTGGCGCGCGGCTACGAATGCGGGCTCTCGTTTGCCAACTTCCATGACCTGCAGGAAGGCGACGTCGTCGAGTGCTTCGAGACGGAGATGGTGCCGGCTTGAGGAAGCCGGCGACCGGCCCGTCGCAGCGTCAACTGCGCGTGGCGGAGGAGATCCGCCACGTTCTCGCCGGATTATTCGAGCGGCGGGATTTCCGCGATCCAGAACTGGCCGCCGCGCAGGTCACGGTGGCCGAGGTGCGCATCGGCCCTGATCTGAAGCATGCCATCGTCTTTGTATCGCGGCTGGGGCGTACGGACATCGACGTGCTGTTGCCGGCACTGAAGCGGGCGGCGCCTTATCTGCGCAGTCAGGTGGCACATGCGGTGCGGCTTAGGTTGGCGCCGGAACTGTCGTTTCAGCCGGACCACGCGCTGGAGCACGCAATGGAAATCGACCGGCTGCTGCACCGGCCGGAAGTGGAGCGCGATCTCGGCTGACCCTCGATTTGCCGCACCGGCATTTGCATCTGTTCGGTGAACATCGCCGTATACGCTGTTGGTGAAAC
>CAVZNH010000069.1:0-20735 GCA_963776505.1 uncultured Alphaproteobacteria bacterium
TGCCAAATGAGCTTGGCAAAATCGTGCCGGTATTTATCGTAGCCGGCCCGGCCGCGTTCCGTCGCAAAATAGAACTGGTACCACCATTCGAGCTCGGCCTTTGGCGGCAGCGGCATCTTGCCGGATTCCTGGCTGCCGATCAGATAACCGCTCACGGAGACCATGGCCTTGCAGCGCTCCGGCCAGAGCGCCGCGATGATGTTGGCCGTCCGCGCTCCCCAGTCGAAACCGGCGAGGGTTGCCTTCTCGATTTTGAGAGCATCCATCAGGGCGACGATATCGACAGCGACCACCGATGGCTGGCCATTCCGGAACGTTTCACTTGAAAGAAAGCGCGTCGTGCCATAGCCGCGCAGATACGGGACGATCACGCGGTAGCCCGCCGATGCCAGCAAGGGGGCGACATCGACATAGCTGTGAATGTCATAGGGCCAGCCGTGCAGAAGAATGACCGGCGGCCCATTGGCGGGGCCAGCCTCGGCGTATCCGACATTCAGGAGGCCGGCATCGATCTGCTTCAGTGAGGCGAACGAGACATTGGTCCCCGGCTTGATTGCAGGCAACTGCGTCGGCTTCGTCTTGCCGCTCTGTGCGCCCGCGGACTCGATCATTCCGAGCTGCGTGGCGGCAATGGTCATCGCCGCCGTTCCGAGAAAGCGGCGGCGACGATAGTTGATCTCTTTGGGTACTCCAATCGTACTCATCGATGACTTCCTTGGGTTGATGGCCGGGGCGTAGGCATGTTCTGACGGCGGAGATCATCGTCCAGAAATACGTCTGCCGCTGCGGCCTGCACACGAGTAACAAATGCTAACGGACCCCCTCATCCGAGGTCGTGATGCAGACGGGCAATCAAGCCAAGCCTGACGAACCGGTCTACCGGCGACCGCACTCCCGCGACCGTCCGCTGCAAGGAACTTGACGTTTCGGCAGTCTGTGGCGGATTTCTCTTCCGGCTATGGCGCGGTCAACGGGGCTGACCAGAATGGCCCGACCAGGATTCGCGTGGAGTTGCAGAGGGGCAGCCGGCAGCAGTGCAGTACTGAGTCTCTGGGATTGCACTCCTGCTGGCGGCCCTGTCAGCGATGACTGCTTGCTCTCTGAAAGTGACACACGTGAACGTGTATCCGGCTTTCGGCCCGCATTATGGAGATGGCCACTGAGGAATGCGCCGGCTGCTCGCCAGCGTCTGACGCGGCTTGCCGCTACAGCATCCGCCTTGACGCCGCGTCCTCGCGGCTCCGACGGTGCTATGTGACGGCCCCCGGCCGTGCGCAACCGTCGCCCTTTGACACCTGTCGACAGACAGCGACAGATGCGGTCCAGCAAGCGCCCGTCGTTGCCCAGTCGGCCGCGGGCGGCATGCGCGTCATGGTCCGCCAGATACGCGGCGTGCTTCGCCAGGCGCTCGTATCCTGCCGCAAGGATTACCTTTACGCGTCTCAGTTCCGGGTCTTGCGCCGCATCGGCCTCTGACCACGCGTCCGCTGCGCGCCGCAGCCAATCCGCAGTTGTCATGGTTGGTTGCATGACAAATCGGTAAGATCACCGCCCGTAGCCTGTCCAGGCCACCTGCCGTCCATCGGCCAATCAAGAAGCGGCGAGCAAATCGGCGGCATGCAGGCAAAGCGTAACGCCCGGCTGAAGTATGTGCCCGTGCCCTGTTCAAAGCGAAACGCATCGGACTACCTGCGATCGGCGTGGCGCTGATCTCGTCCGTTTCTTGATCGATGTGGATCCTGACAACACGACCGCGCCAATGCACGCGAAAGCCGAAGCGCTGCCAGGAGGGCGGCAGGCGGGGATCTAGGCAAGGGCGTCGGCGCGCAAGACAAGCCGGCAAAGCCAAACAGCGCCGCCTGCCAAATTCCCCCAGCGCGGCAATGTGACCCCACCGGCGCTCCCGTCGGCGGTGTCCGCGAGTCGGTCGCCGCGGTCTCCCGGAAATAGCGCAGCGCGAGCTCCGTGTCGCCCAGCCGGGCGGCGACAAGGCATGCATGGCCCGGCTCAGCGAGCTGCCGTGGCCACAGCGCGGCTCGTAGAACCGAAAATTCGCACCTGGCGTTTGCGTCGAATTCCTCGGGCAGCAGGGCCAGCAGGGCAACGACATCGGCCTGCTTCACCACCTGGGATCGCTGCGTCCGTTCCCGTCCGAGCACGACATCGATGGCTGTGCGGCCCGCGTATTGGACAGGTCCACCGCTTCGAGATCGAAGAAGCCGGCGAATTGCTCGAACAGCCCGCTTCGGGGTCGAAGCCGGTGACCAGCCTCTCGGCCGCCTGCCGCCACTGCTTGAGTTCCGCGTCGTCGAGCGCGAGCTGCCGCGCGAGTTCGACCCAGCGTTCCGGCCAGCGTTCGCGCAGCAGCGCGGCGATCTCGAGGCCGCGCCGGATGTTCCAGCGGGCCATGACGTTGGTATAGGCGTTGTCGTCGACGTGCTCGTGGTATTCGTCCGGCCCGATGACGCCGCGGATATGGCACTTGCCGTCGGCCTCCGGGCTGGCGCGGCTGGCCCAGAACCGCGCGGTCTCCAGGAGGATTTCGGCTCCGGCGTCGAGCATGAAACCATCATCGCCGGTGGCCTGCCAGTACTGCCAGACCGCGTAGGCGACATCGGCGGTGATGTGCTGTTCCTGTGTCCCGCAGAGCACCTGGATGGGCTCGCCGTTGGGACCGATGAGCTGCTCGGGGGTTGTCTCCTCGCCGGTATCGGTGGACTCCCAGGCGTACATGGCGCCGCGCCAGCCCATCCGCGCAGCCTTGGCGCGGGCACCGGGCAAGGTGTGATAGCGGTACATCAGCAGCGCCCGGGCGGCCTCAGGCCAGGTCGCGATGTAGAACGGCAGAAGATAGATCTCGGTGTCCCAGAACACGTGCCCGAGATAGGCGTCTCCGGTCAGCGCGCGGGCGCCGATGGAGACGCGTTCGTCGGCCGGATTGGCCGCGCTGTTCAGATGGTAGATCGCAAAGCGCAAAGCCCGTTCGGAGGCCTCGTCCCCCTTGATCTCATATCGCTGAGGCGCCAGCGTTCGCCCAGGCAGCCTCGTGCGCGGCGAGCACGCCACGCCAGCCGATCCGCTCCGCTCGATCGAGCGCTCCCGCGCCTGCTCGCCGGGATCGCCGGCGGGACCGTCGCCGCGCGCCACCGCGACCAGGCGCTGGAAAGATGCGGCCTGGCCAGGGGCCGATGTCCAGTCCACGTCCATCGAAACGGGCTCAGCGCCTGCGGCGACAGCTCCGTGCCGTCGAGTTGCAGGGCGGCGGCGCAGGCCATCGGCGAGACCCTTGCCGGACTGCTCGGTGCGCCAGACGCCGAATCCTGCTCAAGGTGTACTGTCGAGACCGGAGCCCGACCTCGTCGAACCGCGCGTCTACGGTGATCTCCGCGCTGGCCTGCTCCACTTCCAGGCGCACAAGCTGCAGCCCGAGCGCGCGATCGGCCAGCGACACCAGGCGGAGCGTCCTCACCCTTACAACGATCCCGCTGGGATCGCGCTGCCGCCAGTCGGTGAGCATCACGCCCCGCCGCATGTCGAGGATCCGCTGGTGGTGCAGCGTATCTCCGTGTGTGATGCAGCAGGGGCCTGCCGTTCAGCAGTACCCGTAATCGGAGCCAGTCCGGCACCGGCACCAGCGCCGGGACCGGCGGCTCGGTGTTGGGCGTGTCGAACAGCCCCGCCACATAGGTGCGCGGCCAGGAGGCCCATCTCAGGGTGTGCAGCCAGGATACCCAGGTGGGGCCGCGGCTGATCGCCCGAGCCCCGCGGACGCCGAGGAAGCCGTTGCTGACGGTGAAGCGCGATTCGATGCTGCTCTCGCGCAGCGGATCGTAGCCTTGCTCCACCATCACCCAGTCGCGATCCCGGCTCGGCTCCAGCGCCTGCTGCAAATCCTGCGATGCCTCACTTCTCTCGTGCGCGGAGCTGGCCCTCGATCAAGGCGTCCAGTTCGACCTCGTCCAGACTGGCCACGACCAGATCGGCGCCTGCCGCCCGCAGAAGAGCCGCATCCCCCAGCCGCGCGATCCCCAGCGCCATCATCCGCCGGCGCGTGCCGCCTCGATGCCGGCCGGCGCGTCCTCGACGACCAGGCAGGTCGCGGGCGCCACTCCCAGTTCCTGCGCTGCGATGAGGAAGATCTCCGGATCCGGCTTGCCGTGGGATAGATCGCGACCGCAGACATCGGCGGCGAAGAGATCAAGCAGCGTCCGGTTCTGTGACAGCGGGATCAGACGCATCATCTGGTTGGCGTTCTTCGACGACGAGGCGACCGCGAGAGGAATGCTTTTCGCCGCGAGTGCCTGGGCGAAGCGTAGCGCGTCGGGGAAGACTGTGAAGTCGCGCGCGGCGATCAACGCCTCCAGGATTCGCTGCTTGCGCTCGGCGTAGGCCTCGGCGCGTTCTGCGGCGTTGGCGACACCCAACTGCTGCAGCGCGGCGCGCGCGCCACTGAGGCGCGGCTTGCCCGCGACATGGGCCTGATAGATCTCGGTCGTGAAGCGCGCAGGATCGGTGAACCCTTGCAGCGCCTCCCGCCAGGCACGCTCATGGGGGGAATCAACGAGGACGCCGTCCACGTCGAAAATGACGGCGGCGAGGGTTCGGTGGAAAGCGGGTCCTGCTGGCATCTGAAGAGTTCTTGTCAGCCGGTACAGGCATGGCTGATAGCATGACCAAGCCGGGGATTGCAGCTTCGAAAACAGCGGCAACCTACCGTTGACGGTGCCGATCCCTGATCTATTCGGCGAATGACATAAGTTTAATCGACATGACAGCGGTTTAATCGCTGCACCGAGGGAACGTTCACCCGGCGCGGCATTTTCCTGGTGTCGGCGGCGCCAGTCCGGCCTGCCGCCCTGGATACCCGGCATTTTCCACTAGGAGGAACTATGAGCCTTTCCACCGAGACGACCCGCGCACCCCGTTGTGGCGCCGCAGCGCGATGGCCGCTGTTCTGCTGGCCGGCACCGCGCTCGGCGGGTTCGCCGTCGGCCACGCCGGACTTCGCCGCCACCGAGGCCACGCCCGGCGCGCCGGTCAATCCGCCCGGCAGCGGCATGACCGGCCATACGCTGCCGGACTTCACCGATCTGGTCACTCAGGTCAAGCCGGCCGTGGTCTCGATCACCACCAAACTGCAGGCCAGCCCGGCTGCCGATGAGGACGGGCCGCAGTTGCCGATGCCGTTCCGGCAGTTCCCGTTCGGCGGCATGGGCCCGCAGATGGGACCGCAGATGCACGCGGTCGAGGCGCGCGGTTCCGGCTTCATCATCGATGCCAACGGCACCATCGTCACCAACAACCACGTGGTGAAGGACGCCAAGTCGGTATCCGTCACGCTGGACGATGGCACGCAGCTTCCGGCCAAGGTGATCGGGCGCGACCCGCGCACCGACATCGCGGTGCTGAAGATCGATGCGCACAAGCAGCTTCCCTATATCCAGCTCGGCAATTCGGCGAACGTGAAGCCGGGCGAGTGGGTGGTCGCGATGGGCAACCCGTTCGGTCTGGGCGGAACGGTGACCGCCGGCATCGTCTCGGCCAGCGGTCGCGACATCGGCGCGGGGCCGTACGACCAGTTCATCCAGGTCGATGCGCCGATCAACCAGGGCAATTCCGGTGGTCCGCTGTTCACCCAGGACGGCAAGGTCATCGGCATGAACACCGCGATCCTGTCGCCGTCCGGCGGCTCGATCGGCATCGGCTTCGCCATTCCGTCCGACATGATCCACACGGTGGTGGCGCAGCTCGAGAAGACCGGCCAGGTCACGCGCGGCTATATCGGCGTCGAGGCGCAGCAGGTCAGCGACACCATGGCGAAGGCGATGCACCTGGACGCGAAGTCCGGTGCGCTGATCGCCGGCGTGCAGAGCGATACGCCGGCGTCGCACGCCGGTCTGGAGCCGGGCGACGTGATCACCGCGGTGAACGGCCAGACCGTGAAGAACCCGCGCGACCTCGCGGTGGATGTCGCCGCGGTGCAGCCAGGCGACGAGGCGAAGCTTCAGGTCCTGCACAATGGCGACAGCAAGACGGTGTCGGTGAAGGTCGGCCAGATGCCGAACGAGCAGATGGCCAGCAACGACACCGGGCCAGTCGTCGCAGGAGCGGATCGGCCTGGCGCTGGCGCCGCTGTCGCCGGATCTGCGCAACCAGCTCGACGTGCCGGACGGCACGCACGGCGCGGTGGTGCGCGACGTCGAGCCGGGCTCACCGGCTGAGCAGGCCGGGCTGCAGGCGGGCGACGTGATCGTCGGCGTCGGCGACAAGCAGGTGACCTCGCCGTCCGAGGCGGCGAATGCGATCCGCGGCGCGAGCAAGGATCACGCGGTGGCGCTGCGCATCATCCGCAACGGCGAGCCGGTGTTCGTCGGCGTGAACCTGGACCAGTCGTCCGAAGGCTGACGAGCAGGCCCCTCCCCCGCGCAAGCGAGGGAGGGGCCGGTTCGACGTGCATCACAGCGCCGCCGCGCTCCTCTCGCCACAGCGCCAGCTTCTCCTGCACCGGCCGATCGGAGAAGCTGAACAGCACCGCCTCGCCGTTGGCGCGATGACGGTGCCAGTGCCAGCTTGGCACCACGAAGATGTCGCGCGGCTTCCAGCGGAATGTCGTGTCGCCAATCACCGTCTCGCCTTCGCCTTCGACCGCGACGAACACCGTGCCGTCGGTCGAGCGATATGGCGCGGAACCAAAACCCGCCGGCAGCAACTGCATGAACGCGCCGATCGTCGGCATCGCCGATTCGCCGGATGCCGGATTGACGTAGCGCAGCTTGTAGCCGTGGCAGGCATCGGGATCGCCGTTGCGCGCCAGCGTCGCCAGCGCCTCGCGTGAGCGCGCATAGGGATAGTTGAACACCGGCGAGCTCTTCGCCGTCGGATGCCAATCGACCGGCAGCATGTTGGCGCCATAGCGCGCCAGACTGTCGCCTTCCGGGCGCGTCACCGTCTGGCTGTCGGCATTCGCCGGCTCGGCGAAGCTGGCGTCGAACAGCCGCACGATCGGGATGTCCAGCCCGTCGAGCCATACCATCGGCTGATCCGTGTCGTTGCCGTGGTCGTGCCAGGTCCAGCTCGGCGTGATGACGAAGTCGCCCGGTTCCATCATCGTGCGTTCGCCTTCGACCGCGGTGTAGGCGCCATGGCCTTCGATGATGAAGCGCAGCGCCGACTGCGAATGCCGATGCGCCGGCGCCACTTCGCCCGGCATGATCAGTTGCAGTCCGGCGAACAGCGAATGCGTGATCGATGTCTGTCCGCGCAGTCCCGGGTTTTCCAGGATCAGCACGCGCCGCTCCGCTTCCTTCGCGGTGATCAGCCCGCCGGCCTGCATCAGGAACGGCCGCACCACTGCGTCGTAATCCCACTTGGCCGGCAGCGCGGGGGTCACCGGCTGCCGCGTCACCATCGAGTGCAGGCGCTCCCACAGCGGCGCCAGCGAATGCTCGCCGATGCGGTCGTAGAACGCCTGGCGTTCGGTTGATGGCGCGACTGCGGTGTCGTTCATCGGAGTCTCCCTGCCGGGTCAGCGACCCGTGATGGTCTGCCAGAGTTGCCGTGTCTCGCCGCGCGGATCGTTCTCGATCCGGCATTCGGCATCCAGCATCAAGGTTGCGCGGCTGGCAAGGTCATAGGCCGGCCAATGCGGAATCGAAGCGTGCTCGGGCACGCCGGTATGAGCAAATGCCGCCCAGGTGCCCGACATCGCCGCCGCCAGGCGATGCGCTGCCGCGCTGCGGTCGGTCGCATTGGTCAGATCGATGGTGTCGAAGGTGAATGGCACGTCGAGCGCATGCGGCGCTTTCAGACGCCCGCCCTGCACCGGCGTCTCCCATTCGAAGGAATACATGTAGACTGGCGCTGCGGCCTGCTTCGCCTTATGCTCTGCCACGATCAGCGAGCGGATGCGGAAGTTGGAATCGGTCAACGTGGCGATCAGCCGTTCGGCCGGGTTCGCGGCGGGATAGAGGCGCCGGTAGGTTTCGATCACGCTGTCGGTGTGTTTGCCGGCGACCGCGGCGACGCGGTCGCGCATCTCCTGTTCAGTCAGCGTGCGGATGCCAGACCTTGTCGTCGCGGGCGAGGAAGCTCGCCATCTCGTCCTTCATGTCGCCGATCAGCAGCGGGATGTCGGCGGAGACCGCGGGTGCGCCTGTGGTCGAAGGGATGCTGCGGCACGATCGTCCCGTCGACCACGGGGCCGAACGGATAGCGGTCGAACAGCGGCAATGGCGCGGGCCCGATCGCCTTCTGCGCAGGTTCCACCGCCGCCAGAAGCTGCTCCATCGGCAGCGACTGAAGTTTGCCGAGATCGCGCGAGGTCAGACCGAGCGTTTTGAGAACGGCATCGGTCAGTTTGGCCGCGCGGTCGGGCTCGCGCAGCCGGATCGCGGCGCCGCTCTGCACGATGGCGCGATGGAACAGGCCGCGCGCCGACGGCATCGTGAGCAGCGTGCAGACCTTTCCGCCGCCGCCCGATTCGCCGAAGATGGTCACGTTGTCAGGATCGCCGCCGAACCGAGCGATGTTGTCACGCACCCATTCCAGTGCCGCGATCATGTCGAGCGTGCCGGCATTGCCGGATGCCGCAAAGTCCGCGCCACCGACCGCGGACAGATCCAGGAAGCCGAAAATGTTCAGACGCTGGTTGACGGTGACGACAACCACATCGCCTCGCCTGGCCAGCCGCGAGCCCTGTAGCCGCGCGACGTTTGCCGTGCCGTAGGAGAAGGCGCCGCCATGGAACCATACCATGACCGGCCGTTTCGCCGCTGGTCGAGCCCGGGCGTCCACACATTGAGAGTGAGGCAATCCTCGGTTTCCGGTGACGTGTCCGGCGCCCCGGAGAAGTCGGCGAGTTCGGGTCGCGAGGCGGGTCGGAGGCCCTGCTGCGGCGCATGCCCTTGGTAGTCGAGTGCATCCCGCACGCCAGCCCAGGGTGTCGGCCTGCGCGGCGGCATGAACCGGTTGGCGCCAGAGGTCGGCGCGCCATAGGGAATGGACTTGAAGGCAGCGACACCTTCCACGGTGGTACCGCGAACACGGCCCGCCAACGTCTCCACCAATGACGTGCCTTGCGACGTGGCGAGATCGTTCATCGCAACCCTCCCTTTTCAGCCGGCGAGAGCATGCCCCCGTGCACTGCGCGGTGTCGATACCTGGGGTGCCACGTAGCGTCACATCGGTCCGACCGGGAATCCCTCGGTCAGCGCGCCGGCCACCATTGGCTCAACCAGTGGTCTTTGTCGGCTTGCAACTGCTGCGTTTGAGCGTCGCCAACCGCCTGCCGCGCGGCGCTCTCCGCGTCATTTGCGCCGGATTGGTCACCGCGTTCAGCGAGCGATCTGCGCAGTCGCTTCGTCGGCAGCGGCTTTCTCTCTCGACTGCTGCGCCCACCGCGCGTGCTCACGGGAGGCGAAATCATAGACGTTCCGGTCGGGCGATGCACAGCCGGCCACGATCAGCGCCAGGCCAACGATGAGGTATCGGGTCTTCATTTGGCAGCAGATAACGCCCATCGCGGGCAGGCGGTTGCAAAATGAGTGCGAATGATCGCGATACCGCGCGCCCTGCGGTCGCAGGCTTGCGCAGACCAGCGTCGTTTCGATTTGCTTAACCCTCTGCGGCGACATTCCGCCTCCGTCCTGAACCGGCGGTGGTCTGAATGGGCGACGAATTCGCGGTGGGAAGCCGCGTCAGCGCGCGCGGGCTGGCCTGGGATGTGCTGGAGGTGGCGCCGCTGGGTGCGCAAACGCTGCTTCGGCTGCGCTGCACGGATGGCGATCTCGTTGGGCTGGAATGGGATATCCTGCATCCGGCCGAAGCCGTCGAAATGGCACGCTCAGAACTGCGGCCGGATGTGCCGGGGCCGTTGGCCGCATGGCAGCTTTACCATCAGGCCTGCCTGCTCGAGCAAGTGCTTGGTCCCGCAGACATGCTGTTGGGCGCAGCCAGGTCGGGTGCGGATCGAGCCTTACCAGCTCGTTCCGTTGATGCGCGCACTGGAATTGCCGCGGCCGCGCCTGCTACTCGCCGACGGCGTAGGTCTGGGCAAGACGATAGAGGCGGGGCTGATCGCCTGCGAGCTGATCGCACGTAGACGGGCGCATCGCGTGCTGATCGTCGCGCCTGCGGGACCGCTGCTCGTGCAGTGGGCTCAGGAAATGCGTCAACGCTTCGGCTTGCGGTTTACCGCGATTACCGATGCCGCGTCATTGCAGCAGCAACGGCGAAAGTCGGAGTTGGGCGGCAATCCGTTCGACGCGATCGCTCTCTGCATGACGTCGCTGGATTTCGCCAAGCAAGAGCGCGTGTTGGAGGAGCTGGAACGTTCGGCATGGGACCTGGCGATCATCGACGAGGCGCATCATTGCATCAGTGCCGGCAGGCACCGACCGCGAGGATACGCAGCGAAGGCGGCTGGCGGAGGTCATCGCGCGGCGCAGCGATGGGTTGCTGCTGCTCACCGCCACGCCACATGACGGCTACGATTCGCATTTTGCGTCGCTGATCGAGCTGCTGGATCCAAGTCTCGTCGATGGGCGTGGCGGTCTCACCGGCAGTGCCTATCGGCGTCACGTCGTGCGCCGATTGAAGTCGCATATTCGCGACCCGGCGACAGGCGCGCCATTGTTCCGTGAGCGACGGGTAATACCCGTGAAGGTCGAGCTTGACGGTGTCCCCATGGAACCGGTGCGCGTGTTCCATCAGGCGCTCGCGGCACTGGTGGCACCGCGGCTACGACGGGCGGCGCAGGGTCGGGAACATGCCGACGCGCTCGCGTTCGTCAGTTTACTGAAGCGTTCGGTCTCCACGATCAACGCGTGCGTCAACACGCTACGCGTGGTCGCCGAGCGCTATCGGCAGGCTGGGAAGGTTGAGACCGAGGTAGTGCGACGGGAGCGGGCGCGATCGCTGCGGGCGTATCGCAAGCGGCTACAGCGGTTCGGAGTGCTGAATGAGGGTGACGAGAGTGACCTGGCTGAGCTTGAGGCCGATGGCATGGCGGCCGATCTGCAAAGCTTCTCCGCCACCGAATTGGTGGCGCTTACACGCAGCGATGCAACGATGGAGGCGCTCTATGCATTGATCCGGCTGGGGGAGGCCGCAGAGTCTGCCGATCCGAAGTTGAACGTCGTTGAGCGGGAGGTGCGTGCAATCCGTGCTGCGCATCCGGCAACCAACATTTTGATATACACCGAGTATGCTGACAGCCAGTCGGCCGCGCTGCGTGCACTGCGCTCGTGCGGTGGCGAAGTATTGGCGATCAGTGGAAGCTGATAGCGAGCGCGAGCGAACGCGGGCCGCCGAACGCTGTGCCGAGAAGGATGACATCATTCTGGTCAGCACCGACTCGCTGGCCGAAGGACTGAACCTGCATCAGCGCTGCTTCAATCTGATCCATCTCGATCTGCCGTACAATCCGAACCGTCTGGAGCAGCGCAACGGGCGGATCGATCGCTATGGCCAGGAGCGTGATCCGCAGATTCGTTACCTCTATCTCGCTGGCACATTCGAAGAGCGCTTGCTGTTGCGTCTGATCGCGAAATACGAGAAGGCGCGGGCCCACCTTACATTCATGCCGGACACGCTTGGGGTAACAGCGGACGAAGAGGCATGGAGTTCCGGTCTGGTTGCTGGATTCGCCGAACGGCAGGCGGGCTTATTCGACGATGAGCCGACAGCGATTCGAACGCTGGACCGGGAAGCGGAAACGGCCAATCTGGGTGCATATCGCGATCTCTTGCATGAAGTCGATCGAGCGTTCAACGGTTTCGATCGCTCGGCAGTGCGCCATGGCTGGCGGGCTGATCACGCGACCGGACACTGATACGTCGGAGAGCCTGGCGGCCTTGTCGGCCAAGCAGCGGAGCGATGTCTTGCTGGGCCACATCGATCTGCCGGAATTCGTCGCAGCAGCGATTGCGATAGAGACCGGTGGCGAACCTGCCGGTCGAGGTGTGCTGCGGCTTCCTGCCGATTGGTCCACGGGACTTGACGATCTGCCAGGATTTGACCGCGAGCGCTGCACGCTGCGGATTACCCGCAACCAGGCCAGGTTTCGCGACAAGCAGGGGCATTCTTTGGCAGTTCTTGGCCGTGCCCATCCAGTGGTTCGGCACGCCGTATCCAGCGTACGGAGGCCTGCCGGAAGGGAGTGGGACAATCGGGTAAGCGTGGCGCTGGCCGACGAGGGGGCACCGCTTGCGGTGCTGCTCACCTTCAGGGCGGAGATGCGCAGTAGCAAGCGCACCGAGTTTCAGCAGATCATTGCGATCCTGTTGCCCGTGCGCGGCGATGCCGTCGAAATGACTGAGCCAGAATGTTGGCTGCGGCTTGCAGCTTCGGGTCGGTCGCTCTCACGAATGAACGTTTGGCAAGATCTGTTTGCGTGCTGGGTGCCAAGCCGTGTGTTGGAGGCCAAGTCAGTCGCCCATGCTGTGATGCTCCGCGAGACTGTGCAGATCGCAGCGGACCATCAGCAGAGAAGCCGAACAGAGGCGAGCGACCTGCAAGACTGGCTGCGCAGACGAGCCAACGATATCTGCGGTGCATTCGAGCCTCAAACGGGTGATCTGTTTGGAGCCGCCGCACATGGCCCTGCATGGAGTCTGCTGCCGCTGCCGCTCGACCGGTTGGTAGTGTTTGCGGCGGACGACAGCAATACGCCAGCCCGGCGGCGCGAGGCAAACAGCATTGTGGAATTTTACCAGCGCCGGATCACGGAGCAGGCGGCACGGGCGACATTGTCTCCGCCGGTTCTGCATCCGATCGGTATGCTTATGCTGGTGCCGCCAGCGCTGCGCGCGTGACTTTCGATCTGCGGGATTGCACATTCACGGGTCCGGCGCTTCCTGAACCATTCGTGCGCTTCGAATTGGCTGCGCAACTGACCAGGTTGGGGTTGTTGGCCAATACCCAGGGCAAAGGCTTCGAGCAGGATTGGGGCGCGCTGCGTCGGCAATTCCGCTCGAGCGGTGGTCCGCAAAGTCTGTGCAATCATATCATCGCGCCATTGGCCACGCGTCTCGGCTTCGATCGTCCGGAGCACGCGGATGAAGTTTCGACGCGCGAGGGCGTGGAGGATGGCGGCTGGATGATGCAGGCTCCATGCGGGGCACGGCTGCGAGCCTGGTCCTTCGCGTCAGGCACGGACCTCGATGCGCCGCATCGGTCCGGGCGCGCCTATCGATTCAGTCCGATGCGCAGTGCACAGCGCGTTCTGCTGGCGACTGGCGAACGGCTTGGATTGCTGACTGACGGCGAGGAGCTGCGCCTTCTGTTGTGCGACCCTGCCTACTCCGACAGCCATATCGCGATACCGCTCGCTGGCAGTACTGGGTGGCGAGCGCAGAACTTCGCGCCGGATTCATATCGTCTGCTGTTGGCGCTCGCCGCACCGAAAGGCATTGCAGCGTTGCCGGATGTACTTGAGGCAGCTCGGCTCAGCCAGAGCAGGATCACCAAGGATCTGCGCGTGCAGGCGCGCAGCGCAATCGAAGGCTTTCTGCAAGCGGTGCTCGACAACTCCGCCAATGCCACCGAACACGACCTGCACCAGCGCGCCGCCGCGCTATGGGAAGAAGGGTTGGTCTTCGTCTATCGCCTGCTGTTCATCCTGAAACTGGAAAGCCAGGTCGATCCGGCATGCGCGTTCAGCTTCGCCTCCACCAGCCTGTGGCGCAGCGCCCTGTCGCCGAATCGCGCGCTGGGGCCTCTGGTGCGTCGCATGCTGGATCATGGTCACCACACTGGGCGCATGTTGGAGGATGGGATTCGCCTCGTGTTCCGCATGTTTCGTGACGGGCTGTCGTGCAGCGAGCTGTCGGTGACGGCGCTTGGCGGTGCGCTGTTCGGCCCGCAGGCGACACCGCTGCTGGATCGGCTGGCCTGGGGCGAGCGCGCTGTCGCGATGCTGCTCGATCGGCTGCTGTGGACAACCCCGAAGGGCCGACCGCGCGAGCGAGTTCACTACGGCGCGCTGGATGTCGAGGACCTCGGCCGTATCTACGAAGCGCTGTTGGAACTGGAGCCGGGGATCACGACCGTACCGATGTCGCGGCTGCAAGCGCACAAAGCTCGAAGTGATCCTGCCGGCCGAGCAGGCTGTGCGTTATCGCGGTGCCGGTGCCTCGCGGACGCGGACGACGTGGGTGGAGGACATCCCGTCGGGGCGGTTCTTCGTGCGGGCTGGCATCGGTCGCAAGATGACCGGTTCCTACTATACGCCGCATGCGTTCGTTCGCTTCCTGGTCCGTGAGACGCTGGCTCCCCAGATTGCGGACCGCAGTCCGGATGGAGAACCGAACCCTCGTGCCATTCTGGCGCTGAAGGTGGTTGATCCCGCGGCAGGGAGCGGGCACTTCCTGGTGGAAGCGTGCCGCTATCTCGGCGATGCGCTGTATGCCGCGTGCCGCAGGTGCGACGAGTTGGCGACTGCCGCAGAAGAGCAGGCAGAACGCAAGCCGCTCGATGATCGCGAGCCTCTGTTGGCGCGGGCTGCGGCACTGCGTGCGCGCGTGGCGAGCCTGCCAGATCCGGATGGTCTGCTGCTGGCCTATCTGCCGAGCCGCGCGAGTGAGGGCGCTGCCAGCGGGGTCTCGCAATCCCGCGCGCTGGCAATCTGCCGACGAATGGTTGCGGTGCACTGTCTGTATGGGGTGGACAGCAATCGGCTTGCGGTGGAGCTGGCGAAATTGTCGCTCTGGTTGGAATCCTACGCCGAGGGACTGCCGCTGACATTTCTCGACCATCGGTTGGTGCACGGTGATTCGATTTCAGGGCCATTCTTCGCGGCGCTGGCGACGCTGCCTGTGGGTCGCGCGGCGCTGGACCCGTTGCTGGCGCAGGATGTGAGTGCTCGCCTGTGTGAGGCGTTGCAAGCGGCGCTCCATCAGGTTCGCGCGTTGCAGGCCACAGTTGGTGCCGATGCCGCCGATCTCGCATTGAAGGCTATGGCAAAGCGGCGGCTGGACATGGCGCTGCAACCGTTGCGTCTCCTGGCGCGTGCCTGGTCCGGTGCGGTGATGTTGGCGACGCAAGGAGTGGATGACGAATGGCTGGCGCTGGCACGCTCTGTCACGGCGACTGGGACATGGCCGGAGCTTCTGACTGAGCGGCAGGAAGCGATGCTGACCGCCGGGAGCCAGGCGCTGCCATGGGACCTGACCTTTCCAGAAGTGTTCTGGCGTGAAGGGACCAGCGAGGGCGGATTCGATGCGGTGTTGAGCAACCCGCCTTGGGACATGATGCAGCCCAATACAGCGGAGTTCTTCGCGGGGCTCGATCTTTCGATTTTGGATACCGCGAGACGGCAGGAGGTGCATGCGATTCGAGATCGTTTGCTGGCCGATCCTTTGGTGGCCAAGGCCTGGCGCGACTATCAGGCAGCGTTTACCCGTGGGCAACGACTGGTAGCCAGGTTGTATCTGCATCAGAAAGTCGGCGGGGGTGGCGCCGCTCTGGGTGGGAAGCTCGACCTCTATCGCGTGTTTGCCGAACGCATGGTGGGGTTGCTTGGCGGCGACGGCGCCATCGGCATGGTTGTTCCATCGGCATTCCACGCGAATGAGGGCGCAACCGGAATCCGCAAGTTTTTTCTGCAGCACACGAGGGTCGAGCGATGTCTGTCGTTCGAAAACCGCAAGAGCCTGTTCGACATACACGCGAGATACAAGTTTGCTCTGGTCATCGCGCGGCGGCCAGGGCCAACAAGCGAGATGCGCTGTGGCTTTTATCTGACGGACTTTCGGGAACTCGAGGAGCATAGCCGGTGGATGGAGTACGACCGTGACTTCATCGCTGCCTCCGGCGGTGCCTATGCGACGTTGTTGGAGTTGCGCGAACCCGCGGACCTGGTGCTCGCGCGGCGAATGTTCCTCGGGCACGTGGTCTCGGGGCGTGGATGCAAGATGTTGGCATAGTGTTCAGCCGCGAAATCCATATGAGCGACGATGCCGGCCGTTTTACCTTGCTGCGGCAGCCGTTGCGGCCAAAGCCGAGGCTGATAAGTCCGGACATGATCCGCGAGATTCGCAAGGGCGACTATCTGGCGCTGCACGAGGGCAAGACGATCCACCAGTTCAGCGACCGGCGGACAACCTTGCCACGATACGCGATAGGTCTGGCCGAGCTGGCGGACAAGCCGCTGTCTATGGAGAGCACACTCTACTATCGTGCGGCATGCCGCGAAATTGCCAGGTCGACCGATGAGCGCACCGCTATCGCGGCCATGCTGCCGCCCGGGGTGCTTTGCGGTCACACCATCAGTGTCGAGCGCCGGCCGGCCCGAAGGCCCAACGCTGCGGCGCTCTCGCTGGTCGGCATCATGAACAGCTTCGCCTTCGACTGGCTGTTGCGTCAGAAGGCGGCCACCCATGTCAGCCTGTACATCCTGTCGGAATTGCCGGTGCCCGAATTCGCACCGGGTGCTGATCGGTTCCTGGCTCATGCCTGCCTGCGACTATGCTGCAATCACCGCGGTTTCGCGCCGCTCTGGCGCGAGCAGCTCGGCGACGCCTGGCGGGAGGCATCGCCGCTCCATTCGTGGCCGGTGATCGCCGACGAAGCCGACCGATGGCGGCTGCGCGCGGCGATGGATGCCGTCGTCGCACACGCCTACGGCTCAACCATGCGCAGTACGAGCGCATCCTCGCCGGCTTCAGCCACAAATCCTTCCGGGAGGCGCCTGCGCTCTGTCTTGCGGCGTTCGACGAGCTCGCAAGCAAGGGCCTCGCGCGATTCTGCTGCGACCACGATCCGTATTGCGACATTCCCCTCGTCACGACGCTGGCGCCGCCGTCATCCGCCTGCCCGATACGGCGGTCGCCAGCGCAGTCTGCTGCCGCCTGGTACTGGCCCCGCCAGCGCATGAGGCGTATCAGGTCGGCAAGCGGTTCGGGGGGAAACAATGGCGGCAGACGCGGAGAGCTTCGACTATATCGTCACGGGCGCCGGTTCGGCCGGCTGCGCCGTCGCGGCTCGGCTGAGCGAATCCGGGCGGTATCGCGTGCTGCTGCTGGAAGCTGGCGGCAAGGACCGCAATCCTTGGATCCACATCCCGATGGGCTTCTCGCGGGTCTACGCCAATCCGCGCGTCAATTGGATGTACGAGAGCGAGCCGGAGGCGCAGCTCGGCGGCCGCACGACTGTATCAGCCGCGCGGCAAGGTCCTCGGCGGCACCAGTTCGATCAACGGCATGGTGTATATGCGGGGCAATGCCGCCGACTACGACGAATGGCGCCAGCGCGGCTGCACCGGCTGGGACTGGGACAGCGTGCTGCCGTACTTCAAGAAGGCCGAACACCAGGAGCGCGGCGCCAACGAGTTCCACGGCGTCGGCGGCCCGCTGCATGTCTCCGATCAGCCGCACCGCTCCGAACTCGCGGATCGGCTGGTGGAGGCGGCAATCCAGGCCGGCCTGCCGGCGATCGAGGACTTCAATGACGGACGCCAGGAAGGCGCCGGATACTTCCAGAGCACCACAGGCAAGCAGCCGCCGCTGGAGCACCGCGACCGCGTATCTGCGTCCCGCGCGCGGCCGCGGCAACCTGGTGGTGCGCCCCAATGCGCATGCGACGCGCATTCTGATCGAGGACGGGCGCGCCGCTGGCGTCACCTATGTCAGCGGCGGCGCGACGCATACCGCGCGCGCCCGTGGCGAGGTCATCGTCAGCGGCGGCGTGTTCAACTCGCCGCAGCTGCTGCAACTGTCGGGCATCGGGCCGGGCGCGTTGCTGCAGGAGATCGGCATCCCGGTGATCCGCGACATGCCGGCGGTCGGCAGGCATCTGCAGGACCACTTCTACGTCCGGCTGGCGTTTCGCTGCACCAGGCCGATCACGATGAACGAGCTCGCCAACAGCCTGCCGCGCAAGGTGTTCGCGATGGCGCAGTACATGCTGTTTCGCGCCGGCCCGCTGGCGGCCAACGGCGTCACCGCGGGCGCCTTCGCGCGCAGCGATCCGCGTCTGGAGCGGCCCGACCTGCAGTTCAATTTCTCGCCGTGGAGCTATGCCTCGCGCGACGCCCGCGGCGCTGTGGCGCATCCATTTCCCGGCTTCAGCCTGAGCGCGGTGCATCTGCGTCCGGACAGCCGCGGCACCGTGCACATCAAGAGCCCCGATCCGCTGGCTCCGCCCGCGATCCGGTTCAACTTCCTGGAGACGCAATCCGATCTGCAGGCGCTGACCGCCGGCGTGCGGCTGGCGCGCAAGTTCACCCAGCAGCCGGCGCTCGCGCCCTATGTCGCCGAGGAGATCCTTCCCGGCCCCGACGGTGAACACCGACGCCGAGTTCGAGGCGAATATCCGCATGAACGCCAATTCCAATCTGCATCCCGTCGGCACGTGCCGCATGGGGCCGGAAGGCGACACGGTGGTCGATCCGCGACTGCGCGTGCATGGCGTCGGACGGCTGCGCGTGGCTGACGCGGCGATCATGCCAACGGTGCCGGCGGGCAACACCAATGCGCCGTCCATCATGATCGGCGAGAAGGCCGCCGACATGATCCTGGAGGATGCGCGAGAATCGGCATGACGTGAGACAAGAGGCACCTCAAACGTCAATATGGGTGCATCAATGACGCTCAGATGGAGCAACCCGGGGCTGGGTCGGAGGGCCATTCCGCTACTGATTGCGGTTCTTTGGCCGCCTGGACGCCCAACGCGAACGCGCAAGAGAACGGCGATGTCGCAGCCGGCCGAAAACTTGCCGAGACCTGGTGCAGCTCATGCCATGTTGTCGGTCCCACGACGGCTCAGGGCACCAGCAACGGCGTCCCGACATTCGTGGCCATTGCCAGGATGAAGGCGACGACTGCCATGTCCCTGCGGGTATTTCTGCAGACGCCGCATGCGCAGATGCCTGATCTGCACCTGAGCCGAACCGAGATTGCCGATCTTGCAGCCTACATTCTGAGTCTGCGACGCAGATGACGTCGATAGCCACGGCGCGCATTGAGGAGGGAGAGGGGGCGATACGCGGCTCCTTAGTTGGTGCCGCTCCAGGGCGGAGCACCGAGGTTCACATCCGTCGCATCAGTGGAAGCGCCAGCGAGTGCTCCGGCTCCGCCACCGATCACGGCGCCCACCACGACCCCAACTGGGCCGCCAATCACCCCTACTGCGGCACCCGTCGCCGCGCCGCCGGCGGCGCCACCCTGGGTTCGGTCCGGTTGCGTCGTCCCACAGGCGCTGAGCAGAATTGCGACGGCAATCACGGCCGCTGTCCGCATCCTCTTACCCTCCAATTCGTGGTCTCCATCGTAGCTGAGGGTTCGAGAGCGAACCATCGACACGAACAAGTGGGGATCTATGAGAGGCCGTTTTCTCCCCACGGCCGTTAGGTGCTCTGGCGCAAGGATGGAGGGGGACCTGCGCTCTGCCGCCATTCTTGTCGTAATTTGAATCTGGTCCAACTAATTATGTAATGCTGACCCTTCGACAGCAACGGGGTCGCAGGATAGGGCGGCCGCTTCCCGCCGGCGAACCAGGAAAACGCGGCCTCCCGTCCCTGTCGAAACCAGAAGCAGGGCGCCTCAGGCCCAGGAGGTGGTCTAAAGACAGGGCACCCATAATAGGATCGTAAAAAATTGGTTACTTTGGACCAATTTTGAGGTATAACTCGGTTGTCGTCGTTGGGATAGCGAACTTAACGACGGGCGGCGTGCAAACGACCGTCGTGCCGTCTAGCTTTTCGCACTGGAGGGCCGTGTCGATGGACATGCAATCGACCGAAAGAGTTCACCCCGTTGCGCAGGCGGCAACGATGAGCGCCAATTTGGCGCCTCGGCCCACGGGGCTGATTGTCGCCGAACGGCGGGACTTTTTCCGCGGTTGCCTGAGCCACTGGCTTGGCCAATTCAGCGATGAATTTCAAACATTGGCCGTGCCAGATGTCGAGACGGCCGAGGACGAAGCATCCCTTAAGGAGGCCGCGGCCGTCCTCATTGGCGCCGGCCGCGCCGAGCGGGCCGAAGGGTGGTTGAGCCGGCAGGTCGAATGGCTGCGCGCAAGGTGCCCTGAGGTGCCAATCGCCCTCTGATGGAAGCGCCCGATCCGAGCAAAGCAAGGGCCGTTGAAACAATTTCGAGACAGTTGGGCGTGCAGGGTTGCATCACGACATCGACCAGTCTGAATGTGGCCGTGGCCGCGTTGCGACTCGTTGTGGCCGGTGGGCAGTACTTTCCGACCTCTCCGCATGCTGCTCAGCCGCCGGAAATCGCAGTGGCCGTCGGGGGACAGCCGGCGATGGCAGGCCGACACTTCGAGAGGCTCACCCCGCGGGAACTGGCAGTCCTGAGCGTTCTCGCCGTCGGTGCCCAGAACAAGATCATCGCGTATCGGCTAGGCATGTCGATGAGCACTGTAAAGGCTCACATGCACAGCATTATTCGAAAGCTGCATGTTCGGAACCGGACAGAGGCTGTGGTAGCCGCACGCAGCATGGAATTGACACCACGGAACGATGAACGCGGTGCCCTGACACAGGCAGCCTAAGGTCCGACGGCATAAGCCGTCGACGGTGGCGGGATATTGTCGAGCACTTTGTCCCGCCGAACTAGACGGAGCCTGGCCCGGCATCCCCTCGCGAGAATGCCGGGCCAAGCGACGGCAGCGGCAACTGGACCGGACCTGCCTTCCGCGCACTGTATCGAAATAGGGTTGCATTTTAGTTGAAGGCGCGGGCTTTTACCGATCCGGCACGGCAGCTGTTCGCCGCCGACCCGGACATT
>CAVZNH010000070.1:0-168273 GCA_963776505.1 uncultured Alphaproteobacteria bacterium
ATTGCATGCAGGGCGGCATTCGTCAAAGCGATCGTCGAGACAGGCGAGGAATTGTCATGCGCAGCGGCGGCGATGCCGGGACTGCCATCCATACGTCTGTGCCGTTCGGGATCGCTGCTACCATGGCTGCGGTTTCCATCCACTGCGGTGAAGAACATTGGCAGGCGGCGCGTAGAGCCGCCCACCCCGATAAGAAAGAGGCTCCGTGGCAAGCAACCCGGCGCCAAACCAGAACAGGTAGTCGGGTGTAAGCATGCCAACTCGCTACGCGAGTCCAGCTTCTGATTCGTGAAACGCCTGCGACATCGGCGGCAAAAATAGCGCTACTCGGATCGGCGTGGCCCCGCCGCCTGCCTTCTCACACCAGTGGGGCGGCTTGGCCAGCCTTGCTTGACGGATTGGCTATCCGCGAGCATCTGTCCGGCATGGCGACATCACAGGACGCGCCGCCCTGTATGTCAGGGTCTCGACCAGTGATCGCGGGCAGACGTGGAGAACCAGCTACAGCCCCTCCAGGAGGCCGCTGGGCGGCTTGGCTGGACGGTCGTGGCGATCTACCGCGACGAGGGCACAGTGGCACCAGGGGGCACGACAAGCGCCCTGGGCTGGATGCTCTGTTCAAGGTGTTGCCCGGCGAGAGTTCGACATTGTGGCCGCTTGGTCGGTATGCCGCCTGGGTCGAGCGTTGGGGGGGGGGGGGGGGGGGGGGGGGGGGGAAAAAAAAATGTTGGACTGCTAAAGTAAAAGGCGACAGTGTAGTCAGCAAGATGGGTCCCAACGAAGCTGCGCGAGTTTCGGGAACACCTCCAGCGCCTGAGCGGTGCTGATGCCGGGCGCCCATTCGTGTCTGATGGCAATCCTAACCAATGTACAACCTTCTTTGTAGGGTACAATCCAGCGTCGCAGGTTCCCTTATGGCCGTTTTGGAGTGATGCGACAGGCTTCGACAAGAGCAGGTGGTTCGACTGCTATCGTGCGCATCGAATGGCAGAACCTCTGAAGGAGGGTCGCACCCGTCGCCAGCCTGTCAGCAGCACAAGACAGCGGATCGATTGGATCATTGATGCCGCCAAACCTGTCCGGGTTCTTGAGACCAACCTCTACCCGCGTGCCACCAAGAAGGCGTCCGACCTTGCTGTCGAGGATCGAGATTTAGAGGCACTGAGCTTCATGCTTCGAGAGATCGGACCGCGCGTTCTGCTTCTGCATGGCAAGAAGGTGGCCGAGGCTTACCAAGCCCGGTATAGGCAAACGCCCACCGACACGTTCACTTCTATGACCATCGAGGGACGGCGAATGATGTCGTGGGCCCCCATCTGTCCACGCGGCGCTCCATGTCAGGGTCTCGACCAGCGGCAAGGGCCAGACCGTCGAGAACCAGCTACAGCCCTTGCAGCAGGCTGCTGGACGGTCGTGGCGATCTAGCGCGACGAGGGCATCAGTGGCACCTGGGGGATTGGACATCGCGGCTCACTGTGACGCGCACAAGCAGCATCCCGGTTCCTTCGGTGGTTATCGGCCACATCTTAGAAAAACTGCCTTGCGGCACAATGTCTATTTCAGGCTCCAACACAGGGCGATCTGGCCATGTCAGGACAACGGTGTGTCGCCGAACTCGGTCCGGAGCGTAAGATAGCGGGGTCGATAAACTCGTTGCTTGTTCGGACAGGAGGCGGGTCGGCTACAAAATCGAATTCCAAACCGTGAATGCCGATTGTGACTCCTCCAATTTTGGGAGGATCGGCTGTGCCAAGCGGCATGACCAGGACGCCGGGCTGCACAGTCCTCCTCTTATTACCAGAAAGAGGAGGCAAAATAGAGACCGAGTGGCGGTTTTAGATGTTTTGCTGACAGCACCTCTAGAAATGTAGTGTCGACAAGCGAATGCGAATTGCGAGTTGGAATTCGCTTGATCGCTGCGACCCCAGCGTGGTGTATGCCGTATAGAACCTTAAGACCCCATAATTCCAACATCTCGCCACTGCCTAGATACCACGAGACGCCGGTCATTCGCGAAGGATCGCGGAGGTCCTGATAGATGGCAACTATTATGGAGAACACCCTGGCGGCCATCTTGTCAAGCGGTGACATGGCCTCATTATGGCGCTTGCAAAGAACGTGCGCTCGCAAACTATTCGGTTCCGTCTCCTGCCGACCATCAGCAGATAACCAAGGCGCACCCGACACCACGAGCTTTCCAGGGATAGTGCAAAGGACGGCTTTGGAAACGTAATGTTCCCGGCTCCGGGGATGCGAGCAGTCGCATGTAGAGCGAAGATAGCATTTAGGGTGGGCATAACCTGTTGCAGGTGGCGCGGGTAACAGCCGAGGAACTACAACCAAGGGGCGGCCATCGGACCGGAGGCAGCATGTCCCATATGTGCGTGTACTGCCGCAAGGGCACGGATCAGCAGATAACCATGGCGGTGCTTCCGCTTCCTTTAGGGCCGCCATAGGAACCCCCTCCTCTCCACGTTTACCAATTTTTGCAGATGTTGCCGCATCGGTGAAGCCCTTCAGCCAAGGCGCACGCAATGAACCAGTGCCGCAGGGTGGACGGTCACGACGATAGTGCGTTGTTAGTCAACGATGGACTTGGTTAGGAGGATGTAAAACCATCGGCTTGACGGAGGGGTAGCCTCAAGCGATCGGTCGCACCAATGGATTTGCGGCGGATAAATACCTCCACACCGAGGAGGACAACGCTATGAACGCATTTGACGAGCAAGACGAATTGATCTTCGACGACAGACTCGACACCCAGCGCGACATCATCAGGCAATCGCTCAACGAAATCGCCAACGACATCGGGATGGCAATGCGCGATGCGGGCCTAACATTCCCAGTCTACATGACTGTTCGGAACTCTGGAGACGCGCTCGTGACGATTGCGACTACGGCCGATCCATCGGATGCCGACTGGCAGCCCGCATCGGCAATCGTCTGTCGAATTATTGAAGAGAAGGTCGGCTGCGGTCGGTTGCGGGGACAAGAACTGCCTTGCGCTATTGCGAACGCCGGGGTGATAAATGCCGCCGACGTGACTGCAAACTGAATCCAATCGAATATGACCTGTTACACGCGCCTATCAATGTTGTTCGCAGGGCTTGCGCTGCTAATTGCATTAAGACGACGACTTGCGATAGGCCGGTTCGCAATACTTCCATGGGACAGATTTCAGGCGTCACCATCGAATTTATGGAAGATTAACCGCTCCCAGGCGTTCCGATAACGCACCGTGTGCTAAGAAGATTGCACAGTGGTCTAATACAGTTCGCGATCCGCAAAGCGGAGCAGGGCAACCGGCGGTGGCTGATGGACCTCGTCGGAGGCTATGCTATGATTCCATTGATGAACCATGCAAGCTATCACCGCCTTCGAGAATTGAAGCGGGAGCTCGATACAGCATCGCCGAACATAGCACACGTGTTCGTCCCGGTTGCCTCACACGCAGTCGGACGCGTGCCGTTCCGCATCCTTTTTGTGGACGGGGCAACGAGGGACTACAGCGAGGACCGAGTCGCTACTTATGAGGGCGCAATTCAACGCGATATCGAAATCGCGAAGAACTTCCTGGCCAACGCCAAACGCCGTTCTGGCAGTTCTCCTACGACGTGGTCTGTGGCGTCTTGAACGAATGCAAGGGCGCCAGTAGCAACCTTCATGATCTGATTGGCTGGTCGAATTGTAAAGATCGGCGACATCAAAGGGAACCCGACAGAATACTTTTTCGGAAAAGCAGGCCGGTCTATGTATAGAGCAACTGCGTGTGGAAATTGCCGCGCTGCATCCCGACGCCATCGTGCTTCCGACTAGCAACTGTGCGGAAAATGAAATCCTAGGACCCGGTTGTTCCACAGGGACGGTTGGAATCCTGGGACAACGCCGACTACGATAGGGTGGCGTTCAAGCGATACCCAGAAACAGCACGCTCGTTGTCTGGACTAATCAACCGCAGAGCATGAGGCCATCGGGCTATCGGACAGCGGCCACCGATGAACCGTAGAACTCGTTGCGCGGGCTGTCGCGGGACAAGAATTTCCCGGCCCGGGCGCTTAGCAAGGCTTTCACATCGTCCTGCGTGACCGCGACGACCGGCAGCCCACGCGCTTGCCGTAGTGCCGAGACGCCGGACACGAATTGTCAATATCGTATCCTCGGCTTCCTAATGCAGGTCATCGTCACAAATGCTTGAGGGGTTTGACGTATAACGGTTGTATGATGGCAATCTGACGGAGGCGTGGAAGACTTTTCCGTGGCATCATCGGGGAGATAGCCATGACCTTCAGCGACAAGCTTCTCGCTTGGATTGAATTGCGCGGTCCTCACGAATTCGCGGCAGTATTTGTGTCCAGTGCTATGGCATCACGGCGGGCGCCCGCCACTCATCGCTTTGGGTCACCGGACGAAGCAAGAGAGTGGGTGAATCGCGAAGCCGAAGCGCTAGGTGTCGCCGTGGAATGGACTGATTCCCCGCGATAGCAGTCTGGGTGCCAGCGGTTTGAGTGTCTGGGGCAAGCGCGAAGGTTAGCTACACACTATGACGACTGCCGATTGGCTGAGACGAGCGGCGGATGTCTGGGACGAAGCTGATGCAGCCAAAGACCCTGAAGCGAGACAGGCGAAGGTAAAGCTTGCAGAAGAATACGAACGGCTTAGCGAAGCGTGCTGCGTATCTGGCGCACCACGACTGCTGCGTGGCTGGCGACGACCAGATTGACGCACTGATGGGGCGGAATCGAGATTTGCTGGAACAGGCTGAGGCCGCCCGCCAGAAAGCTCAGCGATTGAAGGCCGAGCATCATCTCATAACATCGCGAGCGCTGGAAACCCGGCCGCTCGCTCGCTCCAATCGGCGCTATCGACGTATCGCCCTGGGCAGGCATGATCCCCTGGTGCTCGCGCCTCATGAGGGCAAGCAGCCTCGACGGGACAAAAAAGGCCGACCTCGCGTTCGGAGGGCGACCAAGTATGCGCTTGTGAGTTCGGGCCATCTACGTGTTTGAATCAACTGAATCGCAACTGAACGTTCGGGAACCCTACAGGGGCCGTTGTCCATATTCTGAAGGCGACCGGCTTCCAACTGCGAGGGCTGTTAGCAGGGCGGCCTTGTCGACGCGCAATCCGACCACCGAGGTAACGGTCGGTCACACTAGTTGTTGCCGCCAGCGTTCTCGTTAGGCGGAAACAGCCACGTGCCACGGCTCGACTGGGCAACGTAGGCACCGACACGCCCCTGCCGACCTTGATGCTCGACGCGCTTAACTGATCGAACGGTATAGGCCGGAGGCGTAGCGGCTGACATAGCCTTAACCGTCCACGGCAGGTCCACCGCCACTACATCCGATTGGCGAGTAAGATCGTCCTCGTCGTGAACAGGTGGGTTGACCGCGACCTTTACTTCGATGGGCGAAGTAGTCGCTGCCGGTTGTAACACCGGGGCCTGGGCATCAGCGAAAGTCGAATATAGCTCTCCTACAGTCGTGAACGGATCGCTGAACGAACCTATCAACAGCAGGATCACTGCACCAACCATGGACAGTCCGGACAGCAAGTACCGCCCCAAGTGGCCACGGTTGGCGGTCGCCCGCTTCGTATTGGGAGGGGGTGCAGGCGCTCCAGTCACCTGCATCTCATTCGATGACCTAACGAATACGCTGCGACGGGCGATGCTTAGCAGCCACAGGACCGGGATCAAGAGTCCGGTCGCCACCCAAGCACCGATCACCCACCAAAGCATCTGTCGTCCACCACATCCTCGCTCCGCTCTCACATCGATTATCGAAGCCCGAAGCACCAGCAACCAGCGGGAGAAGCACGTGGTTGTTATCTAGCGCCAGGGTCTTGGTTGCAAGCTAGCCACAGCATAGTACCTCCGATAGAATTGATGGCATTTCGGGGAATGAAGGTATCAGGAATGGAAGCTCACTCACCCCTGCGACCCGCGCGCGGTATTGCAAATGCCCTTGCGATGTCAGTGCCATTTTGGGCTGTAGTGGCGGAGGTGGTTTGGACACTCACTTGATTGAGATTCCCTACGATGGCCACAAGCATCCGGGGCATCGGAGAATAGCCACCATGCGACACCAAGGCGGTATCCTGGTGACAAGGCACGAAGGATGGCTAGCTTCAGATAGTCGCCGATGTCACCAACGTAGCGGTTCTGCATGGTCAATATTTTCCTGACCGCAGCGCGATGGCCTGCACTGGATGCCTATTCCAAGCCCGGCTGCCGAGTCCCGTTCGGTCAAAGCGAGATTGACATCGACAGAGCGGAAGGTAGCTCCAGGAGTCACTCCTTGTTCTGGTGCAGGGCTTCAGCGACGCTGACACCGAGCTTGCTCAGCATAGCAATCAGCATGGTGTTTTGATACTCTAGATGCCGAAGTATCACCTCGATTTCCTCCTCCGCCTTCACGTTGACTTCCAAGTCATGCTCAGCACGCAACTCGGAATGGGTGCCCTGAACATTCTGACCCACCATGATTAAGGGCATCAGTAGGATTTGGATAACGTTCGAGATAAACAGCCAAAACACGAAGGCCATCGGCGGATCAAATTGTAACCGCCCTGGTGCCAACATATTCCAACTCAACCAAATCGCCGTCCACGCAAAAACTATCAAGAAAAACCCCATGGAGCCGACGCGAATGGTGATCCACAACGCCAACCTGTCCAGTGGAGTGAGCTTTTCGGCAGCTTCCTTGTTTATGTTTCGTGGTGGTCTTCGACGCCTCATTACCTCTGCAAGCGATGGTGGTCGTGCTGGCGTTGCGGATGAGGTCATGCTCATGGTTGTGGATTCCGTCGCTGTTTGTGTTTCACGCATAATCGTAGCCGTTATCTCGGTCCACTGCCTGGGGTAATTCTCTACATCGCTCGATGCGTGCTGGCATGCGGCTCCCCTGAGCGAATAATCTACCCCGTTACCGCACCACTTCATCATGCTTGCTGCTGGCGTCCGGAGCGTCCGCCTGCGCGTCCAGCGCTCTCGCCCATGCACGAAGTCGGGGGCCGACTCGTCGTGTTCGAAGCTTCGGGCGAGTCGACGTGCGCGTGCGGCCCTGGCTCGTAGCTCAGCGGCGGAATATTCAGGAGATGGCAGCTTCGCCCGAGTCAGGGGGAGTGTTGGCACCTCTCAGCCACTGGCGTCCTGACGGCGGCGACCAGCGACCATTCTGGCGACCACATCGGCGATCTGGTAGCGTGCCACTGGCCGCCTATCGTCCCGCAGCGGCATAGGCGGTGTGACCGCGAACTTGCCGCCCGTAGGCACTCGGGCGGCTTTTTCTTTGCGGCAACGGCAAAACCGCTGTAACTCCCGACCGCGAGCGAGTAGTTTCGCGACCGCAAGGTGCCGCCCAGCGCTGGCGCACAGGATAACACATGGCTACGCCATCCCATTCGACGACGACGGCGGCACACCCGCTTGGCACGCCCGCCTCGCCTCTCGTACCACAATTCCCAGTCTGGCGGTTCTTGCTCGCCCTTGCTGCACTACCGCCCCTCCTGGCGTTCATGGCAGCGGCGTCCTGGCTGGCCTGGATGTGCATTCGGGGCGTCATGGGACCACCGGGCGCTGTCATCGCGCTGGCCGGCATTGCGGCTCTGGCATCCCTCATACGACGGCACACGGGCATGGAAGTCGGCTTGGCGTTGTGCCTTATTGCTGTGGTGGGGCTGGTTGCGGTGGTGTGGGTTGTCTTCGCATTGCTTGCGGTGGCGCTGGTGGCGGGTGGGTGACGGGCCATTACGCTTCCTGCCTCATGTCAGCAGGAGCAAAAGGCTGACCGGCCACAGCATCGCGAGAACGATCGTGCCGGCGACATCCGCCGCGTCCCATCGCCCATGCCGGCCATCGCTTGAACGCATCAACAAGACGTTCAGCCGGATCACAACGACTTCGGTCGCGAGAGCGATCAATAGGTAGATGGCGAGGACGTGGCGCCACATGGTGACTACGCTTTCAGTCTGATGGCGCGAGTTACCACAGTGCTGTTCGTGGTTTGCAAATCAGCCTGTCACTTACCACGATAACAGCCTCGGGCTGCCCTGGCTTGAATCTCCAGCGGGCCACCACGCGCCCCGTTCCCAGCGGGCGATCTCGGGCGGGTTTTGACCGAGCCGAGCACCACCCAATGGAAACCTTCTGCACACGAGTCGGAACCGCGTCCACCCCTCCACTTCTCGCTACAGGAAGCATCCCACGGCCTCACGTCGGCGGCGGCCCTTTCATATCCGGCGACCGTCCTACGATGCCCTATGCCCACCAAGCCTCCAGTGATCATCCATTCCGCTTACCGCCCGAAGCGTGCCCGCAAGCAGAAGCAGTCAGTTGCCATCCCCATGCGGATTCATCACGGCGAAGCCACCGAGGAAACACCTCGGCGGACCTGTTCAGCGGATCGAAGGCGTTCCGGAACCGGCGCCAGAGAGGCCGCGCATCGTGACCGCACGCAAGACCTCGACGCGCTTCGGCCCAGTGCAGGACATCGACGCCAAGGAGCACCAGCGTCGTGGTGCAGCAAGCGCTATTCCGAGAACTCGTGCGCCGGGCCACAGGCAATGGCGGGACGTAAGCCTCCTGAACGCTACTTGCGCAGCTATGGGGATGACCCACTGCCGACCGGCGCCGAGGCGAGGGACGAACCGTTCGCCGCGTTCCCGTCATGGCTCACGCGGAATCAGATGCGACCGCTGTGGAAAGGACCGGTTCCTTGTCGAGACCCATTTTGATCGGCGGGATATGCTGCTCCGCGATATCATCAAGCGCACGCGCCACGATGGCTGCGGCGGCCGGGCTGGCAAGGTCGAGTTGCTGACCGGCATTGAGGGCGTCACCAGCCGGCCGGTGCGACGGATCGTGTTGGTGGAGTGAGACAGCGCCACTGCCCTGACGCGGCCACCCGCCGCGCTATAAATCCCGCCGCCGGGTGTTTCCGGCGCATTTGACATTCTCCAAACCCTAGCCCCGCCTACGCTTCGGCGGGGCTTTTTCTTGAGCCGCGCGCGGGCGTGATAGCCTTCGAACACGCGAGCATGCTGTCATTTAGGTGCCGCGCTCATGCGCGTTCTCCCTGCGAAAGTAAACCTAGTGATTTCCGCTTTGCAACAGCGGGCCTTTCTTTGCCGCGCACCCAGCTTAGCGGGCCGACCCGCTACACGTTCGCGAGACCCTAAGCTGCTACCGCTACGCCTGCTACGGGCCGGACTAACCTGTCCGGTGATCGGCGGCCGCTCCGCGCTCACCAGCGCGCCAGCAAGCATCCCCGGAGGGATGGGTAGAGCGTGTCGCCACCGGCCGCCGATCGCTCTCTGTTGTCTCTGACGACGTTGACGCCCGCCACTGGGAAATCGTCGGATGCCGCGCTCGTGCTGCGGGAGGCCCGCGTCAGTCACCATGCGGCTACCTAGAAGGTACAGAAAGATGGCCAAGGTCGCGATGGACGCAACGACGATGACGACCGCGTAGGTGATCACGGCCCACTGGGTGCCTCGGTCAACCATTGAGCCACCTCCCCGCCCTCACTGCCGATTTTGACCTACCCCGTTACCGCGCCACTTCATCATCCTTGCTGGTGCCGTCCAGCGCGCTATCGCGATCTAGGCCGCCGCGCAGCCTGAGAGCGGGCGCTTTGGTGTCAGCCGCGCCAGTCCTTCTCGCTGGGATGAGAGTGACGACTCGCGCGTTCGATCACCCGAACTGCGACAGACCGGCTGCCATGATGGCTGCGCTGAGTGCTGCGCGGATGGTCTCCAGTCGTTCTGACGACAAGCGTTGCTCGGCCGGTCGCGATTTCAGATCGGAGATATGCCGGCGGTGAAAGAATGTTCGAGCGTCGTAGTGCGAGAACCCTGCATCGATAACACCTTGCGCCTCGATGGAAAGTGCGTCCGTCTGCCGTTTTACCGTCGCTTTGTTCAACCGGTGAGTGATCGCAAGAACCTCGGAGGGATAGACAATCGGACAAATAGCGCGGGCGATACGCCACACTGCCAGCCACGGGCGACGGTCGATTTGTTCGTATGGGATGATCAGAGCCTTTGTTCTCAAATGTTGAAATAAGCAAATCCAGTGTTGCATGACGCCGAGCGCGATGGGTTCGGGCACCGCATCGAACGCGTCGAACCAACTTGCCATCGCATCCTCGACGCGACGCACCGTCATGAGGATGCGCATTGCTCCGGCCCGAGCCAGGGCAAGCGACGGTTCGTCAAGGCTGTGGGTCTTGACCAACACATGATCGGCTCCGGCAGAGCGGCCTACCACTCCGACAACATCGTCGCAGGCCTCCTGATAGACCGCCCCCCGTGCTGACAGGATTTCTCGGGCCACGTTGAAGGAGAACGTCGAGCCGCTTCGCGGCATACCTGCTATAAGAATGATCACGGCACGATACTCACTTCGACTACACTTGGCCCTGATACGTGTTGGGGTGACGAACCCACGTATCGCATGCGATGGAACTCCTCGCGCCTGCTGACAAGTGTCAAATAATTTAAGGTTCCGCTCGCCGGCCGCCGAAATCGAGGAAGCACCGTCACCCCAGGTATGACGCTTGTCGGGGTAACAAATTCCAGGACGCGGATGCGCCTGGGCTTTATTGCCGGGGAGGCGCTTTGCGACCGGGGGGCGAATTGCGCGACATATTGCTGGAGAGGGTCAGCCTTCCGGCATCTGGTGGGCTAAAGCAAACGAGCCGGATGTCATGTTCCGGCACATTTCCCCACTCTCGCCCCGCTGGTCCCCCCAAGACTGCGGGGTTTTCTTTGCCCCAGCGTCAATCGCGCGCCGGCCGGCAGCGGGCGCCCTGGTGATTGCGGAGCGCCTTATCCCACGCCAGTCCCTCCACGCGCTCCGCGCGGGCAACAATGACGCCCGCTGCTCTACGGTCGGGGCCAAGGGGCCGAGGGCATGCAGCACGGCCTCGCACTTCCACAGTTGATCAGCGCTCAGAGCTTCGGCGCGGTCGGCAGTCGCCTGGGTCGGTTCGGAGGCGCCATCGGCAGCCGCTCCCGTTCCTGTTCAGGGGGGAGCGCTTCGCCTCTCTCAGCCGCCAGTGTCCCGGTTGCTCGTGCTGGCGATGCTGGATTGGCGCACTAACCGACACCGCTGTCCAGCGAAGCGGTAAAGCTCGCAGCCGATTTTTATGGCAATTCGCAACGGATTTTGCGATATAGCAAGCTGCTTATGGCGGACCAACCCGACTATGCGGTGCGTGCAATCCACGCGGACGAACAAGCAGAACGGGCGGTTTCACCGACGCTCTCAGATCGATGGCGCGCGGTAGCCAAGAGCTATCGGGCGCTCGGCCTTCAGCACACCGAGAGGAAATATCAGCGCGAGCTAAACCGAATGCCGAGTGCCAAGGACCGGAATATCTGAGGGGCGTCCGTCGCCGCCCACGGTTGGTGACAACGGCTCCGTCGCGGGCAGGAGAAACTGCCGTGCCGCAGGTGTCAGGTGAAAGTATGATGTCGCGCGAGTAGCTCTAGCGCCCTCAGCGCGTTATCCGCGCGCCGCTCGTGCATCCAAGTCGAGAACAGCGCGCCACGACAACGGCTGTTCGCGTAGCCGTAGCAGTTCCGCGTCGGAGATGGCGCCAGCCCGCACCAGTCGCATGCACTCGAAGCGCGCTTGCTCTTCGGTCTGATCGCTGGGTGGGGGGCGGAATCGATAGCTCGGCACGTCGGGCGATTAGCGCGACCGTCGTTGCCACCGCAAGCTGCAATTCGGGAAAGGAAGAACGCCGAACCACTGTTTGGTCGGGCAGAGCGTACTGGTGCTGGGTTGCCAAATGCCAGGGCGTTCGCCAGGAAAAGATCAGTGTGTCTCTTTGCGGCGCATGTCGCGCATCAGGTTCACCTTGAGCTTCACATCGTCCGTAAGCTGCTTGAGCATTTTGCGCGGGTTGTCCTGGTCGAGCAGCAGGTTGGCGATGAATGACGTGAGCGTCTGCCAATCGCTATAGCCTTGCTCTTTGACGTGCTCCAGGGTCTTGATCATGTCGAAGATGACAGTGCGCTCGTATGCTGCCTGCTCTTCAGGGATTGGTCGGAGGATTGGCATCGGCTATTTATGAGTTGACTGTCTTCGACATCCATTACGATTCCGATTGACAGATTGAATTCCGTGAGAACCTGACCGCTTAGCAACCAAGCGAAGAGGCAACATGAAGACTTATAGAGCCTTCGTCACCCTCCCCAATATTGGTCAGACACCCGTTACCGTCGAGGCCCGCAGCACCTACGAAGCGAAGACAAAGCTTGAAGCCATGTATGGCAAGGGCAACGTCACCAATCCATACGAGGTATAGCCCGTGAGTGTACGGCGAGGACCGGTCCAATGGAGCTAACTGGCCAAGTTGTTTATTGCGTAGGCGCATCTGTCGATCGCGTCGGCAGCAGGAGCATTCTCTCCTACCATCGTGGCCAGTTTTTCATCAGCGATGAACTTCTTGATAGCATCGTCTTTATACGGCAACGCTTTAAACTCCGCGAGCTTGGCCGCCGCATCTGGTCTTTGTTGAAATCTTACTGTGCAGACAACTGCCCTTAAGGCGACGAGTCCTTCTGCGCCCTGCTCCCGTGCCCGTTCGACAACCGCTTGGGTCGTCAGCCAGCCTAGCGAGGTTACGACGATTATTGTGATCGCACTCGCGATCACAGCGCTCCAAACGATGTCCGTTATCCTCCGGATCGTCGCTCGACGATGCCGCGCTCCTTCCTCTCCCCGTTCTCTCAAGGCATCTCGTTGTATTCTATCGGCATCCCTCTGTTCTGGGGGAGTCATCTTACGGTCCCTCCGTGCGATCTCTGACGATGCATATCCGTGAAAACCCGAAGACGGTCTGACGATTATACCCCTGAGCCTTTCACGCTCGGTGGCGCAGACAAAGTGCACAAGGCGTTGTCGCGTGCAATGACTTAGATCAATGGACTGGCATGCTTGTCCCCAGTTCTGATGTGGCGGCTTCTACCGCGTGCGACAGGGAGGACGACCCACGGAGGGTGGTCGTCGTCGTCGTGGTTGAAACCCCGCAGACTTGTCCAGCCGTCAAGCGGGTGCTCGGCTGCGACAGAGGGGTCCGCTATCCACCCGAAGCTGTCATCGGACCGGGCTGCTGGTATCATACCCGAATACCCGGTAATCGTAATCGAGCGCACAATGGCAGCGCCAGCAGACAGAGCGCGGCCATGACGAGAAACGCGGTTCCGCCCATCCAACCATATAGCAGGCCGGAAGCCAGGGTCAGCACGGCTGTAGCCAACCCTATGCACAGTGTGCCGTAAATGGCTTGTGCTGTTGCAGCCAAACGGAGTGGTACAACCCGCACTATCACCTGCATGGCTGCCAAGTGCAGCAGTGCGAATGTGAACCCATGCAGCGGCTGAATGAACGCCAAGATGACTGGCGAGGTGGTGAACGCCGCAACAGTCCAACGGATGATCCCGGCCACCGCAGCCAGGGCGATTGCCCCACCAGGGGCGAACAGACGAATCAATCGCGGTCCGATCAATAGGAAAACCAGCACCTCCGACAACACGGACTCGGACCAGAGGGCGCTGACGACCGGCAATCCGACTCCTGCTGCACGCCAACGAATTACCGAAAACGAATTGTGCAAGCGCGTGGCTGCCCTCGACCAGGGCTGCGATTATGAGCAAGAGACGGAAAGCGGGTATTTGCAGGAGGGAGGCCCAGTCCCGCGTTGTCGAGCGTGCAAGATTATTAGACAGGGTGGGTGCTGCCGGAATCTTGGGAAGCAACAGAGCGGCAGCGCCGCCAATACCAAGCAGCGTTCCGCTGAACCAGACTATGCTCGCCAGACCATTACCGCTGGCCGCCCAGCCACTCAGCATCGTGCCGACTATGAATGCAGCGGAGCCAGACGCGCGCAGCCATCCATATTCGAACCGTCTCCCCTCGCCGGATTCGCTCATGCGTGCCGCAGTTGTCGCAAGCGCATCGGAGAGTGGCACTATCGGAGCTAACATCGCCGCCTGGACGAGCGCCACCAGGAGCAAGCCCGCAAAGCCTTGTATCATCACGTAGCCCAACCCAGCGACCGCCGCCACGAGGGCACACGCGCAGAGCGTCAACGTGTGCCGTCGTAGCCGATCAGCGACGTGACCGACCGCAGGCCCGGCAAAAACACGGATCGCAGTGGAGGCAGCGAGGACGATGCCGATTTCCTCGGCGCGCAACCCCTGCTCGCGAAGCAACGCTGGCAGGAATGGCGACTGCACACCGAACGCCGCATAGAGGAGAGCATAGACAGCCAGAAATGTCGGCAGGGTGGGCGGCCTATGGCGCATAAAGCTCAGGCTATGATGAGGCGCAGCCTCTAGTAGGGCCGATAGCCGATGACGTTCCCCGGCGGATCATAGTTGCACACCCAAATCTCCCGGCGAGGAGCGTCGGCGACGGCGCAGCCTACAGCGCGTGTTTTGCTCCACACAATCTGCGTGTAATGGCCGCAGACCCCGGAGCATGAATTGCTGCGAATATCGTATCCCCGTGCTTCCTTGGCCCAGAGATCGACAACCTCGGAGGGCGTCGCGGTCCCACCGGATATCGTATAGATGTTCTCGCCATAACGGTTGTTCGGGCGATGGCTCAAGCCGCCCGTGGCAATCAGATGGTTGGCCCAGTCTTGCGCCACCTCGGCAAGTTGATCCGACCAGACCAGCGGCGGGACGCCCACGCGGGCGCGGATAGCGTTGTGTGCGTCCAGCATCGCCTGTGGCATCGACGGAGGCGGCTGGCCTTGGACAGGCGAAGCGGACGGGCCACCGTTTGGCGGATAGCTCGGAGTATATGGCGCGTAACTGTAAGGGTATTGTGCGAGTGCGCTGGTCGAGACGGCGAGACAGAACAGGACGAGGAGTGAGCGCACGACATCCATCCACGTGCGGGCGTAAGGTTACCAGTCCAGCAGCATATCTACTTGGGTCGCCGGACCGGATTTCGACGCTCCCGCGCCACCTTCTGTTGCACCCTCACGAGGGCGGCAGCATTTCTCATGCGCTGGGTCGCGATTGCTACATCGGATTCTTTGCGAGGCGTTTGTATGGGTTCGAAGGACTGTGCGACGTGAGTGCTGTCCTGTTGGTGTTCCTGGCGATCCCCCATGCGCCATTCTACTCAGCATTGCGGACGGAAGCTATGCGCAGACCCTACTTCGTGTCGCACGATTTCGCGCGGTAGCGGCCAGGAGGAAACCGTGCGGCGACTCTGAGTGGGGTCTTCGGATATAAACCCTACTGAGGCACCCGCAGGGCGATGTGGGATACCAGCAGCCATGCGTTGCCGCGCTCTTCGGAAACGTCCAGACTCCCAGGTGGGGGCGTTCCAGAGCAAAAGCAACACCCGCTTTCGTTTTGCCTACGACGGTCACCATGCCCGTCGCCCACGCCACATTGCCTTTAACCTGAATATAAGGTCCATCCGCCTGTGCATCTTTCAGTCCCGCCAGTGAGGCGAACGCTGCCTTCCCCATTCCTTCATGACGGCATCCCAGCCAACGGAAATGCTCTTGTCCCTCTGATTGATCAAAATCACCGTGTCATCATGCGCCCACAGCGGGTCCAATTTTGATCATATAGAGCAATTCGATTGCGGCATGATATGCGTTGGATTGCGGTCTTGATGTCGGATTCCTGAGCGTAGCTCTTTCCGTTGGCGGCGAGCAGGACGACGGCGGAGAATGCCTCCGGTCAGCGCGAGCAAGGTGCGTCGGTTCATGCTATGCCTCCCAAGTGCGTTAAACCGGGTCTGGCCCAGCCCTGTGGAACGCCATAAGCATGCGGATCGACGGCGCCATCCTCGGCAGTCAGGACGGAGGTGCAAGGTGCCAATGCGGACTTAATCCGGCTGCACGAAGCTGGCGATAGCCCGGCCAGCCGCGCCACCTGACGGACGCCTTTGCCAGCAGCCAATCCCTGCTTTGCTCTCTCGACCTTGGAGGCGGAGATTGGAGGGCGACCAAACCGACTGATGCTGCACGTGCGGCCGCCTGCCCACGCAGAATTCGTTCGCGACGCGACTGGCGCAGGTGGAGCGCCATCATTTCCGCGAGGTCGAAGAGCGACAGACCGTTGCTGGTTGCTGTGTCGAGACGCTGCTCGTGCAAATACAACCCAACACTGGAAGCTCGGCACATCTCCATGAAGCCGACCAAATCGGCCAGCGAGCGGCCCAGACGGTCGATACTGTACAGCATTACCCTATCCACGGTACCCGAGCGGATAGCTTCGAGCAATGCCATTTGGCCGGGTCGCCGGTCGCGTCCCTTCTTCGTTGTCGTCGGTCTGTCGATGAACACCTTGGCGACCAGCCAGCCATTGTCGGCCGCGATTGTCCGTAGGCTGGCGAGTTGCTCGTCGGCGGATAGCGGACAATCAGGTGATGAACGAGCGTAAATGACTGCGCTTATGGACATGCAAAAATCGTATCACGGAATCTAGTTCTGACAAGAGAATATTCAGCGAAAGCAGAACTTGGGTGTTTATAGGCGTCGAAAATCTACGAAGAATTGGTGTCATTCGCGATCAGATGCCGTAAGCGCTCTGACACGAATTCTTCGGGATCGAAACTCACAGGATCACCTGGACCACATTCCCCCTCGGTAAGCTCGTCCAAAAGCGAAGGGCAGCATCATCGGCGACGAAGAAGTGGAGCCGCCATCCACCCTCCGGGTCGGGTTCCATGTGGTGCAGAAAGCGGTGATGGCCATGCTCGACCAGGAGCCTGCGTAGTCGGTCACGGGAAGCGTATGCAGCCCGGCTGTCTGCCCGCCTCGCCTTCGCCATCGCCCACCAGTCCGTGGGCGGCCCCTCCGGCCGCTCGGATGCCGGAATACGGACGGTGCGGAAATTGGCCAGAAGAGTGGCGGCAAGGGCGGCGAGGTCGGTCATCTTACCGGTATTTAGCCGCGGTGGCCCCGAAAACCGTGTTCCAAAACTATAGATCGCCGATTTTCGGGTCGGGTGGGCGACCGTGGTCGGATTGGTGCAGCCCCCGGCGTCCCTGGCCGTCTGGGAAGCTCCGGGCGAGGTCTAGCATAACCGCCTCGCAATGCTCCCCTCGCCGCTGCGACGCCCCCTGCAAGCTGGCGGGCCGGGACAGCCGAAGTGCTGGTCACTTGTGACCCGGCTACCGAACGGTCGGCGCAGAACTGCGAACTGGTTAGTCCGGCGACATATCCTTGGCGATGTGGCGAATGACGAATTCGCCAGCGAAAGCTCCCCTTTATCGTCGATGCAGAACATGAGAGCTTGGCAGGAATATCTCCATAGGCATTTGAGAGCACGCACGAACCGAGGCCAACGAGATCATTGGTCTCACCATTGATGGTGAGATAAAGTTTGTATACGGAGAAAGTGTTAGTGCCACCATTCTGACTTTCGTGCCTCAGATTGGCTCCCGAGAAGGACATGACCCAGGGCTTGGAATTGCCTTGCGAGTTTATGGCGAACGCATACCCAAGTGTTCCGTTGTTTGACCTAATCGCAGTAACCTGATCAGAGCACACTGCTGGATCGGTCAATACGTCCATCAGCATCACCTTGGTGCATTCGCCGGTCAGCGTTTCGAATTTGCTTTGTTGGCTGCCAACGTCTGCGGAGGCCGTCTCGGCCGCCACGAAGAATCCGATGGCAATCGACTACCTTCGATGTGGTCACCATACATCGCTGCGGATGCCAATGGGTTTCAACGCGATGCTTCATCTTGCCCGTCTAACACGCTCGCCAGCGTTCAGAGAAGACCGCGCTCACGAGAATTCGGCGTTCCACCTCTAGCGTCCAATCGATAGCCCTGGCTATCAGTGATGAGCAATTGGGGCTTTGCTGGGTAGTCCTCAATTTTGGTGCGTAAGCGATAGATGTGCGTCTCTAACGTGTGAGTGGCAACCGCAGAATTGTAACCCCAGACCTCATGCAAGAGCTTTTGGCGGTCCACAGAGCGAGCATGCGCCCGATAGAGGTATTTCAGTATTCCCACTTCCTTTTCGGTTAGCCTGATGCGCCTCATGGTGATCGAGTGCTGTAACAACTTCCTCGCCGGGTGGAAAAGGTAGGGCCAACCGGGAATGCCGCATCGACACTGCTCTCGAAGCCGCGCAGATGTGCGCGAAGACGTGCAAGCAGTTCGTTGGTACGAAATGGTTTGGCAATATAGTCGTTGGCGCCTGCCTCCAAGCCGCGAATTATATCGTCCTCGCCATCCGAGGCGGTGAGGACGATGATGGGCATCTTATGCCCCTCGCGCCTAATCCTGGCACAAAAGTCAGACCCATCACCATCAGGCATTCCAACATCGAGGATCATCGCGCCGATGCAAACGTTATCATCGCTCAATAACGTCTCCGCTTCCTGAAGTGTGCCAGCAGCGGCGACCGTAACACCAAAGTCCTCTTCAAGCCGATGGGTCAACATTGCACACGTTTCTGCGTCGTCTTCGACGACAAGGATCGTCCTTCCCGCCAGCATAGCTCATTTCCGGATATTTGGTCCGGTATCAGCAGGTTCCGCGACGAGGCGGTCAATCTGTCACTTCGGTCAAATGCTACGACCTCAAGACGATCCGTTTGGTCATATCCCCATCGTCCAATATCCTGATACCGCGCAGGGGCATCGATGGATTAGGGCAAGTGGTACGGCTGGGGCTTGATGGCAACGGTCCGAGGACCCGGTTGGCAGTAATGACAAGGAAGGGCGTACTGCTGGGACAATATCCGTGCCTTGCACAACCACACCGCTGCCCGACTGCTCCTCACAAAAAAGTCCCGCCCAGAGTGAGCGGGGGAAGTCACGCGACAGACCCAACCTTGTCCGGCCCGGTTACCGTAGCTGCAATGAACGGTCCGTGTCACGGATGAAATGATGCCGATGTAACGGCCCCACTGATGGCGTTGCGACGGCGGCGAGCTACGCCTTGCAGCACATTTGCGAAGCCGCCCCGACCTTTCCACGGGGCGGCGTCCCTTACTCGCCGCCCCAGTTCGCTGGGGCGGTCTCTTTCTCGCGCCTCTATCGTGTCCGATTGCATCGCGTCAAGCGACCGGCCTGACGGCAATCATCCCCTCGTCGTGCAATACCGCACGACGCTCTGCACGCCGCGCGAGTGATGCAGCAAGCGAACCGACGCTGCGGGCGAGTAGCTCTCCGATGGCGAGAATAGCGATCAGGTTCGAGGAACCTGATCGCTGTGTTCCTCAACGTCGAGCGACGTCCTTCTTCAGATCGACCAAGATGTTAACGCCCTCGTCACACCCACTGGTGCAACTTGTGCCCGGCGGTGGATTGGGAAATCCGGGAACATGCTCGGACGCGACGATGGCTCGCGCACTCAACCCGAAATCACCAACGACCACTTGCAGGTTGATCATGGCGCCATTTGCATTCAGGAAAATTTGGCCAGTGCAGTCCTCGCCGATTGAATATGTACCAGTCTGGCCGGTTCGAAAGCCTGAACTCATTGACCGGTGTGGAGGCGTTGTTAACCGGGACGCCGTTGCCGACGTTGAAATCCACTCGCGTGAAATTGCCCTGCCCATCGAACGTATATTGGCCTACCGACGACAGCGGCTGCGGCGGGTTCAGGTGTTGGAGCACGCCAGCCGAGTCATAGATGCCCACTGTGAAACCGTTCGCCGTGAATGGATAGACGCCGTTTAGCGAACCGTTACCGCACCCTTGTGCAAAACTGGTCCCTGCGGTGAACAACAATGGCACACAGCCAAGCAAGATGACTCCGATGCGTAACATGATGATTCCCCCTATTAGTAGCTCTCCCGTGATGACACGGATGTCGTCTATTTGGCATCCGTGATTGATGTTAGATAAAAGCCCCAGCGGCTATGATCACAATGATGGGATCAGTTTAATGATCGACAGAATAATTTGGCGCTTGGACGAGCGGGGCGTCTCGGCTTTGCGGTGGCGATGTAGGCGAGCCGACATCGGCACTAGCGTCAGCCTGCCATGACAGTGACCAGCAGATTGAACGCCCTCTTGCGGGGGATCGCGCCAAGTGCGGAATGGCCCGATGCGGGTGCGGTCGTCGCGGAATTCGCGTCGGTAGGATGACCCGTGGTCGCTGGATTCAATGTCGGCTTGAAAGAGAAGACGCCCGGTCTTCACCGAGCGTCCAGCGCCTATTGCTTTCCTTCCTCCTTCTCAGCCTTTGCCTTGTCATGGTGTCCGATCGCGGCGCCTGTCGCGGCGCCCGCAGCGGCATGTCCACTGCCTACCTCATGGCCCGCTAGCGCCCCCACAGCCGCGCCTTAGCAGTGCCGCCCTATGCTGGGCGTCCTTATCATTATCCGTTGCGGCCTGCGCCATAGTCGTGGCAAGCGCAAGGCCAACGGCAGCACAGATCAACCCGCGTCGCATATGCCCTCCTCCTATTCAAGCCAGACCCAAACGGAGGTCCCACAATATGGTTGCTTCACGTAGCTGAGCGCCATGAAAGGCATGCTCGAACCCCAACAATTCGCACACGAGGCGTGCTCGTTTGCCCGAACTCGGCGCGGGTCGCCAATGCGCGAGCCATAGTCGATTGCCTGGAGCGTTCACAAGGCTCGATGGACACTGCATTCCAATGAATGCCCGAGGAATTCCAGCCGCTTGTCACCACACACCGGGCAATAGGCGGAAGCGCACTTTGGCGGCGTAATCGCGATAACCGGGCAGCCCATCCATGAGCATGGTCTCCTCGCCGAGCACGCGAGCCGCCAGTAAGGGTAGGAACAACACCACGCCCAACAGACCCCAGAGCGAGCCGAGCAGCAACGGTGTGCCTATAAACAGAAGCAGGGCATAGGCGTACATCGGATGCCGCACGACGGCGTAGGGGCCGGTCGAGATGACCGTCTGGCCACGTTCCTCCTGAACGCGCAATGTAACCGAGGCAAAACTGTTCGCCTTTAGGACTCCGACCCACCCATAGAAGGCGCCGACGATCAATGCCGCACCCAACGCCTGCGCCCACCATGGCGTGTGCGACCAGCCGAACCGCCGCGCGTCAAGCGCCATAAAGACGATCCACCCACAGAAGACGACGATGATCGCGGCCATCACCGCTCGGTCGCTTGGTTTTTGGTCGGCGCTGAGCGGCGACTTCATTCTCGCAGCAAGCAGGTCTGGATCGCTCTTCGCGAGCCATATGCCGATGGCTTCGCTGCATCCGATGAAAAGGGCCATGAACACCCACGCTTGGGGCCACACCATCGTTCCGGCGGGCAGAAACAGGAGCAGACCAAGCAAGACGGCGAAGGCGAGGGAATGTGCGACCATTTTGAGCAGCACGGTGTGACCCTCTTCCAATGCGGACTGCAATGTAGCACAATTCCACTCGCAGCGCGCAGACCCGATCTGGTCTGAGCGGCGTGCAGGTCCGTTTGGCGGTCCACAGGCGGTTGCCTAAGCCCGGGATTGGCGGTCCCCTATGTGGCCCATATACAATTCTTCGCGGGCGGGCATTTTCCGCATTTGGCCTTCATAAGTGCCGCGCCCCATTATACTGTTCTTGCAAGGCAAGGCCCGCTTGAGCGGAAGAAAGGAAGGAAGAGACGCAGGCGGCGTCCCTGAGCCGCCTGCGATATGGCTGAAAGCCACCAACTTGGCATTCCAAGACGTACCGACCTGCGACGACGCCAAGGCGGGCAAGGGCGTCCCGTCGCCCGTAGCCGCCGCAGGTGTCTCGCGACCCGAGCGAGCGAACGCAGTTCGCGAAGTGAAGGGCCGCGACCTTGACCTATGCACCGAACCCAGTGAACAGGCACCAGCCGAATGCACCGACGCGGTAAGTCCCACGAGTGCATCGCAAGTGCCTCACTTATGCAATATGTATTCCTTACGGAATAGGGTACATATTGCATAAGTGAAATCCCCATCCGACCCCCTTCACTTATATAAGTGACATGGCACAATCCCTTCATAAGTGGAGGAAGTCAGTCGCTGGTCTCATCGTCCTTGTGCCACTTGGAAAACCACTTCGACCCGCCCCTTCCTGGCTCAAAGTCGTCAAATCTCAACCACTGATCCTCGCCCAACAGCATTAGCACTCGGGGCGTATCGCTGAGATGCCCCAACCAATATTGCGATCTGATTGGACGAAAGCGGTCTGCCACCTCCCGGTGGATGTGCTCGGACTATGCCTGCCAACCATCCCTTGCCGTGCGCGTCGTCATAGGGCGCGTTGACGGCATCTCAATTCCGCTCGTTGATCGGTTGGCCGCTGTTACTTCTTGGTGAACTCGTTCTGCGGGTACATCGTCAAATCGAACTTCTCTTTCTTGTCGCCGGAGAACACCTCGAATGACAGGCTCCATTCGGTTTTGCGGTTGCGCTCCTTTTTCGGAATGTTCAGCGTGTACCAAATCTGACACCACATCCGCTCAATAGTGTTGAGTGGCGGAATATCACCCTTCACCGTTAGCTTACTGCCGGCTCTGGCGGCATTCGCCTGCGCTTCTATCTGTTCACGCATCGCGGCGAGTGCATCCTTGGCATCGTTCAGCATCGCCGTGAGTGTGGCGATGCTGACCTCGATGTTCCCGACGCGGACCTCCAGCGCGACTGTCGCTTCGGCGACGCTTTCAATCATTGTGCGGAGATCGTCGTCATCGGTCATCACGTTGTCTTGCTGCATTGGCGCGATCTCTCCTGTCTATGTGCCATCGCCACGCTGTTAGCTTGGCTCTTGCGCGTCACGCCTTTGCTCACGGACGTCAGTCCCCCTTGAACTCGATTACCACGGCATCGACGAGGTCGCCCAATTCGCAACGTACCAAAGTCCCGTGACTTTGATCGCACGGGCCAACTCATCCGCCCCAGCGGCAGCCGGCAGACCAGCACGGACTTCGCGCACCATATCGTCGAGGGTGGCGGGCTGATAGTTGTGTGTGGACGAAGCTGGCGAGACGGTCAACGAGCGCGTCATCGAAAGCCTTACAGATTTTCAGCCCACTGTTCGGTCCGCTCTTCGATGTGTGCGACAAGATCGCTCATTCATCCTCTGCTGTGGTTCAAGCTGCGGCAAGACGGTCAGTCGTGCTCACGTTGCGGGGTGTCAGCGCAAAACCGGCGTTGCTGTCCAGCGCGCTGATCCCATTCACTGTCGCGCCAGTCGCCATCCGGGGTGCCAAGTAGCCAAACAAAACGCGCATGGCTTCGAGCAGGTCATCCATTCGTCTCCAGGAGGAGTACGCCCGCTGGTGCAAACAACAGACGTACTGTTCGCTGCGCGATTGCCACCGCTCCATATGCGGCAGCGAACTCGATCTATGATCTTCACCCTCCGGTGTCTATGTCCGCGTGGGCGTCAAGCCAAAAGATTCTGCGAATCCCTTGAAGTCGGCGGTCGCCAGTTCGGTCTCGAACTCATAGTTGCCTGACGTATCGGTGAAATGCATCAGATCGTGCAGCACGCTGTCCCAAGTCACGTCGGACATCTCCATGTAGACGCTGACAATCCCGCTACCGAGGATCGCGTGCTCGTTGATGGGTTGGGGCATGTCACACATTGTCTCCTATGCGATATGCGATGGGAACAGTGACGATCTCAACCTCGTACGGCTCATCATCATCCTCGTGGATGGCAGTAACCAGCACCTGATTCGCGCTGATCGCCTTGACCTCGACCGGGATGCCGTTCTCCTCCGTCAGCACAGCCACAGCTTGTTGCCATGTCTCAAACACATTGCCGGGGCACCAATCCACCGCGTCAGCCCGTGGCAAGATCAGCCAAACCTTGTCCAAACGCTCCATGTCGGTACTCCTTATTTGCCGATGTAGCGCGTCATCGCCACCTCTGGCGTCATCACGTAACCCGTAACCTTGGAAATCGGCATCCTCTCGTCCTTTCGGCATGTCATGCGACTTGGGTGGCAATCTCACGGTATTTGACCGGCACATCGTTTTCGATCGCCCCTTCCACACAGCGGATCGATCTGGAACGCGAACACCCCGCTGCAAGGGCTTAGTTGACCCTCGCGCCTGAGAATTTCCGGTGTTGCAGATCGGCGGTCCTTTTGCGCGATTGATCGCCGACATGGTGAGCACTTGGCTGCTCCCTACCACGGGCTTCGTTCCCCACCGCGTGTCTATGTCCGGGTGGGCGTCGGGCAAAGGGTTCCGCGCCCCCTTGAAGTCGGTGGTCGGCGGCACGATCAGATCGCATCGTCAAAAAGAGAGGAGGGAATTATGTGGCTGTGCTTACTATGGCTCACCTACCTGTTCGTCGTCCCACTCACCGCCCGTCTCATCGCCGCGTAGCCTGCGTGTCCGGCATCTGGAGTGGCCTAACCGGCGAACAGCGCGAGAACGCTAGAGCTTGGCAATGAAGCGATACCGCGTTTTGAAGCGCGGCGAGACCATCGAACGCTGGCATCAAGTGGGAGTCGGGTGCCAAGAGTTGCAGCAGGCGGCGATGGACTACCCTCATACGAACAACACCAGCAGCCGTTCCTACTGCGATGCGTGGGCAAGCCTCGCCGACGTATGTGCCCGACTTCGCGGCATCGACAAATCGGCGCGCTCGCACGCGTGGGGGAGGCGTTTTATGTGCGGCGTCAAATTTGCGATGCACGCTGCGCGGATCGATTGAGGGCTAAGCGTATGTTCGCCGGCTGGGTGGCAAGCCATCGGCTCACCGCTTCCCAGTTGTGCGTCACCCAGTGCAACTGACCGAGCAGCTTGACGCACAGCGCAAGATGAAGACGACAGGCGCAATTCCCTCCGGCATGAGTATGGACGATTTGGCCAACTTGATCGTCTGCCAACACAACGCCGCGACAGTACGGCGGTTGATCGCCGCCCTTGAGAAACGCGTCGTGGCGGACGAGCGCCAAGATCGTCTGGAAGCCAGCCGCGAGAGAAGCCGGTAGCCGACCGGCTTCAGGTTGGACAGTCCAACTAGGATGGCGTGACCAATTGCAACGCCGGGCGTCGCACTTCAACGATGCTCGGTTCACGAGGGATGCTCAGGCTGGCACACAGCGTCGTCTTGTTGCTGATGTAGTGGTCGAGCTTCGCCAGCACTTCGTCGGTCTGCCCATAAACGGCAAGCATAATATTGAACGGCGATGTGCTGCCGCCCATCCAGTTATCGGACCCAGTGCCGAACGCCAAGCGCCTGTCGGGAAACAGCAGGACGGCGTGCGGCAGTACCAACCCGTGAACCAGCCGACGTTCATCGCCGCTGGCAGCAGAGCGACGACGATCCGAGCACCGCCATGCACACACTTGTAGAGAAACTGCGGCAGCAGGCCGCGCGTGTACGGTGCGTTGAGCCAACCCACTTCGCCTTTCCAATTTTGGTTCAGTGAGTCGCCGAACCAGCGAGGCAGCAATGCAGTGTCCTTGGTCGCCGCCAAATCGACCGTGAAGACAATCGCCGCATGAATGGGATGGAAGAACCACCACGGCGTCCGCCACTCACCCTTCAGTGTCTTCATCGACATGACCGGCCCCTTGGTGGCCGTTCGGTCCGTCACCAGAATCAACTGGGATGCCGACGAGTCGGAACGCGAGCTTGATTCCATAGCTCTGACCCGCATACGCATCGCGCAACGTCTCGTACTCCCCCCAGCGTCGCCAGAGTTGTCGCAGCTTGCGGAGGTGGCGCTCGCGACAGCCGAACATCTGTTTGAGGATGATCCCCCGCGCGAGGCACTCGGCTTTGATGGCTGTCGCGTTCTCGAAATAGTACATCGCGGCCTCACAGCGCATCCGCTGTGCCTTGATGTCGATGGCCGGATGCCGTTCCTCGAAGCGGCTGGCGGTGTCGAACCGCGATTGGATTTCGACGATGATCGCCGCGATGTCGGTCGCCGATAGACGCGGCTCAAGCCGTTGCATCAGCATCGTTCTGCGCCTTCACGTCGGCGAGGTCGGCTGCCTTGCGCAGGTAGTGATTGAACGTCACGCAGTCGGCGAACCGCTCATCATCCTTCATCATGCGACGGATGAAGTCGATCCCCTGCTCTCCTTGCGCGCTGATCGCCGGCTGCAAGGCCATGACCTCATCCAGCAGCGACTTCATCGCCTTGAGCTTGCGTTTGGCCGGGAGCTTCGTGCGGATGATCCTCAGCCCCTCCTGCTCGCGTCGTTTTAGCTCGCGCTTACGCTTGTCCTCATCCAACTCCGGCGCGATGCGTTCCATCGCCTCCGGCCACGTCAGGACTTTCAGCCCTTGATCCTCGTAGATGATCACGCCGGATGCGGTGCCGTACAGGATCGGCGAGGTCTCGTAGGAAAAGAGAGTTTGCGCCATGTCATTGTGATCGCCGTACCAGTCGGCGGCACCCTCCAACGCTTCCCTCAGTCGGTCGATGTCGTCTGCATCCCATTCACTGGGAGCGCACTGCCGCAGCACGTCGGCGATACTCTCGCATGTCCGCTGCTGCCCCTGTCTATAGATGAGATCGACGGCGTCCCACATGCTGCGCTGCTGCGTCTCCGTAGGCGGCTCTGACGGCGGTATCGGCTGCTCATCCAATGGCGTGGGTGGTTCTGGCTCCGATGGGTCAGGGTCAGATGGCGCAGGCGGCTCCGGCGGGTCAGGGTCAGATGGGTCAGGTTCCGATGATGGAGGTTCCGGCACCTCAGCGCGGCGCATCTTCGGTGAGATGAGCAGCGGCACGTTGTCGGGCAACTCAATCATCGGCCACCGGACATGTGGCAGCAGCAACTCCCGCCAGCCCTGCTCCCACTCTGGGTCATGCCGCCGCGTCATCGCCAGTTTCCACGCCATACGTGGCGTCACTTCCGGCAACCGCCGCGCGTTGTGGCAAAGGAACGCCAACACCTCTTGCTGGTGTTGCAGCTTAAAGCCGCCTTCCTCTGGTCTCCCGCCCTGCCGGTGGCGGCGCAACATGCCGTTCATCACCATCCAGATCGTGTAGTCGAACACATCCTGTGGACGATCGGGAATCCAATAAGGGTCGAGGCCACGCGAGACCAGCGCGGCAAAATCCGCCGCCATCTCTTTCGTGACCATCTCCGGTAGGGCGAAATTCTTGTTGCTGTTCCACAGCAAGCCATGTCGCGGACCTAGCTTGAAGGTCGGCGGAGGCACGTTGGCGTTGTAGTGATGGCTGTCGTTCAGCCGATGTTCTTCGTTCTTCTGGATTTTTAGCGACAGTGGCACAACGACGAGCCGTTGCGGTCCATACGCCATCTTGGCGATGTTGGCGCACGGTTCTGAGCGGGCGAGCCGATCACAGTCATCCAGGAAGTAGGGGGCGTCGCGGTGCCGCCAGAGGTCTTGACAGAGACCTTCGGCACTCGTGGGCGACGAGTAGTGTGGCGTCAGATCATTCTCGCTGAACACCTCCAGCACCGTCTCGGTTTTGCCGAGACCCGCGATGAAGCAAAACATCTGTAGTTGTTTTTTTCCCGTGACGACGAGGGTGGCAAGTTGCCGGACCCGCCGCATCCCCCGGAAGGTCGCGTTCTTCTCAGTGTCCGTCCACATGGTTGCTGTCCTCTAGTCAGAGCGGTCGGGCGCCCTCTCCCGCAAGGGGAAATCCGCATGTAGCGGGTGGTCAGTCAGTCAGCACGCAAGTAGCGCGTGGGTCAGTCAAGGCAGGCGGCAGGTAGCCGCAAAGGCACGGCACGTCAGGAACAGGTAGCGCTGGCCAGCGTCTGACTGTTGTCCCGTTGCCGCGATGGCATAGGCCATCCGGCGCCACGCTGGGATACCCCCTTCGCCGCATCCCGTCAAGTATCCGCACCCCCGGCAAGCCCCCGACCAAGACGAGCGGACGACAAGCTGGAGATAAGCGGGCTTTAATAACTAAACCTCGATACGTAATAGTCTGATGGTATTGGGACTATATCATTATATTAATTCTTCGATCTTGTTCGTCTTATCGATAGGTCAAGATTTCCTTGCCTGTCCCCCGCCTGATCTGCGTATGGTGGGGTCATTCGACGCCACTACCTTTTCATTGAGGATTAACCGTGCCGCAAATAACCTCGCCCGAGGCGGTCGTCGCCTCGTTCGTTTTCCATCCGCTGACCTTCCCCAATGGCCGCACGGTCTACCACCTCGAAACCATGCAGCAGCGATTTTGGTCAGACACCGCACCGACGCTGCGCGACGCCGGCAACAACCCGCTTGTGTTGACCGAAGAAGTCGGCGTCGGCTCCTTGGTGCAGATCGCATCGCGCGTTGATCGCGCCATGCGCGCCATCAAGGTGCTGGCCGTGGCGTGGGACGATCCCTTCGCCGACGCCGCCGACTTCTCCTCGGATAGTAGTTGATGGTCTCGATCACCAGCAGTTTGTCCGCCAGACCGGGACCTCACCGGCATACAGGCCGGAGGTGATGTCTTCGTCGCGATGGCCGACAATGTTTTTGACGATGAACTCATCGTACTCCAGTCCGACCACCTTGCGCTGTTCCTTCATCGCTTTGATCGCCGTTTTCGCAGCGAGCGGAACTGATGCTGAGGGCTGAACCCCGTTGCGGTCTTCATGTCGCTGAACCGCTTGCCGCCCTCGCCACCGCGATGGCCATACTTGTCAGTCGAGCCATCGTGGATGAGATAGCCGTCCTTGGTGGCGTTCGCCGCCAGTTCCTCGATCAGCGGCGCGATGGTGCGCGGGATCGGCACGTTGCGGATGGCCGACACGCTCTTGTCGCCCACCTCATGCAGATAGCGGATGCCGGTCTCGGCGTGCGGGCGGATTTGGCTGACCTGCAAGGCGCAGATTTCCTCACGCCTCATCGCCTAAGCGGCAATCTTCGTCACCGCGAACAGGTCGCGGTCAGCGTCCGCTTCGGCCTGCCGCCAAAGACGCGGCACATCGGTCACGTCGAACGCTTTGGGCTGCGCCTCGATCCGTTCGAGGGCGTTGCGATGGTCACGGATAGAGCGGCCAGTGAAGGGATTTCGCTCTCTGTCCGCTTTGTCATTGTCTTGCATCCACGTCCAAAACGCGCGACAGCCCTTGAGCTTGTGTCGGATCGTTTCGGGCAGCAGCGGCTTGCTGCCATCAGTCGGGCGCAACTGGTTCTCGATCCATGCCTACACCATGCCGCCGCTCAAGGTCTCAAGGTCGCACGGCACGTCCTTGGCAAACTCTTCAACGGAGGTGACGGCTTCGTCAGAGATACTTGCCGCGCAGATGCGTCTTCGCCTTCCAGTCGTCCAAATGGCTCAGGAACCGCGTGGACGGCTGCACCATGCCGCTGATGAGCGCGAGGGGCTGCCGCGCTGGTACTGGCAGGGCGAGCGCCACGTTGCCCTTGGCGTCCGCCAGCGCAAGGCGTTGCTGCGCCGCTGTCACACCACCGTAGGTCCGGAAAAGGAAATCCATGATGCGTCCGAATAGCTCGCCGCCTGACTGCGCCCAGCGGCTTGCCATCGAACGCCTCAAACGCCTTGCGAGCCGCATGATTCAGCCTGCCGATGGTCGCGGTTCGCGGTGTGGGCTTCAGTGACTTGCTGGCGCCACCGGCCAGGATGGGAAGCGGGGCGGCATGGGCTTCCGGCATGGCGGTCTGCGGCATCACCGCGCGGAACATCTTCTGGCCTATCGGCTGCACCGCCTTGGGTATCGGCAGCCGCAGGACGATCTTCTTGTGCTTCCACGACAAGTACGGGTAGCTGGTCGGTGCGGCGGGCATGTCAGCGTGGCCTCTTGCCAAGATAATGGAAGAAAGCCGGCGCCTCGTCGGTGAACTGATACTGGGTACCGCCGGGCCGCTCCTTCACTAGCAAATTGCTCTTCTCAAATAGCGAGCATCCGGCCGCACGGCCCTGCCGGCGAATGTCGTCAACCCAAGAGAGGGGTGGATGCCATTCTGGGCTGTGCGTCGTGACCGACGCGCCACCGATCACGATCCGGTCGAACAGGTGTAGCCGCGAGAACTTCAGCGGCTCAAGCATCGGCTCAATTCCGAGCCACAAAATCGCCTTTGGATAGCGCTCACGCAGCTTTTCGAATGCGTCCTCAGCGGCAGCAACGCGGTCTTGCAGATCGACCGTCGTCCCGAGCCACACATTCGCCGGCCACTCGAACTCCAGCAGTCGCGCTGGGAACTTCGTGCAGACAATGAAAATCCAACCCGCGTCCAGACACGCACGGAAGACGTCGATGATTGCCTAAATCCACTCGCTTGGCACCCACCTGCCAAACATGTCCGCCAGGGCGCCCACAAAAACACAGCGATCGCGGATATCGCCGGTCACTGGTGGCGACTGATTGAGCGGCGCGGATAGCCGGTCTGGATGAAACATCGGCACCATGGAGACGAAATCACCGATATAGCAGTATGGACAGTTGTGTTTACATCCGGTGATGGGGCTGTAGGACCATCGCGCCCAATCGATGGCGTTGCCGTCCTCCGTCGGATTCTGACGGTTGAGCTTCGCCTTTCGGTTGCGCAGGCCCAACAATGCTGCGCGCTCATGCTCGGGCAGCGCACGCCAAGCCTCGATCGTGTAGCCGTCCTCGGCGACAACACGCGGCCGAACAGGCGGCGGCAACAGGAGGGATGCTGCCGAGACGCTCAGTTCGTGGGACTGCACACGGGCGATCAACTCGGAATCGCCGCGATCCAGTACCTTCCTGGCTCGCTTCACAGAGTTCGCCGAGACCTTGAGATGCTCGGCCGCTTCTTCGATCCGCAAATGGCTCATTTGGTCCTTTTGGCGCGCACCCCGCTTGAGGGTGGCGAGCCGTGGCAGCGATCAGCGACGCGATCCGAGGTCGTGAGATGGCGGCGGGCGAGGTTGACGGACAACACGAAAGCCAGCGCCTCGCGCTCGTCGCCCGTGAACTCCTCGGTGCGGATTTCGGTGCCGGTCTCGGAGCAGGCCCGGCATCGGTGCCAGCCGTCGAGCACCTTGCCCTGCATATAAGGTGATCGGCCTGCCGCAGACCGTGCTTTGCGATGTCGGCCCGCAGTTCCGCGAAATCTTCGGGCGGCATGGCGGGAAACAGGGCGCTGAGCGGATGCTGCTGGTACTGCACCGGGCTAGGCATGGTCAGAACAACCGACCAGGAAACGCTTGGGCGACGGTGCGCTGGTCCTCGATCGGAGATCAACACCAGGATGTCACATAGAAACCGCCGTGACTGTGATCGGCCGTTCGTTGTTCGGGGTGCCAGCGAAAGCCCAGCGGCAGCGTGATGCCTTGTTCTTTTACAGAAGGAGACCACCTGCATCGTGGGGTGGCCGCACGGTCCGTATTTGTTCGGCAGTGCCAATGCGAGATAGGGCACAGCGAACTCGTAGGTGGACACATGCTCGGGGTCATCGTGCATGACATGCGGCCAAGCCACCGTCCGCATCGGTCCCGCCTCCATCTGCTGGATGCGGGCGGCGCGACGCTCATGCCTAGCGATTTCCTCAGCGGTCGGAGGCCTTGGCTTGTGCTTCTTATGTAGTGGCCACTTGGCCTTCATCTCGGGCGGGAGCAGCGGACCAGATAAGGCGGCGACGTAATGGGTTTGCCATGTCAGCGCGCCACCTTCGTGACTTCGCGGGCCAAGGCTGCCAGATCGGGCAGTTCGCCCAGACCGATGTGCGACATCATGGTGACAGCGGTACGGTCGCCGCGTCTGACTGCCCTATTGAACGCCGACATGTCGCCGTCCCAAATCGCCACGATTTTGCACTCTGGCGAGTGGCGACCGTCTGCCAGGGACGCACTGGCAATCCAGCAATGCGCGGGCTTGATGCCCCCACGTTGGAGAGCGGCGATCACCGTCGCCGACGCGTAAAACGGATGCCAGTCATCTTTCTTGCGTGCCATGTCAGCCCCCCTTGTTCTGCCTCCGATCTCACTCCAGCGGGGCAAGAACGCCTGTTGCCGCCACTCCGTCGTTGTTGATGCGCCAAGGTGTGCGGGGCTTCCCGCCGTACGCGGCAGCACCCGCACAGCGGACGCCTCCGGTTATCACGGGGTCGGCTGGATACGCTCGTGAGGCAGCATTGTCTACGGCTAATTCAAGGAAATCGTAGTCACCACCTACAAATTCCCGAACTCCTGCCTCGTCGGTACCCATCCCGAACGTGTGTGCACGCAGCAGTCGTAGCATCCGAAGACGCTCGGTCAGAAAAGCAGTCTGGGATGGTGGCGAAGACGACGAGCACTTGAGCGCCGTGCGATTATATGGCACAAGCGTCGCAGCCACGCGGGTGGCTATGGTTAGGGATGTTACGACTGGTAAGCGTGAGCTACCTTCGGGTGGCTATGATAAGTTGACAGGCACTATGGTTTTAGCCACCGATGGTGGCTGCGATTAGGAGAGGGCGGCAATCAAGCCGCCTTTTCCATTTCCGGCACACCGCAGTTTTGCACCAATCGCCCATGCTTCCTATTGCTCCTTCCCGTGATCGCCGGAACGCGATGCTCGCAGTGATGAACCGCAGCACGTACAGGCGCCCCCCGTTTGCCTAAACGTCGCGGCTGGTTCGACCTTCGCCAGGACACGCACTCGCTTAGTTATCAGCGGGAGCGAAGTTGGAGCGGCAGGCGACAGGAACGGTGGCGTTTGCAGCAGTGCACCAACGGCTACATTTTTAAGGATGTGCCGTGGCCGTTCTATTGGCTTGCGTTCGATAACGGTCTGGTGTTTTGTGCGCGTCGCCAACCTGCGTTATATGATCGCGGCGCGCAGCCGATAGCGCCAAGGGAAATTCCACCCGGCTCCGTGGTCCGAGTCCGCTATTACGAAGAGGGCGGTATGCGGTGGATGGAGCGCAGTGCAGATTGTCAGGCTGGCCGAGGATCAGTCACCATTCGATCCCGTCGACTGAGGACGATGCTGGATAACGGATCGCCTTTTCCATCCACTGGCCCGCAGGTCCATCCTCGTGATGCCGGAGTAAAGGCCATAGGTCATCGTCGGCTTCAGATGGCCGACGACATCGGACGCGACACCCTCGGGGCATTCGGCGTTCTCGAACATGTTTGCCACCGTTTTCCTAATCGAATGGAAGACGAACCGTTCGTCGAAGCCCAACTTGGTCTTCAGTATGCCAAACCGCTTGCCGATGAGTGAGCCGCGCTCGTTATATTTGTTGTTCGCATCGATACGAAGAAGGTATCCTCCATTCTTCTGGAGCTTTCTGACCAGCATTTCGTATCAGCGACGCGATCTGCGGGTGGATTGGAACGAACCTGTCGCCGGCTTCCGTCTTGTCGCACATCCGCATAAACCCGAAGCCGGTGTCAGGATCAACGCGGATATCGGTCTTCTTCAACTCGCATGGTCCTTCAAGACGCGCTCCGCTGTAAGCGGCAATCCTGATGGCATACGACAGATTGAGGTCACCGCGCTGTTCGGCCGCGTGCCATAGCCGCACGATATCCGCCGGCTGAAATCGCTGCCTGCGATCTTCCTTCGTCTTCCGGCGGTGAGGGGGTCCTTCACGCGGCGGTGGTCAAACGGCAGTCGGTCTTCGGGAACCACCGAAAGCGATTGGAGATAGTGCCAGTAGTTCCGAAGCTCGGTGAGCTTGCGGTTGACGTCTTGGCAGAGATGCCAGCGTCTCCATCCGGGTTTATCAGGGCGTCGACCCACGCCTGGACGTGTTTCGCCTCCAGACGCTTCAATCGGCTGTCTGACTGCGCCGGAGAACTGCTTGAGCGTGGCGATGGCTTGGTCCAGGCAGCGCGGAACCAGACCCGCGTGCGGTCTCCAGTCGTCGAGATATTTGAGGAACGGCGTAGCCCGCCCGGTAATCGCATCGAGCGCTGGTAGCTGCACCTGTCCACCAGGAAACCGCCACAGCCCAGCGTAGGAGTCATAGCCAGCCTCGCTCACCTGCCGCCGTAATCCGCCCACGAATGGCCATGCTGTTGTAGGACGAAGGCGATCACGTCGGTCAGGACGAACGCCGGCGCGGAAGCCGGATCGGCTGGACTGCCGCGAGCGGTAGGCTTCGGCCAGTGCTTCCGCCTGCAACCTCGACTGGGTTTTTTCAGGGTGGCCCGCGCCGCTCTGAATGCGGTCTTGAGCGCCTGCGATGATCGGCCCCGCCTTGCGCGACGGCACGATGTTCGTCGGTTTCGCCTGTGCTGATTTTGTAGACGGATTGGCCGATGAGGGGCCGGACATCGGCTGGCACAATCAGCCGGACCATCCATCGGCGGCGGTGCAGGAGCAAGGTGTGGATATCGGCCCATTTCTCGTTCACCCATAAGATATCGTAGGCCATAGGTTATGGGGGTTCAAACGGGGGGCAAATGTGTAGCCACCGCCTGACGGCTAATGGGGGCTAATTGGCTGAAAACATTGGATTGCCAGGCGTTGGTGGAGGGGGTTGGATTCGAACCAACGTAGGCGTGCGCCAACGGATTTACAGTCCGTCCCCTTTAGCCTCTCGGGCACCCCTCCGCGCGAACCGCGCCTCTAGGTCCAAACCGGGGGCATTGTCAACGAAGCCGGCACCCGCCACACCGCCCGCATGACCGACCTTCCCGTCCCCTCCATCGCCACCTACCGCACCGTCGAAATGCACACCGGCGGCGAGCCGGTGCGGCTCATCCTCGAAGGCTTCCCCGAGCCCCGCGGCGCCAGCGTCCTGGAAAAGCGCCATGACGCCGCCGCCCGCCTCGACCTCCATCGCCGCCGCCTCATGCTGGAACCGCGCGGCCACGCCGAGATGTATGGCGCGCTCGTCGTCCCCGCCGCCCCGCCCGCCGCGTTCGGCGTGCTGTTCATGCACCACTCCGGCTTCAGCACCATGTGCGGCCACGCCACGATCGCGCTTGGCCGCTGGGCGGTCGCCTCCGGCCGCGTCCCGCTGCGCGATGGCCCCGCCGACTTCATCCTGGAATGCCCGTGCGGCCCGGTCGCTGTGCATGTCTCGGATGGCGGCGCCCGCGTCGCGTTCGACAGCGTGCCCGCCTTCGCCGCCGCGCTCGACACGCCCGTCGATCTTCCCGGCACTGGCCGCATTCTCTGCGACATCGGCTATGGCGGCGCCTTCTACGCCATCCTGCCGGCCTCGCGCCTCGGCCTCGACCTGCACACTTCGCCGGTCGGACAGCTTCGCGCGGCGAGCGCTGGCGGTCATGCAAGCGATCCGCGCCCGCGGCGAGGTCCGCCACCCGACCGAACCCGACCTCTCCTTCCTCTACGGCGCCATCCTGACCGACGACACGCCGCCCGCCTCGCCGCGCCGCCAGCCGCCATTTCTGCGTGTTCGGCGAAGGCCAGATCGACCGCAGCGCCACCGGCAGCGGCGTCACCGCGCGCATGGCGGTCGATGCGGCGCGCGGCCTGATCGCGCCCGGCGCGGCCCGCGCCTTCGCCGGCGCCTCCGGCGTGCCCTTCCACGCCGAACTGCTAGCCGAGGAGCAGGCTTGGCCCGCATCGCGCCTGGCGCGTCCGCGTCGCCGGCACCGCCGCGTTCAGCGGCACCGCGACCTGGATCGTCGAGGACACCGACGCCTTGCGCGATGGCTTTTCCATCGAGGACCCATCACCCTTGTCATCGCTGTAACGGAGACCTGCGCATGCTGCCGTCGCAACGCGCTCTGTTCGATATCCCCGAGGACGTCTGCTACCTGAACGCCGCCGCCGTCGGCCCGCTGCCGCGCGCGGTGAAGGCGGCCGGCGAACGCGGCGTCGCGCGCAAGGCGCAGCCCTGGGCGATCGAGCCAGGCAACGCGCAGCGCCAGTTCGAGCGTGCCCGCGCCGCCGCCGCCACGGCTGATCAACGCCGACCCGGACGATGTCGCGCTGATCTCTTCGGTGAGCTACGGCATCGCCACCGCCGGCAAGGTTCTGACCGTGCCGCGCGGCAGTCGCGTCCTGCTGCTGCAGGACGATCACTCATCGCCCGTGCTCGAATGGCTCGGCCGCGCCGACGCGCAGGGCTTCATCGTGGAGATCGTGCCGCGCCCGGACGACGGTGACTGGACCGCGGCGCTGCTCACGGCGATCGAACGGTCGGGCGCGCCGCCGGTCGGGATGGCGTCGATCTCGTCGGTGCACTGGGCGGATGGTGGCGCGGTCGATCTCGACCGGATCGCCGTCGTCACTGAAGACACACGACGCGCGCTTCGTCATCGACGCGACCCACGGCGTCGGCGTGATGCACATCGATGTGCGCACGCTGGATCCCGACTTTCTGGTGTTCCCGACCTACAAGTGGGTGCTCGGCCCGTACGGCCGCGCTTTCCTCTACGTCGCCAAGCGCTGGCAAAACGGCACGTCGATCGAGCAGGCCGCCTCGCAGCGCCGCGCGCTCAGTTCGGAACGCACGCCCTATCTGCGCGACACGGGCTATGTGGCGAATGCACGACGCTACGACATGGGCGAGCGCGATCATTACATCTCGCTGGAGATGGCCTCGATCGGCATGGAGATGGTCGCCGACTGGGGCAGCGATGGCGATCATCGAGCGGCTGCGCATGCTGACCGATCGCCTGTCGGATGGGCTGCGCAACTCCGGCGTTCTGGTGTCGGAACCCCGCGTGCGCGCGCCGCATATTCTCTCCCTGCGCTTCCCCGCGGGTATGCCGGACGACATGATCGAGCGGCTGGAGGCCGAAAAGGTGTTCGTCAGCCCCCGCCTCGGCCTGCATGCGCATCAGTCCTCACGTTTACAACGACGAGGCGGACATCGATCGGTTCGTCAGCGTGTTCCGGCGAGCCGTGGCGTAGCGGAGAGCAACCGTGCGCCTCCATGCCGGGTTGCCAGCTGCGTCTGTATATCGGAAAGCGCATACACCTCAGACATAGCGTGCCAGCAGCTCGTCCAGTGCGCCTGGATCATCCCAGACGAGCGACACGCCAACGACGCCGATGCGATCACGATACTCAACCGGCAAACGCACCGCGTCCTTCGGCGTGGTGACCGGTGCCGCGCCGTTCCGCATCCGCTTCGTCGAGCACGCGGCGCAGGTCCGCGTTCGCTGAACGGGTGATGATCGGGGAACGGCACCGTGGCGGCGACGATGACGCCCGCATCCGCCAGCATGGTGAAGAACTTCTCTGGCCGGGCGATGCCGGCAAAAGCGAGCACGCGGCGGCCGACCCAGCCCGCGATCTCCGGCCCAGGCCGCAGACTGGCTCGCAGCACCGGCAGCGGCAGCGGACCAACGCCGTCCGGCCCGATCAGCACCGCCGCCTGGCAGCGCGCCGCCCCGGCCTGCACCGGCTCGCGCAACGGCCCTGCCGGCAGCACGCGGCCGTTGCCGAAGCCGGACGCTCCGTCCACCACCAGCAGCGACAGATCCTTGTGCAGGCCGGGGTTCTGCAGGCCGTCGTCCATCACCAGCACCTGCGCTCCCGCAGCCACTGCGGCGCGCGCGCTGGCGGCCCGATCAGCGCCGATCCACGTCGGCGCGACTTCCGCGAGCAGCAGCGCCTCGTCGCCGACCCGCGCTGCCGTATCGCCGGCAACGACGCGGTGCGGCCCGTGCACCGAACCGCCGTAGCCACGCAGGATGAAATGCACGGCGCTTGCCTCGCGCCACCAGCCGCGCGCCGACATCGAGCGCCACCGTGGTCTTGCCCGCGCCGCCAACGGTGACGTTGCCGCAGCAGATCACCGGCACCGGCGCGCGCCAGCCCGGCCGCGCCATGCGCCAGGCCGTAACAGCGGCAGTGGCAATCGCGCAACGGCGACAGCAGCCTCGGCAGCACGCCATCGCGACGCCAGAAGCCCGGCGGATGCGGCATCTACGCCAGCAGCTCGAGCAGCGCAGCGGCAGTGCGACGCGGCAGGTCACCATGCCGTTGGAGAGCAGCCGCAGCCGCCTCTCCCATCGCCTGGCGCCGCACAGGATCGCGGAACAGCCCGTCCACCCAACGGCCCAACTCCGCCGCATCCCGCACCACGGTCAGTCCGCCCATGCGTACGCAGCATCGCGACATGGTCGGTAAAGTTGCCGGTATGCGGCCCGACCGCGATGGCGCAGCCGAGACGCGCCGGCTCCAGCGGGTTCTGCCCGCCGCCCGGTGGCAGCAGGCTGCGCCCGATGAAGGCAATGCCGGCCAGCCGGTAAAGCAGCCCCAGTTCGCCCAGCGTATCAGCGACCCAAACACCCTCCGCCGGCGGGTCCTCGCCGCGCGACCGATAGCCTGCGGCGGGGATGCCCGCACCACGCTCCGGATGGCGCGGAGCAATGATCGTCAGCAACCCCGGATGGTCTGCGGCCAGCTCGCGATGGACGGCAAGGATCGCATCCTCCTCCCCTGGATGGGTGCTCGCGGCGAGCCAGACCGGCCGTCCCGCAATCATCTCGCCGCAGCCGTCGCACCTCCGCCTCGTCCGCCGGCAGCGGCGGCGCGGCAAGCTTCAGATCGCCCGGCTTGCCCACGCGGCAGCAGCCGAGAGCTGCGCAGCCGTTCCGCGTCGGTCGCGCTGCGCGGTTGCACCTGGGTGAACCCGCCCAGCATCTGCCGTGCCAGGCCCGGCATACGCCGCCATCGCGCCAGGCTTCGATCGGACAGCCGCGCGTTGATCAGCATCGTGGGGATCCCCCGCGCCCGGCAGGCCGCGAGCAGGTTCGGCCACAGCTCGCTCTCGACGAAGCCTGCCACATCGGGTCGCCAGTGATCGAGGAACCGCGCCGCCCATCTCGGTACATCGAGCGGCGCGAACCGATGCAGCACCCGCCCGGCCAGCTCAGGGCCCAGACGCTGCCCCAGCAGCGTCGCCGACGTCACGGTGCCGGTGGTTACCAATATGGTCCGGGCGCCCTCGGCCAATTCCGGCAGCACAGGCAGGATCGACATCGTCTCACCGACCGAGGCGGCGTGCAGCCACACCAGCCGTCCCGCCGGCCGCGGCGTGGCGTCGACGCCCCGGCGCTCGGCGAGTCGCCCGCGCACCTCCTTGCCACGCGCCGCGCGCACCCGCAGCAGCACGCGCACCCCCGGCGCCGCGGCAGTCGCCGCCACCGCCCAGGCCACGCCCAAGGGGTTCAGGCCGCGCACAGCCGGTCCGCTCGTTCGGCGGCGGCGGTCAGCGCGGCGCCGATCGTGGGCACGGCGTCCTGCCAACCGTCGCGGCCGACCGCTATAGTTGGCAGACAGACCACCACGCCGCGGCCAAACGGCTTCGGCACCACCATGCGGTCCCAGGTCCGCAGCACCCAACGGCGCGTCGTCTGGGCCGCGCAGGGCAGCACCGGCGCGCCAGACAGCGCGGCAAGCTGCGCCACCCCGGGCGCGGCGACCCGACGCGGGCCACGGGGGCCGTCAGGCGTTATCGCGATATGGTCGCCGCCTTCGAGCAGGCTGAGCATCAATCGCGTACCCTTTGCTCCGCCGCGCGACGAAGACCCCAGCACCACGTTGAGTGCGAAACGGCTGACCACGGCGCCGATGAAGCGACCGTCGCGGTGCTGGCTGACCAGTACGTGCACCCGGTTGCGGGCCTTGCGTCCCTCTGGGGATTGACGCGCCTTCAGCCACAGCATCGGCATCAGCGGCAGCCGCTCGTGCCAGAACGCGACCACCACTGGCGCGCCAGCCGCGTGCGGCGCCATATGCTCGTGGCCCTCGAGCGACCACCGCGTCGTCCTCAGCGCGAAGCCGAGATAGAGGCCGAGCAGTTTGGCCGACGCGGCCTGCACGATGGGATGCTGCAACAGCCGTTTCATTGCAGCGCCGGTAGCACGCTGCTTGGGGAGTGAGGAAGGGCCGCAGCCTGCTATCCTGCGGCGGCCGTGCGTCCGCCGGGGACGATATCGAAATCGACCCGCCTGTCGACTAGGTCCGTCGCGTCATCGCGTCCAGTGCCGACGATCGGATCCTGCGATCCGACGCCGCGTGCCGTGACCTGGCCTTGCAGCCGAGGCTCGTTTGCCAACAGGTCATGGCGGATGCGCACGGCGCGGGCCAAAGATAGCCGATCATTGAATTCCGCGGATCCGCTCGGACTGGTATAGCCGGTCAGGCGAAGGCAGGCACTATCGGCGACAGTCCGCTCAGCGATCGCGCGCAGCCAGTCCGGGTATGCCGCGCTGATCGCAGGGTCCGGCCAGAAGGCCGTCGAGTTCGGTTGGAACAGAAACTTTACCGACACGCGCCCATGCGCGAGCTGGTAATCAACCAGCTTGGCGAAAACCTCCGTCGCTGACCGCCGGTCGCCAAGAGCCCAGTCAGTCAAGTAGGGGCCATTGTAAGCCCGCAGCTGATGCCAGCCGGCTGACGGATTTTCGGCCTCACTGTACAGATCGCGCGCCGGCTGATTCAACTCCAAACTGCTATCTCCTGCATTCGAGGGCGGGGCGGTCGCGGCTGCCGGTTGCGATGCGACTGCCGTCCTGATCTGTGGCGGGCCGCTAAGCGATTCGCTCAGCACTGCGAACCGCGTGGCCTCGTCGTGGTGCCCCAACTGCCTCAGCTTCGCGTGCACGCCGTTTCAGATGTCTGGGCATGTCCAGCACCATTTGATCTCCGCCGCCGGTGCGTTTGGCAGGAGCGCGACGATCGTCTGGATCATGTCATCCGCGTTGTCGTCCTGTGGCGCTAGCAGATGATCTTCGGCAATCTCTCTATCGAGCCTGTTGAGCAGCACAACGATGCTTCCCTGCTGTTTGGTTGGTGCGTGCGCTGGGGGCTTGCTGTTCTGCATGTCCCCCTCGGCCGCGCCCGCCGGTACTGCGAGTGTCAGGCAAGCGTAGACACCGGCTTGGTAGATCAATCGCCAATACCAACCACGGCCTTTATTTGCCATGGCGGCGACTATGAATTGCGGCTTGTGCGAGTCAATCCGCAACAGACGCCGAGCGCCGACCCCAAAAGGACAGCAATCGTTGCGGCTCAATGTGGCCAGATCCCGTCAGAACGTCATGATATACAGCAAAAATCTGTCAGGCTGACACAGTGTCGTCATCGACTGAGCGCAGTGAGCTCAATTCAAAACAACTTGAAGCGTGGTGCAATGTAATTGCAGTGCAATTCGGTCGTTCGTGGTGTGGTTGTCCTTGGGAAATTCCTGGCTACTGATGCAGATCAGGCTGCCATCCGGTTCCAGGCATCCAGCGCCGCTATCTTGTAGGCCTCTGCCAGTGTCGGATAGTTGAACGTGTTTTCAATGAAATAATCCAGTGTTCCCTTCAGGTTCAGCACCGCCTGGCCGATGTGGATCAGCTCGGTCGCGCCCTCGCCAACGATGTGAACGCCGAGTAGCCGGCGCGTCCTGATAGAGAACAGCATCTTCATCATGCCGGCATTCAAACCCATGATGTGGCCGCGCGAGGTCTCGCGGAAACGCGCGACGCCGCATTCGTATGGGATGCCACGCTCGCGCACCTCCTGCTCGCTCATCCCGACCGTGGAAATCTCCGGCACCGAGTAGATGCCATAAGGGAAGAACTCCGGCGCGTTCGGTGCGGGCACGCCGAACGCGTGGCATGCGGCGATGCGACCCTGCTCCATCGAGGTGGATGCAAGGCTTGGAAAGCCGATCGCATCGCCCGCGCAGTAGATATGCGGCACCTCCGTCTGGAACGTCTGCGGATCGACCTTCAGCCGGCCGCGCTCGTCGGCGGTCAGTCCGCAGCAACCCAGATTGAGTGCCTCGGTCGCGCCGACGCGGCCGGCAGTGTACAGCACCATTTCGGAGCGCACACGGCGACCGCCCTCCAGGATCGTGACCGGCCAATCGTTGTCAAACTCGATGCGCTCGACCTTGGCGCCGAAGCGCAGCGCCACACCGCGGTCGCGTAGCTGGTGGGTAAAGTCCTCCATCAACTCGTGGTCGATGAAGTCGAGCATCGTGGGGCGCTGCTCGACCAGAGCCACCGCCACGTCGAGCGCGCTGAAGATGGTCGCGTATTCCACGCCGATCACGCCGGCGCCGATCACCGTGAGGCTACGCGGAAGTCGTGGGATATCGACGATCTCGTCGCTGTCGAACACTGACGTGCCATTGAACGGCACGCCATCCGGGCGATGTGGACGAGTGCCAACCGCGATAAGGATGCGCTCGCCCTGAAACACCCGAATATCGCCGGTGTCGGTGGTGACCTCGATGCGGTGCGGATCGAGGAAGCGCGCCGTCCCCAGTGTGGTCTGCACCGAGTTACGGGCGAATTGATGCTCCAGCACATCGACCTCGTGGTCGAGCGTCATGTGCAGGCGCGCCATTAAGTCCTTGGCGGCGATGTCCTTCTTCACCCGATAGGCACGTCCGTAGAAGCCGCGCTCGCGCCAGCCGGTGAGATTGAGCACCGTTTCCCGCAGCGTCTTGGACGGGATGGTGCCGGTGTGCACCGAAACGCCGCCGACCCGACGGCCCTTTTCCACCACGAGGACGGACCGGCCGAGCTTGGCAGCCTGGATCGCGGCACGGCGACCGGCGGGTCCGCTGCCGATGACGATGAAGTCGATTGTGTTCACGGGCGAGAAGACTGGCGGAAACCGAGCCACCGTGTCTATCGTAATCGTGGCGTCATAGAACCAGCCCGAAACTAGCAGTCTGCTGAAAAACCCCTGAGTTTCGTTACCATGCTGTCGTGTGGGGGAGAATGGTCGGTTGTCTGGCCCGGTGCTGAGGGCCTGGAGCGCCGCTGGGTGCATCATTGCGAGCTGTCCTACTGGCGGTGCCATTATGCAGAGACGAGTTTCGGAATGCGGACCAGATTGTAGGCAATGAGGTTGAGCAGGAAGTCCCCTGCGACGCGGCGAATGCCGCGATGCTTGGTTTTTCGCAGGGTACCATGCTGCTTGCCCCAGCCGAAGATGCACTCGATCATCGCGCGCCGTGATTGCGATTTCGCATACCCCGTGTGTCGGGTTGTCCGTCCGTCGATGGCGCTGCGCCGTCGTCTGCCGGTCTTGGTCAGACCGTGGTTCTGCGTCACGTGTGGCGTGACATCGGCGGCGCGAAGCTTCGCCGCATGATCGGCCGTGTCGTAGGCCTTGTCCTCGCCCACCGTGATACGACGGCCGGCGAGCTTGCGTCTGACCGCCAGCATCGCCTCGGAGGCGCGCCGCTCGGCCGTGCCAGTGGCCTTGCTGAGCATGCCTGCCACCGCCAGCCCGTGACGGTTCTCCATGGTGACGTGGCCCATATAAGACAGCTTCGCCTCGCGACCGGCCGCCTTGCGATACAGCCGGCTGTCAGGGTCGGTGGTGCTTTGGTGCGTGTCGTTCTTGCGGGTCTGCCCGTGGAAGTTCGAACCGTCCTCGTCACTGCCGTCCTTGGGGCGGAAGCTCCGTTGTGAGGCCCAGGCCTCGATCAACGTGCCGTCCACCGAGAAATGCTCGTCCGACAGCAGCGGCTTCACCTGAGGATGATTGAGCAGCCGCGTCATGAACTTCTCAAACACCTCGCCGGTCTGCAGGCGTTCGCGGTTCTTGGTGAACGTCGTTGGATCCCACACCAAATCGTCCGGCGACAGGCCGACGAACCAGCGATACAGCAGGTTGTAGTTCAGTTGCTCCATCAGTTGCCGCTCCGAGCGGATGCCATACAGCACCTGGATCAACAGGGCGCTCAGCAACTGCTCCGGTGGCACCGACGGTCGCCCCTCTCTCGCGTAGAGCCGGGCAAAGCTCCGGCTCAGCTCGGCCAATACATCGCGCACCAGCCCGCGTATCTTGCGCAACGGATGCCCGGGCGGAACACGCAACTCAGGCGATACATAAGAAAACAGCCCACCCTGATCCCGGAACATACCGCGCATCACGTTCACCTCATCGTCTGAACGGCCGCAGAGAATCATGCACACACGATTGCAGGGAAGGGGTTTTTCAGCACACTGCTAGACTCGAAGTCACATCACGACGCCGAAAAGTGCTGTTGCCTTCATTGGCAATCGGTTGACGATGAAGAAGAGCCTCTCATGCTTGCCTTCCAGACTGCCTGATCCCGACCAGGGCACAACGAATGGCGAACGGGACTACTGGGGATGCGCCGTCTCGCTCCGAACCCGGACTGGTTGGCCGGGGTGAGGGCGGCCGAAAGCTCATAGCTGTCCTGCACGCCGATATCGCAGGCTATAGCCGCCTGATCGGGCAGGACGATGCTGCGACGGTCCGGCGCCTTGAGCGGATCAGACGGGACTGCATCGACCCCTCGATCGAGAAGCACGGCGGACAGATCGTGCAGACAGCGGGTAATTCATTTCTGGCCGTATTCGACAGCGTCCACGGCGCCGTGCAATGCGCGATAGGATTGCAGCAGGAAATTGCCTCGCACGACGAGGCCAAATCCCCGGACCAACGCATTCAATACCGCATCGGGATAAACGTGGGCGACGTCATCGCCAACCGCACCGATCTTCACGGAGAAAGCGTCAACGTGGCGGCTCGCCTCCAGGCCGCCTGCACTCCTGGGGGTGTTTGCGTGTCCCGGATCGTCAGAGACCACATGCGCTCTTTTCCCGGTGTCGACTTTGAAGTTCTTGGCCATCTGACGCTGAAGAACATCGCGACGCCGGTCGAGGCGTTTCAATGGCTGCCGCCTGGCTTGCGCAGTGCCCTCGCCGACACCCGCACGAGATGCGCCCGCGCCGGCTACAACCGCAAGTCCACGGCGAGGTCGCCGGGTTTCACGATGGTTGATCGGCGGGGCTTTCGCAATCGCGATCGCCGCCGTGCTGTCGCTCGCGGGAGCATGGAACGCTGGCTGGTTTGTCCAGTTGCCCGCAGCGCCACGCCTGTCGATAATTGTCCTGCCGTTCCAAAACCTGAACAGCGACAGCGGGGAGGATTATCTCGCCGACGCGATTACCACCGATTTGACCGGCGAGCTCTCGCATGTCCCAGGCAGCTTCGTGATCGCGCGGGACACCGCCTATTCGTACAAGGGCAAGCCAGTTGACGCGCGGAGGCTCGGCGAGGAACTCGGCGTGCGTTACGTGCTCGAAGGTACCGTTCGCAAACTGGGTGACACGCTGCGGGTGAACGCGCTGCTCGTCGCCACAGGCACTGGCGCGAATATGTGGTCGGACCGGTTCGACGTGCCGGTGCGCAGACATCGGTACGGGCCAGGAGGAGATCGTCGAACACCTGTCCGGTGCCCTCGGCGTCGAATTGATCCAGGCCGAGGCCGCAAGGAGCATTCGCGAGCGGCCGAACAACCCGGATGCGTTCGATTTGGTGCTGCGCGCCCGGTCGCTGTTCTTCCAGCCGGCAAACGACCGGCAGATGACCGCGATGCTGGACCTTTACGAGCGCGCGGTCAGCCTCGACCCATCTTCGGTGCCGGCGCTGACCGGCCTCGTTCTCACTTTGCTCAACGCGCAAGATATTCGCCCGGGCGGAATGAAGGACATACTGGAGCGGACCGGCCAACTGTTGGCGCGCGCCCGAACGATCGAGCCCGAAAACGAGGATGTCCTGACCCTTACCGCTTACTGGTGGAATATGCATCAATGGCACTGCGCCGAAACGATCGAAGCGGCGCGGCTCGCCATCCGTGCCTTTCCGAACAGTTATTTCCCACACCGTTTGTTAAGCGGGTGTCTCATCCAGGTCGGTAAAGCCGATCAGGCTGTGCCGGAGATCGAGGCGGCGCTTCGGCTCAGCCCCCACAGCCCCTATCGGTTCGTGGATTACGCACACATGGGCGCAGCCATGATGTTGCTTGGACGTTATGATGAAGCGATCGAGTGGGAACAGCGCGCTCTGGCGGCTACACCCGCGCAGTTTTCGCTTGGCCGCGACAATCGACTGCAATCGATCGCCATTGCCCAGATGTTGCTGGGCCACACCGACGAGGCGCATCGCTTGCAAGCCGAAATGCGATATGCGTGGCCATGGAGCACCGTCCGGGCAACATTTATATGGTGGCCGTTGCCGCCGATGATCGCGACCCGGATCGCCGGCTTTCGCGACGCGCTCCGGGGCGTTGGAACGCGCGATCACGCGGAGGAGGATGCCGACTTTGGCGTGGCATCCGACAACGTTATTCATCAAGCGATCTGGGGACATACGCCGACGACCGTGCCGGGTGCGACAACCATTCGAACAGCCGATCTCGCACACCTGCTTACGAGAAGACGCCGCTGGTGATCGACACGATGTGGAACTTCAGCGGACACTCGCTCCGAGGGGCAATCGGGCTCAATTATGTCGGCCAGGGCGGCGACCTTGCCGATGTGGCCCAGGATCGGTTGCGGCAAAAGATGCGGGAACTGACAGAAGGCGATCTCGCCACACCAATCGTCGCCGTCGGCTGGAGTTCGGAACGTTTCGACAGCCGCAACCTTGTGCTTCGCCTGGTCGCGCTTGGTTACACCAAGGTCTTTTGGTATCGCGGTGGCCGCGAGGCGTGGGAAGTCGCCAACCTTCCCGAGACCGACATCGTCGAAACCGACTGGTGAAGACCCTTGACGGCGGAAGCCGGGCCGCCGTGTCTGCCGTGAGTGCGTGAACGCAGCAGCCCGGTTACTGCCGCAGCACCACCGGCTGTCGAACCACCGCTAGCCTGTCCCTCCGATGTGGCACCACTGTCTTATCGCCGCGGGGCGCCGCATCATTCGCCACTCTGATCGGACTCAGAAGCAACCAGGCGTCCATCCGCGATTGCAACTGGCGAGGACCGGACACCTCAACCTGCCCGGAGCGGACACCCGCTTTCCACGCCAGTCTGCCGAACCATATGGCAATCATCGTGCGGATATCGGTCGTCACATAAACGTCTACCGGGAACCCGGGATCTGTCGGACATAGGTCGACCGCAGTTCCCCGATCGTTCACCAGCCACCATCGACTCCTGTCGGCGGGCACGCCGGTGAATTCGAAGCACACGGTGACGCGCCGCTCAGGAAACACGCTGGGGTCGACGCGCCGCCGGATATTCCATACCAGCACAGTAACGTCCAGATCATCTTCCGCCAAAGGGTCCTGGGCAAATCGCAGCCCCCACTCACCAAGCTGCTGAATCACGGGACCAAGAGCGGCGCCTGCCTCGGTAAGGTGCCATTCACGCGCATGCTTCCCATCGCCGCGGCGCTCCACGATGCCGACTCGCTCCAGTTCCTTCAGGCGCTGTGACAACAATGTCTGCGACATCAGCGGTACGCCACGACGAATATCGCTGAAGCGCGTACTGCCCTCCAGCAATTCCGCAATGACCAACGGCGTCCACCGCTCAACGATGATCTCCGATGCCTTGGCGATCGGACAGAACAGACCGTAGTGCATGATGAACGCTTCCCCCGTTGCGCTTCACCATACACCGTCCGGGGATCAGGGCGCTCCAGATTCTGGACTGGTTCGCGTAACGGGATTCGGGCACCACAGCGTCAGCGAAGGCGTACGGCGATGTCCTTCGGTTCGCACGTGAAGTGATGGATGTCGCACTGGCGCATGCGGTCTGCCGCTCCGGCAATGCGGGCCACTATCGGTCTGAATTGCCGCCCCGAGGTCGAGTTCACGCCGGACTATCACGAAAAGGTGATCCAGGGAGAGACGCTCATGAATGAAAGGTTGTTGCTCGGTTTGACCTCGCTCACCGAGGGAGAATCAAGATGATGGAACTACAGCGTCGTGCGGTACTCGGCAGTGCCATCGCGGGCGCCGCGTTGCTTCAAGGCCGCGCATTCGCCCAGTCCAGCCCGAATCTGCAGACCATTCCCTGGAGCGATCAGCCTCCGCCGGTGCCAGCGCCGTTAGAGAATGTGGTGAAGGGCCAGACCCGCTGGGAGGACCTGGGCTCGTGGATCACGCCGAACGACAAGTTCTTCAGCATCGCCCACTACGATCGGCCGATGATCGACGCGAAGGCCTGGCGGCTGGACGTGGCGGGCCTGGTCGACAAGCCAGCGACCTTCACGCTTGACGAACTGAAATCCCGCCCGCGCCACGAAGTCATCAGCACCCTCGAGTGCTCGGGCAACAATGGCCTGCCATTCGCCACCAGTACGATCGGCAATGCGCGATGGGCTGGAGCTTCGCTGGCGGAGACGCTTCGGGCAGCACAGATCAAGAAGGGTGCCGTCGAAGTCGTCTTCTACGGTACGGATCAAGGCGAGGAGGTGGTGCGCAAGGATTCGCCGCTTGAATTCAAGTTCACCAGCAACTTTGCGCGGAGCATGTCGATCGACGACGCCATGAACCCGGCGAACCTGTTGTGCTACGAAATGAATGGCTCGCCATTGCCCGCGGCCAACGGTTTTCCGGTGCGTCTGATTGTGCCGGGTTGGTATGGCGTGGCGAATGTCAAATGGCTTCGCCGTATCGAGGTGCGCGATACCCGCTTCCTCGGACGCTTCATGGGTCGTGATTACGTCACTATCCGCGAGGAGCACCATGACGGCATGACCGTCATGGCGGAGACAACTGTCGGCCGCATGTTGCTGAAATCGGCACCCGGCAAGGTGACGCTGCGGGATGGGCGCTATCAGATCGACGGGATGGCATGGGGACCTACGCCGGTCGCCGCCGTCGAGGTAAAGATCGACAACGGACCGTGGATGAAGGCCATCCTCGATGACAGCAGGTCGGAGTACGCCTGGCGATCCTGGCATCTCGCTTGGTCACCAGCACCCGGCGAACACACGGTCACTTCGCGGGCGATAGACAAGACTGGCAATATTCAGCCCGCCATGGATGATGCCCTCATCGCCAACAAGAAAACCTACTGGGAGAGCAATGGGCAGATCACGCGGCATATTCGCGTCGCGTGACGTCTCGCAGATTGGCTGGCGCGATGAACTTCCGCAGACTATCGTCCGGTTGATCACCCGGAGGCAGTGCCGCCGCGAGTGATGCCCGCGCCTTTCCGGATCAAACCAGCAATAAAAATCGTTGCAGCCTCAACGGGAGTTCACGCCATGCCCAGTTCTCGTCGTCATGTGACGCGCCGCAGCGCGTTGGCACTCGGTACCGCGGCCGCCGCACTGCCGCTCGTGCACATCCGCACCGCAGGCGCGGCCGGTAAGCTCAGTCTCGCGCTGTGGGACCATTGGGTCCCGACCGGCGACGACGCAATGAGAAAGCTGGTCGGTGCCTGGGCCGAGAAGAACAAGGTCGACGTGCAGGTCGACTTCCTGTCCACGAATATCAACATGACCAAGGCCGCCGAGGCGCAGGCCAAGACCGGCCATGATGTCTACGCCTTCGACCAATGGACGGTGCAGCAATACGCCGACAGCCTCGATCCCGTTGACGATCTCATGCAGCGGCTGATCGCCAAGTACGGCAAGCTTGGCGCCGCCTACGAATATCTCGCCGTGGTTGACAAGCACTGGATGGCCGTGCCGGTCGGCTGGGGTTCCGCACCGCTGCCGCCTTGCGGGCGCATCAGCATGCTCAAGCAATTCTGCGGCGTTGACGTGCAGACCTGGTTCCCCGCGGATCCTTCGACCCCCGAGGCAAGCAAGGACTGGACCTACGATACGCAGCTCAAGATGGCGGAGGCGATGTTCAAGGCCGGTTACCCGATCGGCTTCGGCTGCGGCCAGAACAGCACGGACGCCAACCAGACCTGGGGCGCCACGTTCGGTGCCTTCGGCGCCGACCTCGTCAACGCCAAGGGCGAGATCACCATCGACTCGGACCACGTGATGGCGGCGATGGAATATTGCCAGAAGATGGTGAAGTTCATGCCGTCGGATGCGGTGCAATGGGACGACGCCTCCAACAATCGCGCGTTGATCTCCAACAAGGCCGCTCTGATCTGGAATCCGCCCTCGGCGTGGGCGGTGGCCAAGCGCGATGCGCCGCAGGTCGCCGCGGACTGCTGGACCTTCCCCAATCCACGGGGACCGATGGGCCGCCTCGTGCCGCACCGGCCGTATTTCTGGGGAATTTGGAAATTCGCCAGCAATAAGACCGCGGCAAAGGAGCTGATCGAATATCTGTCGCAGCGCGAGCAGGTGCAGCAGCTTGCCGCGCCGGTCGCGGGTTACGACATCCCGCCGTTCCAATCGATGACGGACCTCAGCATCTGGAGCGACGTCGAGCCGCCGAAAGGCACCATCTACAACTATCCGATGCGGCCATGGCACGACGCAGTGTACGTACATTCCCGGTTCCTCCGCGCCTCCCGAGATCGCAGTGCAGATCTGGAACCGCTATCTGGTCCCGAACATGGTGGGACGACTGCTGACCGGGCAGTCGATCAAGCAGACGCTCGCCTGGGGCAAGGAGGAACTGGAAGGCTTCGCCCGCTGAACAACGATCCGCGATAGTCTGAGGCGGCGCAGTTCGTCGGTCAGCCGATCAGCCGCCGCCTCACTCGCGCCGACACCTGATCGATCACCGCCACCGTTACCAAAATCAGGATGATGATGAACGACACCTCGTCCCAGTAACGAACCTTGATACGCTCGGCGATCTGCAATCCGATGCCGCCGGCCCCAACCACCCCCAGGATCGCCGCGCTGCGCGTGTTGCTCTCGAACCCGTAGAGCACCTGCGCCAACAGCACCGGCAGCACTTGCGGCAACAACCCGAACCGGATCGCCAGCAGGCGCGAGCCACCGACCGCCTCGACCGTCTCCTTCTGCCGAGGATCAGCGTTCTCGATCGCCTCGGCAAACAGCTTCGCCAGCACACAGATATCCGCCGCCGCGATCGCCAGCACGCCGGCGAGCGGCCCCAGCCCAACCGCGCGCACGAACGCCAGCGCCCAGATGAGCTGATCCACGCCGCGGAATCCGTCGAACGCGCGACGGATCGAGAAATGCGCCAGCGCATTCACCAGCACGTTGCGCGCGCCGAGGAATCCCAGCGGCAACGCGATCACCGCTGCGACAAAGGTGCCGAGCAACGCCATCGCCACGCTTTCCGCAAGGCCTTGCGTGATGTCCTGCCATTGCGCGCCAGGACTCGGTGGGATCATCTGGCGCAGGATGACGAACAGGCCGGAAATGCCACGCGACAACCGCGCCGGCGTGATGTCGAACCAGAAGCACAGCGCGATCAGCCAGACCACGAACAGCAACGCACCAAGCCAGCGCAATACACGCGTCAGCGGCGGCGGCCCAAAGGCGCGCGGGAAGCGGGCACGGATGCGTGCAACATCCGTCATCCTGCCTCGCTGTCATTGCGAGAAGCGATGCGACGAAGCAATCTCCGTCGCGAAGCATGCCCTGGCCGAGGTTGCCTGGTCATTCAACTCGTCCAATAGCCAACGTGCGTAGCTTCTCCGACGTCAGGTCGATCAAGCTCACCGCCAGAATGATCAGCACGATGATCGCACCGATCTCCTGGTAGTAGTTGAAGCTGATCACCGAGTACAGTTCCTGGCCGATCCCACCCGCGCCGACAAAGCCGATCACCGTCGCGCCGCGCACGTTGATCTCGAAGCGCAGCAGCACGTAGGACAGGAAGTTCGGAAGTACCTGCGGAACGATGGCGAAGCGAACGCAGTGCGCCCATGTTCCACCCGTCGCGCGGACAGCCTCCCACGGTCGCATATCGGCATTCTCCACCACCTCCGCGAACAGTTTGCCAAGCGCGCCCACTGTGTGCAGTGCGATCGCCAGGATGCCGGCGAGAGGCCCGACACCGAACGTCCACACCAGGATCAGTGCATAGACGATGTCTGGCACGCTGCGGAACAGCTCCAGCACGCGGCGGAACGCGAAGTGCACCGGGCGGTTTGGCGCGAGATTGATCGCCGCCGGGAAGCACAGCAATGCCGCGAGCACCGCTCCCGACAGCGTCGCCAATGCGGCCATCTGGCTGGTCTCGAACAGTAGCCACAGCCAGATGTCGATGCGATACATCCAGTACGCGAGCGATCCCTGCGTATCGGTGCCGGCGAACAGTACCTGGCGGGCGCAGATCGGGCAGCAGCTTCCAGAAATATTCGCCGATCCGCGGAGCACCTTCGATCAGCGACGAAGGATACGCCTCAGACACCCACGCGGCGAGCAGCAGCACCCCGCAAAGCACGACACAACCGCCGAGTCCGCCGACCAGACGTGTGCGCCGGCGCGCCTGGAACGCCGCTTCCAGCGACGCAATGATGCTCACCGATGCCGGCGCTGCGCCGCCTCCTGTTGCAGCATGTCGATGAACACCTGGAAATCCGCGTGCTGCACCTGCACCCAGCCCTTGCCGCTGCCCATGTCGAAGGTGTGGTAGATGTCCGGATACGCCGTCGGCAGCGCTAGGTGGAATGCCAGCATGTCGGCCTGATAGCTCGCCGGCGTACTCTTCCGCACCGTCAGCGGCCCATTCAGGATCGGTCGCGACTTCCAGATGATGCGCAGGTCCTTCATGTCGAGCATCTTCTTGTCGACCATCATGCGCAGATTGCCGCGCGTGTAGCCCACCGCCGGATCGCCGATACCGGACGTCCAGGTAACGCCGGCGTCGTACTGATGGTTCAGCACCGCCACCACTGCCTGTTCGTGCCCGCCGGCAAAGCCAGTCGTGCTGAAATACTTGCCGGGCTCCGGATCGATCCCCTGCGCGCGGAATTCGGCGCGCGGTATCAAATAGCCCGACGCGCTGTTTGGGTCCGCCCACGCCAGCGAGTGCCCTTTCATCTCGGCGAGCGACGTGATCCCGCTGTCGGCGCGCACATACATCACCGAGACATACGAGTTGCTACCGTCCTGCTCCTGCGTCACCACCAGCGGTACGACATCGCCGTTGCTCTCTAGCCAAGCGGCGGCATATGCGGCCGGACTCATATACGCGTTCTCAAGTTGCTTCGCCGCGAAGGCCTGGATCACCCCGGCATAGTCGGCGGCGACCAGCAGCTTCACTGGCACATCGAACGTGGTCTCCATCAGCTTCTTGTAGCCATCGACGCGCGCCAGCCGGTCGGCGTCGTTCTCGCCACCGAGCAGGCCGATCCGCATCACCGGAATCTCCTTCGCCCAGTCGCGCTTGCCAGGCTTCGGCATTTCCTGCGCCAACGCGCCCCGCGTCAGCGCCAGCGCGCCGAGACCAGCGGCCGCGCCACGTCGTGTGATCATGCGTGGCATCCCTCCATGCGTCACGCCAATTTAGCGCCATTTCAATTGTTCCGGATACCAGCCAACCTCTGTCGTTTCGCACGAGCCATGTCGTTGCAAGAAGCGAAGCGACGAAGCAAGCTCGATTGAGGATGAGCACTCACGACCGGATCGCTTCGTCCGCCCCCTGCACTTCTCGTATCGACGACGCAAGGGTCTGTCGCCGCTCTGCCCCCAGCCAGCGTCCAAACCTGATCTGCTGCTCGCAGTATCGTGAGTTGGCGCCCTATAATCGCAGCCGTATATCCGTCTACGGATATTCGGAGTTAAGAATGCCCCTGCCTAAGCGCCAACACCCGCACAGCCTGCTCGCGCTCGCGGTGCTGGCCCTGCTGTTCGAGCGGCCAATGCACCCGTACGAGATGGCGGCGACGATGCGCGAGCGTCACAAGGAGGAAAGCATCAAGCTCCGCTACGGCTCGCTCTACACCGTCGTCGAGACGCTGCAGCGCGACGGACTGATCGCACCACACGAAACGTCGCGTGACGGCAGACGGCCTGAACGTACCGTCTACGCGCTCACCGACGCCGGAAGTTCAGAACTCATCGCCTGGATGCAGGATCTCCTGCGTTACCCGATGAAGGAATATCCGCAATTCATGGCGGCGCTGTCACTGCTGCCCGTACTCCCGCCGGCAATAGTCGAGACCAGGTTGCATGAACGGCTGCAGCACCTAGATCTCGCCATCCGGACGAAGCAGGGCGCCATTGAAGGCGTGCTGCGAACCGGTCTACCGCCACTGTTCCTGATTGAAGCCGAATACGAAATCGCGCTGCAGGAAGCGGAACGCACATTCGTGCAGCAGCTCGTGGCGCGCATTGCCGAGGACCCGGCGGAACTCGCGCCGATCTGGCCGGAGTTTCACGCCAGCAAACGCAACCAGAAATCCTGAGGAGGGTCATTCATCATGGCCGATCTCAATCATGTGGTCATCATCGGCGGCGGCATCGGCGGCCTATGCCTGGCGCACGGCCTGAAACAGGCCGGCGTGAACGCCACAGTGTATGAGCGCGACCGCGCGATCACCGATCGTCTGCAGGGCTATCGCGTGCATATCAGTCCGAAGGGCAGCCGGGCACTGCACGACTGTCTGCCGCCCGCACTGTTCGAGACATTCTCCGCCACCTGTGGTCGCCCACCGCGTGCCTTTCGCATGCTGACCGAGCGCATGCAGACGCTGATCTCGCTCGGCGGCTTCCACGAACCCGACGGCGATGCGGTGGAGCAGCATCGCTCGGTCAGTCGCATCACGCTGCGCCAAGTGCTTCTCTCTGGCCTCGGCGAGCGCGTGCAATTCGGCAAGACCTTCGTCCGCTACGAGACGCGCGGCGATCGCGTCGTGGCATTCTTCGAAGACGGCAGCAGCGCAGAAGGCGATGTGCTGGTCGCAGCAGATGGCGGCGGCTCGCGCGTGCGCCGTCAGTACCTGCCGCACGCGGAGAGGATCGATACCGGTGTGGCAGCCATCGGCGGCAAGGTGTTTCTCGACGAGGAGACGCGCCGTCGCATCCCACCACCGCTGCGCGATACGATGGCGCTGGTCTCGGGACCCGGCGGGCGTGGGCTGTTCGTTGCCCCACAGGAATTCGCCCAGGCAGCCCCGGTGAACGGCATCGGCGGCGCCGAGCAGGCGGTCGATCCCGTGGCTGGTACATTGTTCGACAACACGCGCAGCTATCTGATGTGGGCATTCGGTGCGCAGCGTCGGGTTCTCGGCCTGAACGCCGAGGACGCGCTATGCGCCGAGACGCTGCGCGGCATTGCGCTCGCCGGCATGGCTGACTGGGATCCGGGTTACCGCGAACTCGTCCGCATGACCGATCCGGGCACCCTGTCGCTGCTGCCGATCCGCACGTCGCGTCTGGTCGATCCATGGCAGCCCAGCCGCGTCACGCTGCTCGGCGATGCAATCCACAGCATGACGCCATATCGCGGCATTGGCGCCAACATCGCCCTGCGCGACGCGGCCCTGCTTTGTCGTCACCTCGTGCGTGCGGCCCATGGCGAGGCAACTCTGCTGGACGCCATCGCCGAGTACGAAGCTGCGATGCGCCGCTATGGCTTTGCCGCTGTGCGCGGTTCGCTCGAGGCGATGAAGGCACAGTTGGAAACCGGCGCGTTGGCCCGCGCGGCGTCACGCACCGTGCTCAGACTGGTGAACCGTATCCCGACGCTGAAGCGATGGTTCTTTCTCGCCATGGCCGCCGAGTAGCCTGGGTTCCCGGCTTAGAAAGGCCTGCCAGCCAGCCTGGCACACCCCGCCGAGCATGTGTTCGTGATCCTTGGGCCGCACGAATGGTGATCGACCTCGCGCGCTGACCTCGACTATGCTCGGCGCGAGAGACATGAACTCCCGCATCGCCGTCGCCGCTTCCTCCGCCCGTCCAATTTATCCAAGTGCAGCCACAAGGTACCTGCGCGGCAGCTGATAATGCGGATGATCAGCGAGGGAGCGCCGTGCTGCTTCAACGTCACGAGCGCGTCTCCAGAGTTCCGAATGGTCATGTAGACTGGGAGGGTCAGGCCGACGTCTGGCCTTGCCATCCGATTTCGTTGAGCGATCTCTTGATGATGCCGCTCTTGGCGTCGAGTTTTTCTTCAGTTGATCACTCGTCTTGTCGTGCAACTGCGTTCATGGTCATGCCTCCATGTTGTAGATGTATTAGCTGGCGCAACAGACGGAAGGTGCAACGCCACTCTCCCACTCGCGAATTCAAATGACGCCAGGTTACGCCAACACGATAGCTGGCAATCGACCCTTACCGAGCCTCGTCAGGAAGGCCCGCGTAGCCATCGTCGGGGTTGAAGGACACACCACCTGCCAGAACGCCAGCGCCAGGAACAAAACACATTTCCAGACGGATACCGTCCGGGTCTTCAAACAGGACGGAGTAATACCCCGGTGCCCATGTGCCCTCCTCTGGCCCGCGGATGATTGTGGCACCAATCTCCTTGAGCGCCGTCGCGCAACGGTCAACATCTCCACGAGAACGCGCTCGGAAGCAAAGATGGTGCAGGCCGACGCGCTGCTGAACGAAACGTTGACCTTGGTTTTCCACAGCGCACGGTTCTATGCCGATCGCCGTCCGACCGCCGACGCAGTAAAAGAAGCGGTCACCGTCGAACACCGGTATCATGCCAAGCAGCGGCAGCAACTTGCCATAAAAGGCTCGCGCCACGTCGAACCGGCTGACAGTCAAAACGACATGCGCCATGCCATTGATCTCGATCATCATTCCCGCCTCGAGTTCGTGTAGGTGTTCGGCGAATATCTAACGCCGCTCTTCGCGCCAAACTGACAACGTTGCTGTTCGCGCCTGGCGCGCTGAGCGTTGCGCCTCGCTCGCGAAGCCGCGCCTATCCGGCCGGCGCCACAACAGCCTGGTGGCGCGCCACAGACCGTGCCGTGCCGACGCACAGCAGGCTCGCGAGCAACAGCGCTCCGACCATCACCAGGATCAGTTCCGGGTGGCCACGATCGATCAGGAAGCCGAACGGCACCGGCGTCAGCGCCGACCCCAGCGGCAGACCCGCGCTGACGAAACCGAAAACCTTGCCGATCTGGCCAGGCGGGGCGGCGTCCTTCAGCATCACGTCGCGCGGTGTGCGGCTGGCGCCGAGGGCAAGCCCGGATGCGAACATCACCGCCATGACCGCCAACCCTGACAGCGGCACCCAGTTCACCGAAACGGTCAGCACTGCCGAGGCTATCGTCAGCACCACCGCAAAGGGCAGCACATGCCGCTTGAAAGTGTCGGCGAACCAGCCGCCGACCAGCACGCCGATGGTGGAACCGGCCATGTAGCCGGTGAGCGTCGCGGACGCGATTTCCAGACGTCAGGCCCTTCACCGTGTGGAGCACGGTGATCAGCCAGGACTGCACCCCGGCGCCCGCCATCGACCCAAGCAGGAAGAAGCCGAAGAACAGCAGCATCGTGCGGCTCATCAGCAGCTCGCGACCGGACAGTGCCGGCCCGGCATGCGTGGCCTCGTGGTGGACCTGATCGTTCAGGATGGCGCTCTGCAGCACGATGGACACCACCACCGGAATGCCGAGCAGCCCGACCAGGATCAGGCTGGCGCGCCAGCCGATCGTCACCGCCAGCAGCGCCATGATCGGCGGCGCGGCCGCGAAGCCCAGGTTTCCGCTGAACGTGTGCAGCGCAAATGCGCGGCCCATGCGGTCCTTGTCCACCGAGCCAGACAGGATCGCGTAGTCCGCCGGGTGGAACACCGAGTTGCCCATGCCTGAAAGCGGCGCCAGCAGCAGGATCTGCCAGAAGCTGGTGGCAAATCCCATCGCAGTGATGCACAGCGACATCAGCAGCGCGCCGCCGATCAGGAACCGACGCGCGCCATAGCGATCCACCAGAAAACCCACCGGCGTCTGCAACAGCGCGGTCGACCCGGACATCAGCGCGACCGCGAGGCCGAGTTCGGCGAAGCTCACCTGAAATGCCGCCTGCCACGCCAGGAACAGCGGTGGCAGGCACAGCGCGTAAAAGTGCGAGAGAAAATGGCCGTTGCCGAGCAGCAGATTGACACGTGTGGTTCGGCTTAGAGCCATCGCTTGGCGTCTCCGGGAGGCGCTTCGAAGATGCTGCGCCCGAGCGCCTGGCGTCAACCAGCCTGCCCGATGGTCCCGATCTGCCAGCTTGTCGTCTTCGTCACCTCTCCGTCGGCCATCGGCGTGACGCTCTCGCATCGCAGCATCACCCCGGTCGCGCGGTCGATCGCGTAAAGCGTCTCGGCGCGTACGTCCGCCCGGCCCTCCGCGTCATGCCGCACGACGCGCAATTCCACGGTCGGGCGCGGCGCCCCCGCGACGTCGATCGTGTTGTTGGCTACGTGCGTGACCGTTACGCGTTTCCAGAGTTTCGCGCCCTGGGTATCGAATGTGGCCTCGGTGCCCACCGGGCCTGTCAACGCCGTCTTGAACGCCGCCCGCGCCGCCTCGCTCATCGGCTTGTCCGGCCCGGTGCTCCACAACCCGAAATACAGCGGATACGAACGGCCGGACCAGTCGAGCAGGCAGCGATCCGGATCGTTCGGGTCGCTGCCGCGGTAGCCCACCCGCAGCCCGTCCGACAACGTGGCGGAAAGACCAGAGGCGCAGTTCGGCACCGCGTTGAGCCCCGCACCACCTGTCGCGGCGCCTACCTGCCCCCCAGTGGCCTTGGCCGTTGTCGATCCACCCGGAGGCACAGCCTGGCAGGCTGCAGCGAGCAGGCAGAACAGGCTAAGAACTGGTGCGGGTATGTAGCGCATGCGTTTCCTTTGCGGGCTCAGCCGGACAGGGCGCCAAACGTCCCAACCCGGCGGTGGTGCCCAGACGAAGCGGGACGCGGCGCCAGTGGTACTTACCACGGCGACTCCGATTCGCCGACCAGTCCTTTGATCAAACGTCGTTTAGTTGCCCCGGCAACCAGCTGCCATAACACGATCGGGAACCCTCACCGACCCTCTGGCACGCCATCTGCTATGAACGCCGGATGCGCTTCCCCGCCTGGCTCCCCCTGCTGCTCGGCTTCCTCACTGCGGTGGGGCCGGCGACGACAGACATGTATCTGCCCGCCTTCCCAGCGATCGAGGCCTCGTTCGCCGCGCCGCCCGGGTCAGCCCAGTTGACGCTCGCCGCATGGTTCGCCGGCCTCGCGGTCGGCCAGTTCAGCCAGGGCACGTTGTCCGACCGCTTCGGCCGCAAGAAGCCACTGGTGGTGGCGACCGCCGTCTATACGCTGGCCTGCCTGGGCTGCGCGCTGGCGCCATCCATCCAGTGGCTGGCGACGTTCCGCGCCCTGGCGGCCATCGGCGCCTCGGCGGGCATGGTCATTCCGCGCGCGATGGTCCGCGATCTGGCCGAAGGCCACGCCGCCGCGGTGCTGCTATCGCGGCTGTCGCTGGTGATGGGAGCGGCGCCGATCCTGGCGCCGACTGTCGGCAGCGCGGTCCTCGCGTTCGCTGACTGGCGCGGCATCTTCTGGATACTCACCGCGTATGGCGCCGTATGCTGGGTTCTGGTGCTGCTTCTGCTGCCCGACACTCTGCCCGAGGAGCGGCGCATCCGGCTGCGCCTCGATGAGCAGTTGGGCCGCTATCGCAGCATCCTCGCCGAGCGCGGCTTCCTGACGCATGCAACAATGGGCGGGTTCGCCACGTTCGCGTTCTTCGCCTACCTGGCCGGCTCGTCGCCGGTGTTCATCCAGGGCTTCGGCCTGACACCGGCGCGCTACGCGATGATCTTCGGCGCCAACTCATTCGGCCTGATCTGCTGCGCGCAGCTCAATCCGCATCTGCTGCGGCGGTTCGGGCCGTTCCGCGTGCTGCGTGGCGTCAGCCGCGTGCACCTCGCCGCCACCGCCACACTGACGGTGATCGCGTTCGCCGGACTGCACATCCTGCCGCTGGTCATCGCGCCGGTGTTCGTGGCGATTAGCTGCATGGGCATGCTGAACCCCAACACGATCGTGGGCGCGCTCGCCCGCCATCAGCATCACGCCGGCAGCGCGTCCTCGGTGATGGGCACGGGCCAGTACCTGCTCGGCGCATTCAGCGGGCTGATAGTGGGGCTTGTCACCGACGGAACACCGCGCGGCATGGCAGCGCTGATGCTGCTTGGATCGATCGGCATGATGCTGGCCGACGCGCGACGCCCGCGGGCATAGGGCGCCGCATCACATCCCCACCAGCCCGCGCGCAAAATCCCCCGCGTCGAACGGCCGCAGGTCGCTCGCGCGCTCGCCCACCCCGACCGCGTGCACTGGCAGACCGAACGTCTCCGCCAGCGCCACCACAATCCCGCCGCGCGCGCTGCCGTCCAGTTTCGTCACCACCAGCCCCGTCACATCCACCATCTCCTTGAACACGCGCACCTGCTGCACCGCGTTCTGACCGGTGGTCGCATCCAGCACCAGCAGCACCGAGTGCGGCGCCGTCTCGTCCTGCTTGCGCAGCACCCGGATGATCTTCCGCAGTTCATCCATCAGCACGGCCTTGTTGTGCAGCCGCCCGGCTGTGTCGATCAGCAGCACGTCGGCGCCCTCGGCCTTCGCCCGCGTCAGCGCATCGAACGCCAGCCCCGCCGCATCGGCATCACGACCACCGGCGATCACTGGCGCGCCGACGCGCTCGCCCCAGATCTGCAACTGCTCCACCGCCGCCGCCCGGAACGTATCGCCCGCCACCAACACCGGCCGCTTGCCCTGCTCGCGATAGCTCTGCGCCATCTTGCCGATGGTCGTCGTCTTGCCGGTCCCGTTCACCCCAACCACCAGCACGACATGCGGCTTCTTCGCGGGATCGAGCCGCAGCGGCTGTGCGACCGGCTCCAGGATCGCTGCTATTTCCTCCGCCAGCGCCTGCTTGATCTCCTCGTCTGTCACCTCCGTGCCGAAGCGCGAGCGGCGGAAGCTGGCGATCACCCGCCGCGCCACCTCGGTGCCGAGATCGGCGGAGACCAGCACGTCCTCCAGTTCCTCCAGCGCCGCATCGTCCAGCCGCCGCTTCTTGAAGACCGCGGAAATCCCTTCCGTCAGCTTCTGCGTGCTGCGGGTCAGCCCTTCCTTCAGCCGCGAGAAGAACCCGAGTGCCATCAGGCTGCCTCCGCCAACAGGACATCACCAGCAGCGCCGGTCACCCGAGCGGCCATCAGCCGCCCCGGTGCAGCAGGCACCGCAAGGCGCACCGCAGCGAAGTGCTCGGAATGGCCGCCATCGGCAGTCTCGGTCAACAGCGACACGGTTCGCCCCACATGGGATGCCAGATAGCGTCGCAACAGATCGCTGCCGGCCCGCCGCAGCCGCGCCGCCCGCTCGCGCCGCAACGCAACCGGCACTGCCGGCATCCGAGCCGCGGGCGTGCCGGGTCGTTCGCTGTAGGGAAACACGTGCACGAACGGCACCTCCGCCTCGGCCACGAAATCCAGCGTCTCGCGAAACAGCGCCTCCGTCTCGGTCGGAAATCCCGCGATCAGATCCGCGCCGATAGCGATGCCTGGCCGCAGGTCCCTCGCGCGAGCGACCACACGAGCGGCGTCCGCCCGCAGATGCCGGCGCTTCATGCGCTTCAGGATCAGGTCGCTGCCGGCCTGTAGCGACAGGTGCATATGCGGCATCAGCCGCTCCTCGTCTTTGAGCAGCCGCCAGATATCATCGTCGATCGCAGCTGGGTCGAGCGATGAAAGGCGCAGCCGCCGCAGCTCCGGCACCAGCGCCAGCAGCCGCCGCACCAACTGACCCAGCCGTGGCGCACCAGGCAGATCGCTCCCATAAGAGGCGATATCCACCCCGGTCAGCACCACCTCCTGATAGCCAGCCTCGACCAGCGCACGAACCTGCGTTACCACCGCTCCCACCGGCACGCTGCGATTCGGCCCGCGGCCGAACGGGATGATGCAGAACGTGCAGCGATGGTCGCAGCCCTGCTGCACCTGCACGAACGCGCGCGCCCGGCCGGCGAACTCGGTCACCAGATGCGCCACCGTCTCGCGCGCCGCCATGATGTCGGACACCGCGCTCGGTGCGTCCAACGCCCAGCTCTCCGGCCTCAGCTTGTCCGCGTTGCCCAGCACGCACGCCACCCCCGGCAGCGCCGCCCATGCCGCCGGATCGATCTGCGCCGCGCAACCGGTGACCACGATGCGCGCACCAGGCCGCTCACGCGCCGCACGCCGGATCGCCTGCCGCGCCTGCCGCTCCGCCTCCGCCGTCACCGCGCAGGTGTTGACGATCACCGTGTCGGACAGCGCCGCGGTGTGGCCGCGCATCACCTCGCTCTCGTAGGCGTTCAGCCGGCAGCCGAAGGTGACGATCTCGACGCTCATGTTTGGTCTCGGGCGCAAGCCCGATGCTCGATCGTCACGGCCGGACCCGTTTCGGCCATCATGCCGGATACGCCGCCAGGTCGATCTCGCCGATGAACGCCGTCGCCACCGGCCCGGTCATCAGCACGTGGCCATCCGCGCGCCATTCGATCTCCAGCTCGCCACCGTCAACCACCACGATGGCGCACCGTCCGGCCAGCCCGCGACGATGCGCATTCACGAGTGCGGCGCACGCGCCAGAGCCGCATGCCAGCGTCAGCCCCGCGCCGCGTTCCCACACCCGCAGCCGGATGCGGTCCGGCGCCAATACCTCGGCAAAGCCGATATTGGCGCGCTCGGGGAACAGCGTGTCGTGCTCCAGCCGCGGCCCGAGGTCAGCCACCGGCAGGCGCGCCACGTCGTCCACGAAGAACGTCGCATGCGGGTTGCCCATGCTGGCCGCCGCCGGATCGGCCACCGGCCCCGCCGCGAGGTCGAGATGCAGCGTATCCATCGGCCGCGCCAGCGGAATGTCGGGCCAGTCCAGCCTCGCCGGCCCCATGTCGACCCGCACCCGCCCGTCGGCGAGCGCCTCGGAGGGCAGGTTGCCGGCGATGGTGCGAATCACCTGGACGCGCCGCCCTGTCTCTCGGGCCAGCAGATCGACCACACAGCGGGTGGCATTGCCGCACGCCCCGGCCTCGGTGCCGTCCGGGTTGCGAATGCGCATGAAGGCATCGGCGTTGGAGTTCGCCGGCGCCGGCTCGATCGCGATGAACTGGTCGCAGCCCACGCCCGTCCGCCGGTCCGCGATCGCCGCCGCTCGCCGCGGGGTAAGGCCGAGCGAGCCGGCGCGTTCGTCGAACACGACGAAGTCGTTGCCGCAGCCGTGCATCTTGAGGAAGCGCGCCATGCGGAGGGTATATGCGCCGGCGGGGCAAAGGTGGAAGGGGCCCTGATGTTACAGCGAATGATTGGCGATCGCGTGGATAAGCTTCGGGCAGTCGTGCGGTCTGCTCTGGGCTTCGCCCGAACGACCGACGCCTCGGGCTTCGACGGATGGCGACAATTAGGCGGCGGCGCGACTGTGTCGCCAGTGCGGGAGGCCACTTCCGTCTGGACTTCGTCATCCTAGCGGCAACATGTGCAATGGGGCTAACGAATGTCTGGCGCCCTTCATGGGGGTAGCGATCCACCGGCGCAGCTATGGTGATTTCAAAGCCCGTTTCAGCTTCTGGCTTTCATCGGCCATCCCAACGACGTGAGCAAGCCGAAAGACGCCAACAGTATCGTGTTTAACCGCTCTTATTCACCGCATAGCTGGGATTCGCTGGCGGGTGTCGCATAAGAGTCTGATCTTGTTTACGGATTGGGTGTCGAGACCATCCCGTCCACCCGATCACACCGAGCCACACCCGCCATGCACAACGATACGACTGAGCCGTTCTGGTTTCCAGCCGTCGGACGCAAGAAAGTCACTGCTGCGTTCGATGGTGGCCGTCTCACCTCGGATGGCGGTGTGATGCTTCTGGCTGCTGCCGAGCGGCGTATCGGGATTGCCCATCGCCTGGCAGGTTTGATTGCCGATCCGCGCAATCCGCTGTTGGTGACACACAGTGTCGTCGATATTCTGCGCGCGCGCATGCTCGCCATTGCCTGCGGTTACCAGGACGCCGACGATCTCGATCATCTGCGCACCGACCCCGGCTTCAAACTGGCCTGCGGACGTCTGCCTGATACCGGTGATGATCTGTGCTCCCAGCCGACGATGTCGCGTTGGGAGAATGCGCCAAGTCTGCGTGAGGTGGTGCGCATGACCTACGCGATGATCGACGCCTATTGCGCCAGCTACCCACGCCCGCCTGTCGCTGTCACGCTGGACATCGATGACACCGTCGATGTCGTGCACGGCCATCAGCAGCTTTCGTTGTTCAACGCCCATTACGACGAACGCTGCTTCCTGCCGATCCATGTCTACGAGACCGCCACCTCCCGTCCGGTCGCGATGCTGCTGCGACCTGGCAAAACACCATCGGGAGACGAAGTCCGCCGTCATCTGCGTCGCCTGGTGCGCCGCATTCGCAGCCATTGGCCGACCACGCGGCTGATCATCCGTGGCGACGGTCATTATAGCCGTCCCGAGGTGATGGCGTGGTGCGAGGCCAACGATGTCGATTATGTGTTCGGCCTGCCGGGCAACGGCGTGCTGAGCCGTCTGGTCGAGATCGCTGCCGACGATGTCAGGGTGCGCCGCGCCGAAGCCCAGGCGGCGGTGCTACGCCGCTATACCGAGACCCGCTATGGCGCCAAATCCTGGAGCTGCGAGCGGCGCGTGGCGGCACGCATCGAAGCCAGCACCCAGGGGTTGGACATCCGCTACGTGGTGACCAACCTGGACGGCGGCAGCGCGGAATGGCTCTACGACACGCTCTACTGCGCGCGCGGCCAGGCCGAGAACCTGATCAAGCTGCACAAGAGCCAACTTGCCTCCGATCGGACCAGTTGTCGCTCGGCACTCGCCAATCAGGTGCGTCTCGTGCTGCATACCGCCGCCTACTGGCTGATGCTGACGGTGCGCGACACCATCGACAAGCCGCATCCGCTCGCCAACGCCGAGTTCACCACCCTGCGGATGCGCCTCGTCAAAATCGCCGCACGCATCACCGAGACCGCCACACGCGTCCGCGTCGCCTTTGCGGCAGCATGCCCGGACCACGCATTGTTTCGCCGCATCGCCATTAGCCTCCAGCCCGCCGGACCGTAACACGACGGGTGCTCCGTCCCCGCACACACCCGATCCCGCCAACATCCAACGCCGTCATGAACCTGACTGACTTCGCGATGAAACAGGCGACATGCAGCAACGCGCCTGCTCCTCAGACAGCACCATCAACTTCAATGCGATGAATAGGACGGGTTAATCAAGTGCTGAAGGTCACTGACGAAACCGACATCAGCACAACATGCGCCGACATCGATTATGGTCGGCTCAGGCATTTCTGAACTTGCACCGAGCGGCGCCCCGACATCATGAATCCATGCGGCCCCGGATCATATCCGGTGCCGCAGGTGGTGATGTCGGGGCGCCGCTGGGTGAGTTTACGACAATGTCAGAGCCATCATAATCAACGAACAAATAAGCATGGAGTATTTTAGGCGGACGCCCAAGACCTGCGCCGACCGCACCTTCGAAGATGGCATCACATTCGAGCACGATAAGTGCCCCAAGCATGGAGGTCTCTGCCGCGTCGGGTGTGACTCATTCCCAGCCAAGCCGTACAACGAGATTTACAACGAGCAGCAATGACGTGCCTGGAAGGCGCGCCGAGATAAGCAGCATGCGCGCCGCGCCAAGGCCAGCACTGCAAGCCCCGAATACCGGGCCTGCGCCCAGCGTGCCGCAGAGAGGCAGGCGCGTCACTCCAGATGACCCATTGGCTACCGGCGTTGCACATCAGCGCGTCGTAGTCGCACGGACAACGCACCGTGAGCGTGGCCCGATTCTGCGCCGCGGGCCGATCAATCTCCCCTTTGCCGACAGCAAACTACGCAACAACGGCGTTGGGTACTGGTTGTTCTCCAGCATTTACCGGCAACGGGAACTTCTGACGGCCGTCCTTGGAGCACAAACCCCAGTGAGGACCCCATGCACCCTCCGCAGTCTTCCACGGCTCGTCGTACATCTCGAACCAGAACGTGTCGAACGCCATTTTGAGGCTATTATGACCTGAGACCCATTGCTTTGTCGTTTGATAGTTGACCTTCTCATTTGCCGCAGAAGTTTCCCGACCGCCGGCGCTGGGCCAGCCGATTTCAGCGATGATAACCTTCTTCCCGAGTGCAACGACCTGCTGCATCCCATTGCTCCACGACCATGTCATATTGCCACTGATATCGTTTGGCTGCGCACCACCATACCACGGATATACGGTCAAATAGACGATGTTCTCGCAGGCCTTTACCACGTCCTCCCATGGCGAGTCCGCCTCCTGCAAGACGGTCCCGCTGAAGCATACGGTCACATAGGTGTTCGGCGGAACAGCGGGGTAGTTGGCGCGCGATGCTATCGCATATTTCACTGCCTTGAGGATGTCGCTTGGCTTGTAGACTACAACATCCTTGCGATCTACCTCGTTACCGATGACCAGGTGCATCGCCGTACTGGGATTGGCCTGCAATTGAGCCCATGCGGCATCGATGCTCTTCTGATTCGCGGAGTCGTCGTCGGGTATATCCAAACTCCGAGGCCAACCTTCAGACCGCACGTCGCTGCCGCTGCCACGTTCCATATGTTTCCGTCGCCGGCGCCGCCCTGCGAATACGTGCGTATACATTTAAAGCCAGCAGTGGCGATTTGCCTGATGTCGGCATAGACTTGGCTCTTAGGCACCGGATGTGGCGGAGGTGTCGTTTGCAGCCGATATGGTGAATAGCAAACTCCAAAGAATGCCATCTGGCTCTCCTGCATTGGGGATATGATAGCTTCGATGCCCAGCCAACCCTCCAATCATAGCACTGACCGAAGGCAGTCGTTCATAAAAGCCAACGTGCAGTTCGTTAAAAGCGAGTGAAATACCTCTGACTACTTCCGCACCGAGGCCGCAATCTTCGCGTGACTTCGCAATACCGTGGCGCGACACTTCGCTTGTATAATGTGGCTATTGTTCGAGCTGGATGAAGCCACCGCGGCCAGGTCGGCGGACCGCTTGATTGCCACCATCCGGTACCTGGCACAGGATGATCCACCAAACGCCCAAGCCAATTCCTTCGCAGAAAGGACACGATACATGCTGACGCGCCGCGCCGCTACCACGCTGCTCGCAGGCGTTGCCGCCACACCCTGGAACGCTCGGGCCGCCGACGCCCACCCCGGCGCCGTGTTCTACGATGCTGTTGGCCCCACCCTTACATGCTGGCAGGCGGACATCGGCAACGCCGCGCTCACACGCCAAGGCAGTGTGGCAGCACCCGCATTGATCCAGTACGCCTGGCGGCATCCGACGAAGCTCATCCTCTACGTCGCCTCCAGCAATTTCGTTCCGTTCGGCAAGCCTGATGGCAAGCACCACCTCACCGCATTCCGCATCGACCCGGCCACCGGCGCGCTCGCCTCTTTCGGTGCGCCGGTCGCCATCCGTGCCCGTCCCATCAACATCACGGTGGACGCGCGGGGAAAGTGGCTGCTGACCGCCTACAACGTTCCCAGCACCATGTCCGTCCATCCGCTTGGCCCGGACGGCGCGATCGGCGAGGAGGTCAAACAGGCAACCCCCATCGATGGCGGTATCTTCGCGCATCAGGTCCGCATGTTTCCGTCCAACCGCGCACTGGTGCTGGTAACCCGCGGCAACAACGCGACCGCCACAAAGCCCGAAGACCCGGGTGCGCTGAAGGTCAAGGCGTTGAAGAACGGCCAATTGACCGACATCTCCTCCATCGCGCCAGGCGCCGGCTACGGATTCGGCCCGCGGCACGTCGACTTCCATCCTACGCAGCCATGGATGTTCGTGTCGGTGGAACGGCAGAATCAGCTCCAGATGTATCGCATCCGCGGCGACGATCTCGAGCCAGCGCCAGCCTATGTCCTCACCACCCTGCACGAGCCGGGCAATCTGCGGCCCGAGCAAATGGTCGGCCCGATCCACATCCATCCCAACGGACGCTTCGTCTATGTCGGCAATCGTGCCAGCGGCCTGATCGAAAGCGCGGGCAAGAAAATCGCCGCGGGCGGTGAGAACACCATCGCCGTCTTCTCGATCAATCAGAGCAGCGGCGAACCGCGGCCGGTTCAGGCGATCGACACGCACGGATTCCACCCTCGCACATTCTCGATAGATCCCACCGGTCGCATGCTGGTTGTCGCAAACCTACAGGAACTGCCCGTGCGCGATGGCGAAAATGTAAGAATCCAGCCCGCAACTCTCACGACCTACAGTATCGGCAACGACGGCACCCTAACCTTTGTCCAATCGTACGACATAGAAACCAAGGGTCTGCTGCAATTCTGGAGCGGCTTCGCCCGACTATAGGGGCGGGCACCGCGCAACCGCGCACGCGCTCTCGCGTTCTGCTCGTCATGAGTTCCTCCGATCAATCAACCGGCACTGCACAGGCTGCGTCGGAAACGATCCTTGTGATCGACCCAGATATTCTGGTGCGCACGGTGATCGCTGGTTACCTGCGCGAATGCGCATACGCTGTGATCGAGGCCGTGAGCGTCGAAGAAGCTCTGATTGTTCTGACATCGGGGAGGCGAGTGCATGCCGTTCTTGCGGAGGTAACTCTGCACGGAGCAATGGATGGCTTCGCACTCGCCCAGCACGTTCGCCAGCACTTCCCCGACATCGACGTCATTTTGACGGGGAGTGCGACGTCCACTGCCAATAAGGCACATGACCTCTGCGAGGAGGGTCCTCTCGACAAGCCGTATCATCCGCAAGCGATCGTTGAACGCCTCAATCGACTGCGTGAACGGCGCAGCGTTTCCGCTCGCCAGAGTGAAGGTTGACCGCCTCTCAAGCCCATGTGATTGGACCGGTACAATGCGTCGGACCACAGGTTGCACTGCGCCAACAGTCAGCGAGCAGACCGAACCAGTGCAATGACCAAGGCCGCCGCCACCCAGCCCAGAGAGCCTGAGCCGTCACCTGGAAGACCGGTAGTACTGGTCGTTGACGATGAAATACTTCTGCGCTCCGTGGTCGCCGAATATTTGCGCGATGCAGGCTTTCGCGTGGTGGAAGCTGCGAACGGCCGCGAAGCCGTCACGGTGCTTTCCGCAGGTGAAACAGTCGACGTGGTGTTCTCGGATGTGCGGATGCCCGGCGATGTGAGCGGTTACGATCTCGCAGAGTGGGTGCGTACCAATCGCCCCGCAGTGGGTGTTCTATTGGCGTCTGGATATGTCGGCGACGCCGGTCCATCGTACCATGTCGGCGGCAACGCACCGACGCTTCTGCCCAAGCCATTCGATTACGAACTGTTGCTGAAACGATTGCGTGACCTGATCGGCCGGCACGACGGCGCCTAGTTGGCAGCGGTTCGCACAGGACCCCTCCTGTCCATGCGCGACGCCGCGGTCTAAACCGTAGGCCAATGAAACCTCCCAGCTCCAATCGCCACGGCGGCGCCGGGCGCCCACCAGGCTCAGCCGGCGGCCAGGGCACCCCTGGCAAGCCGTTTCGCGGACGTCCCCAGGACAATCAGCACCGCAACCGCCCTCGTGGCGACTTCCAACGCCCACGCGCCCCGGACACCCCGCGCGGCGCGCTCTGGCTCTACGGCCTGCACGCCGTGGCCGCGGCGCTCGCCAATCCGGCCCGCCGCCTCCGCCACCTGATGCTGACCGAGGAGGCCCAGCAGACCCTGGCGCAACGCCAGCCGCCGCCCTGGCCCGTGCCTCCCGAGCAGGTGGAGCGAGGCCGGCTCGATCACCTGCTCGGCCGCGACATCGCCCACCAGGGCGTAGCCCTGCTCGCCGACCCGCTCGCCACGCCAAGCCTCCAACACGCACTGGAACGTCCTGGACCGCTGCTCGTGCTCGACCAGGTCACCGACCCGCGCAATGTCGGCGCGATTCTCCGCTCGGCCGCCGCGTTCGGCGTCGCCGCGGTGATCACCCAGGACCGCAACGCGCCCGAGGAGACCGGCAGTCTCGCCAAGGCCGCATCCGGCGCTCTGGAGACCATCCCGCTGCTGCGCGCCGTCAACATCGCCCGCACGCTGATCGCGCTGAAGGCGGCAGGCATCTGGACGGTCGGCCTCGACACCGGCGGCGTCACGCTGTCCGGCCCCGGCCTGCACGAGCGCCGCGTCGCTTTGGTACTCGGCGCCGAGGGCGAGGGCCTCCGCCGCCTCACTCGCGAGACCTGCGACGAGATCGCCGGCCTGCGCATGCCCGGCAAGATGGAGAGCCTGAACGTCTCCGCCGCTGCTTCGGTGGCGCTCTATGAACTCACGAGGCGCACATGAGCTTTCAACCTGAACCGGCCGCCGCCGCCCTGCATGCGGTTCGCCAACAGCGAGGCCAGGTCGCGCCTCTGCCATTGGAAATCGCACCACGCACCGAGGCGGAGGGCGCCGCGGTGCAACGCGCGCTCGCCCATCGCCTCGGTACGACTTCTCCCGGCGGCTTCAAGATCGGCGCGACCGCCCGGCGCATGCAGGAGTATCTGGGCCTCAGCGGCCCCGCCGCCGGCTTCATGGCAATCGGCAACATCCACCGCAGCGGCGCCACCGTGCGCTTCGCCGACTTCGTCCGTCCTGGCGTGGAGTGCGAGCTGGCAGTACGTCTCGCCCACGACCTGCCGCCCGGCCCATGCACCGCCGAGCAGGCCGCCGATGCGGTCGGCGACCTCATGGCAGGCATCGAGATCGTCGATAACCGCTACGGCGAGCTGACCGAGCTTGGCGTCCCCACACTGATCGCAGATCAGGTGTTCCACGCCGCCGCCCTCCTGGGTGAGCCGGGCATGCAGGACTGGCGCTCGCTCGACATCGGAAAGCTACGTGGCCGCCTCGTGGTTGATGGCCACCAACGCGACGAGGGTTTCGGCGCCGACCTGATGGGGCACCCCATGAACTGCCTGGCCTGGCTCGCCGACTCGCCGGTGGCCGCCGCGTTCGGCGGCCTGAAGGCCGGCCAGGTCATTATGCTCGGCAGCGTGACCCCGCCGGTCTGGCTGACCGGCCCCGCCAGCGTCACCGTCGATTTCTCGCCCCTGCCACCAGTGCACGTGGCCATCGTCTAATCCTCCCCTGCCCTCGCGGGAGAGGGTTGGAGGGGAGGGAGCAATTTGACCCGAAACCCGCCGGGGAGGGCCGCACATGAAGATAACCGCCATCGAAACCTACTGGACCCGCATCCCGTTCGATATGGGCGGCAAGCCCGCGACGGTGGGCGGCCTTAACTGGCAGACCATGAACACGGTATGGCTGCGCATCGTCACCGACCAGGGGCTGGAGGGTTGGGGCGAAGCCTTCGGCCATGCCTCCACGGCAACCACGATGGCCGTGCTGAACACCCAGCTCGCACCCGCCGCACTGGGCCAGGACGCGCGCGACATTGCCGGACTGCGGGCCCGACTGTCGAAGGCGTTCCACGGCTTCGGCCGCAACGGAGCCCATGTGTTCGCGCTGTCCGCGCTTGACATCGCGCTGTGGGACATCGCCGGCAAAGCCGCCGGCCTGCCGTTATGGCGGCTGTTCGGCGCAACTCCGGTCGCACAGCTCACGTCCTATGCCAGCCTCCTGCGCTACGGCGAGGCCTCCATGGTTGCCGCCGCCTGCGAACGGGCCGTCGCGCGCGGCTACCGCGACATCAAGCTGCACGAGATCACCGTTCCCGAGGTCCGTGCCGCGCGTCAGGCAATTGGTCCCGATGCACGCCTGATGGTCGACACCAACTGCCCCTGGACCGTCTGGCAGGCGATCGACATGGCGCGCCGCATGCGCGAGTTCGATCTGACCTGGCTCGAGGAACCTGTCTCGCCGCCCGGTGATCACGCCGGCCTTGCGCGCGTCCGCCGCGAGGGCGGCGTGCCGATCGCCGCGGGCGAGAACGCCGCCGGCCTGCACGACTTCCACGCCCAGTTCGAGGCCGGCGCGATCGACGTCGCCCAGCCCAGCGTGATCAAGTTCGGCGGCCCCTCAGCCATGCTGGAGATCGCCGCGCTGGCCAAGGCGTTCGGCGTGCGCGTGGTGCCGCACAACGCCTATTTCGGCCCCGGCTTCCTGGCCTCGCTGCATGTCAACGCGACCATCGCGCCCGATGCACCGTTCGAGCGGCTGTTCATCGATCTTGAGGCCAGCCCGCTGCACGATTTGGTGGTGGCGAAGGACGGCAAGGTGACAGTGCCGGACGGCCCAGGCCTCGGTCGTGATCCAGACATGGACGTGCTGCGGCGTTATCTCGTCGAGGGTCCGACGCTCCATCGCGCGTGAGTACACGGCGTTCTTACTGGACGTCGGGGCCCCCGAATGCCCTATCCGCTTACCGCTTTGCGGCTGGGGAGAAGAGATGCTGCCACGTTGTTTGATCGCTATTGTCGCGCTGTCACTCCCATATACCGCATACGCAACGAACCTCCACCCGCGCAGCGCCGTGCTGCTGGCGCCGGTCAGTTCAGCTTGCATCTCCTCGCCGTTCGGTCCGCGCGTGCTGCCCAATCGCCCCCGGGCTGGCACCTATCATTACGGTGTCGATTTGCCGGCTCCGGCCGGTGCGCCGGTGCGCGCCGCCGCGCCTGGCCAGGTGATCCGCATCCAGCACAAGGGGCCTGGCGGCCTGGAAATGCTGGTGCAACACGCTGGGTTCGTCGGCGTCTACAGCCACCTGGGTACGGTGGCGCCGGCGTTCGCCGACGGCAAGACCACGGTGGCCGCAGGTGAAAAGCTTGGGGTCATCGGCGATACCGGCGTGACCTACGGCATGCACCTGTACTTCGAAATGATCGAGGCAGGCAGGCCGGTCGATCCGGCGCCGTACCTTGGCGTGCCGCAGTGCAACGGCGGCGTCCATCGGACACGTGCCGACATGCTCGCGGCCGACGGCAAGATCCCGCCGACGCGCCGCTACGCCGGCCTGAACTGACCCGAACCTGGCCCCGGAAGCGGTTCAGCCGGTGCCGATCAGGAACGTGGAACTCCGGTCCTCCAGCAGGACGCGTGGCGCCTCCGCGAGAGCTGTGCTCCAGCGCAGGCTGCCAACGGTGAAGCAGTCCGGGCAGTTGGGATGCCAAGTCGCGTGCGCGGTATGGCAGGCATCGCATCGCCACGACGGATCGGGATCGGCGGTCGCGGCACGGCGCAGTGCATCGCGCTGCGCAAGACGCCCGGCCTCGCTGTCGCTGCCCTCCGCCTCCTCGATCTCGGCCAGCAACAGCCACAGCCGCCGCTGATTGAGGCCTGCCGCGATGGCGGCCTCGGTGTGGCGGCGTGCCTCCCCTGTCAGGCCCGCCTCCAACGCGGTACGAGCCAGCAGCAGGCGGCTTTCGGCATGCTCTGGATTGGCCTCGGTCAACCGCTGGGCCGCCTGCGTTCGCTGCAGCTTGTCGCTCACCGGTGCCAGGGCGAAGTCAGCCAGATCGGGTTGTGGCGCTATGCTCCAACTGTGGCGGATCACCGTCAGCGCCCGGCTCTCCCGCCCCGCCGCCCGCAGGCGAGCGGCATAGGCCAGCGCGCCCGGCGCCAGCGACGGGTCCTCCTGCCAGGCCTGCTTGGCCAGGCGCAGCGCCCGCCCAGGATCGGTCTCGGCCTCTGCCGCGGCAGTGGCGAGGGCCGCCTTGGGCGCATCGGCGTCCGCCAGCGCCAACGCGTCCGACCAGTGGCCTGCCCGCACCGCCAGTCGCGCCCGTTCGCGTCGCAGCCAGGCCGCACCGGGCTGCACCGCCTCGCCCCGCCGCGCCAAGGCCGCAGCCTCCACCCAGTCTTCCCGCTCGATCGCCTGCCGCAGCAGGCCTCGCAGACCCAGAAACGCCGCCTCCCCGCCGTCGGCCAATTCCCGGAATGCCGCCTCCGCCTCGTCGGTACGGCCAGCGATCCGCCCCGCTTCCGCCGCCAGCAGCAACGTCGCGGGCGTGTCACCCAGCAGGCGCCGCGCACGGCTGGCCTCGCGCCGGGCGTCACCCGTCTCGCCGGCCGCCAGCGCCAGCAGCGTACGGGTCACCGCGACGTCGCCTGTGCGCCGACGCCGCGCCGCCTGCCGCTCGCGCAGGAACCGCGGCAGCCGGAACAGGGCGCCAAGCAGCCGGAACACGGCGTAGAGCACGACAAACGCCAGTGCCAGGCCCAGCGCCACCACCGGCGTGGAGGCTTCGAAGCTGAAATCGCCGACCTCGGCGGTGACCCGGCCCGGCAGACCGGCCAACCACCAGGCGACGACAAGCACCACCGCCGCGGTCAGCACTACGAGCAGGATGCGCCGCATCAGTCGGACGCAGCCCACGCGGCGAGCGCGGTCCTTGCATCCAGCAATGCGCGGGCCTGCGCGAGCCATGCTGCCATGGCCTGCCCCGCCGCGCCCTGCAATGTCGCGACGTCGGTCACCGCTGACGACAGGTCCCCGGCATCGAGTGCGGCACGGGCGCGCTCCAGCACGCCGGCACTCGGATCGCCGACCAGCACGTGATCGCCCTGCCGCACGGTCACCAGATCCTGCGCCTGAGCCCACAGGCGCGTCAGCAGCGGCTTGTCCGCATCGACCGGATGCGCGGCCGCCAGGGCCTGGCGCGCGGCCTGAGGAAACGCCAGCCGCAACGCCGCCTCGGTGGGCGGGTTGGTATTGGCGAATTGCGTGAGCGCGGACGGCGCACCCGGCAGGTCCCCGAGCTTCTGCCCTGTCGCCAGGGCCGCGCTGGCCGATTGCACCAGCGCCATGCGTCGAGCGACCTTGTCGTTCGCGACGATACGCGCCTGCATCGACGCATCGGCGTTCTCCAGCGCGGTAATCCGCACCGCCAGTTGGCTCTCCGCCGACTGCCTCGCCTCGATTGCGGCGATCCGCGTCTCGAGCGGAGCGAGGCTCGGCGGCTGCCGTTGTTCCAGCGCGGACACGCGCGCCGCCAGCGGGGCGAGATCAGGCGCCGCCGGCGCGGGGGCCAGCCCTTGCGCAGCGGGACGCTGCTCCAGCGCCGCCACGCGGGCGGCCAGCGGACCGAGGTCCGGCACCTGGGGCGGCGGACGCTGTTCCAGGCGGACCACCCTGGCTTTCGAGCGCATTGATCTCCCGCGCCATCGTGTCGGTCTGCTCGGTGGGCGGTGGGAATGCAGGATGTCGCCAGACCCAGAACAGCCCTGCGGCCAGAAGCAGGAATCCCGCTCCGGTCAGCCACGGCAACAGGGGGCGCCGCGGCGCCGGCGCCTCGACTTGTGGCTCGACTGCCGCCTCAGGCGGCTGTTCGGTCGGTTCTGTCGGTTCGGTCATCGCAGCAGCGCGAGCATTGCGTCCTGGTTTGGCCGAGCGGCAACGCAAATCCGCCGCCAGGGGAGCGCCTGTAATGCCACGGCGGCGGCCTGACCGATAGCCAGCGCGTCCACCGGCCTGACGGCCTCGTGCAGTCGTGCGGCCTGCAGCAGCCGAACACATTGTCGCGCGGTCTCCGCCGAGAAGAACAATGCCGCCGTCAGCTCGCCCGAGGCGAACGCGTGGCGCGCGACGTCCGGCAGGGAGGCTGCAGGTGCCGCGACATAGACCACCCGCCGAATGACGCGAAAGCCGCGCGTCCGCAGATCGGCGGCGAGCCCCTCGCCCTGGCCGCGCCCGCTGGCGAGCAGCAGCCGGCCGGCATGGCGGTCGCAGCTCCGTGCCACCAGTTCAGCGAGCGCATTCGCATCGCCATCGGCGCCGTTCACCTGGGCAAAGCCGGCGGTGCGGGCGCGGGCCGCGGTTGCTGCGCCGACGGCGAACAGCGGCACCTGATGATGGCTGGCCGGCAGCGACGGGATGGCATTGCCGCTGGTGACGAGGATGGCGTGCAGGAGATCCGCTGCCGGCAACGTCGCACGCAGTGCGCGGATCTCCAGCAGGGGAGCGGCGATGGGCTGATAGCCCAGCGCTGCCACGCGCGCGGCGGTCTCACTGCCGCCCGGTTCGGGCCGGGTGATCAGAACGCCGCGACCAGCGTCAGGCAAAGAGATCGGACGGGCTGTCGGCCCGCAGGCTGGCGCCCAGCTCGCTGCCGATCCTGTCGGCATCGCTGATCGGACCGTGCAGGCTCCGCTTCAGCAGGAACGAGCCGTCACCGCGCGCCACCAGGCCGGTAAGATGCAGCACGCCATCTGGCCGCACCTGCGCATATCCGCCGATCGGTGTGCGGCAGGAACCGTCGAGCCGCGCCAGCATGGCACGTTCGGCGTTGGAAGCCGCCTTCGCCGCAGGGTCCTCAATGGCCGCGAGCAGCTCGCGCAGTTCAGTGTCGGTCTCGCGCACGGTGACGCCGATGGTGCCCTGGCCCGCGGCCGGCACCATCACGTCCGGGTCCAGCACCACGCTGGCGCGCTCCGCCAGGCCGAGACGCTTCAGGCCGGCATAGGCAAGCAGCGACGCCGCGCACGCTCCGGCGTCCAGTTTGTCCAACCGCGTCTGCACATTGCCGCGCAGCGTGGTGATGCCCAGGTCCGGGCGGACGTGCAGCAACTGCGCCTGCCGCCGCACCGACGCGGTGCCGACCAGCGCGCCCGCCGGCAGGCAGGCGAACGGATCCGTGAGATCGACCGACGCATCGGTCGCGCCCAGAATCAGTGCGTCGCGCACGTCCTCGCGGGCAAGCGTGCAGCCCAGCACGATGCCGGGCGGCAGCGTGGTCTCAAGGTCTTTCAGGCTGTGCACAGCGAAGTCGATCCGGCGATCGACGAGCGCCTCGTGGATCTCCTTGGCGAACAGGCCCTTGCCGCCGATCTCGGCCAGGCGGCGGTTCTGCACCGCGTCGCCGGTGGTCCGGATCGGGTGCTCCTCCAGAACGCCCGAGCAGACTGGTCTCAGGAGCTCGATAAAGAGGCGCGTCTGGATCAGCGCCAGCGGCGAGCCGCGGGTACCGACACGCAACGCCGGGGCGCGATCGTGCAGCCTCACCGGCGGCTGCATGGCGGTGGTCATGGCGGCGTCCTATTACTCTCGCGGGCCACTGGGAAGATCGATTCGCGGCAATGCACCCGGTGCTGGGCATCGAGACCACATGCGACGAGACGGCGGCTGCAGTGCTCGACGAGTACGGCCGCGTGCTGGCGGAGGCGGTGCTGAGCCAGGAGCGCGAGCATGCGCCCTATGGCGGCGTGGTGCCGGAGATCGCCGCCCGCGCGCACCTGGCATTCCTGCCCGAGCAGGTCCGCGGCGTCATGGCGCGCGCCGGGCTCGGCTTCGGCGACCTCGGCGGTGTCGCGGCGAGTGCCGGTCCCGGACTGATCGGCGGGCTGATCGTGGGGAGCCAGTTCGCCAAGGGGATCGCGATCGCGCACGACCTGCCTTATGTCGCGGTGAACCACCTGGAGGCGCACGCCCTGACGGCTCGCCTACCTGGTCTGGTCGAGGGCGGGGTGGCGTTCCCCTATCTGCTGCTGCTGGTCTCCGGCGGCCACTGCCAGTGCGTCGCGGTCGAGGGCGTCGGGCGGCACGTGCGGCTCGGCAGCACGATGGACGATGCCGCCGGCGAGGCGTTCGACAAGGTGGCGAAGCTGCTGGGGCTCGGCTGGCCTGGCGGGCCGGCGTTGGAACGTCTGGCGGCCGCTGGGAACGCCCAACGCTTTGGCTTCCCACGGCCGCTGCTGGGACGCCGCGGCTGTGACTTCAGCTTCTCCGGTCTGAAGACCGCCGTAGCGCATGAGGTCGCGCCGCACGGGGCCGGCGCGCTGCCCACGCAGGTGGCGGCGGACATCGCAGCCAGCTTTCAGCGCGCAGTAGCCGAGGTGCTGGCCGATCGCGCCAGGCACGCGATGGCGATGATGCGCGAGCGAGCGCCGGATGCGCGCGTGCTGATCGTCGCCGGTGGTGTGGCGGCGAACAGCGCCATCCGGGCGGCGTTGGCAGAGGTCGCCGCAGCGCATGGCTTCGTGCTGGTGGCGCCTCCGGTGCGGCTCTGCACGGACAACGCCGTGATGGTCGCCTGGACCGGCATTGAGCGCCTGCGACTGGGGCTGGCGGATGAGCTCGACTTCGCGCCACGACCGAGATGGCCGTTGTGAACTACCGACACGCCTTCCACGCCGGCAACTTCGGGGACTGCGTGAAGCACGCGGTGCTGGTCTGGCTGCTGCGTGCGTTGCAGCGCAAGCCGGCGCCGCTCTGTGTGCTGGACACCCATGCCGGCGTCGAGCCGCTACGACCTCAATGCCGGGCCGGCCGCGCGCACCGAAGAATGGCGAAGCGGCATTGGGCGACTGCTCGACGACCCACCGCCAGCTTTGGCCGACTATGTTGGCTTGGTGCAATCGCTCGGCCTCTATCCCGGCTCGCCGGCGATCGCGCGTGGGCTGCTGCGCCCCGATGACCGCCTGATCTGCTGCGAACTGCACCCCGAGGACGCTGCCAGCCTGCGCCGCCGTTTCGCCGGAGACTCCCAGGTCGCAGTGCATCATCGTGACGCCTGGGAGACGCTTGGCGCGCTCCTGCCACCGCAGCAACGGCGCGGCCTCGTGCTGATCGATCCGCCATTCGAAGACCCGCAGGAGTTCGCTGACCCTGGCCCACGGCATCGCCACCGGCTGGCAGCGATTTCGAACCGGTGTGTTCGCCGCCTGGTATCCGATCAAGCAGCACGGCCCGATCCGGCAATTCCTCACCGACATGCAGCAGATCGGCGTGCGCGATATCGTGACCGCTGAGCTGCGCCTTCGCGAGCCGGTCGATCCCGCGCGACTCAATGGCTGCGGCATGCTGGTGGTCAACCCGCCGTATCGCTTCGAGCTGGAGGTGCCGGCGATCCTGGCAGCGCTGCTCGGTCGGCTTGGCGATCGGGAACCGGGCGAGGCGACCACAGTGCGGCGGATCGTCGATGAGTAGCGTCGCGGTGATCGGCGCCGGCGCCTGGGGCACCGCGCTCGCGATCCAGGCCGCACGGGCCGGCAACATGGTGATGTTATGGGCACGCGATCCCGCCCGCGCCGAAGCAATCGTCGCAAGCCGGGAGAACCCGCGCCTGCCCGGCGTCCGCCTGCCCGAACCGATCCTCGCAACGCCAGCAATGCCCCATGCGGCCGACGCGGTATTGCTGGCGGTGCCCACGCAGCATCTGCGTGGCGTGCTGGGGCACCTTCCGATCGGTCTCGCGCCTTTGGTGGTCTGTGCGAAGGGCGTGGAGCAGACAACGCTGCGCCTGCCGCTGGAGATCGCCGCCGACGTCCGCCCCGGGACACCGTCGGCCATTCTGACCGGTCCCGAACTTCGCCCACGAGATTGCCGCCGGATTGCCCGCTGCCGCGGTCGTTGCGGCCAGCGACGCCGGCCTGCGCGGGTCGATCGCGGCGCTGCTCGGCACACCAAACTTCCGGCTCTACGGCAACGACGACCCGATCGGCGCGCAGGTCGGCGGGGCGGCCAAGAACGTGATCGCGATCGCGGCCGGAGCGGTTATCGGCGCGGGTCTCGGCGAAAACGCCCGTGCCGCCCTGATCACGCGCGGCCTGGCCGAACTGTCGCGGCTGGCCGTGGCGCTGGGGGGACACGCGGAGACTATGATGGGGCTGTCGGGGCTCGGCGACCTGCTGCTGACCTGCACAGGTCCGGCGAGCCGCAACTACAGTCTCGGGCTGGCGCTCGGTCGCGGCGAGCACCTTGCCGACGTCCTGGCCGCGCGAAGTGCCGTCACCGAGGGTGTTGCCACGGCGCCCGCCCTCGTCGCACGCGCCGCCGGCCCCGGATCGGCGTCCGGGGCAGGCGTGGACCTGCCGATCTGCGCCGCGGTCGCCTCGCTGCTGGCTGGACGCACGACGCTGGCAGAAGCGATCGCCGCCCTCCTGGCGCGGCCGCGGCGGGACGAATGATCCGCGGCGTTCTCACCGTTGGCGGCTGGACCATGGCGAGCCGCATCCTGGGCTTTGCCCGCGACATGCTGATCGCCGCGATCCTCGGTGCCGGCCCGATTGCCGATGCGTTCTTCGTCGCGCTGAAGCTGCCCAACCTGTTCCGTCGCCTGTTCGGCGAAGGCGCGTTCAATGCCGCCTTCGTGCCCGCGTTCTCCGGACTGCTCGCGGCCGAGGGTCGTCCCGTGGCGCGACAGTTTGCCGCGGAGACGTTTGCGGTGATGGCATTCTGGCTCGGTGCGCTGACGATCGTCGGCGAGGTGTTCATGCCGCAGATGATGGCGGTGCTCGCACCCGGCTTTGCCGCGACGCCAGCCAAATTCGAGCTCGCCGTGGAACTGTCGCGCATCACGTTCCCCTATTTGCTCCTGATCTGCCTCGCCGCGCTGGCGTCGGGTGTGCTGAACGGGCTCGACCGCTTCACTGCCGCCTCAGCGTCCTACGTGCTGTTCAACGTCGTCTCGATCGCCTGCATGCTGTGGCTGACCCCATACGTGCCGACCGCCGGCCACGCACTGTCATGGGGGATTACCGTGTCAGGCGTGGCGCAGCTCGGTCTGCTGCTGTGGGCGCTGCACCGTGGCGGCATGGGCCTGTCCCTGCCGCGCCCGCGTCTCACGCCACAGATCCGCGTGCTGCTGCGCCGCATGCTGCCGGGGCTGATCGGCGCCGGCGTGACCCAGCTCAATCTCGCGGTTGACGTGATCATCGCGAGCCTGCTGCCGGCCGGCACCGTGTCGGTGCTGTATTATGCCGATCGCGTGCAGCAACTGCCGCTCGGCGTGATCGGAACGGCGGTGGGCACCGCGCTGCTGCCGCTGCTGTCTCGCCAGGTGCGCGGCGGTGAGGCGGAGGCCGCGCGCGCCACACTGAACCGCGCGATCGAATACGCGCTGTTCCTGACGCTGCCCGCCGCGGTGGCACTGATCGTGAGCGCGTGGCCCGTGATGTCAGCGCTGTTCGGGCGCGGCGCGTTCGATGCCGAGAGTGTACGTCTGTCGTCGCAATCGCTCGCCGCCTACGCGCTCGGTCTGCCGGCCTTTGTGCTGGTGAAGGTGCTGGCGCCAGCTTTCTTCGCCCGTGGCGATACGGCGACGCCGGTGAAGATTGGTGTCGCCGCGGTGGCGCTGAACCTCGCGATGAATGTCGCCTTCATGGTGCCGCTGAAGCATATCGGGCCGGCGCTCGCGACCAGCCTTGCCGCCGTGTTCAACGTCGGCTGGCTGGGCGCGCTGCTGGCGCGGCGTGGACACCTGACGCTGGACACGCAACTGCGCCAGAGAGGTTTGCGCATCGCGGCGGCGACGGTGGCGATGGGTGCGGCGCTGTGGCTGGCGCAGCAGGCCTTGTTCTCAGCGCCGCTACATGGGATGGCGCGGATCGTCGCGCTGACGGAATTGATTGTCGCTGGCATCGCGACCTACGGGATCGCGGCGCTGCTGTTCGGAGCGATCGAGTGGCGGGATTACCTGCGTATGGTCAGGCGGCAGAGTCCGAGACGCGGCGCAAATCCTGGTTGAGCCACTGTGCGGGGGCCGTCAGGCCACCCCGCATCAGCGACACGCCCTCATGGGTTGCTGCTACCGCCCTGCGCAGCCCGCAGGCTCTGATCATTCAGTCTGTCGGAATCGTTGCCAGTGCGCGCCGAGCTCGCGGGCGAAACTGATCCATGCGGCGTTGGCACGCGTGTTTCCGGATTCGTCCACGGCGGCTTGCCCAGATTGACCTGCTGGGGACTGGTTGTCGCGCCGGTCGCTGCACCGGCGCCGCCGCCAACCAGGGCGCCCACCGCCATGCCTGGTGGTCCAGCCAGCGCGCCGACCGCCGCGCCGGTCGCGGCGCCCGCGGCAGCGCCACCTGTCGCTCGTTCCTTTGGCGCTTCGCCGCACGCGGAAAGCAGGCATACCGCCCCGAGGGCTACGAAGGTCATTTTGGTTTTCATGATTCTGGTTCCACTGCTTCGCCTTCGCCGCATGGAACGTGAGCGAAGCGAAGCAGTTGCGACCACTCGTCGCCACGCACGCCACTGTTACCAATGGCGTGCGGGCCGCTGACTGATCAGGCGGCCGCCTTGCGGTTCAACTCCAGCCTGGCGTCGACCAACGCCACCGTCGCATCCAGCTCGGCGTTGCGCATGCCGCGCTGCGCCGCGATGCTCTGCACAAGCCGGTCCACCCTTTCGATGTTCGGTGCGCCGTTGAACAGGGCGCGCGCGGCGGACGATGGGCGGATCAGACCGTTGGCTGCCGCTGCGTATTTCTCGAACGGTACCAGATCATCGGACGATGCCCCGAGCATCATGCACAGCTCGCGTACCCAGTCGTAGACGCGGCGCGAGGCCTCGATGTCCGTGTGCACAGCCTCCTTGATCGAGACTGCGGCATCCGGCTTCACGCAGCGGTAGTTGCCGGTGCACAGCATCGCCCACTTGGCCAGCGGCACGAAGATCGACTCATGCACCTTCAGCTTCACCGGCAGGTCGATCGTGGCGTCGCCGGCGTCGAAGCGGATCGCCTCGATCTCGCGCTGGAACTGCCGCATGATGTCGGTCGATTCATCTGAATCGAACCGCGCCGCCTTGAAGTTGGTCGGCAGCGTCACCGTCAGCACGTTGATCTTGTCGTCCGGCATGCGGATCGCCTGCGGGTCTGGACTGCACAGCGTCAGGCGGCCGGGATCGAAGTTGGCCCAGACGCTCGCGTCGGTGAAGCAGTGGTGCAGCCCATCGGTGTTCAGGCCGCGAATGCGCTTCAGATATGGCAGCGGCGGCATGTTCATGATCGACATGCAGGGCTTGCCGGATTTCGCCACCGCGTCCAGCAGTTCGCGCACGCCGGGCGAGCGATACTGCGGCTCCTGCATCGCCAGCGCGACCAGGTCGTAATTGGCCGGATCGATGCCGGCCGGTCCGGCGGCGGTCACCTTGCCGGGCAGCCTGCGCGAGTCGATCTCGACCGGCGCAGCGCGGCCCTTGATCGGCATGCGCACGCGGATGCCGTCGGCATTGATCGCCTCCACTTCGGCGGGCAGGCAGATCAGCGTCACCTCATGACCGGCGAACAGCAGTTTGCTTGCCAACAGCGACCCGTAGGACGCGCCCATGATCAGCACTTTATGTGTAGCCACTGGACCTTCACTCCCTAGTGCGGCGAAGCGGCGTGGTCCGCCGCTCCCCGTGCGGACGGTGCTTTTGCCCGCCCTGGTGGACAGTCTGGCACAGGCCGCGGCGAACGTTAACCGCGGCCGCGCAGCCGATCAGCGCGAGATCGCCTCGAGCCGTAGTCCTGTCGTGCGCGGTCCCATGATCGCGATGATCAGGAACACGGTGACCATGGCGCCGGCGATGAAGGTGAAGACGCCGAGGGTTCCGTAGTGCCTGAGGAAGAAGGCGATGATGAAGCCGACAAAAATCGTGCTGAAGCGGCTCCAGGAATAGGTGAAGCCGACGGCACGGGCGCGGATGCGGGTCGGATAGAGCTCGGACTGATAGGCGTGCAGCGAGTAGGCCATCACGGTGTTCGAGAAAGCGATCAGAGCGCCGACGACCATGATGCCGATCGCGTCCGTCTGCTGCGAGAAGATCAGGCCGAAGATCGCGATCGAGAGTGCGGAGAAGGCGAGCTGCCACTTCCGTTCGCTGCGATCGGCGAACTGGGTCGCTGCCAGCGCGCCAAGCGGATTGGCCGCCGCGATGATCACCGTGTAGGCTAGCGTTCTGGTGACGTTGATCCCTTGCGCGAGCAGCAACGTCGGAACCCAGGCGGTGAAGCCGTAATAGCCGACCACCTGCAGCACCTGAAAGACGATCAGCATCACGGTGCGCTTGAGATAGGGCGGGCGGAACATCTCACTGAAGTAACCGGTGCTGCGTTCGATCTCGCCGTCGATCCGGTGAGGCGGTGGCAGCGCGCGGCCGGATTGCGTCTCGACGCGAGTCTCAATCATTCGCGTGACGCGTTCGGCTTCCTCGGCATGGCCGTTCTGCGCGAGCCAGCGCGGTGATTCAGGAAGTGCCAGGCGCAGGAACCATGCGACGATCGCACCGGTCGCGCCGGCGATCGCGACCCAGCGCCAGCCGTCGAGCCCGAGGATGACGTGCGGGACAAACGCCCAGGCGAGAAACGCCGTGATCGGGTAGGCCGATGTGCCGATCAGCGAGGTGGTGGCGAACGCCACGCCACGCCTCTCCCTTGGCACGAGTTCGGACAGGTAGGTGTCGATGGTGACGAACTCGACGCCGATGCCAATGCCCGCGAGAAAGCGCCAGATCACCAGGCCGACATCGCTTGTCTGCAGCGCCATGACGAAGGTGGCGATGCAGTACCAGACCAATGCATAGGTGAATACGGTCCGACGGCCGAAATAGTCGGACAATGGAGCCAGCCATTGGGTGCCGATGAACATGCCGATGAAGGTCGCCGCGATGAGGCTCGCGTAGCCATGGATGTCGAAGAAGCCTTCGGTTGTCGGCACCATGAGTCCCGCCTTGTAGAGGCCGGGAGCGATGAACGAGATCAGGCCATTGTCGAAGACGTCGAAGAAGGCCCCGAGCGCCAGCAGTACGATACAACGACGCACATAGGGTGAAGGCGGCAGCCGATCCATGCGTGCGGCAATGGTAGCCACGGGCATTGTCGAATGCGCGATATCGATCGGCATCGCGATGTTGTCGGTCACGGTGTTTCCTCCTGTTGCTCCGCCATTGCCTGGCGATTGCACCGTTGCATCAGTTGGCCGTCGTCAGATCCTCTCTCGCGCTGAACCTGTGCCGAGCCTAGACCGGCAAGGCACAGTTGCCACGGGTGCCGCTTGAGCGGCGATCCGGGAGCATCTTGGATTACGGCCGGGCGACCGCGTCAAATTCGTCGTGCATCCCGATGGCAGCTTAGTGCTGCAGCCAAACTTGGCGTTTCGGCGTTGCGAGGCAAAGCCAGATCGCGACGGCCTCCGGTGACGATCGAGGCCATGGATGCAGCCATCGCTGCGCCACGGCAAGCCGCAAGCGGCGATGATCGGACTGGATACCAACGTCTCGTCCGCTACCTCACGCAAGACGATCCGGTGCAGGCACGCCAGGCAACCGAGCTGATCGAGCGGCGTCTCAGTGAACAGAACCCCGGCGTATATCAGTGTCGTTGCGATGATCGAGACCGCCTTGGTTCTCGAACGCGCCTACCACCTCGGCGCCACGAACATCGCGGCCGCCATCGAACGCATCCTGCAGGTGGCCGAACTCATCGTCGAGGACGAGCGGGAAGTGTTCGTCGCGATGGTCGCACTGAGGAGGCAGGGCGCGCATTCAAGGTTCATTTGCCGATGCGCTGATCGGCGCTCTCGGAGCGCGAGCCGACTGCCACCTTCGATCGGAAGACACTGCGCCTCCCAGGTTTCGCGCTGCCATAGCGATTACCCGCTTCGCCAGTCAGAGATGGCGGGCGAGCCTGACCTGCGCAAAAGTTTCAACCGTGTGATGGCCTTGGCTGCTTGATGCACAGCACGCCGCTGGGCTGACTGGCTTGATGCGTTTATTGATCGGAATTATACTGTGGCAATTACTAGGGGGAAATATGGGCAAAATCGTTCTGTTGGTCGGCGTGCGCCTTGTCCTGCTTCGCACTGGCGCAAAGTGCGCCGCCAGTCAGCGGGCCGAGAGGTCGAGAATCTGCAAGGTGAACGAGCCGTTCGCCGCCGCCGGGGATCACATTGACGACCGTGATCACCATGAACAACGATGGCCATCCGTGCTGTACATCCGCCACACCACTCAGAGTGGTCGCGTGTTCGGTGCACCGATGCACGTTACGCGCCAACCCGGCCATGGCACGATCGAGATCACCGTGCTGGAGAAGGGCACACGCATCGCCTACCGGCCGAATGCTGCCTTTGTGGGAGAGGATGAGTTCTCCATCATCAACGAAATGTACAACGTTGATCGCCCCTATAAGGTCACTGTCGTCAAATAGGGCATCCGATCGAATGCGTCGCTGGTCGCCGAGTTGGCCGCGCATAAGCTGCCACCCGCTTCGCCACGTGGGGCCGCTATAGCTCGAACCCCAGATGCCTATCCGCCCCGGATCGGCATCTGCCAACCCGGCGGCATGAGTTATGGCATCGCGCGATAATTGCGAAGCTGCGCCCGAGGATCGATCTCCTGACGAGGCTCACCGTCACTGGCGCCGAAGTTGCGATTGTCCAACACGACCGATGCGCGTCCGGCCTGGGCGAACGCTTCCGCGAACCGGTCAAGCTACATCTCATTCACGGCGGAAAAGCCGTGCGTCATGACGATCGTAAGATACTTGCTGAACCGCCATCGGGCAGATAGCGCCGGCCGCGCACCGCCATGCCGTCTTCGGCCTTGAACTCGATCTTCTTCCGCATGGCGTTCCGCTATTCGCTACCGCACCTCGACCAACTCCAACGCCTCCTTGCTCGGCCCCTCGATCATCGCCGCGCGCGTGGCACCGAGCCGATACGGCTCCTCCAGCACCACCACCCCCTCGCCGTGCAGCTTCGCCATCCACGCATCCAGATCGCCGACACTCAGCGCGATGTGGTCCTGCAACTGCCCGCGCGGACTGGCCAGCGGCGTCTCGCCCTGGTTCGCGTACCAGGTCAGCACCACATCGCCGAACTCGACGCCGGCGCGCGGCGTGCGGAACATCCCCTCGCGGTTCAGCGCCGGCCACGTGCGGTCCTCGCCGCGCGGCACCTTGCAGTCAGCCTCGGAGGGCGCGGGACCGAAGCCCGCGCGCACCGGTGCGTTCAGGTGCTTCTGGTACCAGATCAGCGCGCACAGCGGCTCCTCCTGCCACAGATGCACGTGGTTGAACCGCTCGGCCGGATAGTTCCCGGCGTATTCCACCAGCGCATTGTCCGGCCCCGCCATGTAGGCGAACCCGCCGCCGCCCGGCGGCTTCACCCCTGCGGCGCGCGCATCGGCGATCTGCGCCCGCGTGAGGCCCAGCACGCCACCGACATTCGGCCAGGTGTCGCTGCTCACCAGCACCGAGCCGCCCTCGTCCGTCGTATAGAGCGGCAGCAGCCCCACCTCGTCGCGCTGTTTGAACGTGGCAAGGCTCTTGCGCACATCGGTGACGTGCCAGCCGAAATGCCAGATCGCGCTCTGCGGCTCGGAGGTCGGCGGTCGATCCACCTTGGTGAACAGCACCATCACGTTGTTGGGCGACAGCAGCGCCGGGAAGCCGGCCCACTCGCCCTTCGTGCAGCTCGGGAACTGCCGCGTGTACCAGTCGATCGCCGCGTCGGGATCGACCGAGTTCAGGTGCAGATGATGGAACCCCGGTGTCGGCAGCATTGTTCGGTCCTCCCTGATCGGCGCCACGATAGCGCCGCCTTGCGTGTCCGCCCAGGATCGGCCATCTGTCCGCCATGCAACGCGTGTTCTCCGGCGTCCAGCCAACCGGCATCGCCCACCTCGGCAACTACCTCGGCGCCTTCCGCAACTGGGTGGCGCTACAGGACAGCCATGACTGCATCTATTGCGTCGTCGATCTGCACGCCATCACCGAGAACTGGCAGGAACCCGGCGCGCTGGCGCAGCAGACGCGCGAAATGGCGGCAATGCTGCTGGCCTGCGGCATCAATCCGCAGAAGCACATCCTGTTCGCGCAGTCGTCGGTGCGCGCGCACGCGCAGCTCGCCTGGATTTTCAACTGCGTCGCGCGCATCGGCTGGCTGAACCGCATGACGCAGTTCAAGGACAAGGCCGGCAAGAACCGCGAGAATGCTTCGGCGGGACTTTACGTCTATCCGAACCTCATGGCGGCCGACATCCTGGTCTATCACGCCACAGGCGTGCCGGTGGGCGAGGACCAGCGGCAGCACCTCGAACTGGCCAACGACATTGCGCAGAAATTCAACCACGACACTGGCGTGGATTTCTTCCCGCAGATCGCTCCGCTGATTATGGGCCCGGCGCCGCGGGTGATGAGCCTGCGCGATGGGACGAAGAAGATGTCGAAGTCCGATCCGTCGGACCAGAGCCGCATCAACCTGAACGACGACCCCGACGCGATCGCCCTCAAGGTTCGCCGCGCGAAGACCGATCCCGAGCCGCTGCCGTCGGAGCCGCAGGGGCTCGAGAAGCGGCCCGAGGCGCGCAATCTGGTCGGTATCTACGCGGCACTGGACGGCACCGATCATGCGTCGGTGCTGCGCGAGCATGGCGGAAAAGGGTTTGGCGTGTTCAAGGAGGCGCTGGCGGCCCTGCTGGTGGACCGGCTGCGGCCGATCGCTGCCGAGGCGCGCCGGCTGCTGGACGATCCGGCCAGCGTGGACGCAGTGCTGCGCGATGGCGCCGCACGTGCCGCGGAGATCGCCGATCCGATCCTGGCAGAGGCGGAGCGCTTGGTCGGTTTCCTGCGGGTGTAGCGCGGCCGTTCTTATCGCTTCCTTCACACGATAGGCGGAGTGTGTCAGCCGCAATTCACGGCGTTCCTGCCTCCAATGGATATGCAGCCGAGTGTTCGTCCGGTCTTCTCGGTTGTCATTCCGATGTACAACGAAGCCGAGATCATCGGCGAAATGCATCGGCGCCTCGCTGCGGTGATGGCGACGCTGGGAGCGCCCTGGGAGGCGATCTATGTCAACGACGGCAGCCGTGACGCCTCCCTGCGGACCGTCGAGATGCTGCGGCAGGCCGACAGCCACATCGCTGTCGTCAACCTGTCGCGCAACTTTGGCAAGGAGATCGCCACCACCGCCGGTCTGGACCACGCGCAGGGCGACGCGGTGATCGTCATCGATGCCGACCTCCAGGACCCGCCGGAGGTGATCCCGCGTCTCGTCGCCGCCTGGCATGCCGGCTACGACATGGTCTATGCCCAGCGCCATCTGCGTGAGGGCGATAGTTGGCTGAAAAGGTCTACTGCCGCGGCATTCTACCGCATCATGCGCCGCATGGCCGATGTGCCCCTCCCGGAGAACGCCGGCGACTTCCGGCTGATGAGCCGGCGGGTGGTCGACGCGGTGCAGCAGTTGCGCGAGCACCATAGGTTCATGAAGGGCCTGTTCGCCTGGGTGGGATTTCCCAGCATCGCCGTCGCATACGATCGCGAGCCACGCGGCGCCGGCCACTCCAAGTGGTCGTTCTGGAAGCTGTGGAACCTGGCGATCGAGGGCATCACCGGCTTCAGTGTCGGGCCGCTGAAGCTCGCCACGTACCTGGGGCTGGCGGTCGCGCTCTTCGCCGTGGTGTTCGGCGCGCAGCTCATCCTGCGTACGCTCATTTATGGCAATCCGGTCGCCGGCTACCCCAGCCTTATGGCCGTTATGCTGTTCCTCGGCGGCACGCAACTTGTCACTCTCGGGATCATGGGGGAATACCTCGGCCGCGTGTTCAACGAGACCAAGCGACGCCCGCTGTATCTGGTGGAGCGCTACGTACCGAGTGGCACGGTGACGCCGATCATGTCGCCCTCGCGGACTATCGCGGCGAGCTGATCCTCGCTCCAGCCTTCCGTCCCTGCGGGACGCCGCGGCAGCACCATCCAACGATAGTCTGCGGTGGAATCGACGACGCGGATCTTCACGCCTTCTGGCAGCACGGTGCCCCATTCAGCGATCAGACCGCGCGGGTCGCGCACGCCGCGAGCGCGATACGCGGCGGATTTGAACCAAAATGGCGGATAGCCGAGCACCGCGCGTGGGTAACAACTGCACAGCGTACAGACCACGAGGTTGTGCACCTCGTCGGTGTTCTCGAGCACGCCGAGCGGCGGGGCGCCGCGCATTGGAATGCCGAGTTCCTCGGCCGCCTTGGTGCCGTCCTCGAGCATCAGCGTGCGATACGTCGGATCGGTCCACGCCTTCGCCACCATGCGCGCCCCCTGCCCGGGGTTGGCGGCATCGGTGATCGCGATGCGCTCGGAGATTTCCGCGCTCGACACCAGGCCTTTCGCAGCCAGCAGATCGCGCACCGCGGCCAGCAGCTTTTCGCCGTCGGTTTCCAGGATGTTCATGCGCTACCTCGGGCCATCATGCCGGCTCCAGCCAATGTTCGTAGATCTCCACCAGCAGTTCGTCGCCCGCCTTGCCTTCCTGCCACACCGCAGGCTGAGCGAACACTACGTGATACAGCGCGCGCTCCGCCGCGGGGCGGGCGAAGGCGAGGTCCTCGGGATTGGGATAGGCGCCAAGCTTCCGTACCACCGCGCCCTGCATGCCGCGCAGGTAGTGCGGCGTGCGGATATGCACCTTGCCGCGTGTCTCCGGCCAATCGTTCTTCACCCGCACGCGCGTGCCAGCGGCGTAATCGACCATCACACGCGGTCCAGCGCGGCGCGCAATTCCGCCTCCGTGATGACGCCCTTGACCAGCAGGTTGTCGGTGATCGAGCGGATCCAGCGCCGATAGTAGCTCAGGCGGTGGTATTCGGCCTCGGGTATGGCCTCGATGCCGCGCCGCAGCTCGTCCACCGTCATGACGCGCTTCGCACCTAGCACGGCGCGCAATGCGTCTACCTCCTTGTCGAAGTCGGTCAGCGCGTGCGGTTCGACATCGACCGGCTCGCAGAGGAATTTCGAAACGCCACCCAGGTCGTGGTGGGCCCGTGGCACATCCTTGTCCATCGCGAGAGAATAGCGCGGAAGCATCGCGCTGCCAAAGCCCGGTACGGTTCGAGGGAAACAGGGGCCTCGATTACCGATAAGCTGGTGTGGAGATTCCTGGCCGGGCCGGAACCATCAGGATTTCTGTATGCGAGGCGTTGATGGTTTCGCCCTCACTGGGCGTCTCAGTGTATTGGGCGGAGACCGTGGTCTGCAAGCGCTGTATGCTTTCTGACAGATGTTCCTTGTTCGAATCACCCGATCCCAGGTCGCCTGCATGCGAAAGATCGTCATCATTCTCAATGCGCGCGTGCTGGATCATCTGGCTGCGGCGTCCGCGACCGCCTGACGCGATGCTTTCGCTGTTCGACCGGGGCCGCTTTCTCCGTCCCGACCTGCGCTCAATGCGGCGAACATGGCGCCACCATGGCTTCGCAAGGGCCGCAAGAGACAGTTGCTCCATCGAATTAAGCCTGCGTCAGGGTGGACGCCACTGCAGCCTCCGCTCTACCAATGATGCAACAAAGGGAGGACACTGGTTCATGCGTGCCAAGCTTCGTCGCCGCTCATTCCTTGCCGGCACCGCCGCTGCCGCATTGCCTATGCCCGCCATCGCAGCAGAACAAGCCGGTCCGCATCGGCCTGCTCACCGTCAAGACCGGCCCTCTGGCGCAGGGCGGCATCCAGATGGAGCAGGGCACCAACCTCTTCCTCAAAGACCGCAACAACATGCTGGCCGGTCGCAAGGTCGAGCTGATGGTCGGTGATACCGGCGGCAATCCGGCCGGCACCAAGACCAAGGCGCAGGAACTGATCGAGCGCGACAACGTCGACATGATCTTCGGCCCGCTCGCCGCATTCGAGCTGCTTGCCATCTCCGATTACGTCGCCGCGCACAAGACGCCCATCCTCAGCCTTGCTGCGGCCGAGGACATGTCGCAACGCAAACCCAACCCGTATTTCGTGCGCGCCTCCGGCACCTCCGCGCAGAACATGCATCCATTGGCCGACTTCGCCGCGAAGGAGCTGAAGTACAAGAGCGTCATCACCATCAGCGAGGATTTCGCCTTCGGCTACGAACAGATGGGCGGCTTCCAGCGCGTGTTCGAGGATGCCGGCGGCCGCGTGGTGAAAAAGCTGTGGCCGCCCATCGTCACTCCCGACTACACGCCCTACATCGCCCAGCTCAGCGGCGTCGATGCGGTGGTGCAGGGCTTTGCCGGCTCCAACCCGCTCAAATTCATGAAGCAGTACAAGGATGCCGGTGCCACGCTGCCAGTGCTCGGCGGCGGAACCGCGGGCGACGATGCATTATTGAAGAGTTTCGGCGACGAGGCGATCGGGCTGGTCACCGCATCCGTCTTCAGCTCCGACCTCGATACGCCGGTGAACAAGCAGTTCATCGCCGGCATGGTGCGCGACACCGGCGCCATTCCGGGCCTGTATGCCGCCGGCATGTACATCAACGGCATGGTCGCCGAGGCGGCGCTGAAGACGACCGGCGGCAACACCGACGACAAGGAGGCGCTGATCAAGGCGATGCGCGCAGTGTCGCTCGATGACTCGCCGCGCGGGCCGTTCCACTTCGACCACTTCGGCAATGTCGTCGGCAACGTCTATATCCGCCGCCTGGTGAAGCAGGACGGCAAGCTTGCGCAGCACACGATCAAGACCTACCAGAACGTGAGCCAATTTTGGACCTTCGACGAGAAGTGGTTCCTCGCGCAACCAGTCTATTCGCGCGACTATCCGCCACTGAAGAGCTGACGAACCTTCGGTCGTGAACCTCTGGCTGATCCTGTCCGTCAACAGCGTCACGCTGGGCGGTCTGCTGTTCCTGCTGTCCGCCGGCTTTTCGCTGATCTTCGGCCTGATGCGAATCCCGAACCTGACACACGGCTCGATGTTCATGCTCGGCGCATATTTCGGCGTGACCTGTATCGCCTGGGGCTTCGGCTTCTGGACCGCAGCAGTGGCAGCTGGCCTCGGCGTTGCACTGTTCGGAGCCATCATCGAGCGGTTCGTACTGCGCCGCCTCGCAGGCGCGGAACTGGCGCAGGTGCTCGTCACGCTCGGCCTTTCGTTCATGGTCGCCGACGTCTGCCTGATGCAGTGGGGCGGCGATCCGATATCGGTGGAGACGCCGCCCGCGCTGCGCGGCGCGACCGCGGTGTTCGGCCTGGCTTTCCCGACCTATCGGCTCGCCATCATTCTGGTCGCCACGGTGATCGCTGCGGCGTTATGGCTGCTGATGGACCGCACCAGGCTCGGCGCGATGATCCGCGCCGCGGTCGATGATCCTGCCATGGCACGCGTGGTCGGCATTCGCGTGTCGCATCTGTTCACCATCGTGTTCGCACTCGGCGCCGGACTCGCGGGATTCGCCGGCGTGATCGGCGGCCCGATCCTATCGGTCTATCCCGGCCTTGATCAGGACATGTTGCCGCTTGCGTTGGTCGTGGTGATTCTCGGCGGGTCCGGCAGCCTACTGGGATCGCTCGCCGGCAGCTTCGTCGTCGGGTTCCTCTACAATTTCGGCCAGGCGATGTTCCCCGAGCTCGCCTACGTCGTCCTGTTCCTGCCCATGCTCATCGTCCTCGTGGTGCGGCCGCAGGGCTTGTTCGGCCGGGTCATGCTGTGAAGCGTCTGGCGCTCGCAATCGTGTTGCTGCTATTGGCGACGGTGCCCTACTGGATCGGCAACAGCTACTACATCAACGTCGCAACGCAGATCCTGATCTACGCAGTCCTGGCCCTCGGGCTGAACGTGCTGGTGGGATATGCCGGACTGGTGACACTTGGTCACGCGAGCCTGTTCGGCATTGCCGCCTATGCCGGTGCAACGCTGATCAATGCCGGCCACGGCCACCTCGTCGTGGCGATCGGCGCGTTGCTGGCAACGCTGGCGGCGACAGCGATATTCGCCGTGTTGGCGTTGCGCGGCACCGGTCTTGGGTTCGTCATGATCACCGTGGCGCTCGGCCAGATCGTCTGGGGCATCGCCTATCGCTGGATCAGCCTGACCAACGGCGACAACGGCATCTCGATCAGCGCACGGCCCAGCCCATTCGGACTGTCGCTCACATCGGCTGATGCGTTCTACTGGGCGACACTCATCGTGTTCCTGATCGCCGTCGCCGCCATGGCGATCTTCGTCGCATCGCCATTTGGCGCAGCCGTGCGCGGCACACGCGACCAGCCGCGACGCATGACCGCACTGGGCTACAACGTGTGGCTGACGCGCTTCCTCGCCTTCCTGTTCTCCGGCTTCTGGAGCGGCGTCGCAGGACTGCTGTATCTCTACTACAACCAGTTCGTCAGTCCGCAGACCGTCGCGCTGAGCGCATCGGCCGAGGCGCTGCTGATGGTGATCGCCGGCGGCACCGCGACGTTGCTCGGCCCGATCGCAGGCGCGGCACTGGTCATCATCATGAAGGACGTCGCCAGCGCCTACATCGAACGTTGGAATTTCGTCCTCGGCGCCATCTTCGTGCTGATCGTCGTCTTCATGCCGGAGGGTCTGGTTCCCGGCTCGGTGCGCATGTGGCGCTGGGGGATATCGCTGTTGCGCCGCCCGCAGGCGCCGCGCGTGCTCCGGCGCGAGGGTAGCCGATGACCGCGCTCGAACTGCATGATCTCAACAAGGCATTCGGCGGATTGCGCGTCACGGTCACGGTGAACCTGACGGTGGAACCCGGCGAGCGACGGCTGATCATCGGACCGAACGGCGCCGGCAAGACGACTCTGTTCAACCTGATCACCGGCGAGCTGCGCGCCGACTCCGGACGCATCATGCTGTTCGGCCGCGACCTCACCGGCTGTCGCGGCACGCCGTCGCGCGCATCTCGGACTGGCGCGCACCTATCAGATCATCACGCTTGTTCCCTGGCGAGACGTTGGCGCGCAACATAACGTTGTCGCTGCTCGGCCTGTCGCACCTGCGCTGGAATCCGCTTGTCCGTCTGAATGGTCAGCGCGACCTGCTGGACCAGGCGCATGCGACGCTGGCGCGTGTCGGACTGGAACATCTCGCCGATCGGCCCGTGGCGACAGACATCCTATGGCGAACGCCGCCGTGTCGAGATCGCCATGGCGCTGGCGCAGAACCCGAAGGTGCTGCTGCTGGACGAACCATTCGCCGGCCTGTCGGTCGAGGAACGCCGCGACGTGCTGTCCATGATCAGCAGCATACCGCGCGACGTGACCATCGTGATGATCGAACACGACATGGACGTGGCGTTGGAATTCGCCGAGCGCATCACCGTGCTGCATTTCGGCCAGGTGATCGTCGAGGGCACACGCGCCGAGGTGGTGCAGCATCCGCGCACCAGGGAGATCTACCTTGGCGAACTGACGCGCTGCTGCTGAGCGACATCGATGCCTATTACGGCGACAGTCACGTGCTGCATCGCGTGTCGCTGCGCCTTGGCGAGGGCCGCCTGCTCGGACTGCTGGGCCGCAACGGCGCCGGCAAGTCAACCTGCATGAGCGTCGCGGTGGGCTGGCTGCCGCCGCGCCGCGGCACCGTCGCCGTGCGAGGCGCATCGGTGACCGGCCGCGCGCCCGAGGCGATCGCCGCGCACGGTGTCGCGCTGGTACCGCAGGGCCGCCGCATCTTCCGCAGCCTGACGGTGCGCGAGAACCTCGCAGTCGCCGCACGCCGCCCGCGCGATCGGGACGCCGAGCCGTGGAACTTCGAGCGGGTCTGCGCGACCTTCCCGCGCCTGAGCGAACGGCGCGATCAGTACGCCGGATATCTGTCAGGCGGCGAGCAGCAGATGCTGGCGATCGCCCGCGCGCTGATGTCCAACCCACGCGTGCTGCTGATGGACGAGCCCTCCGAGGGTCTGGCGCCGCAAATCGTCGCCGAGGTGATGGCGACGATACGCCAGCTCAAGGAGCATGGGCTGTCGATCCTGCTGGTCGAGCAGAATGCCAAGCTGGTGTTCGACGTGGCGGACGACATCGTGATCCTGAACAGCGGCCGGGTCGTCGTCGACGACACGGCGGCCGCGCTGCAAGCGCGACGGCGTCGATCTGCACCAGCACCTGGGGATCTATTGAATACCGCAGTCACCTCTCCCTGTCATTACGAGGAGCAAAGCGACAAAGCATCTCCACCCCGCGTGGGACCTTGCTTCGTAGTCGCTCCGCCTCACGCCATAATACTGAGATCACTCCACCAGTGCCGCGATCGCCGCCCGCAGCTCCGCAATCCCCTGCCCGCTCTCGCTGCTGGTCACCACCACCTCCGGATGCGCCGCCGGATGCGCGCGCGCCAATCGCCCGCGCCTCGTCCAGCTTGCGCGCCAATGCCGCCGGCTTCACCCCATCGGCCTTGGTCAGCACAAGCTGGAACGTCACCGCCGCGCGATCCAGCAGCTCCATCACCGCGACATCCGCCTCCTTCACCTCGATCCGCGCATCCAGCAGCAGCATCACGCGCCGCAGCGTCGGGCGCCCGCGCAGGTAGTCGAACATCAGCCCCTGCCAGTCCTGCTTCACCGCCCTGCCGGCGCGCGCATAGCCGTAGCCAGGCATATCGACCAGCGTCAGCCGCCCGCCCAGATCGAAGAAATTGAGCTGCCGCGTCCGCCCAGGCTCGCGCCGACACACGCGCCAGCGCCCGCCGCCCGGTCAGCGCATTCAGCAGCGACGACTTGCCGACATTCGACCGCCCGGCGAACGCCACCTCCGGCCCCGCGGCCGGCGGCAACTGATCCAGCCGCTGCGCCGCGTGCACGAACCGGCACTCGGCGGCGAACAGCAGCCGCCCCGCCTCGATCAGCGCTGCTTCGTCGTCCGGTCAGGTGCGCGCGAGCCCCGGCCGCGCCAGGTGCGTCCGCCGCATGATCAGCCATTGCTGCGCGATCGACAGCAGGTTGTTCCAGCTCCAGTAGATCACCAGCCCCGCCGGGAAGCGCGCCAGCATGAAGGTGAAGATGATCGGCATGAACTGGAACATGCGCGCCTGCACCGGGTCCGGCGGCGGCGGGTTCAGCTTCTGCTGCAGGAACATCGTCAGCCCATGATCAGCGGCCACGCGCCGAGATGCAGGAACGGCGATATCGTCGTCGGATCGAACGGGATCAGCCCGAACAGGTTGAAGATGTTGGTCGGATCCACCTGCGACAGGTCGTGGATCCAGCCGAAGAACGGCGCCTGCCGCATCTCGATGGTGACGAAGATCACCTTGTAGAGCGAGAAGAACACCGGGATCTGCACCACCATCGGCAGGCAGCCCGACGCCGGGTTCACCTTCTCGGTCCGGTACAGCGCCATCATCTCCTGCTGCATGCGCTGCGGCTCGTCCTTGAACCGCTCGCGCAGCGCCTGCATCTTCGGCGCCAGCAGCTTCATCTTGCTCATCGAGCGATACGAGTAGTTCGCCAGCGGGAAGAACAGCGCCTTGACGAACACGGTGAACGCCATGATCGCCAGGCCGAAATTCCCCAGCAGGCCGTTCAGCCAGTCGAGGCAATAGAAGATCGGCTTGGTCAGGAAATAGAACCAGCCGAAATCCACCGCCTTGTCGAAGTTCGGGATGTGATACTCGGCCTGATAGCGGTCGAGCAGCCGCACGATCTTGGCGCCGGCGAACAGCATGCGAGAACAGCGACGCGTCGCCGTTCGGCGGCAACCGTCTGCGGCTCCTGGGTGATGTAGTCGACCTGGTAGTGGTCGCCGTCCTCCGAATGATGGACGAAGTTGACCGTCGAAGCGACCGCCTGATCGGGCACCAGGGCGGTCAGCCAGTACTTGTCGGTGATCCCGGCCCAGCCGCCGGTGGCGGTCGCGTCGTAAGCGATGCCGTTCTTCTTCTCGCCCTCGCTCTTCGCCTTGGCGTAGGTCGTCTCCTGCAGCGTGCCGTCCACCACGCCGAGCAGGCCCTCGAACAGGATGTAATAGCCGGCCACCTCCGGCGTGTAGTCGCGGCGGATGCGCGACCAGGGGAACAGCTTCACCGGCGCGCCCGTCGCGTTCTTCACCGACTGCTGCACGGTGAACATGTAGTCGTCGTCAACCGAGAACGTGATCTGGAAGGTCAGGCCGGCGCCATTGTCCCATGACAGCGTGACAGGATGGCCGGCGCTCAGCGTTCCGCCCGAGCTGGCCCACACCGTGTCGTTGTCCGGCAGCTTCACCTGCTCGCCGGGCGCCGCGCTCCAGCCGTACTGAACGTAGTAAGGATGGTCCTCCGACCGCGGCTCCAGCAGCCGCACGTTCGGCGAATTCGGCGCCAGCGTCTCGCGATAGTCGGTGAGCACCAGATCATCCAGCCGCGCGCCGAGCAGGCTGATCGAGCCGCTGCAGGCGGTGCGCCGCGATCTGCACCCGCGGCACGTCCTTGGGCACCGTCGGCGTCGTCGCTGGCCGCGAGCGGCCGGCGCCGGCGCCGTCGAAGCGCTGCGTCGGTCGTGGCCTGATTGCTGGCAACCTGCGGCGGCGGCTTGGGCGGCTGCGGCAGATGCGGCGCGATCAGCAACTGGAAGCCGAGCAGGATGGCGACCGAAATCGCGATCGCGATGAACAGCCGCTGCTGGTCCATCACACCCTCGTCCGGCAGTCGCAGGCAGGCACCGGATCGTAGCCGCCCTCATGCCACGGGTTGCAGCGCAGGATGCGCCGCGCCGCCAGCCCGCTGCCGCGCAGCGCCCCATGACCGCGGATCGCCTCGATCGCGTAGTCGCTGCAACTCGGGAAGAACCGGCAGTTGGCGCCGATCACCGGCCGGATCGTCCACTGATAGGCGCGCACCGCGCCGATCGCGATCTGAGCGGCCGGGCGTCATGCAACCCCAGCCTTCGCCAGTGCCCGGCGCAGATCCTCCTGCAAGGCCGACGAAATCCCGCCCGCGCGTCGCCTCGCGGCCGATCAGCACCAGGTCGACGCCCGACACCGGATGCTCGGCCAGCACCAGCCGCGCGGCTTCCTTCAGCCGGCGGCGGGTGCGGTTGCGGATCACGGCGTTGCCGATCTTCTTCGTGACGGTAAAGCCAAGCCGCGCCGGACCCTGGTCCTCGCGCGGCAGTGCCTGCAGCACCACGCCCGGCATCGCCGCTGCCTTGCGTCCTTTGGCCGCGGCACGCAGGAATTCGGCGCGACGTGTCAGGCGGCCCGGGCGCGGCCAAGCGCAGGCCCCGGATCAGGCCGACAGGCGCTTGCGGCCCTTGGCCCGCCGGTTGGCCAGCACCTTGCGGCCTCCGACGGTGGCCATGCGGGCGCGGAACCCATGCCGCCGCTTGCGGACCAGCTTCGACGGTTGATAGGTGCGCTTCACAGCCGGTTCTCCGATGGTGCCTGGATGCCCGCCTCAAGCGCGGGCGCGGGCGCCCAACCCGGCGCCCGTCGCAGGCGGCGGCTTATAGGGGGGCGGTCAAAAGCCGTCAATCGCGCCTCGCTGACAGTGACATCCGGCAGTTCCATCCAGATTGTCACGCGACAGCGAGCGCAAAGCCACTACATGGTTCAGCCATGCGGACCCTGCGCCGATTCTGGCCCATCGCACTCCTGCTCGCGGCTGTCGCCGCCGCCTGGGCCAGCGGCGCAACCCGAGCAGATCAGCTGGGCGTCCCTCGGGCGCAACCAGGCGGCGCTGACCGCCTGGGTCGCCGTCGCACCCGATCGCCGCGCCCTCGCTCTATATCCTGGTCTACGCCGCCGCCGTCCTGCTCTCCCTGCCGGAATCGGCAGTGCTCACCGCCGCCGGCGGGTCTGCTGTTCGGCACCTTGTTCGGCGGCATTCTGGCGGTCGTGGGATCGTCCGCCGGCGCCATCGCGCTGTTTCTCGCCGTCCGCTACCACCTCGCCGATGCCATCGCCAACCGCGGCGGCCGGTTTCTCGACGCCGTCCGTCTGGGCCTGCGACGCGACGGCTTCAGCTATCTGCTCGCCATCCGTCTGGTGCCCGCCTTCCCCTTCTGGCTGGTCAACCTCGCCGCCGCCTTGAGCGGCATGCGGCTGCTGCCGTATGCCGCCGCCACGGTGATCGGGATCATGCCGGCCACCTTCGTCTTTGCCTCGATCGGCGCCGGCCTCGGCGACGTGCTGGCGACCGGCGGCAGTCCCGACCTCACGCTGATCTTCTCGCCGCGCATTCTGGGGCCGCTGATCGGGCTTGCGGCATTGTCCCTGCTGCCGGTCGTCTGGCGCCGCTGGAAGCGATCCGGTGCCTGACTTCGACCTGGCGGTGGTCGGCGCGGGCGCTTCCGGTCTTTCCGTCACTGCCGTCGCGGCGCAACTCGGCCTGCGGGTGGCGCTGATCGAGCGCGACCGGATGGGCGGCGACTGCCTGAATTTCGGCTGTGTGCCGAGCAAGGCACTGCTCGCCGCCTCGCACGCCGCCCAGGCAGCGCGCGCGGCCGCGCGGTTCGGCGTCCGCCTGCCGGAACCGGACATCGACTGGCACTGCCGTGCGCGAGCACGTGGACGGCGTGATCGCCGCCATCGCACCCACCGATTCCGAGACCCGCTTCCGCGCGCTCGGCGCCACCGTGCTGCGCGGCGAGGCGCGCTTCGTCGCCCCCGACGCGCTGATGGTCGACGGCCGCAGGATCACCGCCCGCCGCATCGTCATCGCCGCCGGCAGCTCGGCCGCGGTGCCGCCGATCCCCGGTCTCGATCGGATCCCTTACCTGACCAACGCCACGATCTTCGCCCTGGCCGAGCGCCCCGAGCACCTGCTGATCCTCGGCGGCGGACCGATCGGCCTGGAGATGGCCGACGCGTTCGCCGGCCTCGGCAGTCGCGTGACCGTCGTCGAGGCCGCGACCATCGCCGGCAAGGAGGACCCCGAACTGGTCGCCGGACTGCGCAACTGCCTTGCAGCGCGCGGCGTCACCCTGCTGGAAGGCGCCACAGGTGAGCGCGGTCGAGCCGGGCCCGACGCTGGTGCTGGACGATGGCCGGCGGATCGGCGGCAGCCATCTGCTGGTGGCGGTCGGCCGGCGACCGAACCTGGAGGCGCTGCGATCTCGCCGCGGGCAATGTGCAGGTCAGCCAGGACGGGGATCGCCACCGATCGCGGATTGCGCAGCCTGACCAACCGGCGCGTCTACGCGGTGGGCGACATCGCCGACCCGCAGGGCATCGGCCCGCGCGCCTTCACCCATGTCGGCTCCTACCACGCCGGCATCGTGATCCGCCGCGCCCTGTTCCGTCTGCCGGCGCGGATCGACTACGCCGCGCTGCCGCGTGTCACCTACACACAGGCCCGAACTGGCCCAGGTCGGCATGACCGAGGCCGAGGCGACGCGCCGCCGGCCACCGGATTGCGATCCTGCGCTGGCCGCTCGCCGACAACGACCGCGCGACCGCGGAACGCGATACCGCCGGCCTGGTCAAGCTTGTCGCCGCCGGAGGCCGCGTGCTCGGTGCCGGCATCCTGGCGCCGAATGCCGGCGAGATGATCGGCCTCTGGACCCTGGCGATCGCGCAGCGGATGAAGCTGGGCGCGCTGGCGTCGCTGATCGTGCCCTATCCGACGCGCTCGGAAGCGGGCAAGCGCGCCGCCGGCAACTTCTTCCTGCCGCGGCTGTTCGCGCCGCGCACCAAGGCCGTGGTCCGCCTTGCTGGCCCGGTTGCCGTGAGCCGCCATTCCGACCCATTTTGCCGCCATGTCCGAAGCGAGCGCCGGGCCACCACGGGTCAGGCCACGCCAGAGCCTGTCAGGGCGCCTCTGGCTGATCGCCACGCTCGCCGTGCTGCTGAGCGAGGTCGTCGTATTCCTGCCCTATATCGCCCACGAGCGCGACGCCTGGCTGACCGGCCGCATTGAGGACGCCTCGATCGCGGTGCTCGCGGCTTCCGGCGGCGACGGCGGACGCGGGGAAGCGCGACGATCTGCTGCGTCTGGCCGGTAGCCGAAGCGATCCGACTGACCGCCCCGGATGGCGCCGTCGATCACGGTCGGCGACACCGCGATATCGCCGGATGCCGCGATCGATCTCCGGACGGAGGATCTGTTCGTCCGAATCCGGCGAGCGCTCCAGGCCATCGTGCTGCGGCGGAGACCGGCTGATCCACGTGGTCGGCGACAGCCCGTTCCGCCCGTATTCGACGGCCGAGATATGGTTGAATGAACGTGACCTCAATGACGCGTTGCGGCACTTCACAGCTGACTTTGCGGTCCTGGCGGCGCTGATCGCCGGGGTGACCGGCGGGCTGGTCTATCTGGCCGTGTTGCTTCTGCTGGTCCGTCCGATGCGCCGGATCACCGGCAGCATCGCCGCGTTCCGCGCGGACCCTGAGCGCACGACTCCGCTCGATCCCGGCGAAGTCACAGTGCTGCCGAACGACGAGATTTCGGTCGCCGAGCCGGGAACTCGCGGCGATGCAGCACGAGTTGCGCGCCGCACTATGGCGCAACGCCAGGCTGGCCGCTCTCGGCACGGTGGTCGCCAAGGTGAGCCACGACCTGCGCGGCATCCTGACCCCGGCGCTGCTGACCGCGGAGCGGTTGCAGCTGAACCCGGATCCCCGCGTGCAGCGTTCGGGCGAAATGCTGGCCCAGGCCGTCGACCGGGCGACCGAGCTGGTCAGGCGCACCCTGGACTATGCCCGCGAGGGACCCCCGCCGCTCCAACTCGCACCGGTCGCCCTGGCGCCGTTGGTTAGCGAGGCAGCCGAGACGGTGCGGCCCCAGGGCGGCAGCCTGCGCCTCGAGAATGGGGTCGATCCCACGACATTGGTCCGGGCGGATCGCACTCAGTTGTTCCGCGTCCTTACCAACCTGATGCGCAATGCCGCCGAGGCCGGCGCTCGGAGTGTGCGGGTCTCGGCGCATCACAACAGCCCGACATGCTCGATCGAGTTCGCCGATGACGGCCCCGGCCTGCCGGAGCCGGTGCGCGCCGACCTGTTCCGCCCGTTCGCGGGCAGCACGCGGCGAGGTGGCACAGGGCTCGGTCTGGCGATCGCCCGCGATCTGATGGTGGCGCACGGCGGCGAAATCGAGTTGCTCGACACCAGCGCGACCGGAACCACATTCCGGCTCATCCTGCGGCTGGCCGAACCGGAGCGCGGAGCAGATTCCGCCCAGAACGGAGCCCGCGTTGCCCCTGCCGCATCGGCCGACGTGTAGAGTAAGGGAGCGACACTGAGATGGCACGGTCCGTGGCAGTCTGGGACCCGGCACAGTACCTGCAGTTCGCCAATGAGCGGCTGCGTCCCGCGCTGGATCTGCTGGCGCAGGTGCCGCTCGATGCGCCCGCGCGCGTGGTGGATCTCGGCTGCGGGGCAGGCAACGTCACAGCAATCCTGCAGCAGCGCTTCCCGCGGGCGGAGGTATTCGGCGTCGACGGATCGGCCGCAATGCTGGAAAAGGCACGCGTCACGGTGCCTCTGTGCCGCTTTGAGCAGGCCGACTTCTTCCAATGGCGGCCGGCGGAGCCGCTCGACCTGATCTACTCGAATGCCGCGCTGCAGTGGGTGGACCGGCATCCTACGCTGTTCCCGCAGCTGCTGTCGTTGCTCGCGCCAGGCGGCGTGCTGGCGGTGCAGATGCCGGCAATGCACGACACGCCTTTGCGGCGGATCCCTTACGACCTGGCCGCGAAGCAACCCTGGGAACAGTATTTGAGCGAGGTCTCGTCCGCCCCCGCGATACTCTCGCCGGCGGAATACTGGGACTTGCTGCGCCCGCGCGTCGCATCGCTCGACATGTGGCAGACGACGTATATGCACGCGCTCAGCGGCGAGAATGCCGTGGCGGAATGGGCGGCGGGCAGCAGCCTGCGGCCGTTCCTGGATCGGCTGCCCGAGGAGCGGAAGGAAGCGTTCCGTCAGGCGTACACCGACGCCGCGCGGCCGCATTATCCTCGCGGCGCTGACGGCATCACGCTGCTGCCGTTCCACCGGCTGTTCATGGTGGCACGCAGCGGCCGTTGATCCACATCGGCGGCTCACAGAAATCGGAACCGCGCCTTCTGCCCCTGATGCAGGATCACGACAGCTCGCTGCCGGAAGCGGACTGCCAGTTGGACGCAGAGCCGACATTCCCCAGCCACCAGCAGCATCTTCTCATGCCACCCCTTCAGCGATCCCTCCGCGTCCACCACTGTTGCGCGGCGCAGCCGCTGCCGAAGCTGCCGTTGGAGGCGCCGGTTCCAGCCATCCGGCATACGGTGGGATCGCGGATTCCATGCGGTGACAAGTGTCGCACTTCGCGCGCCCAGACGTCGCAACAGTGCATCCGGCACACGACGGCCTATGACGATATCGTATCCCCCGGCACGATACCGCGTCAGACGATAGGCACGCAGCAGGCGTGGCGAGATCGGATCAGCCTGCGTCGCGCACCTCACTGAATTCGACGTCACGGTGCACGTACACCGACATCAGAAGACCGAAGCCGATCATCGCCGTTATCATCGCTGATCCACCATGCGACAGCAGCGGCAAGGGCACCCCGCCCACCGGAATCGCGCCCATCACCATGGCGATGTTGACGAACACGTAAAGGAAGAAATTGCTGGCGATACCGAACGCGACCAGCCGTCCGAACTGGTGCCGGCAGCGCAGTGCAATCGCCATGCCCCCCAATACGAGCAGACCCAGGAGCGCCATGACGGCGATACATCCGACGAAGCCGAACTCCTCGCCGATCATGGTGAATATGAAGTCGGTCTGCCTCTCCGGCAGGAAATCCAGATGCCCCTGCGTGCCCTGCAAGAACCCCTTCCCCCACAAGCCGCCCGACCCGAGCGCGATCTTCGACTGGATGATGTTGTAGCCGGCACCGAGTGGATCGCTTTCGGGCTGCAGGAACGTATCGATCCTGGCGCGCTGGTAGTCGTGCAGATGGCCATAGATGATTTGCGCGGCGAACGGCACCGGCAGCGCCACGAACAGGAACTTCCACCAGCGCACGCCGGCCGCGAAGAACATGGCAGCCCCCAGCGCCGCAGTGATCACCGCCGTGCCGAGATTGGGCTCCTTCACGATCAGTCCCACCGGCACCAGCACGGCGACCAGCGGCGGGATCAGGAACAGCGGATTGCCGATCCGCTCCCACGGAGCGCGATGGAACCACGACGCCAGCGCCAGCACGAGCGTGATCTTCATCAGTTCCGACGGCTGGATCTGCAGCCCGCCCAGCTCGATCCAGCGCTGCGCTCCCTTTCCGACGACGCCATACCGCATCACCAGCACCAGCAGTACCAGAGCGACGCAATAACTCGGCCAAGCCAGCCGCGCGATGAAACGGATATCGACCAGCGCGATGCCGATCATCAGCACCAGGCCAGTAGCAAACCGAAGCACGTGCCGCGACGCATAAGGCTCGGCTGCTCCGCCGGCTGCACTGTAAAGCGCGGCGTAGCCGACGCCGGCCAGCGCGCAGAGCAGCACCACATACAGCCAGTTGACCCGCCAGACCTTGACGCCAATGCCGAACGACGTATCGCGCCAGATCCTCCCTTCCCTCATCGCGCCGCATCACGCTCGGCGACCTGCGCACCAGGCAGCGCGTCGCGGCCTGCCGGATCACGTTGCAGCGCGGCGGTCATGATGTCGCGTGCAATCGGTGCGGCAGCCGCCGCTCCAGCGTTGCCATGCTCAACGACCACGGACAGCGCATAGCGAGGATCATTGTAAGGCGCATAGGCCACGAACAGCGCGTGAGGACGGAACTCCCAAGGCAGTTTGGAACTATCGAAGTGTCCACCCTCGCGCTGCTCCCGCGACACGCGCCGCACCTGCGACGAGCCGGTCTTGCCAGCCATCTGCCAGCGTTGGTCAGGCAGCTTCGCCGAGGGCGCGGTGCCTCCCGGCTCATTCACCACTGCCCACATCCCTTCGCGCACGACGTGCAGCGAGCGGTCCGACAGATTGAGGCTTGGCCAGTCAGCGGACTGCGATCCGGATTGCAGCACGCCACCCAGCTTGCGAGTCAGATGCGGTTGCACCTCGCGGCCGGTGGCGACGCGCGCGGCATACGTCGCGAGCTGAAGTGGCGTGACCTGTATATACCCCTGACCGATGCCCGATACGACCGTATCGCCGGGGTTCCACGCATGGCCTTGGCCGATGCGCCATTCACGCGTTGGAATGAAGCCGGAGCGCGCGCCAGGAAGATCGATCGCCAGCTCGGTCCCCAGGCCGAAGCGGTGCGCCATTGCCGCGATGCGGTCGATCCCGACTCGCCTGGCGGTCTCATAGAAGTAAACGTCGCAGCTGTTCTTCAATCCGCCACGCAGATCCAGTGTGCCGTGACCACCCTGCCGCCAGCAATGAAATCGCGCATTGCCCAGATCGAAATACCCCGGACAATGGACGGCATCGCCAGGCGAGACGATCCCAGACTCCAGGCCGGCCATCGCCACCGCCATCTTGAATGTCGAGCCGGGCGCGTACACACCCGCCGCCGCGCGATTGAGCAGCGGAGTACGCTTGTCCTGCGCCCACTCCGTCCACTGCACCTGCGTCACGCCGGAATTGAACAGCGTCGGATCGAACGACGGATTGGTGCCCATCGCCAGTACCTCGCCATTGCGGCAGTCGAGCACCACGCAGCTCGCGCACTCATCGCCAAGCCTGCCCAGCACCGTCTGCTGCAGGGTCACATCGATGGTAAGGCCGACCTCCTCGCCTGCCACGCCCTCCTGACGATCCAGTTCCCGGATCACTCGTCCGAGCGCATTGACCTCGAGCTGCACCGCCCCGGCGCTGCCACGCAGATCGCGATCATGCTGCTTCTCCACCCCGGCGCGTCCCACCCTGATCCCAGGCAGCGCTAGATCAGGATCATCGGCAACATCCGCCTCGGTCGGCGGCGCGACATACCCCACAACATGCACGAGCTGTTCGCCAAAAGGATACATCCGCGACGTGCCGACATCGACCAGGATGCCGGGCAGATCAGGCGCGCTGACCTCGATCGCCGCCATCTCTTCCCAGCTCAGGAACTCACGCACCACGGTCGGAATAAAGCTGCGATGCCGGTGCAGCTCCCGCTCGATGCGGGCGCGTTCATAGTCCGCCAGCGGCACGATGCGCGAGAAGTTGTCGAGCGTCGTCGCCGTATCGGCGGTCTGCTCGGCCACCAGCAGAGCGCGCCAGTTCAGCCGATTGCCTGCCACAACGACACCGAACCTATCCAGCATGCGCCCACGCGGCGGCGCGATCAGTCGCGTACTGACGCGGTTCTCCTCCGCCAGCGTGGCATAGCGCGTGCCGTCGACCACCTGAACCTGGTAGAGCCGCGCGGCCAGGCCGCCGAGCAACGCCACCTGACCGCCCATCATCAGCAAAGCGCGCCGCGTGAACACGCCGCTGCGGCGAGTATTGCGTCGCATCTTAAGCACGCTCGGGATCCGCGGCCGTGCGATCGACGCGGATGAACAGAATGGCCAGCGCCGGATACAGCGCAGCCGCCAGGGTCGCCTCAAACAGCACGGGACCGACCGGCAGCAGACGAAACAGCAGCAGTGCCGTCGTCACCCATCCAAGCGCGGCAGCGGCAGCAGCGAAGCCCGCGAACGTCAGCCAAGCCGCGACGAACCCTTGTCGGATCATGATCTGCCGCCAGTGCACCACAAGCCCATGCACAACCAGCAGCGTCAGCGCTCCCACGCCGAGCGGCAGATAACCGAGCAGATCGAACAGCAGCCCGACTACGAACACCACCGGTGGCGGCATCGCCCCGGGCCGCAGCAGCGACCAGAAATACACGCAGGCGAACGTGACCGCCGGCAAGATCGCCGCCTGATCGGCGATGCCGTACGGCGCCTCCGCAAGCAGCATCAGCAGCACCGTGCAGCCCGCCGGGAGCGCGTGGCGCGCCGCGGTATCGAGCCGCCGCCCCAGCGTGACCCGCGGCCGGATGCCGGGCGTCTGGTCGGTCCGCGCCATCAGCGCCTTCGCCGTTCGGGCAGCCGACCCGGCGCCTCCGGTGCGGCGATGTCGGTCAGGCCATAGTCAAAGATACGAACCACCTCCAGGCGATCGAGCATCGCCGCCGGCAACACCTCGGGCACCTTGGCCGAGGAAAAATGCACCGTGCCGACCGGCAGATTGGCCGGGAAGGCGCTGGCCTCGGTGCTGGTGACGACCCGCTCGCCCTCCTGTGGCGTGCTGCCTTCCGGCCAGTAGACCACCCGCGGCCGCGCCCCGTTGGTGCCGATTACGATGGCATGGGCGCCCGAATTCTCCAGAACCACCGGTACGCGGCTGTTCATATCGGTGATCAGCAGCACCCGCGCGGTGCGTGCGCCGACCTCAGTGACGCGTCCGACCAGGCCGCGTTCGTCCAGCGCGATCTCACCCTTGCGGATGCCGTGGTTCGGCCCCACCGAGAGCAACACCGCCTTGGCATAGATGCCGCCTGCATCCGCCACCACGCGCGCGGTGACGTAGGACGGCGCGGGGTCCGGAACCCAGTGCAGATCAGCCTTGAGCCGCTGGTTCTCAGCATCGAGCGCCAGTGCAATCGACTGCCAGCGGCGCAGCTGTTCGTTTTCCTCGCGCAACCGCGCATTCTCGGCTCTGACGTCCCACAGCCCGGCCGCGTTGACGACTGCGTCCCGCACGGTCCCAAGCGGTCCGGCGAGCGCGGCATAGATCGGCGCCAGCGCATCGGCCAGCGCCATGCGCGCACGCTCGGCCAGCACCGCATCGGCCTTGCCAAGCAGCATCAGCCCGAAGGTGGCCACGATCAGCACCGGCAGGGTCAGCTTCGCCAGTGCCTGGCGTGCCTGGATGGAAATACGGATCATGCAAACGCAGGTCTATTGCGACCCACAACTAATACGCGATCGGCCGTGGCGTATGAAGCGCTGAGTTGTCGCGGCAGCCGGAACGAGCTGTCCCCTCTATTTCGCGACAGAATTTATATTTGCCTCATACCAAATTAACGCGGTAGCAATGAAGCAACGCGCCTATGCGCAAGTGAGACCACATGAGAAGCGCCATGCTCGCAAACGGGGTGCAGGGTATTTTTCTCGCCGCCGCGATGATACTTGGTGTCTCCATCATGGCGGACGCCGCGCCCCCCGTCGGCCAGCCACTCGATCCGGATATGAGCCGTTGGTATCAAAGTCTGAAGCAGCCCGGGTACCGGCGCCGGATGTTGCGCTGCCGCCGATTGTAGACCCTACGACTCTCGTCTCGTCGCTGATCACTATGAAATCCTGCTAGACCACAGATGGTTACCTGTGCCGAACAGTGTCGTTTTGCATCGTGAAAATAGAGCCGGCACCGCGGTCGCCTGTTTGCAAACGCAATGGAACTACGGCTTCGGGCCTCCACCGGCGGACTTCTCGCCGGACATACTGTGCTTCATCCCCGGACCGAGTGCCTGATCAGCGCCCTGATCAGGCAGTCGCGCTAGCGGGCATGTCGCGGGTGACCACGTGCCCGCGCCGATCAGCGCATCGTGGAACGCGACCGGGTAACGGTGCCATCGCCGACGACGGCAGCCGTTCAACCAGCAGTTCGCGCCGCTCCGAGGGGCCATCGCAATGCTGCATTGTAGCGCGGGAGCGTCATGTAGACCCCCTCCCCTCGCGGGAGGGGCTAGGGGGAGAGGGCAATCTTCGCTATCTCCACTCCGTCCCTAGTACATCGACGTCAGCACGTTCGACAGCCGCTTGCGCTCCTCGAGCGCGCGCCCGTCCCAGCGCGACACAATGCAGCGGGTTCTCCGCCACCGCGACAGCCAGGCCGGTCGCATCACGCAGCACCTGATCCAGCCGATACAAGAGCGCGCCGCCACCGGTCAGCACAATTCCCCGGTCCACAATGTCGGCGGCAAGCTCCGGCGGCGTGTTCTCCAGGGCCATCTTCACCGCGTCGACAATCGCGCTGACCGGTTCGGCGAGGCTCTCGGCGATCTGCCGCTGACTGACCAGCACCTCACGCGGCACTCCGTTGATCAGGTCGCGCCCACGCACCTCGCGCTGCGGGCCCGGATCGCCGTCCTCGGACTGCCCGGCGGCGCCGACGTCCATCTTGATCCGCTCCGCCGAAGGCTCGCCGATCAGCAGATTATGTGTGCGGCGCATGTAGCTGATGATCGCTTCGTCCATCTTGTCACCGCCGACGCGCACGCTGCGCGAATAGACGATGCCCCCGAGCGAGATCACCGCCACCTCCGTTGTGCCGCCGCCGATATCCACGACCATGGAACCGGTCGGTTCGGTGACCGGCAGACCGGCCCCGATTGCCGCGGCCATCGGTTCCTCGATCAACGCGACCCTGCGCGCGCCGGCGCTTTCGGCACTCTCCTGGATCGCGCGGCGTTCCACCGCGGTCGAGCCGGAGGGCACGCACACGATGATCAGCGGCGAGGCGAAGCGGCGACGATTGTGCACCTTGCGGATGAAGTGCTTGATCATCTCCTCGGCGACTTCGAAATCGGCAATGACCCCATCACGCAGCGGCCGGCTCGCGGTGATGTAACCAGGTGTGCGGCCGAGCATCTGCTTGGCTTCCTCGCCGACCGCCACCACCTGCTTCTTGCCGCGCACATCGGCGATGGCCACGACGGATGGTTCAGCCAGTACGATGCCACGGCCTTTGACATAGACGAGCGTGTTGGCGGTGCCGAGGTCAATGGCCATGTCGGCTGACATGAAGCCGAGCGCCCGGGAGAACATCAAATGTGTGCCTTCAGGTGAAATGAGCGGGAGCCGTTGGGCTTAGCCCCGCTCCCCTTCGTTAACAAGAGGTTGAACCACACGCCCCGGGAACGCCCCATTCCGGCCACCGGATTTCCTCCGCCAATCAGGAATCTCCACCCCTTGCCAAGGGAGGATTTGCATATGGCACGCAGCATCGCACTCGGACTGGCACTGAGCGGCCTGCTCACCGTTCTGACGGCCTGCGGTTATGACCCCGGGACACGGGCGGTGACCGGGGGTCTGATGGGCGCGGGCGCCGGTGCCGGCGTAGCCGCGCTGTCCCACGGCAAGCCGGCGACCGGGGCGCTGGTCGGTGGTGGCATCGGTGCGGTCGGTGGCGCGGTCACGGCGCCGTGATTGACTACAGCCGGCGTTGACCTCGACCCTATAGGGTCGCCGCCGCGATCAACGCGGTCCGCGCGGTGGCCCACAGGTCCAGATTACCCGGCCCACAACGTGGACCTCAGCGGCCTGGGCTGGCGGGACATGTTCGACCTCATAAGAGGCATTGTCGCTTATCAGGGTGAGACTGCCATCCAACTTTGGCTGAACACGTTTCACCAGTCGCTCGCCGGCGATCTCAAGCACGTAAATCCCGAAGCTGCTGAAGCGGTTTTCGGAGGCATCGACCAGCAAAAGGTCGCCTGCCTCGAATGCTGGGCACCATCGACTCGCCCTCCGCTGTATCAACCAGCAGGCGGTCCGGATCGATGCCGAACATGTCGCGGACCCAGTCACGACGGAATGCAACGAACTCGACAGAATTCGGCGGAGGCGGCGTCTCCACCCCGGCCGCGGCTGCTTCGGGCCGCTTCGGCAGCAGGAGATAGTCCCCCTCGCCGAGCCCACCGGCCATCGAGAGCGCCGTCTGCTGCTCTGCCAAGCCGTGAAACCGCGGCTCTGGACCTTCGCCGCCGGCCAGCCAGCCGACACTGACACCGGCGGCCTGGGCAAGAGCGACGAGCCTCTCGCGGCTCGGTTCCGCCTCCCCGCGCAGCCACTTGCGGAAGGCGGAGGGAGACACGCCCGTCGCTCGCGCCAGCCGATCCGCGCTCGGCCACTGGCGCAGAATAGCCTGCAGCCGAGAAATGAATGCGGCTCGCTCAGCAGTGGGTGAAAGGACAGTCGGACTGGTCTTCCCGGACTCGCTTTGGCGTGACATTTGTCTGCTATTACCCAAAGTCTCGACACTTTCGGGACAGAGTCCCAACTCGTTCGGCTCGTTCAGGCGCCTGACAAGACACTTTGTGTTTTCAGGTTCTGTAGAGAGAATTGGCATGAATGCAAGGAACGGGGTCGAGAGCAACCGCCCTGGCACCGCGGACTGGCACCCGGCCGACATACTCGCCGCGCTCAAGAAGCGCGGTTGCAGTCTCGCGGGCCTGTCTGTCGCGAACGGATATCACCCGACTGCCGCCGGCAAGGCGCTTAAGCAGCCTTGGCCAGCGATCGAGCGGCTTCTGGCGGAAGCGATCGGCGTGACGCCGCAGGACATCTGGCCCAGCCGCTACGACAGCGAGGGGAATCCGCAGCGGCGCGCGAAATCGTGATGGCGCACGATGCGCGGCCCGGCTCCGCCATCGACCCCACTTACAACGGCATGTGGCCAGGCGAGGTCGCTCCCAGAGCGTTCCAACCAACGTGCGGCCCGCGGCACCGCACAATAGTCTGACCACCGACACCGTGTCGCCACTTTGCGATAACATGTCGCTCTCAGCCCCTCGCAGATATTTTCATTGGTCGTTAACGCGTCCGGCAGGAACGTTCGCTTGGCATGTTCGGTTCAATCGTGCTGCGCAGAGACGACCCCAACACTAGATGGCCGCTAAACATGACGACAAAAGAACTTTCAGCTCACAACGAAATTCCTGATCACGCAGTTGGCATGGTGGTGGATGATGACGCCTTGGTCCGCGAATCGGTGGCCCAGGTACTCGAGGACCTTTGCGATCAGGTCTATCAGGCCGCGGACGGACAGGAGGGGCTCGAGATCCTGGAGCAGCATCCGGACATCTCGGTAATCGTCACCGACATTGCGATGCCGCGCCTCGACGGCATCGCGTTCGCGTCGAAGGCACGTCGACTGCATCCTGAACTCAAGGTGCTTTTCGTCAGCGGGATGCAGCGGCCGCCCGGCAGTGAAGAGTTTCTGGCAAAGCCCTTCCGCGCCCTCGCGCTGGTATCAGCGCTGAACCACCTCATGAGCGTGCATTAGCCTTTATCGGGGATTCCCGACCTCGTCGGCCGGAACGACGCTCTCGATGGTCGCCAGGAGAGCCGTCAGGCTGAACGGCTTCTGGATGCACGGCCGCTCCACCCCGGGCACCCGATCCATCATGTCGGGATGACCCGACATCAGGATCACCGGCACACCAACGTCATCGGCAAGCGGCACCAGTCGCGGGTCAAGCCCGCCGGGCAGCGTGCAGTCCAGCAGTATCCCGTCGATCCCGCCCGCCCGTAGGCATTCGATCGCCGCGGCGGCCGTCTCGGCGCAGCTGGTATCGTACACGCCGTCGAGCGCATCCACCACAACCTCCGAGACGAGTGGATCGTCCTCGACAACGAGAATGCGCTTTTGCCGATGGGTCCCCATTGTAACCTCGACTTTTCAGCTCAGCGGCGTCACAAGCACGAATGCGCACAATACGACGCCTGTGAGCGCGCGAAAAGTTGCTAAGCGCCCCAAACTTCTGGATCGCGGTTTATTTATGCCACCTGGTCGTTCTCGATACAGAATTTACTTATGCCCGCACTTCTCGCCCAAGCGCCTGCTCATAGACCCGGATCACTGAGCTGCTGTCGTCCCCGCCCATGCCCTTGGCGCGCGCGATACGCATCAGGTTCATCACCTGCGGCGCTATCATGCCAGGCACGCCGAGCTCATCGGCTAGTTCGAGCGCAAGCCGCAGGTCCTTGTGCGCGAGGTTGAGCGCGAAGGTCGCCTCGAATTCGCGCTTGAATGCCTTCTCGGAGATATTGCGGAACGCTGAGGAGTTCCCGCTGGCGTTGCTGATCACCTGCTGCAGCTTTTGCAGATCGATGCCGGCCATCGCCCCGATCATCAGCGCCTCGGCCGCCGCCGCGGCATTGCAGAAGGCCAGCATGTTGTTCACCAGCTTGGCGACCGAGCCCATGCCGATTTCGCCGACATGCACCACCTCGCCGCTGAATGACTTCAGCAGCGGAAGCTGGGCGTCGAATACCGCCGCATCGCCGCCGACCATGATGACGATCGTGCCATCGGTCGCACGCGGCACACCACCCGAGACCGGAGCCTCCAGCATCTGGATGCCCTTGGCGCGCATACCCTCGTGTCACACGCCGCGCGGTCGCCGGCGAGTTGGTGGAGAGGTCGATATAGACCGTGCCCGGCTTGGCGGTTTCGCTGATGCCGTCGGGGCCAAGCGCCACCTCCTCGACATTGCGTGGCATCGGCAATGAGGTGAGTACCACGTCGCAGGTGGATGCGATCTGCGCCACCGATGTTCCCGCCGTCGCGCCGAGATCGGTGCAGGCCTTGATGGCGGCCGGATTGAGGTCGAACACCACCACGTCATGGTTGGTATTGCGAATGATGTTGCGGCACATGGGGCCGCCCATGTTTCCGACGCCGATGAAGCCGACCTTCATTGCCGTTCCCCTCTAAGGTTCACCAGCGCCAGCATGCCCCAACGGGCGGCTTGCGGAAACCGCTGCCGTGGAGGACGCTTGGGCAGCAGGAGGAATGGACCATGGCAAACATTCGCGCGCGGCTGGCCCATATGGGCATTTACGTTCAGGACCGGGACAAGATGGAGCAGTTCTACACTGAAGTCCTCGGCCTGATGGTCACCGACCGGGGCGAGGGACGCTCAGGGATGCACCTCACCTTCATGAGCGCGAATCCGCAGAACCACCACCAGGTCGTGCTGGTCACCGGCCGGCCGGATACCGCCGGCTTCAACCCCATCCAGCAGATCTCCTTCATGGTAGACTCGCTCACCGATCTGCGTGAGGTGCACAAGCGCGCGCTATCGCTCGGCGCCACCGAGATGCGCCCGGTGACCCACGGCAACGCATGGTCGGTCTACTTCAAGGACCCGGAGGGCAACACGGTGGAGGCGTATCTCGACACGCCATTCCACGTCCCCCAGCCGCATGGCAAGCCGCTTGATCTCACAAAATCGGACGAGCAGATCCTGCGCGAGACCGAGGAAGCTTGCCGCCAAGACCCGGGCTTCATGCCGATCGAGCAGTTCAAGAGCGAGATGGCCGCACGGCTCAGCGCGAGCGCATAATCTGGCGTCACCTCGGCGGCCGCTCGCCTATTGATCCCGCCGCCTTTGGTCGATCAGCTCGTGCTCGATCAATTCGGCCGTTTCGGTCGGTACCGGCCGCGCTTCGCCGAGTAGAGATCTCACGCCCGCGACCAGGGTATCGCGGCGGAAGGGCTTTACCAGTATCGCGGTCTGCGGAGGCAGTTCCGCCAGCCCGTCGGCATTCGGGTACCCGGTGATCACCAGCGACTTGAGGAATGGCCGGATCTGCGTGGCCTGCCCAATCAGCTCGGCTCCGGACAACCCCGGCATCGCGTAGTCGGTCACCAGGACATCAATGCGCGGATCGCTTGCGATCAGCCGCAGCGCATCGTCAGCGGTAGCAACCCGATGAACAGTGAAGCCCTCGTTGGCGAGGAAAGCCCCGACGGTCACCAGAACATCGGCGACGTCGTCCACGACCAGGAGATGTCGGCCGATGTCGCGCGGCTGATCGGCGCCCGACACGCCGTGCTGCCGCACCGCCATATTGGGAGCCGCCACCAGTGGTTCCGCTTTCGTCGGAACCAGGCCGTAGGCCATCAGCGTATAGGCAAGCCGCATGGTAGCAGACTGAATCACCGGATGCGCTCTGGTCTCTGGCAGCACGAAATGCCGGGCGATCGCTTCGCCTGCCATCACCAGGGCCTCTGCCGAGGGCGAGCCCATCGGCCGTTCCGGTCCATGCACCACCACGCTCGAGTGCGAAGCCACTGCCGCTCCGTCCACCTCATTGTCACGTCGATTTGCCAACGCGTCATAGCGCGCCCCGAGTGCCGTGAGCCCTTGCGCATCAGCCGCGGTTCTTGCAGTTGCCGCCATGCCGCGAAACTCCGCGGCCCGCGCGTGAAGTTCCGCGACGGTATATCGCGACAACGGAACATGAACCGTTCTGGCAGTTGCGCACAACATTTTCTGTGCCCTGTAATTCTTCCGAATGTCGCAGCCGTTCCGCTGCTCGGAAAAACCCTAACCTTGCCTACTCTAAGAAATGGTTACTGAGTGGCTTGACCCAGATCAAAGTGAGATTGCACGATTTATTGCGGCTGTTGAGAATTCAGGTGCTGCATGCGCACTCTTGCGTGCGCCACATATGAATGATTGGAATTTGCGCGGCCCATCGCGGGCGAGATCACCAACGCCCCCACGCGATGGCGTGCTGCCTCGCGAGGACACCACGTTCCGACCCCGAAGGAATCACACCATCTCTTGGTGACAGAGACCGGACCTCCGAGCCTGCCAGTTTCGTGCGTCCCCGCACGCCAGTTCCAGCAGTTCGCTCGCGATCTCCACGAGGCGGGCGCTCATTGCTGGGTCGGCCAAGGTCAAGGCAAGACACTGAGTCTCGGCGTGCAGATCGAGCAGCTCATTGTCCAAGGGCTGATCTTCCATCGGCATACCTCCAAGAGGAATGCTACCGTAACCATACATTCGAAGCAAAGGCGTTGATCCAGATCAACGCCTGATACCGACCCGCGATGCACCTGATGCTAGTCGTCAATCAGTGGCCCACCTATGGCTGTGAGGTAGCGCTTCACTGACAGGGCAAGCGCCGCCTTGCCGCCTGACGGAATGATCCGGTCCCACCAGCCACCGTAGACGGGATCGAACGGCCACACCTCCAGTACATCGGCAATGTGCCGCACCGAACTCGCATCCAGCGGGATCAGATTCGGATAGCTGCGCATGAAGCTGAGGTTTCTGTCAGGCGTCACAGTCACGATGTCGCCGGACAACAATGCGCCCTTGCCATCCGCGCCATCTGCCCAGTGCAGCACGGTCCCTCCGGCGAAGTGTCCGCCACAACGCAACAGAGTCACGCCCGGCGCAAGCTGCCGCATTTCGCCATCCCAGTACATCACGGTCGGATCAGGCCGCATCACCCATCTTCTGTCCGCGGCGTGCAGATGGATTGGTACACCGCCGAAGGCGTGACTCCACTCGACCATCGACGCGTAGAAGTGCGGGTGAGAAATCGCAATTGCACTGATACCGCCCAGTGATCGCACGATCTCCACCGTGGCATCATCGATGAAGCTGATGCAGTCCCACAGAATATTGCCCGCCGCAGTCCGCAGCAGCAGAGCGCGCTGGCCGATCGCGAACGCGGGCACGGTCCCGATGCCGAGCAACCCGGGCTCGTGCTGACGAAAGCCATTGAAATGCGTCCGCCGCATCGCCGGCAACGTGGTCCATGCCTGCCCGAGCGGGTTCACATATTGCCGCGGCTCCTGACAGATCGCGCATCCGGCAAAGGGGTTGTCCGCCTCGGGGTATTGCGTCCCGCAGGTAGTGCAAATATGCGCCGGCATGCTCGCCTCCTCGCTGCGATTGCCCAAGCCTATCGCCGGTCGTTACGGCTGGCGACGCGGCCATGTTCGACGATACCGCGCCCACGTGTCACTGTTGCGCGAATGACGGAAGCCCCACGCAAGACGCCAGCCACGGACAGGACGCATGACGCGACCACCAGCGCCTCAAGCTGGCAGGTCACACTTTGGGCCATGGTGGGCATCCAGTTCATCATGACAATGTCATTCAGCTTCCTCAGCCCGATCATGCCGCTGTTCCTGCCGAAGCTCGGCGTCACCACCGAGGCGGGTATCGATCTGTGGTCCGGCATTCTGAACGGCTCCACCTCGTTCGTCGCCGCCTTCACCTCGCCGCTGTGGGGACGACTCGCCGACCGCTATGGGCGCAAGCCGATGCTGATCCGCTCGAGCTGCGCGATCGCGATCTTCACCGCCTTCATGGGTCTGTCCCAGAACGTCTGGCAGTTCTTCGCCGCGCGTGCCCTGATGGGCGTGTTCGCCGGTTTCTCCTCGACCGCGATGGCGCTGGTCGCGAGCCAGGTCCCCGAGCAACGCCTCGGTTACGCACTCGGCTGGCTCAGCACCGGACAGCTGGTCGGCTCGCTGATAGGGCCCGTCATCGGTGGCGTGCTTGCCGACATCACCGGCAGCTACCGCATCCCGTTCTACTGCACCTCCGGCGTCACGTTCGCCGCGGTGTTCCTGGTATGGCGCGGCGTGCGCGAGCGCTTCGTGCGGCCCGACTCCTCGCATCAGCGGCGTTCCGGTCTGCGCGGCCTCGCGCTCATGATCGGGGCTGCCGGAATATTGCCGCTGTTCTTCGTGCTGTTCATGGCGCAGTTCAGCACCCGCGCGGTGCAGCCGGTGGTGACGCTGTTCGTGCAGGAGATCGTCGGCAATCAGCCCAACCTGGCGACCCTCGGCGGGCTCGCGTTCTCCGTCACCGGGCTGGCCGGCATGATGGCGGTGCCGCTGCTCGGCAAACACAGCGACGAGATCGGCTATCGCCGCGTGCTGCTGATCTGCCTGGCGGGCGCCACGCTGACCAGCCTGCCCCAGGCCTTCGCCGGCAGCTACTGGACGTTCGTGGTCGAGCGTTTCGGCGTCGGTCTGTTCATTGGCGGGATCCTGCCGACGGCGAATGCGCTGATCGGGCGCATGGTGGACCGCGCCAGCCGCGGCACGGTGTACGGCATGACTGCCTCGGCGACGTTTCTCGGCAACTCTCTCGGGCCGCTGACCGGCGGCGCGATTGCCGCTTCGTTCGGCCTGCGCTGGGTGTTCCTGATCACCGCGGCACTGCTGCTGGCGAACCTGATCTGGGTGTATCTGACCGTGCCGGAATATGCCGGCGAACGGAGGGCATAGCGGCGCGCTGAAGCTACTGGTCGTGCAATTCCTGTCCGTGCTGGATCATCTGAAGAATCCACGCCCGGCTGGCGCCGTCATCGAAATGCGCCTTCAGTAACAGGCGGCAATTGTGATCGATCAGATGGCGAAGCGTGGAATCCAGACTTTGAGTGGCCCCGTCCACCAGCTTTGCACGGTCGTCCGCGCTCACCTGCGGTATCTGCTTGAGTTGCTCGCGAACATATGGCGCACCCCCGCCGTCAACCAAGGCATCGGTAAAGACCTTGATGACCTGTTGCAGCACAGGAATATCGCTGTCGTCGAGACTGCATTGCGTGAGCGCTGGCAACACCGAGCCCGCCGTCAGCCCCGCCTCATACGCCGGGTCCTCCTGGTCGTTGACCTCCGGCAGCTCCATCGCCAGGCGTCGAACACATTCCCAGCACTGGGGGCTTTTCGGGTCAGCGCGAGCGCTGGCTCCTGCCAAAGCCGCAATCAAGGCCGCAAGACGACATGTCGTTATGGTGATGGACGGAAAGCGCATTTATCGCCAGGTCATTTCGGAGTTGCGGCATCGGCGGAGTGAGCATGGCCTCGGACGTCATAACCCGCTAGTTCCGGCATTTCCTGCCGCTGGAAAGGCTGAACAATGGGTACACGTGCGGGCGCAATCGGACGCGCGCTGGAATTCTTCGACGGCACCGGCTTCCGTGATCGGCTCGCCGAACTGGTGGCCATTCCCAGCACGTCGCAGGACCCTGGCCACGAGGCCGACGTCCAGCGCTACCTCGACGGCGCGATCAGGCCATGGCTGGAGCGGATGGGCTTCGTCGTCGCGGTTCACCCCAATCCGCAGCCGGGATTTGGCCCGATCCTCACCGCCGAGCGTCTGGAAGATCCGAAACGTCCGACCATCCTGACCTACGGCCATGCCGATACGGTCCGCGGACTGGAGGACCAATGGCGCGACGGTCTCGATCCGTGGCGGCTCACCGAGGAAGCCGACCGTTGGTACGGTCGTGGCACTGCCGACAACAAGGGCCAGCACGCAGTGAACCTCTCGGCACTCGAGGCGGTGCTCGCGGAGCGCGACGGCAAACTGGGCTTCAACCTGAAGCTGGTGCTGGAGACCTGCGAGGAACGCGGCTCGGTGGGACTGCGCGACTTCGTCGCCGCCCACAAGGACGAACTCGCTGCCGATGTGCTGATCGGCAGCGACGGTCCGCGCGTGATGCCGGACATGCCGACCATCGCCACCGGCACGCGCGGCACCTTCCATTTCGATCTGGTGGTCGACCTGCGCCCGGGCGGCGTGCATTCCGGCCATTGGGGCGGGCTGACCACCGATCCCGCAGTGGTGCTGACCCACGCCCTGGGCGCCATCATCGATCGCAACGGCCGCATCCTGGTGCGCGACTGGCTGCCGCGGAACGGCCTGCCGGCCAGTGTCCGCTCTGTGCTCACGGGCTGCGAGGTCGGCGGTGGCGGCGAGGCCGCGTCGATCGATCCGGACTGGGGCGAGCCGGGATTGACCGCGGCCGAGAAGATCTACGGCTGGAACAGCTTCATCGTGCTGGCGATGGTTTCCGGTCGGCCTGAGAACCCGGTGAACGCGGTGGCTCCGAGCGCCCGCGCTCATTGCCAGATCCGCTACACGGTCGACACCGACCCCGCGACATTCGCCTCCGCGTTGCGCCGTCATCTCGATGCCGAAGGATTCGCCGGCGTACGCATCGAGAACCCCGGCATCCGCATGCCGGCGAGCCGCACCGACCCGTCGCATCCCTGGGTGCGCTGGACCGTCGCCTCAATGGAGCAATCGCTCGGCCGACACATCCAGGTCATTCCCAATTCGTCCGGTGGTTTGCCCGGCGACGTCTTCGTCGATCACCTCGGCGTTGCGCTGATCTGGGTGCCGCACAGCTACAACGGGTGCAAGCAGCACGGCCCCGACGAACATTTTCTGATCGCTCCGGCCCGCGAGGGGATCGCGGCGTTCGCTGGCATCTGGTGGGATCTGGGCGAGCCGCTAACGCCTTGAGGCGGCACGGCCGAACGTCATAACTTGATACGGAAGCGGTTGAGTGACGTCAGAAGGGCGTCATTATTAACACGCATAAGACGCGGTCGTGACGAATTTGGTACATATCGGGATTGATATTTCCCGGCGAATCGTCTCTGCTTTCCCTCGGAGCAACAGAGATGGGATCGGTATTAGTATAATTGCAATAACCCACCGGAAAGGTCAAGCGCTAAATCAGTGCCACATCCACGCCGCGGACAAACCCGAAACGACAAGGAGAGGTTGATATCATGCCGGCAATCCCCCGCAGTGTTAACGCAGAACACATAGGTCCCTCATACCATGAGTTGCTGTTGGCCCTGGTCGAGGGAGAGAGGGTGGCACTGGATATTGGCTCGGACTGGCCATCGGTTCCGAGCGAGGCTCGGTTCCCGCTGCTGAAATGGGCCCACAACGCGCACAGGCTGCTCGATCAATGCGAACTGGACCTGGCGGCGCGCAATACAGAAGAGCCAGGCTAACCCCCGCGGCGCCGTTTCAGGACCGCGTCGCGGATCAACGGCATGCGGTCGTTGCCGAAATACATGTCGTCACCTCCGACGAACATGGTCGGTGAGCCGAAGCCACCGCGATCGATCAGCTCCTGGGTGATGGCGCGCAGCTTGTCCTTGATCTGCTGCTGCTCGATGCCGGCAAGGAATTTGTCGGCATCGACACCGACCTTGCCGCAGATCTCGCGCAGCACAGGGATCTGCGAGATGTCCCTGTCGTCGCCCCAGTAGGCCTCGAACGTCGCCAGCGCAAACGGCACCAGCTTGCCCTCGGGCTCCAGCAGGATGCAGCCCCGCATGGCGCGGACGCTGTTCACCGGGAAAACAGTCGGGCGGTAGTGCATGCGGATGCCAAGGTGGCGCGCCCAGTCCTGCTGGTCCTTCTTGCCGTAAGCGACCTTCGCCGCGACCGGCTTCTCGCGTGAGTTGTGCACGCTTGGATTGACCGCGTTGAACACGCCGCCCACGAGAATCGGGCGCCAGGCGATGTCGATGCCAAATTCCTTCTGCATCAGCAGAAGGTTGTGGAAGGCGAAATAGGTCCACGGGCTCGAGCAGTCGAAGAAGCATTCAACGTCCGCCATGGCAAACTCCTCAAACTGACATGGCCCACTGTCCCCGTCCCCTCGCGGGAGGGCTGAGGGGGAGGGGCGGTGGCCCTAACTCTGATCTACGCCGGCACCGGCCGCGCCCGCTGGTTGTAGAGAATCTTCGCCCGCCGCTCGCGCTCCTCCGCCGGCAGCTTGGACTGATCCTCCGACAAGTCCGCACCCACCGCCATGCCGCGCTGCACCCCGGGCCGCGCGCCAAGTTCCTCGAACCAGCGCTTGAAGTACTTGAACTCCTCGATGTCCTGACCCTGCGCCTTCCAGTTCACCGTCCAGGGGTAACTGATCATGTCGGCGATCGTGTATTCGTCGCCGGCCAGATAGCGGCTCTCGTACAGCCGGTTATTGAGCACGCCGTACAGCCAATTCGCCTCGTCGGTGAAACGGGCCACCGCATAGGCCTGGTCGCCCTTGGTGTCGCCCAGCCGCCGGAAGTGACCACATTCGCCGCTCTTCGGCCCCTGGTTAGCCATCTGCCAGATCAGCCACTGAATGACCTGATACCTGGGCCGCGTCGCCTGCGGGAAGAACTTGCCCTCCTTCTCGGCGATATACAGCATGATTGCGCCAGATTCGAAGACGGCGATGGGTTCGCCCCCGCCCTTCGGATCATGATCCACCAATACCGGCATACGGTGATTCGGGTTCATCTTGAGGAATTCCGGCGTGAACTGGTCACCGCGCCCAATATTACATGGCACGATCTTGTACTGTGCCCCCAGCTCCTCCAACAAGATTGTCACCTTCTTGCCATTTGGGGTCGGCCAGTAGTGAACATCGTACATCGTTCTGCCCCTCTGCCTCGCTTGGTACCAGTCAAAATGGATGGCCACGCCACCATGCCACAGGCGCCGGCATTGAAAAGTCCCCCAATTCGGCGCGCCGGACTGCAAGAAATGCTTGTCCTGAGGGACAAACCGTGATTCCGTCACAATGCAAGACAAACTGCAACAGCGAGTCGGTGTGAGCATGGCAGCAAAAAAGGCGCCCGCGGCGAAGTCCGCGGCGAAGACCCCCAAGGCGGCAGCGCCGGCCAAATCGGCCGCGCAGGCCACCGTGACCCTCAAACATCTGGCGGCGTCGCTCTCTGAGAGCCACGACATGCCAAAGAAGCAGGCCGACGCCATGCTGGTGGACATGGTGGGCCTGGTCGCGAAGCACCTCAAAAGAGGCGACCGCATCCGCATCGCCGGCCTCGGCGTCCTTCAGGTCAGGAAGCGCGCCGCCCGCATGGGCCGCAATCCGGCGACCGGCGAGGCAATCAAGATCAAGGCGAGCAAGAAGGTCGCCTTTCGTGTCGCCAAGGAGTTGAAGGAAGCCGTCTGAATCTCCGGAGCGCACTGGCCGGATCAAGCCTGATATGAGGCGGTGATCCTCGGGACGATTGCGGGTGCGACTCCGGTTGTACCCGCCATTCGCCGGCATCTGCGGCTGAAGAAGGCTGCGGCCAGTGTGACGGCGACGCTGATCAGGGCGCCCTCAGCCAACCTGAAGTGTAGAATATGAAATGCGAAGAGGCCGGCAGGTTGGCGCCGGCCTCTTCTCGTTTCATCTCAAGTCTTCCCGTCAGCGTGTCGGAATGCGCCACACGACAGCGTCCTTAGGGCCGGACGGAAGGCTGCCGCGAAAAATCCTCATGGCTGTTCACTGGATCACAGCGCCAAGCGTGCGCGGTCGGCATCCTGCCCAAAGCGAGACGGAGGAGACCGATGCGCGCCTATATCACCGCTGCCGGAATGGCTTTGGGTCTGGTCGCTGTGTGGGCGGCCCTGGCGCCATTCGTAGCCTGAGACCCGTGGTTCGCCATCCAGAGGCATGGTCCGCCAGATCGGGGCAAAACCAGGCGCATCAAGCGACAGCAGCCAGCCCCGCCAAAGCACGATGGACTCCAGCCATTTCTGTACAGCAACTTTTTAATAGCCATGCGACCTACATATGTGCAATTCTTTGGTCTGGGAGCGCATATTAGGATAACTGGGCCGATGTGGGCGATCGCTGGGGTCATGAACTGGCCGCCGATGTTCTATTCCGCCCTCGCGATCGTATTGCTGTGCAAATGGACGATCTGGTTTCCTGTCATGGTGATCCGGCACGGCCTCCAGGGCGCACTTGATGCCGCCGTGACCTGCCCTGGCGGAGCGGCAGGACGATCCGTCACTGTCCGCCACACGAACGGGATGCGCGCCGCAGGATCCATATCGGCACCGGCCGCGTGGACGACCCGCAGCGGAGCGGGCGGCCAGCTCTAGCACGCAGGATTGGACAATTGAACCGATGGTGGGTGCGACTGGGATTGAACCAGTGACCCCCGCCGTGTGAAGACGGTGCTCTGCCGCTGAGCTACGCACCCATCGCAGGCTGAAATAGGCGGCACCGCTTTTTGGTGTCAAGCCGCGTTGTTCTACGCTTGTTTTCAGTCTGGTGCAGCGCAACATGCCGAGCATGCGCCCCATGGCCGTCACCGCATTCGGGTTGGCTTGCCTCGCGACCACCGCGGCGCAGGCGCAGGTCGCACAGGTCCAGCTCAGCTACGACACCTACGCCGCTGGCATCGAAGTGATGCAGATGCAGACGTATTTCGGGCTTGGTCCGTGGAATTATCACATCGATCTCGACTACCACACGACCGGTCTCGTCGGCCTGTTCTATCGTGGCCGCCAGACCAACAGCGTGCATGGCACATGGCACGACGACGAGGTGGCACCACTGGAGTTCTCCGGCGAAGGCGTCTGGCGCGGACACGAACGCCGCACCCTGATCGCCTATGATAACGGCGTGCCGCAGATCAAAGAGCTCCAGCCGCCGCAGGAGACCGAGCGCGAGCCCGTGCCGCCGGGGATGCAGCGTCACACCATGGACACGCTCAGCGCCCTGGCCCAGCTCATGCGCCGGGTCCAGAAAGACCACACCTGCGACACCGAAGTGCACACCTACGACGGCCGGCGCCTGCTGGACGTCGTGGCGCACACCGGCGGCCCCGAGCACCTGGACCCGACCAGCCGTTCCAGCTTCAGTGGGGCGACTCTGCGCTGCGATTTTGAAGGACGTGAGCTCGCCGGCTTCCTGCTGGGCGAGGACGATGCGGAGCACCGCAGTCCGCTCCGCGGGTCCGCCTGGCTGGCACCCGTGCTTCCCGGCGGACCGCCGCTACCGGTGCGGATCGCGTTCCAGACCCGCTGGTTCGGCTGGGCGACCATGTATCTGACCGCCGCGACCGAACGGCCGGAATAGCGTCACGCCATCAGCCGTTTGGCGATGGCAGCCAGTTCGCCGAAATCCCGCGCCACCGCGTCGGCTCCCTCGGCCATTGCCGCCGGCCCATAGCCCCAGGCGGCAAAGACGCACGGCACGCCGGCACCGCGCGCGGCAACCACATCGTTGGCGTGATCGCCCGCCATCACCGCATGCGCCGGCTCGCCGGCCGCTGCCTGCAATGTGGCCAGCAGATGCGCCGGGTCCGGCTTGCGGAAGGGAAAACTGTCGCCGCCACCAACCGCCGCGAACAGCGGGGCAAGCCCCAGCGCGGTCAGCAGGGCACGTGCCGCCTTCTCCGGCTTGTTGGTGCAGACCGCCAGCTTCCAGCCCTCGCACGCCAGAGTGTGCAGACCGTCGGCAACCCCGGGATACGGCCTGGTCTCCACCGCGGCATGCTGCAAATAGTCGGCCGAGAAATCGGCCACCGCGCCCGCGTCCGGCGTTCTGCCGCGCGCGGCGAAGGCCCGCTCGACCAGCCGCGCCACGCCGTCGCCCACCAGTCAGCGCCGTCTCCGGATGGGAAAACCCGGCCAGTCCGCGGGCCTTCATCAGGCGGTTCAGCGCCGCAGCAAGGTCCGGCACCGAGTTCGACCAGCGTGCCGTCGAGATCGAGCAGCAGTGTGCGGACCACGCCGTTGCACTCCGAAATGGGATTTGAACCATCAGGATAGAGACAAGCTTTGACAAGGCGTAGCCTCAAGCGGCAAAAAGAACGGCAAAGTAACGAGGGACTGCATGACACGCACGGCGGTAATCCTGGCCGCAGGTATCGGGACGCGCATGAAGTCCGCGCTGCCCAAGGCGCTGCACAAGATCGCCGGTCGCTCCATGCTGCGCCACCTGGTGTCGAGCTGCGAACGGGTGTTCGACCGCATCGTCGTGGTAATCGGGCCGAACATGGACGTCCTGCGACAGGAGGCCACCCCGCACGTCTGCGTCGTGCAGCAGCAGCGCCTCGGCACCGCACACGCTGCCCTGATCGCGGCGCCGCACTTCGGCGACGGCGAGGTGGCGTTGCTGTATGCCGACGCTCCACTTATTCGCTCCGAGACGTTGCGTCATCTGCTGGACCGTCGAGCAGTCGGCGATGCGGCGCTGACATTACTTGCTTTCCGCCCGGTCGACCCTGCCCGTTATGGTCGCGTGATCACACGCGGCGGTTACGTTGAACGCATTGTCGAATGGATCGACGCGGCGGAAGCGGAACGCGCCGAGACGCTGTGCAATGCCGGCGTGTTCTGCGCAACCGCTGCAGACATGGCGCGCTGGCTGCGCGAGGTGCGCGCGGACAATGCCAAGGGCGAATACTACCTCACCGATATCGTTGCTTTGGCGCACGCGGATGGCGGACGCATCGCAGCGGTGGAAGCGCCGCCCGACGAAGTCGCCGGCATCAATTCCCGCAGCGAACTCGCGGTCGCCGAGGCGGCAGTGCAGTCACGCCTGCGCGTCGCTGCAATGGATGCCGGAGTCACCATGATCGATCCAGGCTCCGTGTTCCTTTGCGCCGACACCGAGCTGGCCGCGGACGTGACGATAGAACCCAACGTGGTGTTCGGCCCGGGCGTCAAGGTCGCATCCGGCGCGCTTATCCGGTCGTTCAGTCACCTGGAAGGCTGCATCATCGGACCTAGCTGCGTCGTCGGTCCGTATGCCAGGCTGCGGCCCGGCGCGGACCTCGCCGAGCAGGTTCACATCGGCAACTTCGTCGAGGTGAAGGCCGCCAAACTCGGCGCCGGCGCCAAGGCCAACCACCTGACCTATCTCGGCGACGCGGACATCGGCGAAGCAACCAACATCGGCGCCGGCACCATCACCTGCAACTACGACGGCTACAACAAGCATCGCACGACGATCGGCGCACGCGCCTTCATCGGCTCCGACACCGCGCTGGTGGCGCCGGTGACGGTTGGCGATGGCGCCATAGTGGCAGCCGGCAGCGTGATCACCGAGGACGTGCCATCCGACGCGCTGGCGGTCGCGCGTGGGCGGCAAGAGAACAAGCACGGCCGCGCCCGGATCCTGCGCGAGAAACTGCAAGGAAAGCGGCGTTAGATGTGCGGCATTGTAGGCATTATCGGCTCGAGACAGGCGGCCCCAATGATCCTGGATTTATTGCGCCGACTGGAATACCGCGGCTATGACAGCGCTGGCATTGCCACCCTGGTCGACGGCCATATCGAACGCCGCCGCGCCGAAGGCAAGCTAGGCAAGCTTGCCGCGGCGCTGGAACTCGCGCCCCTTGGCGGGACTACCGGCATCGGCCATACGCGCTGGGCGACGCACGGCGCGCCAACCGAAAACAACGCCCATCCGCATGGCACCTCGCGCGTATCCGTGGTGCACAACGGCATCATCGAGAACCACGCAGAACTACGCGCCGAACTCGAGGCCGCAGGGCAGGTATTCACCACCGAGACCGATACCGAGACCGTGGCGCAGTTGGTCGATCTGAACCTGCAGCGTGGCATGAGCCCGGTCGCAGCGGCTGGCGCCGCGTTCCGTCGGCTGGAAGGCGCCTATGCGCTGGCGATGATCTTCTCCGGCCATCCCGAGCTCATCGTCGGCGCACAGCACGGCGCGCCGCTCGCGGTGGGCTTCGGCGAAAACGAAATGTTCGTCGGGTCCGACGGCTTGGCGCTGGCGCCGCTGACACACCGCATCGCCTATCTCAGCGATGGCGACTGGACCGTGATCGACCGCAAGGGTGCGCGGTTCTTCGACATGAGTGGCGCCGAAGTGCAGCGCGAAGTGAAGCTGACGCGGCTCACCGGTGCGGCAATCGGCAAAGGCAATTTCCGCCACTTCATGGAAAAGGAGCTGCACGAGCACCCGGCGGTGATCGGCGACACCCTGCATCGCATGATCAATCCCGCGACGCGCGCGGTCGCCTTGCCCCCGCTGCCATTCGACTTTGCGACGCTCCCGCGCATCACGATCAGTGCGTGCGGCAGTGCATTCTATGCCGGCCTGGTTGCGCGCTGGTGGTTCGAGGCGATCACGCGGATACCAACAGACGCCGATGTCGCCAGCGAATTCCGCTATCGGTACTCCACCGATGCCGAAGGGTGGGCTTGGTCTGCTCGTGTCCCAGTCGGGCGAGACCGCCGACACGTTGGCGGCGCTGCGCTACATGCATGAGCAGGGCCAGCACGTGCTGTCGGTGCTGAACGTACCGGAAAGCAGCATGTCCCGCGAGAGCGACGCGGTGCTGGAGACCGTGGCAGGACCGGAAATCGGCGTCGCCAGCACCAAGGCGTTCACCGCGCAGCTCGCTGCGATGGCGTGCCTCGCGCTCGGTGCGGCGCGCGCGCGTAATGCGATCAGCGCGAAGGAGGAAGCGGCGATGACCAACGCGCTGCTGGAAGTGCCCAGCCGCGCGGCCGAGGTGCTTGACAAGCATGACGAGATCAAGGCGCTGGCGCATCGCATCGCGCAGGCGCGCGACGTGCTCTACCTCGGACGCGGCAACTGCTTCCCCATCGCGCTGGAAGGCGCGCTGAAGCTGAAGGAGATCAGCTATATCCACGCCGAGGGATATGCAGCCGGCGAGATGAAGCACGGCCCGATCGCTCTGATCGACAAGGACGTGCCGGTGGTTTCCATCGTGCCGTCGGGCCCGCTGTTCGAGAAGACCGCGTCGAACCTGCAGGAAGCTGCCGCGCGCGGCGGGCAGATCATCGTGTTCAGCGACGCGGCCGGCGCGGCCAAGCTCCGCGGGATCGCAGTAGAGACCATCGTGCTACCGGCAGTCGATCCATTCGTCGCGCCGATCCTTTACGCGGTCCCCGTGCAGTTGCTGGCCTATCACGTCGCCATACTGAAGGGCACCGACGTAGACCAGCCGCGCAATCTCGCGAAGTCCGTAACCGTGGAATAGACAACCCCCCCTCCCCTCGCGGGAGGGGGTCGGGGAGAGGGGGCGCTACAGTTCCACGGTCCCCCTAAACACCGGCACACAGCTCCCCTCCACCGTCGCCAGCACCGGCCCCTCCGCCGTCTTGCGCGCCGAGGCAATGATCGTACTCGGCCGCCCCATCTCGGCACCCTGCAAAATCTCGTAGGCCAGGTCCGCATTCTCGCCCGGCGCCAGCGACGTCAGCAGCGCGGCGAGTGCGGCGTTGGCACTGCCAGTCGCCGGATCCTCCATAATGCCCCCCAGCGGTGCGAACATGCGCGCAGCCAGCCGGGTCGCATCGCCATCCCGCCGCGCATAGAGCAGCAGCGAGAATCGCGTCGCGACCTCAGGAAACGTCTCGGCAGCCGCACGGAACGCACCAATATCCGGACTGGCGCGCGACAACGCCGCCACGCTCGCAACCTCGGCAATGACGAATGGCGTCCCCACCGAGGCGACCAGCGGCGTATGGGCGTTTGTAGCGATATCCGATTCCGCCAGACCCGCGCACGCTGCGACGACTTCCTCGGGAATCTCGATATCGATGGACAGCGCACGTGGCGCCGAAATGCGCGCCCCAACAATCGTGCGACCCGCACGCAGCACGTGCACACGCACCAGCCCGGCAAGTTCCTCGAACACGTAGTGCTCGGGCGGATTTTCGTCGCGCTGCGCCAGCACGTAGCCCGTGCCCACATTCGGATGGCCGGCAAACGGCAGCTCGGCACGCGGCGTGAAGATGCGCACCTTCGCATGGTGCTGCGGATTGTCAGGCGGCAGAACGAACGTCGTCTCCGACAGATTGAACTCCAGCGCCAGCGCCTGCATCTGCTCGTCGGTCAACCCGCGCGCATCGGGAAACACCGCGAGCGGGTTGCCGCCAAAGCGTCGGTCGGTGAACACATCGACGGTGATGAATTCATAGGTCGGCATGGCGAACCTCGCTGCTGCGTTCACTCATCGTCATCATCGACATCGATGCGCCGCGGATCGAGCGAGCGCCAGTCGCGATCCTCGGAACCGCCAGGATTATCGACGAAATCGCCCAGCTCGGTCGCGCTGCGCCAACCGGCCTCGCCGGCATCGATCACCTCGGCATCCTCGCCAAACGCGAACCAGGCCTCCAGCACCTCCTTCGCATTCATGCCGGACAGACGGCACCGCTCCAGCGAATCGCGCACATAACGGCGCGCGAAGGCATTGGCCTGCATCAGCGTCTCGAATCCGCCGATCTCCTCAACGATGTTGTCCTGCGCACCGCCCGAAAGATCCAGGATGCGCACGCGCCAGCCACCATCAGGGGCGAACATGTCGCTCATGCCTTGACCGAACCTGACGTCAGACCTGCCACATAATGTTCCACGAAGAACGAATAGATGATTGCCACCGGGATCGAACCCAGCAGCGCCGCCGCCATAAGCTGACCCCAGTAGAACACGTCGCCCTTCACCAACTCGGCGATCGCGCCGACTGGGACTGTTCGAACATCGGTCTGCGTGAGGAAGATCAGCGCATAAAGGAATTCGTTCTGCGACAATGTGAAGGCGAATATGCCGGCTGAGATGAAGCCAGGAATGCACAATGGCAGGAAGATGCGGAACATGGTCTGCAGGCGGGTTGCGCCGTCGATTCGCGCGGCGTCCTCCAGCTCATGCGGCACTGTACGGAAATAGCCCATCAAAAGCCAGGCGCAGAAAGGGATCAGCAGTGTGGGATAGGTAAGTATGACCGAGGTCAGCGTATCGCCAAGGCCCAGGTGGTTAATGATGTCGGCCAGAGGAATGAACAGCAGCGGCTGCGGCACCAGGTAGGTTGCAGCGACGGCGAACGAGATCAGCGCCGCACCGGGGAACCGCGTGCGCGCCAGCGGATAGGCCAGCATGACACCGAACACCAGCGAGATCGCGGTGGAGATCACAGCCACCACCAATGTATTCCAGGTCCAGACGATGAAGTTGGTCTCGGTCAGCAGATCGACATAGTGCTTCAGCGTCGGATGATAGACAATCAGCGGCATAATACGACGATTGTACAGCTCCTGGTTTGGCTTTAGCGACGTGATCGCCATCCAGTAGAACGGAAACAGGGTGAATACCAGAAAGCAGCCAAGCGGCAGCCACAGCTTTACCGCGCGCACCGTCCAGCCGCGACGCTCAACCATCATGATCTGGCCGGTCGCATGTAGATCGCCATCGCGATGATGATCAACGCCAGCGGCGGCACCATGGCAAGCGCGATAGAGGCACCCATGCCGAGCTGACCGCCGCCCATCGCCACATCGAACGCATAGGTGGCGAACAGGTGCGTGGCATTCGCCGGCCCGCCGCGCGTCAGCACATAGACAAGTTGGAAGTCGGCAAACGTGAAGATCACCGAGAACATCGTGACGATGAATATCACCGGCTTCAGCAGGGGCAGAGTGACATAGCGAAAGCGCGCCCAGGCGCTGGCGCCGTCAATTGTCGCGGCCTCATACAGCTCAGGTGAAATCGTCTGCAATCCGGCGAGCAGCGTAATCGCGTAGAACGGCAGCCCGCGCCAGGTATTCACCACGATCAGCGAACCCATCGCCAGGCTCGGATCGCCCAGCCACGACGGCCCCGGGTTGGCAATGCCCAAATGAATCAGGAACCAGTTGATCACGCTGAATGCCGGGTCGAGGATCCACATCCATGAAATCGTGCTGAGCACGGTGGGCACGATGAACGGCAGCAGCATTACTGCGCGGATCAGATTTTTGAACCTGAACTCCTGGTTCATCACCAGTGCGAGCCCGAGCCCGCCGACCATCTTCAGAATCGTCGCGGCAAATGTGTAGACGAAGGTGTTCTGCACCACCTGCCAGAATACCGGGTCGTGCCAGTTGGCAACGAAGTTGGCGAGCCCGACAAAATGGCCCGCGTGAGCAACCGGCCGGTCCTCTAATGACAGAAAGATGCCCCAGACAAACGGATAACCGACCAAGGCCAGCAGAAATAGTATCGGTGGCGTTACCATAAGCCAGCTAAACACCGCCTCACGCTCCACCCAGCGCCTGAACCGTGGTGTGTGGCGTAAACGGATCGCGGCAGTTGCGATGCTATCGCTATGCGCGGACATGGCCGGGCTTCACCACGCTATCAGGCGCGGTAGATTTGCTTGAGCTGTGCATTGGCCTCGGCGATCACGTCCTTGGTGGACTTGCCGGTGCAGGCCTTTGCGAACATGTCGACGACAACGTATTTCGCCACGCTCTCCGACTGCTTCCGGCTGATCGGCGCCGGCCAGCCCGGCAGATGCGACGTCGCAAGCGAGTTGCGATACGCCAGATTTCGCGGCTCCGCGTGCCAGATCGGCGCGTCATCATACGCATGCAAATAGGGTGCGTAGTAGCTCACGGCGATATCGTACCAACCAGCTGCCTGCTTCGGGTCCATCAGCCACCGCAGGAAGTCCTTGGCCGCCTGCGGGTCCGATGTATGTGTGAAGATCGAGTGGCTCCACGGATTGAGAATGTGGAACCGCCCCCTGGGTCCTTGCGGATTTAGCGACTGGTCAGTCACCTTGCCGATGTCCGGAAAGTCCTTGACGGCGACATAAAGGATGCTTTCCGCATTGTTGGTGCACGAGATCTGCTCGGCCAGGAACGCCTTGTTGTTCGATGGATCGGTCCAGCCAGGTACATCTTGGAACATCGTCTGTTGGAAGAACTTGCGGCAGAAATCCACCGCCCGAGCCGTCTCGTCGGAATCGATCACGACTGTCTTCCCGTCCGGCTCCACTTCACGCCCGCCGTACGACCATAGAAGCGGGTACAGCCAGCCGTGATTGTCGCCAAAGCCGTGACCCAGCTCGAAGCCGAACGGATGGCCGGCCTTCTTCAGCTTTGTGCCGGCTTCCAGCAGCTCGTCCCAGGTGTCCGGGAACCTCTTGAAGCCGGCTTCCGCGAACCAGTCAGTCCGCCAGACCATCAGTTGACCGATATTGCCGAATGGAATCGCCTTCCACTTGCCATTGACGATCACCGCTTCCTTGATCGGGTCCTGCCATCCACCTGACTGCTTGGCGATTTCCTCGGCAATATCGCTGACATCGACCAGCCTCTCGTCGAACAGATACGGCCAGTCGTACTCCATGAGTGTGAGATCGGGCCCAGATCCGGTTTCAGCAATCGACGTGACGCGCGTCTGCAACGAGCCAACGCTGGTCAACTCGTAGTTGATCTTTATGCCGGTCGCCTTCTCGTAAGCAGGCGCCAGCTTGTCCTTGAAATACGCATCGTACGGCGGGATGAACGAGTTCTCATGCACCAGCGTCATCGACTTCGGCGCCGCACTCGCCAGCGTCCGCCCGAACATTGCACCCGCCCCGGCCAGTCCCGCCAGCTTCAGCACGTCGCGCCGCAACGCTGACTGAATAATATTGGCCATCCCGCTCTCCCCTACGCGACCGGGACGTTATGGGGCGGAAACTGGTGAAGTCAACGCCACGGAGATGTCAGCCACCCGCCCTCTTGCGCGCGCCATTCTGCCGCAACAGAAACTCCCGTCCGACCTTCACCAGCGGCGCACCGTCATATTCCACAATGTCGGCGGTGGCGTAGGTCTCGTGCCAGGCATCAGGAATGAAGCTGCCGGTGCCCACAACGTCGATCGGTGCCTTGGCATCAGCCATGACCCGACACTTGTCCACGCCGAAGCCGGAAGATGCGACGATGCGCACGCGTGGATAGCCGGCCGCGTCCAGCGCCTCGCGCATCCGCCAGATCGCCGCCGCCGAGACACCGGTGCCAACCAGATACCGCAGCTCCGTCTCGCTGCGATAACGCCGAATAGCACCGGGCGCATTTCGCTCCATCACCGCATAGCTCTCCGCCGGATCGAGCCCCTCCATGAAGCGCCCGCCATGCGTGTCCAGCCGGAACGACAACCGGCCCTCGTCGGCAAGATCAGGAAACCGCGCGCATACCGCGATCGCATCGGTGATCTCGCGGCCGAAGTAGTCCGCCAGCACGGTCATCGGTTCGTCAGGAAAAGTCTCGCGGAACATCTCCGCCGCGCGCAGCGTCGAACCGGCATAGCCGATCAGCGAGTGCGGCATCGTCCCGAAGCCGCGCGGCGTGCCGAACCAGTGCGCTGTGCCATCATTGGCGTTGCCAATGAAGCCCTTCGCACCTTCCCGCTTGGCGGCCTCGCTGCCAACCGAGGCAGCGTACGCCATCATGTCCTGCATCTCGGCACCAGCGCAGTGCCGCGCCTCCATCGCCATGAACGCCACGTCCGGCAGCGCGAGACACATCTGATAGGCATTGTGCGCCGCCACCGACGCAGGGCCGATTCTTTGCAGGAAAATCGTCTCGAGATCCGACAACTGCACGAGGCTGCCGCTGATATAGGAGAGCGGCTCGCCGGCACCGACCCACTCACCCTCCGGATACATCAGCTCGACATCAATGCTGGTGCGACGCGCCGCCGCCACCGCCTCCAGCCACTCAACCATCAGCCGCGGCGCCGAGATCACCGGACGACGCATGAACACCGCGTAGGTCACTCGCTTGTCGCCAAACCGAGCAACGATGCGGCGCGTCCGATTGAAGTAACTGTCGGTCCGCGCCGCAATATCGTCGTCGCAAGCAACCGATCCTCCCCCTCCCCTCGCGGGAGGGGGTCGGGGGGAGGGGGCAGCCTCACCCGCCATCTACTGCGCCGCCACCTGCATCTGTCCGTTCGGCGCGCGCCGCTGCTTCAGCTCCTCGGCCACCAGAAATGCCAGCTCCAACGCCTGCCCCGCGTTCAGCCGCGGATCGCAGAACGTCTCATATCGCTCCGTCAAATCCGCCTCGGTCAACTGATGCGCGCCGCCGGTGCATTCGGTGACATTCTGCCCCGTCATCTCGACATGCACACCGCCCGCCCACGTGCCTTCCGCCGCATGGATGTCAAAGAAACTGCGGACCTCCGACAGTATCTGATCGAAGTTGCGCGTCTTCAGCTTGGCAACAGTGGATATCGTATTGCCGTGCATCGCATCGCACAGCCACACGACCTTGGCGCCCTCGCGCTCCACCGCTCGCAGCAACGGCGGCAGCCGCGCCGCCACCTTGTCGTGGCCCATACGGCTGATCAGCGTGACCCGCCCCGCCTCGTTCGCAGGATTGAGCCGCTCCAGGATACGCAGCAGATCATCTGGCTCCTGTGTCGGCCCGACCTTCATGCCAAGCGGATTCTTCACCCCCCGCAGGAACTCGACATGCGCGCCATCGACCTGGCGCGTGCGATCGCCAATCCAAAGGAAATGCGCGCTGCACCCGTACCAATCGCCGGTCGTGGAATCGACCCGCGTCAACGCCTGTTCATACGGCAGCAGCAACGCCTCATGGCTCGTGTAGAAATCGGTCTCGCGCATGTCGCGCGTGGTGGTGCTGGTCATGCCGCAGGCCGCCATGAACGACAGCGTCTCGTCGATACGATGCGCCAGGTCCTGGTAGCGCTCAGCCAGCGGCGAGCGCGCGGCGAAATCCAGATTCCAGCGATGCACCTCGTGCAGGTCGGCATAGCCGCCGGAGGCGAACGCGCGCAGCAGGTTCAGCGTGCTCGCCGATTGGAAATAACCGAACTCCATGCGCGCCGGATCAGGAATGCGCGCCTCGGCAGTGAACTCCGGCCCATTGATGATGTCGCCACGATACGACGGCAGCGTGACGTCACCCTGCGTCTCGGTATCCGAGGAACGCGGCTTGGCGAATTGGCCGGCCACGCGGCCCATCTTCACCACAGGCAGCGACGCGCCGAAGGTCAGCACCACCGCCATCTGCAGCAGCACGCGGAACGTGTCGCGGATGATGTTCGCGGTGAAGTCGGAAAAACTCTCCGCGCAGTCCCCACCCTGCAGCACGAACGCCTTGCCCTCGGCCGCTGCCGCGAGATGCGCCGTCAGTCGCCGCGCCTCGCCGGCAAACACCAGCGGCGGATATCGCCCGATGCGTGCCTCCATCGCCGCCAGCTTCTCCGGATCAGGATAGGCCGGCACCTGCCGGATCGGGCAGTCACGCCAGGAATTAGGCGTCCATGTGCGGGCAAGCATGGTATCGGGCATGGCATATCTCTCCTCGGGCGCACTTATGTCGCCATTTCCGCGGAAAGGCTAGGCGCCCGCCTCTTCGTAGAGGTGACAGGCGACAACGCGATCTGCTTCGGTGTGCCGCAGCAATGGCGCCGACTCTCCGCAGATCGGCATCGCGACAGGACAGCGGTCGACGAACTTGCAGCCGCCGTGCCGCATCTCGGCGCGCTCCCCGCCGCGCGGTTCATCCAGCCACGTGCGCTCCGTACTCACCTGCGGGATCGAGGTGATCAGCAATTGCGTATACGGATGTTTCGGTGACTTCACCACCAGCTCGACATCACCCGCCTCGGCAACCGAGGCGTGATACAGCACGATGATATTGTCAGCCACCTGATAGGCCGTGGCGAGATCGTGCGTGATGTAGATGATCGAGATGCCGCGCTCCTCCCTGAGCAGACGCAGCGAGCCCAGAATGGTGGCGCGCAGCGACGCATCCACCATGGACACCGGCTCGTCCGCCACGATCAGATGCGGGTGCAACAAGAGCGCGCGCGCCACCATCACGCGCTGTCGCTGTCCGCCACTGAGCTGATGCGGGTAGCGGCCGAGAATCTCCTCGGGACGCAGGCCGACCGCGCGCAACGCGTCCTCGATCAGACTGCGCCCTTCGGCCTTCGTCTTCGCCAGACGAAATCGTGCGACCGGCGTGCTCAGCACATGATCAACGCGATAGAATGGATTGTAGACGCCATATGGGTCCTGGAATATCGCCTGAATGTCACGGCGAAATGCCCGCCGTTCGGTGCCGGACAACGCCTGCACATCGCGCCCCTGGTACAGGACCTCGCCCACCGTCGGTGCGACCAGACCAAGCAACAGCCTCGCAAGTGTCGTCTTGCCACTCCCGCTTTCGCCGACAATGGCTGTGATCGCGGGTCGGTCGCCCTCGATGAGGAGTGAAAAATCCTCCAGCGCCGCCACGTGGCCATAAGCCTTCGTCACGCCGCGCAGCTCGATGAGTGGAGCGGTTTGGTCAGCCATCACCACAACATCAGGCGAAGTGACAGGCAACGTGGTGATCGCCAAGCTCACGCAACGCCGGCCGCTCAATACGGCACCGTTCGGCGGCCATCGGACAGCGCGGGTGGAAGGCACAGCCCGATGGCAGATCGCGCAGCAAAGGTGCGAGGCCTGGAATACCTTGCATCATTCCCTTGCGTTCCAGCGACGGCAGGCTGGCGATCAGCATCTGTGTATACGGATGCTTCGGCGAAGTAATGATCTCGCCGATCGGCGCGATCTCCACCAGACGGCCGGCATACATCACGCCAAGCCGGTCAACGAACTGCGCCATCAGTCCCATGTCGTGGCCGACCAGCACCACCGCCGCACCAAGTTCCTGCTGCACACGACCAAGCGTCGCCATCACCTGACGCTGCACGACCACATCCAGCGCGCTCGTCGGTTCATCGGCAATGATCACCTTCGGGCGCAGGCAGATCGCGATGGCGATGCAGGCCCGCTGCTTCATGCCGCCGGAGAGTTCGTGCGGATACATCTCCGCGACCTCGGGCCGAAGTCCAACCTGGCCAAGCAGATCGCGCACCCGCGCGGTGAGGTCGCGTTGCGTGAGAGCCATGCCATGATCGCCCAGTGCATCGGCGATCTGTGCACGGATGCGCAGCACCGGATTGAGTGCATTCATCGAACCTTGCGGTACCAGCGCGATACCGGCCAGACGCAACCGCCGCATGGCATCATTCGAAAGCGCGGACAGCTTCTGACCGTCCAGCCAGACCTCACCGCCATCGATGCGTCCCGGCGGGCGGATCAGCCTCAGGATGGCGAGCGCCATGGTCGATTTGCCCGAACCTGACTCGCCCGCCAGGCCAAACCGCTCTCGCGGACGCAGACTGAATGAAACGTCGTCGACCGCGCGCACCGCGCCACGCGGATGGTCATACGAAACACGCAGTCCATCGACGTGCAGCAGCGCTGCGTTCATGCCGATTGCCGCAGGCGTGGATTGGCGATTTCGTCCAGACCGACGGTAAGGAAAAACAAGCCGAGAAACACGATCAGGATGATCACGATAGGCGCGACCCACCACCACCACCAGCCGTTCAGGATGGCGGCGTTGAAGTTGATCCAGTACAGCGTCATGCCCAACGTCGGCGATTCCAATGGCCCGAGCCCCAGCACTTCCAGGCCGATCGAAGCCAGGATCGCGGCGGATACCGCGCTGACCAACGTGGCGGCGAGATATGGCAGCAGGTTTGGCATCATCTCGCGCAGTATGATCTCCGGCCCGCTCATGCCGTTCAGCCGCGCCACCTCGACATAGCCACGCTCGCGCAGCGTAAGAACCTGGGCGCGGATCGTCCGCGTGGGATTGAGCCACGCAAGCGAGGCAACGATGATCGCCATCTCGTTCACCGTCAGCCCGCCGCGCACCGACACCGCGATGACAATCAGCACCAGCAGACCAGGCACGGTCAGGCCAATATCGGCGATGCCGCGGATCACCGTATCCGTCATACCGCGATAATACCCCGCGACGAAGGCCAGTACGGTGCCGATGCCGACACCGAGAAACCCGGCGATGAAGCCAATCTTCAGCGTGAGCGGCGTCCCCGCGACCATCGCCGCCAACAGATCGCGTCCCTGGCGGTCAGTGCCGAACGGATGCTCCCACGATGGCGGCTGCAGCGCGCGCACCGACAGCGGCCGCGCGAGGTCGGTATCCACAGTAAGATTGCCGATCACAATGAACAGCGCCAGCACCGTCAGCAACGCAATGCCAACAACCAACGACGGATTGCGCCGAACATAGCGCCACATCACACGCCTCCCCCTCCCCTCGCGGGAGGGGGCCAGGGGGAGGGGGCGAAACCAGGCCCCAAGCCACCTCCATCAATCACCCCGCCGATAAGAAATCCGCGGATCCAGCCACGGATAAACCACATCGAGAATCAAAGTCGCCAACCCCAACGCCACGATCACAGTGAACACAATCCCCTGGATCAGAAAGAAGTCGTTCTCCTGTATCGCCTGGAACAGCAGCGCCCCAATACCGGGATACCCAAAGATGACCTCCACCAGCACCGCGCCGGACAAAATCTGCCCCAACGCCAACGCCAGCGCAGTCGTCTGCGGCAGGATCGCATTGCGCACGCAGTACCGCAGAAAGATCGTCGAACTCCTCAGTCCCTTCGCGTCGGCGAAGGTCACGTAATCCTCGCCCATCGTCGTGACCATCATCCCGCGCATCCCCAGCGCCCAGCCGCCCGTCGCCACCAGCACGATCGACAAAGCCGGCAGCAGCGCGTGCGACACCACATCCCACACAAAACCCAGCGACAGCGTCGGGCTCGCGCCCGCACTGTAGCCGCCGAATATCGGCAGCAGCGGAACCTGGAACGCCAGCAGGTACATCAGGATAAGCCCGAGCAGAAAGAACGGGATGGCATGCAGCGCCCATAACGGCGGCATCAGCCAGCGCATCCAGCGCGGCGCGCCAGGCCACGCGAGCAACGCGCCCATCAAAGTGCCGATACCAAACGACAGCAGCGTTGTGGTGCCGAGAAGACCCACCGTCCACGGCACCGCCTCGCCAACCATCTCGCGCACCGTGCGCGGATAGTTGGCGATCGAATAGTTGAAATCCAGCCGCGCCGTGGCGCGCAGATACGTCAGATATTGCTGCCACAGCGGCTTATCGAGCCCGAAGCGCTGATCGTACTCCTTCACCATGTCCTCAAGACCGGCATGCACATAGCCGCCAAGCTGCGCCGACTGCAGCAGCTTGGTGCGCACCGGATCCTGCCCCGACAGCTTGGGCAAAAAGAAGTTCAGCGACGCCGCCAGCCAGACAATCAGCAGAAATACGCCGAACCGACGCGCAATGTAGGCAAGCTGCATTACGTCAGGCCGGCTGCAGGTTCCACAGCACGATCGGATAAGTCAGGTGCCAGGAGGCGCCGTTGACATAGTCATTGTCGGCGGTCGGCCAGTTCTTCCAATAGGTGGTGTTCATCGGAATACGATGAAAATTCTGCACCAACTGGATGTCCGGCAGCTCCGGCAGCCAGATCTCCATCGCGCGATGAAACAACTCGATCATCTTCGGCTTGTTGTTCGGATCGGTCACATACATCTCGTCGGTGATCTTATCGAACTCCGCGTTCTTCCATCGGGCAAAGTTCACCAGGTGTGCGCCGGGCACCGCAACGCTGCGCCCCTGATACAGGCGCAACGTCGAATATGGCTCGGTGATGGAGCCGCCATGACCGTAGATCGACCCAACGAACTGGCCCTTCTGGAACCGGTCGTCGAAATCGGGCGGCATGCTCATGCTCGCCTCGATGCCATGGCGTCTGAGCATCTCCGACAGCACCGGCCCGATCGCCGGCCCGGAAGCGCCGAAGCCGATGATGTCCAGCGTGAGCTTCTTGCCCTGCGCATCAACCCAGACGCCGCCGTCCTTCTTGAACCCCTTGCCTGACAGCAGCGCGTCACCCTTCTTCGGATCGAATGCCAGCGTGTCGTACTTGGCCAACAGGTCCTTCACCGCATCGAAGTACGGCTGCAACGGCGGGTAAGGCGGCATCGGCAGCGACGACACCTGCGACGCACCCAGATACCCCACATCGATCAACTGTTGCCGGTCGACGTAATGCGACACCGCCCACCGAACGTCCTTGTCGTCGTACGGCTTGACCTCGTTGTTGACGTAAAGCGAGATCGGCCACCAATCGACGTAGCCATACGGAGGCTTCTGGCCAGTATGTGTGATGAGCTTCGGATTGCCGCGGAACAGCGTCGGGAACGTCGCCGGCTGCATGCCGGTCGCCGCATCCAACTGGTTGGTGATCAGCGCCTGCGCCGTCGCCTGTTCGCCCGCATATGGCAGCCAGATCGTGCGCTCGATCGCCGGCAGCGGCGCCAGCCCCGCCTTCACCGCCCACCACTCAGGGCGTCGGTCGAACACCTTCTGCTGCAGCGAGGCCTCCGTCACCTTCCACGGCCCCGTGCTCACCGGCCAGCCCTTGGCGATGTCGAAGTGTTTGAACGTCGTCCAGTCCTGACCAGCGAAGATGTGCTTCGGCACGATATAGACGCCGATGTCGTACTTGTAGGTCACGAAGAAGAAGAACCGCGGCGCGGGCACCACGAAATCGACCACGACCGTGTTGGCGTCGGTCGCCTTCGCCTCCTTCATCACCTGCTGCACATCGACGCCCCATTTCACCTTGGGGCCCAGATCGCGCAGACTGTTCAGCGTGAACGCCACGTCCTCGGCTGAGAACGGCGTGCCGTCCGACCACGAGATCCCCGAGCGCGTCTTGATGGTGAGCTGCTTGAAGTCAGGCGTGTACTGGTAGCTTTCCGCCAGCCACATATAGGTCTTGTCGGCAAACGCACTGTAATAGGCCAGCGGCTCATAGATAATATTAGGACCGTTCTGGTGGTTCGAACCGATCGAGTAAGGATTCCACAATTCGAAATCCACCCAGCGCCCTTCGCGCCCACCCCAGACCAGGCTCATCGTCCGGTTGCGCGGTGGAGCGGCCGGCTGCGCCGTCGCCAGGCCAATCGGCGTCAACGCGGTAACCGCTGCCGCGGCGGCCGCTTTGAAGACAGTGCGGCGGCCTGTGTTCAGGGTGGACATTGTCTGTTTCCTCCAATCCGTGCATGCACGGTGGCGCGGACTATGCACACGCCTTGACCCGGATCAAGGGAAACCCCAGGCATGGAGCAGCGGCCCTTCAGAACCCGAACATGTGGTCCAGCGAGAAGCCGCCGGCATCGTCCATCAGACCGTGGTAGCCGAACAGCCGGCACGTCGTGTCCCGCACCAGCACATAGCCTTCCGGGCCCGCCTGGCGCAGCGCCGCTTCGCCGAACGCGACATGCGGCCAGACCATCGTCGAGCCTGAACACGCAATCGCCACGCACTGCTCCGCGATCACCTCGCCCGCACCGTCATGCAGCAGCAGCGTGGTCGCGGAATGCCCGTGCCAGGGCGCAGATGCCGGATAGATCAGCACAGCGAAGCTGCGGCGCCGCGTATCGCCCAGCTTCAGGAACAACCGCGTGGTCAGCCCGGGCGGCGGCCCGTTATACGACTGCGGCTCACCGCGATACGTCATGATCGTATTGAAGATATGCCCGCCAAAGCTCGACTCAGCGGCGTGGCCGGACTGCCGGTCCTCGTAGCGGAACAGCGCATGCAACCAACCGTCCGCTTCGCCCCCGTCGCGAAAATCGTAGACCAGCTCAGCGTGTCCCCTCGCCACGTCATCGACTTCCAGCGCCACATCGTGATCGCGCGGCAGACAGCCGAGGAACCGCTCCGCCACCTTCCTCCCCGCCTCGTCAAACACATCGAGCCGCAGCGGCAGCGTGCTGCTGTGACACCGCCATCGGTGTCGGCTGGACGATGCTGCGGAACCGCTCGCGCGGCAGCACGGGGAACGGCAGCAGATAGCCGCGCCCCAACTGGGCCGGAAGCCGAGCGATGGTCACATCCGGCCTCAGGTCACTGCGCTCGACATTGACATGCGCGATGCGAACGCGTTCGCCGCGCGTCACCTCATAGCGTGGCCGCACCACATGCCGCCCGGCGCGTACCTCGATCTGCGCCGGCCACCGCACCTCCGGCAGCACATGCGCGACATCGACAGCGACCGTGGCGAATGGGCCCGACCTCCTGCGTCACAGCGACCGGCCGCTCCGCGCCCATGCGATCCAGCGCAACGGCCCCAGGCGGGATCGGTGTCGCGTGACTGTTCTGCAGCCACAAGACCACTCTCTCGTCGTCGCGTGGCGCCGGCAATCCGGCATAGCGATCCGACGGCCACGCGTTGGCATCATGCGTGCACGACAGGCTGGCGCCGTTGTCGCCCGCATACGTATCGAGCGCGTATTTCACCACGTCATGCCCGGTCGCGCCGATCGCGTGCACGAACAATTGGCCCGTGAAGGACGGCAGGTCGAAGTGTTCGCGCACCGTGCGGCTGTCAATCGAAAACCCGCCAGGTCCCGCCGGCACTTCCTTCTGCCACGTCGCCAGCACGCCGCCGGCCGCATCGAACAGCCGCAGCCACAGACGCATCGCACCGCCGCCATAGCCCGACCAGTAGTTCGCCGACACGAGCCGTGTCGAAAGCCCATCGCCGTCGCGGAAGAACACAAAGTTCGTCGCAAAGTTCAGCTTGTCGAGATAACGCGCGCGATTGGTCAGCAGCGCATCGGGCAGCTTCACCGCATCCAGCGTGATCACCTCCGCCCCGTCAGGCAGCAGATGCAAGATACGCGCGGCAATCCGCCCCGCATCGAACGCGGCGATCAGCACGACGCGCGCGCCACTCTCCGGAAGATCGGTCAGTGCTCGCGCAATATGGCCCGCGCGCTCCTCGCCCACCGCGGCCACGTCATGCACAAAGAGCCCGGCAAGCGGAGGCGCCTCGGGATACAGTGCGAACAATGCGGTGGCGATGCCTTCGGGATCGTACACCGCGACCGGCCCGGCAAGACGCGCATAAAGTCGCGCTATCGCCTCGGCAGCCAACGGATGCGCCAATGCCTTGTACAGCACGTTGCCGCCGACGCGGTTGTCGAACGTCTGGATGTTCAGCATGGAGCGTCCGGATACGACAGGCCGAGCCGACGGCACATCTCCGCCGCGGCCTCCGCCGTGTCATCGAGCGGCGTCACCGGCCACAATTCCAGCCGTCCGTTGAATTCGCGCACGCGGCCGTCGCGCAGCAGCCCCTCGGTGAACAGGGCGTTGCGGCGCGACCGGCCCGGCAGTCGCGCCAGCATCACCGGCGCCGCAGTCGCCACCGCCTCGGACACCATGGACACGCTGTCGATCGTGACCACGATCGCATCGGCCAGCGCCAGCATGCCGAAATACGGGTTGTCGCCGCTGCCGTCCCAGACATGGCCGCCGAGCGGCGCCAGCGTCTCGGCCAGCACGCGCGTCACCGCCGCATCGGTCCGGCGCGAGGGGGTGACCGCGACGCCGACACCGTCGTCCCGCATCATCGCCGCAAGCTGACCGGCGAGTTCGCTGCCGACCGCGGCGTCCAGCCTGAACCGGCCATTGCTGCCACCCACCAGCACCGCGACCAGCGGCCGCTTCAGGTGCGCCAGCCGTGGCCGCCACGCCTCCGCTGCGGCGGCAAGGCGCGCAGGCGTGACCCGATGCAGCGCGGTCCGCGTCACCACGACGTTCGGCCCCGTCAGCTCGTCGTGCCGGTTCACCACAATCAGGTCGAAGCGGCGTGGGTCCATGCGCGGATGCTGCACCTGCACGACCGGCCGGTCGTCCCGACGCAACGCCGCGCCGACCGCCGCCGCCACGCCGCCGCAGCCGATCACCAGCTCGGGCAGCGGCGCCCGCACCGCATCCGGCACCGCCGCCAGCGGCGAGGGCCAAAGCGATGCGGTCACCCACTTCCACGGAGCGCGCGGCGCCAGCACGCGGATCTCGGGCTCCAGCCCGGCCGCCTCGGCGAGTCCAAGCGCCTGCGCCTGCAGCCCGGCATAGCCTTCGCTGAGAATCCACGACGTGGCGGTGGCCGACATGCGCGGCTTTTCGGCGCGTATCACGAGCCAGTCAACCAGTGGCCAGCGGGCACCGATCAGGGCAATCTGGCCGCCATGCAACGGGACCTGATCGGCTATGGCGCCAACCCACCCGACCCGAAATGGCCGGGCGGCGCGCGGCTCGCGCTGAACTTCGTGCTGAACTACGAGGAAGGCTCGGAACCTTCGGTGCCCGACGGCGATCCCGCCTCCGAATGGGGCCTCACCGAGAACGGCATGCTGAACCCCGGCGTAAAGGGCCGCGATCTCGCCGCCGAGGGCATGTTCGCCTACGGCAGCCGCGTCGCCTTCTGGCGCGTCATGCGCCTGTTCGCCGAACGCAGCATCCCGCTCACCGTGTTCGGCTGCGCCCTGGCGCTGGAACGCCATCCTCCCGCCGCCGCCGCCATCCGTGCCGCCGGCCACGACGTCTGCTGCCACGGCTGGCGCTGGGAAAAGCACTACGAACTGTCGGAAACCGAGGAGCGCGAGCGCATCCGCCGCGCCGTCGCCTCGCTGCAACAGACCATGGGCGAGCGTCCGCTCGGCTGGTACTGCCGCTATGGACCCAGCCTGAACACCCGCAGCCTCCTGGTCGAAGAAGGCGGGTTTCTCTATGATTCAGATGCTTATGATGACGAATTGCCGTATTGGGTGACGGTCCAGGGCAAGCCGCATCTGGTCGTCCCCTACAGCCTCTCCACCAACGACTCGAAATTCGGCCGCGGCACCTTCGCCACCGGCGACGACTTCTTCACCTACTGCCGTGACGCTTTCGACTTCCTGTATCGCGAGGGCGCCACTCAGCCGCGCATGCTTTCCATCGGCCTGCATATGCGGATCATCGGCCATCCTGCCCGCGCCGGCGGCCTGGAGCGGCTGCTCGATCATGTGAGCCGGTTCTCCGGCGTCTGGATCACGCGCCGCATCGACATCGCCCGCCACTGGGCCGCCACCCATCCCCCAGCGTGATGGCGGAACCCCGCCGCATCCTGGTGGTGAAGCTTGGCGCCTTCGGCAACGTCGTCCTGTCGCTCGGCCCGTTCGCCGCGATCCGCCGCCACCACGCCGGCGCCCATATCACCCTGCTGACCACCGCGCCCTTCGCCGACTGGCTGGCGCAATCGCCCTGGTTCGACACAATCTGGATCGACGAGCGGCCCGAGTGGTGGGATCTGTCCGGCTGGCGGCGGCTGCGGCGGCGGCTGATCGAGGGCAGGTTCGACCGCGCCTACGACCTCCAGACCTCCACCCGGTCCAACCGCTACTTCCATCTGTTTCCTCACAAGAGCCGTCCCGACTGGTCGGGCATCGCCTATGGCTGCGCGCTGCCCGATCGTGACCCGAACCGCAACCGGACGCACGACATCGACCGCCAGTTCGGCCAGCTTCGCCAGGCCGGCATCGACCGCCGCGAACCCGTCGACCTGTCCTGGAGCCACGCCGATCTCACCCCCTTCGCTCTGCCGGCAAATTTCGCGCTGCTGGTGCCCGGCAGTTCGCCGCACCGTCCGGTTAAGCGCTGGCCGGCCGACCGCTATCGCGAACTGGCGGCGATGCTGACCGAGCGCGGCATGTCGCCAGTGGTGATCGGTGCCGCGACCGAGCGGGACCTGGCGCGCGCAATCCCCGGCGCGCTCGATCTGACCGGCCGCACCGACTTCGCCCAGCTCACCAGCCTTGCCCGCGCCGCACGAATCGCCATCGGCAACGACACCGGACCGATGCACCTGCTCGCCGCCGCCGGCTGCCCATCCGTCGTGCTGTTCTCGCGCAACTCCGACCCGGCCCTCGTTGCACCGCGCGGCGCCAGCCGTCACGGTGCTCCGCCGCCCCGACCTCGCCGATCTCGACACCACGACGGTGATGGGCGCCGCGGCCACAATGCTACCGGCCGAGGCCGGCGCACTGGCCGCTCGGCTGATGGCGGAGGACCAGCCGGCCCACCGGCACGGCCTTGCCGCCCCCGATGGCGTTCCCTTGCCCCAGCGCTACTGGGCGATCCTGACCATCGCGCTCGGCCTGACGCTTGCGGTGCTGGACGGCGCGATCGCCAACGTGGCGCTGCCGACGATCGCGCGCGATCTCGACGCCAGTCCCGCCTCCTCGATCTGGGTGGTGAACGCCTACCAGCTCGCGGTGACGATTTCGCTGCTGCCGCTGGCATCACTCGGCGACATCTACGGCTATCGCCGCGTCTATCAGTATGGCCTGATCGTCTTCACCGTCGCCTCGCTGGGCTGCGCGATGTCGGATTCGCTGACGACGCTGACCATCGCGCGCGTTATCCAGGGCTTCGGCGCCGCCGGCATCATGAGCGTCAACGGCGCACTCGTGCGCTTCATCTATCCGCGACGCTGGCTCGGCCGCGGCGTCGGCCTGAACGCGACGATCGGCTCGATCGCATCGGCGGTCGGACCCACTGTCGCCGCCGGCATCCTGTCGGTCGCGCCATGGCCCTGGCTGTTCGCCGTGAACGTGCCGATCGGCGCGCTGGCGATCCCGATCGCATTCCGCGCATTGCCACGGACACGCCGTTCCGGTGCGCGCTTCGACGCATCGAGCGCGATCTGGAGCGCGCTCACCTTCGGCGTCCTGGTCAGCGCGATCAGCGGACTGGGCCATGGCGAGAGCGCCAGTCTGGCCGGCGCGGAGCTGTGCTTCGCCATGGTGTTCGGCTTCGTCCTCGTGACGCGGCAATTGTCGCAGCACTCGCCCATGCTGCCGGTCGATCTGCTGCGCATCCCGCTGTTCGCGTTGTCGGTCGTCACCTCCATCTGCTCGTTCATCGCACAGAGCATGGCACTGGTCGCGCTGCCGTTCCTGTTTGAGAACACCCTCGGCTTCGGCCAGGTGGAGACGGGCCTGCTGCTGACGCCGTGGCCGCTCGCCGTGGCGGTGATCGCGCCGTTCACCGGGCGATTGTCGGACCGTTATCCGGCGGGACTGCTCGGCGGGTGCGGTCTGGCGGTTATGGCGACAGGGCTCGCCCTGTTGAGCATGCTGCCTGCACACCCAACTGCGTTCGACATCGTCTGGCGCTTGCTGATCTGCGGCATCGGCTTCGGTTTCTTCAATACGCCGAACAACCGCGCGATCCTCACATCGGCGCCTCCGCTGCGCGCCGGCGCAGCAAGCGGCATGCAGGCGACATCACGCCTGCTCGGCCAGAGCATGGGCGCGGCGCTGGTCGCCCTGATGTTCGGGTTGTTTCCGGAAAGCGGCACGCGCGAGGCGCTGGTCGTCGCGGCCTGCACCGCCGCGGCCTCGGCTGTGGTCAGCTTCGTCAGACTGACGCAGCCTAACCGGCCAGCCCGGGCTCAGTGACGCAGCCCGGCCTCGCGCATTAGCGGGATCACCTCCCGGCCGAAGAATTCAAGGTCGGGCAGATAGTCGAAGAAGTTCACCTGCACGCCGTCGCAGCCCGCGTCATGCAGCCTGCCGAACCACTCGACGATCTGCGCGGGTGTGCCAACAAGGTGAACGTTGCCGCCGATCACCCACTGAGCGCGGGTATGGCCCCGCCATGACGCCGTATCGCCACTTTGAAATGTGCGCACGAAATTGTCGGCGGCGACCGTGTCCTCGTTCTCAAGAATGGCCGCGTAGGCCGCTCGCGCCTCCTGCTCAGTGGGACGACAGATCACGTGCGGATTGATGATGGTCTTGACCTCACGCCGGTACTCTCGGGCCAGCGCCTTGATCCTCGCGTTGTGCGCCGGCAGCGCCTCGCACGCCAATGCGGGATCGGCGCCCGCCGGACTGGTGATGAAGATCAGGTCCGAGTGCTTCGCTGCATAGTCGAGGCCGGCACTCGACGACGCGGCATTGACCAGGAACGGCCGACGCTGCCCCGGCTTCGGCGCCAGGAACGCCCGCTCCGTCCGCCAGAACCTCCCCGCGAAGCTCAGCTCCTCATCCTCGCTCCACAGCCGCTCCATGATCGTGGTGAACTCGTCCGCCATCGCGTAGCGCAGGTCGTGCTCGATCGGCTCCAGCCCGAACATGCGGTATTCGCTCGGCTTGTAGCCGGTGACGACATTGATGCCCCATCGTCCGCCGCTGATGTGGTCCAGCGCGGCGCCGAACTTCGCGAGATGCAGTGGATGCCACGCGTACAGCACATGCACCGTATTGATCAGCACGATCGACCGCGTCAGCGAGGCCAGCGCAGCATTGGCGATGATCGGATCCACCTCGTGCTCGCGAAAGCGCATCTCGCCGCCGTAGCCGCCCTTGCCGAGCCATTGCGCGAGCCCGAATACCAGGTCGAAACCGAGCGCCTCCGCCATCGTCGTGCAGCGCGCGATGTAGTCGAACGTCCAGGACGTGGAACGTGGCGCCTTCGATGGGCTCCATGCACCCTGCTGCATCGGCAGGAACAGCCCCAGCAGCAGCTTATGGTCCGGCAGCCGGCCGAGTGGCGACGGAACCTGCACCAAAACCCCGGACTACCCGTCCCAAACCTGGCTGGGCATCGGCAATCCCACGAAGTCTGGCGCGCTGGGCGGATGGTCAGGCTCGATGCCGGCCATGCCGAGCAGCATGATCCACTGCCGGACGTGCTGGCCGACATGCCACGTGGAGCGTTCCATGTACTCGTGCAGCAGCTGCGGGCCGTAATAGGTCTGCACCGTCTCGCGCGCCGACTTGTCCGGCTTCGCGCTCCACCATGACGCCAGCCGTTGGCGCACATCCCCGCCATACGCCACGATATCCGCGGTCGTCCGCATCGCATCGGGCGGTGTCGAGGTCAGCCGCGCATACTCCAGATCCGCGCCGTTCGCGACCTCGATAAACGTCTCCGCAATGCGGAAGATGTGATGCCCGAGGACACGGTAGCTGCGCGGACGGTTCGGCACTTCGGTCGCCAGCTTCGCATCCGGCATCTGCGGGACCATGCGGATCGCGGCGCCCAGGAACAGGTCGAGCCGCCCGATCAGTTGGTCGGGCGACAGCACCGGACCGGTCGCCTCGTTCAGCCCGAGGAACTTCACCACGTGGCCGATATTCTGCGCGAACACGTAGTCGTCGCCGCGCGACAGCACGGGCACCGAGCGCGCTCCCAGCCGTCTCAGCTCATCGAGCCCGGTGGGGTCTTCCAGCACATTGATGGATTGGAACTCGATCGCACGGACCGAGAGAAACTCTTTGAGTTTCAGGCAGCTCGTTCATCCAGGCTGCCAGAACACCTTCAGCGGGACCGCTTCCATGATTGCCTCTCGTAGGTTCAATGGGGTGCAGCTTCCACGCCAGGCGACGCCGCGTCAATCCGCTGCCACTGCTGCTCATCGGCGCCGCCAACAAGCGGCTGATCCCGAGGCTTAAACACCTTGGCCGTTCGATCGGAGTAGCCTGCTATAGGCAGTTGTGTAAGGGCGTAACGATGGGTGCCCTGTCGGCCATCAATGCCGCCGGCAGCTTCGTCCTGTTCACCGCGAACGATTTCGGCTGGGACTATTTCTGGCCGAACACCAATGTCAGCGCCAACGGCAGTTTCCACGCCTTGACCAGCCTGTCACGCAATACCGCCAAGTACCTGACCGTGAAGCCGATGTTTACCGCGATAAATCTCGGAACGCTGTGCTGGTGGACCGGCTCCGCGGCGACAACAGCGGTGACCGGCGGCGTTATCGTGGTCGGACTGCCATTGGCCTTCTACCTCAACAACACACTGTGGGACTGGTACGACTGGCGCACCGTGTCGAAGCCCCCGTGATGGTTCGCCGTCACGGCAGGCCGGCGCGACGCAGCGCGTCCTCCACGTTGACTGTCGCGACACTGTCCTCGTCCTCCAGCGCCTTCATCACGGGGCGACGGAAGCCGGTCCGCGGCACGAAGGTGCGTCCGACAAACAGTGGTTCGCCGAACTGTGGCTGTGCGAGCCGCGTGACGACCTCGTCCACATTGGCGAAATCGGCGAGATCGCCCAATGCGGCCTGCAACAGACCTGGGATGAGGTCGGGCATCGCAACATCGCCAGCGGAGGTGCGCGGAAACACCAGGAAGCTCACCGCCTCATTGGTGGGCGGGCCGCCGAACAGAGCGCGCACCAACTTCGCCGAACACTCGCCCACCGAGAGCGAAGCCCCGCCGCCCGCATCGGCAAACAGAAAGCCGGAAGATATGCCGGTCGTCGGTCGTATTGCCAGGCCGACATCGCCCAGGCGCACATGTCCGTTGCGGTGCAGCGCCGTGCTCAGAACCGCATAGGGAACCGTCAGCGCGTTGACCGCCTGGCCATCCGGACCGTTCATCGCAGTGCGCGGCGAGTAAAAATCGGTGCCGCGGCGAAAGATCGGAAACGTCCCGTTGGTGTCGCGCAGGAACGGCCGGAAGTCGATCACCGTGCTGGGTTCGGCCACCGGCGTGCCCGCCGGCTTCTTGTGCCCCGGCTGATCGCCTGCGACGTCCCATGCCGTATCGGCGCGCGAGCGGACACCCGTCCATTCGAACGTGTTCAGGTCAGGGTTGGCGTTGAAGACCGGCGACGGGTCCTTCTCGTTGGTGGCGTTCTTCAAACTCGTCTCGTGCATCACGCCGCCACGCGGCCGCAGATCGGTGACGCTGACCGGCGCCGCGTAGGCTTCCGGATCGCCGTCGAAGTCCATGTGCACCGGCGTCTTGTAGATCAGCGCCTTCAGTCCGAGATGGCCGGTCACCCGGGTCACGGTGACAGGGTTCATCGAGCTGTGATCCGACACGTAGCTGCCCGGCAACCGGTCGAAGTCGAGCCTGGGCTTCACGTCGCGCTGCTGGCGCAAGGCCTCCGCCACAACCGGGTCCATCGGGCTTCGAGGGGGATATGCCACCATGCCGGACCTCCGATGCGAGCGAATTGACCATGGCCAGATGAGGCGTTAGCCGCTGCATGTCTGTGAGCCAGGTCTCACTTCCATACTGCCGCGCTGCGACGTCGGACCGCTGCACCACAACATCCCGCGCTACTGCCGCTGCGCCGGCGGCAGCTTCCTCGACGCCGGCGTCGCTCGGCTTGCGTTCTGAACCCGAGCCGTTGGGTCCACTCTGCGCTCATATCACCAGTCCCGCACATCGAGTTCGGTCTCAGGCAGCCCGTTCACCTCCCTGGCCTCCCGCCCTCCAGGCCCACCTTGCCGGCACGGCTGCTCGGCAGCAGGCTGCGCAAAACCGACACCGAGGACCGCGTCCATGCTGTTCGAGCTTCCGTCCGCCGCACGGGAACTGCAATCAGTGGCGCGCGACGTCGCTGACTCTGTGATCGCGCCACGCACAGCCGAGGTGGACCGCGCCGAAGCCTACCCCTGGGACAACGTCGCAGCCCTGCGCGATGCGGGTCTGCTCGGCTACACCATCCCGCGCGAATACGGCGGCGCCGGCGGCAGCTTCCTCGACGCGGTCGTCATCATCGAGGAAATGGCGCGCGTCTGCGGCGTCACCGGCCGCATCGCGGTCGAGACCAACATGGGCGCTATCTCCGCCGTCATGCAGTACGGCAGCGAGGCGCAGAAACGGCTTGCCGCGCGGCTCGTGCTGGACGGCGACAAGCCGGCGATCTGCATCACCGAACCCGACGCCGGTTCCGCCGCCACCGACATGACCACGCGCGCCGATCGCCGCAACGGCTACTGGCTGCTCAACGGCCGCAAGCACTGGATCACCGGCGGCGGCGTCTCGAAGCTGCACCTGATCTTCGCCCGCGTGTTCGACGAGGGCGGTCGCGCGCGCGGCATCGGCGGCTTTCTCGCCATTCGCGACCAGGCGCCGGGCTTGGTGATCGGCAAGCGTGAACCCACCATGGGCCTGCGCGGCATTCCAGAAACCGAGATCCGCTTCGAGAACCTCGAAATTCCTGACGAGATGGTGTTGCAGTCACCGGAAGGCCGGCTGCACGGCTTCGCCGACCTGATGAACGCCTACAACAGCCAACGCGTCGGTGCCGCGACGGTGGCGCTCGGCCTCGCCCAGGGCGCATTCGAGGCGGCCACCGCCTTCGCCAAGGAGCGCCACCAGTTCGGCCGGCCGATCGGCGAATTCCAGGGCCTGCAATGGATGCTCGCCGACATGGCGATCCAGCTCAACGCGGCGCGTCTTGCGGTGTATCGCGCCGCGGCCAGCGCCGATCCGTTCCCCGATCCCCTGCTCGCCGCGCAGGCCAAGGTGTTCGCCTCCGAAATGGCCATCAAGGTCACCAACGACGCTCTCCAGATGTTCGGCGCGCGCGGCTACTCGCGCGACTACCCGATGGAACGCATGGCACGCGATGCGCGCATGTTCACCATCGGCGGCGGCACCGCGCAGGTGCTGCGCAACTTCGTCGCCGGCCGCGTCCTTGGGTGGAAGCTGCCGCAGACCCGCGACGGCTACGTGGAGCGCTAATTCGGCAGCGCCAGCCGCGCGCGCAGCGCCTGCATGATGGCGGCGTGCACCGCGTCGATGGGGCCATCCGCTGCGATCAGCACGCAGCGTTCCGCTGCCGCCGCGGCGATGTCGCGAAAGCCCTGGTTCACCCGAGCATGGAACAGCGCGTCGAGCTTCTCATACCGATCGGCATCGGCGCCGCGCTCCAACTGCCGCGCAACCGCCACCGCATCGCTCACATCCAGCACCAGCGTAACGTCGGGAACGATGCCGAGCAGCCCGGTCAGCGTCGCGATCGCGGCGCGGTCAGCACCAAGGCCGTAGCCCTGATACGCCATTGTCGAATCGAAGAACCGATCGCAGACCACCCACATCCCGGCCGCCAGCGCCGGCCCGATCGTCTTCTCCACATGTTCGGCCCGAGCGGCGAAGTGCAGCAGCATCTCAGCCGACGCGGACCAGTCCACCGCATCGCCGAGCAGGAGGTTGCGCAGAAACTCCGCGCCCGGCGCACCGCCAGGCTCGCGCGTCCGCAGCACCGGCAGACCAAGCTGCACCAGCGCATCCGCCAGCAGCCGAGCCTGAGTGGACTTGCCGGCGCCCTCGCCGCCCTCCAGCGTTATGAACCGGCCCGAGGTCATCCAGCCCTGCTTCTGTCATTGCGAGGAGCGCAGCGACGAAGCAGTCTCCATCGAGACCGCTTCACTATCCGCCCGTCACATAATGCGACAGCACCGCGATGGCGCGACCAGGCAGGCTGAGTTTCGCGATGTCATCGCCAGCAAGCAGAGGCACCTCCATATTCGGCACGCCCTGCCCCGTCACCATGAGCTTGCCCAGCGTCGTTCCCTTCGCCACTGGCGCGCGAATCGGCGAGTCGTAGCTCACCTTCACCGACGCATTCTTCCGCCAGTTGCGCGGCATCGTGACGATCAGGTCGCGCCCGCCGACCAGAGCCACGGTCGGCCTGGTGCCAAGCCACACCGGCACGCGCTCGATCACGTCGCCTGCGGCAAACAACGTCACGTCCTCGAAGTTAGCGAACGCCCAGTCCATCAGCCGCTCGCCCTCCTCGGCGCGCTGGTGCATGGACTCAAGCCCGTTCAGCACCACAATGACCCGCCGGTCGCCACGCTTGCCGCTCGCCGCCAGACCATAGCCGCCCGCCTCGGTGTGGCCGGTCTTCAGCCCGTCGGCCGTCCCCTTCTGCACCAGCGGATTGCGGTTCCCTTGCTCGATATTGTTGTACTTGAACGTCTTCTCTGCGTCGTAGTGATAGTATTCGGGGAAATCGAGGATGATGCGCCGCGCCAACGTCGCGATGTCGCGGCAGCTCATGTGTTGCTCCGGATCAGGCCAGCCGGTGGAATTCTTGAAAAACGAATTGGTCAGCCCGAGTTCCTTCGCCTTCTGGTTCATCAGTTCGGCAAATTGCTCCTCCGATCCCGCGATCGCCTCGGCAAACACGATGCAGGCGTCATTGCCCGACTGCACGATTACGCCGCGGATCAGATCCTCCACCCGGACCTGCGTGCCGAGCTGAACGAACATCTTCGAACCGCCCATCCGCCACGCCCGCTCGCTCACCGCCAGCTCGTCGTCGAGCTTCAGCTTCCCCTGCTTCAGCCGTTCGTAGACCAGGTAGATCGTCATCAGCTTGGTCATCGACGAAGGCGGCATCTGGGTATCCGCGTCCTTCTCCAGCAGCGTGGCACCGGTGGCGAAATCCATGACGAATGCCCAGCGCGCCGCGGTATCCACCGGACCGAGTGGCGTGTCGGCCGGACTGCCAGCCGCCATATCCTTCTTCCCGCCATGCGCGCCCGACTTCTGCTGCGCCGGGTGACGTGGCTGCGCGGCGGCGGGAAGTGCACCGCCGATGAAGATCGCTGATGTCAACAGGGTTTCCCGGCGCGTGAGCATGGCGACTCAACTCCTATTCCACCACGATCCGCGCATCGGTTACTCCTGACTGGAGCGCCTGGTCCAGCACCATATCGGCCTGCTGGACGGTCGATAGCGGACCAACGATCACCAGATGCGTCTGCACCCGCCCCTCGCGCGTGCTCACGATGCGTGCGCCCAGACCGGCAACGCGTCCGCGTTGCATGTTGGCGTTTGCGTAGCCCTGGAATTTACCGAGTCGCACGAACAGTTCGCCGGGATCGGGCGCTCCCTGCTCCACCGCCTCGGGCAACCGCAACGCCGGAGCGGCGCCGGATGGTTCATTCTGCTGAGACGCAACCTCGGTCGGAGCACCCATCGGCGCGACACTGCCGATCGGCGGCAGATCGCTCTGTCTCACCTTGCCGAGTGGTGCCGTCACAATTTGCAACTTCGGCGTTCCCGGCACAGCGTCGACCGCGGCATAACTCTCCGCCGCCAGCACCTCGAGGCGCACGCGCACCGCGTTGTCATCCGCGAAGCGCAGCAGCGACGCGGTACGACGCGTCACCTCGATCAGCCGATGCGGCGTTGCCGGCCCGCGGTCATTGATGCGCACGACCACCGCCAGGCCGTTCTCCAGGTTGGTCAGCCGCGCGATCGCGGGAAGCTGCAGCGTCTGGTGCGCCGCAGCCAGCGCCGTCTGGTCGAACGCCTCGCCATCCGTGGTTAGCTCCGCATGGCCTGGCGGATACACCATCGCGAGCCCGGTCTGCTGACCTTCGTAACTCTCGCGCGGATAATACCAGGCGCCCCCAGCCTGATACGGCGCACCAAGCACATAGTGTGGACTGACCGGGACTGGCTTCTGACAGGACCCCGCAAGCAGTGCCAGCGGCAGAGCAAACGCCAGCCTCACGCGACCACAGCATCCCCGAGCAGCCCGACCACCAGCGCATAGTAGTCGGAGGGATTGTAGCGACGGATCGCGGCGAAGTTCGCGTAAACCAGAAACGCCTCACCGCCGGCCCCGTCCGGCAGCAGCACGGCGCCCGGTACATCGCCGCGCGGCAATGGCCGGCCACCCGCCGCGCGCACGCCGAGCCGCGCCCATTCGCCGACCGGCCTGCGGTTTTCCCGCCCGGCCGCGGACTGGTCAAAATTCGCCGGCACGGTGATCGCCTGCCCCCACGGCTCGCCACCGCGCCATCCCGACTGCGCGAGGTAATTGGCGATCGAGCCGAGTACGTCAGGCCTGCTGGTCCATATGTCGCGGCGGCCGTGTCCCTCGAAGTCCACCGCATAGCGCAGATAGGACGACGGCATGAACTGCGGCTGCCCCATCGCGCCGGCATACGAGCCAAGCATGTGCGCCGGCGTCACGTCGCCATGGTCGAGAATACGCAGCGCGGCAATGAGCTCGCCGCGGAAGAAGCCAGCGCGCCGGCCTTCCCAACCGAGCGTCGCCAAAGCCTCGACAACATGGAAGTCGCCCATCCCGGTGCCGAAACTCGATTCGAGTCCCCAGATGCCGGTGATCACACCGGGGTCGACCGCGAATCGGTCGCGCACGCGCGCCAGCAGCGCGCGGTTCTGCTGGAATGCGGCGCGACCATTGGTGATGCGCTGGTCGTTGATCAGCAGCGCGCGATACTGCGCCCAGGTCATGGTGAATTCGGGTTGATGCCGGTCGCGCTCCAGCACCTTCTGGTTCGGCTGTACCCCAGCAAATGCACGCTCCAGCGTCGCGGACGATATGCCGGCACGGCGCGCCTCGGCGCGAAAGCCGGCGAGGAAACCCTGGAAGCTATCCGGCGCGGCAACGGCGGGCGTGGCAAGGACGGCGGGAATCGAAGCAGCCAATAGCGATCGTCGGCTCAGCATGCGATTCTGTCTGCCACGGTCACGCGCGCCGAGGCAACAAACTCAGCGAGAGGGAAACGTTAAATGCCGATAACCACACGCCTCACCGAGCGCCTCGGCGTGCGCCACCCGATTCTGCTGGCCCCGATGGACGTCGTGGCAGATGGGCGCCTCGCCGCCGCGGTCAGCCATGCCGGTGGCTTCGGCATCATCGGCGGCGGCTACGGTGACGCGGCGTGGCTGACGCGAGAGATGGACGCCGCGGGCGACGCGCGGGTCGGTGTCGGCTTCATCACCTGGAGCCTGTCCCGCCAGCCGCATTTGCTCGACCTGGTGCTGGAGCGCCGGCCACCCGCCGTCATGCTCTCGTTCGGCGAGGTCCAGCCGCACGCCGGCAGAATCAAGGCGGCCGGCGCGTTGCTGCTGTGCCAGGTGCAGACGGTCGATCAGGCGCGTCAGGTGATCGCGCACGGTGCCGATGTGCTGATCGCGCAGGGCGCGGAGGCAGGCGGCCACGGCATGTCGCGCGGCACGCTCGCGCTGGTGCCGGCAGTGGTCGATGTCGCGGGCGACATCCCGGTCGCCGCGGCGGGCGGCATCGCGGACGGCCGCGGGCTCGCCGCGGCACTGATGCTGGGTGCCGATGGCGTGCTGATAGGCACGCGGTTCTACGCTTCGCAGGAGGCTGCGGCGCTAGCCACCGCAAAGGACCGTCTCGTGGCGGCAAGCGGCGATGCGACGATCCGCAGTGTCCTGTTCGACATCGTCCGCCGCAATGTCTGGCCCGCGCCCTATACCGGTCGCGTCCTGGCGAACAGCTTCACCGAACGTTGGCGCGGTCGCGAGCTCGATCTGCTGCAGCGCCAGGCCGAAGAGGCGGCGCGCTACGACGCCGCGCGCGAGCCGGCGACTTCGACACCGCGGCAGTGATCGCCGGCGAGGCGGTAGACCTAATCAGCGACATCCCACCCGCCAGCGAAATAGTGGAGCGTGTCGCGACGGAGGCCGAGGCACTGTTGGTGCGCGCCTCCAATCGGTATCAGATAACGCGGCGGGCGTAAGGGGTGGACCGCCGTCCCGTCTAACCAACAAGAAAGGAGAAAGCGATGCTTCAAATCAGATCGGCCCTGGTTCTTCTGGCTGCGTTCGCCGCAGTGTCGGCGTGTGCAGCCCAGGTGCAGAACAAGGAGGACATGCTGGCGGCCTCAGGCTTCACGCTGGTGCCGGCGAACACGCCTGCGCGTCAGGCTTCGCTGTCGTCGCTGCCGCCGCATAAATTCGTCCACCAGGTGCGCAACAACGTCGTGGTCTATACCTACGCCGACCCGACAATCTGCGACTGCCTGTATGTTGGCAATCAGGCTGCATACGACCGCTACCGCCAGGATGTGTTCGTGAAGCACATAGCCGACGAGCAGCAGATGACCGCCCAGATCAACGAGATGAATTGGGGGCCTTGGGGTCCGGGCTGGTACTACTAGAAGCATGGAACAGACGAAACATGTGTCCCGTCATTGCGAGTTCCACACCCGCCTGGCGGCGGACCCGCGCTGGATGAACCAGTACCGTCATGGCCGGCCTTGAGGCCGGCCATCCACGTCTTCCCTTGATGCGCACCCTCTCATGGTTTCTTGTTAGGAGCACAGCGACCCGAAGCAATCCCCATCATAGGTTCGCCTGATCGAACGAGATTGCTTCCCGGATCGCGTCCGGGACCGCTTCGCTTCTCGCAATGACAATGCCGGCGTGACTCGCGCTTCAAGGATAATGGGTACTAGCCGAAAGACATGTGGAAGGATAAGCCCATGCCACGTTCAGCTTCCAACGGCCTGGATCGGCGTAGCCTCCTCGCCTCGCTCGCCACACTCCCGGCATGGCCCAGCTTAATCGGCACCGCGGCGGCACAAGCGCAGACCGCCCCGCTAGCCTCCTGGAATGACGGACCTGCACGCCGCGCGATCCTCGAATTCGTCCGAGTGACAACCGACCAGGCGAGCCCCGGCTTCGTGCCGCCGGAAGAGCGCATCGCGACGTTCGATCAGGACGGAACGCTTTGGGTCGAGCAACCGGCATACTCGCAACTGATCTACTGCTTCGATCGGGTGCCGGCGCTGGTCAAGGCAAAACCCGAGCTGGCCAATGTCGAGCCGTTCAAGACCGTGCTGTCCGGCAACCGGGAACGCAATCGCAAAACTCCCGATGGACGACCTGGAGAAGATCGCTGTCGCGACACTCACCGGAATGTCCGTGGGCGAATTCGAAGCACAGGTGAAGGCATGGCTCGCGACCGCTCGGCATCCTCGCTGGCAGCGGCCATACACCGAACTCAGCTACCAGCCGATGCAGGAGGTGCTGCAATACCTGCGCGCCAATGGCTACAAGACCTACATCGTCACCGGCGGCGGCCAGGCCTTCGTGCGGGTCTTCGCCGAACAGCTCTACGGCATCCCGCCCGAGCAGGTTGTCGGCACCATGGCTGGCGTCTCCTTTGGCTACGGCAAAGATGGCAAGCCGGTCCTGACCAAGGATCCGAAGCTGTTGCTGAACGACGATCACGCCGGCAAGCCCGAGGGCATTTACCTGATGATCGGTCGCCGGCCCCGTGCGGCGTTCGGCAACTCGATCGGCGACCAGCAGATGCTGGAATACACCAAAGGCGGCGACGGTGCGCGGCTTTCCATGCTCGTGCTGCACGACGACGCGCAGCGCGAATATGCCTACGGGCCAGCCAACGGCCTGCCGGACAGCAAGGTCGGAACCTTCACCCAGGCGCTCTACGACGAGGCGAAGAGCCAGGGCTGGCCTGTCATCAGCATGAAGAACGACTGGAAGCGGATATTCTCGTTCGAACAGTGACGCCAGTCGTTCTGCTGCGATGGCTGAGTAGCGTTGCTACGCGGCCGCGCGTGCCACGTCGCCGGCGTCGGCCATGCCTTCGACCGACCAGCATTGATCCACCAGCCGCTGAGTTCGCGCCGCGCCTATGATCGGCTGAGCGAGGTCGGTGAACTTGTCGGTCAACTTTGCGTCGGTCATCGGATTGCTTGCGCTGCCGGTGCAGTGATCGATGCGGCAGGTATGGCTGCGACCATCCTTAAGCGTGATGGTCACGACCGTCGCATCCGCAGCAATGGCGGGATCGCCAACCGCCTCCACCTTGTCCTGAAACGCCATGATCGCCGGATCCTGCACCGTCGGGTCCTGCAATTCTTCGATGCGCGCCACACCGCGGATGAGGGCCGCCGCCGTCCAGTGGTATAGGCTGACATGGGCCTGCAGCTCGTTCTGCGGATTGCGCCGGTCGCATAACGCCATCGCACCAGGCGAGGCCTGGATGCGCACTGTGTTCACCTGTTCCGGGTCGATCGCGCGCTTCTGGCGCAATTGCAGACAGGCATCGATGATCGGGTGGATCACGATCCCGCACGGATACGGCTTGTAGGTATTGCGCAGGATCTCGAAGCGCTCGCCGAGCCCATCGACCAACGACGGCACGTGCGGCGTCTCAGCGAACACCTCAAGGAATCCGTAGCGACCTTCCAGCGCCGCCGGCGAGGCAGTGAAGGCGCGTTCGGCCATGACAGCCGCGCGCAATCCGGTCTGCGCGCCTTGCGCCGGCATCAGTGATGACACCATCGTTGCATGCATCACGCGGAACCCAGCCGCCTGCGACAGGGCAATGCCGATGGCGTATTGCAGCCGTGTCGCATCGAGATTCAGCAATTTTGCTGCCGCGACCGCGGCGCCGATGCCGGCAGTGATGCCGGTCTGTGACCACGCGACCGTCCCGCGCGCCGGCGGCACCGAGATTGCCTTCGACAACCGGCACGACATCTCGATGCCAAGCGCGACGGCGAACAGCAGGTCGGCGCCGCTGACCGGCCGCCGCTCTGCCAATGCCAGCGCCGCTGTGGCGACCGGACCCGCAGGATGCACCACCGCCTCGGCGTGCGTGTCGTCGTACGAGTAGATGCTGGACGCCAGGCAATTGATCAGGCAGGCGTGCAGCGCGTCGGCCCTGTGGCCGCGGCCGATCACGGTTGCATGCGGGTCGCCGCTGTATTCGCCCAGCGTCGTGTCGGCCAGCTCTACCACCTCATGCCGCGCGCCGCCCACAGTGCAGCCAACGATGTTGACGAACGAGCGCAGAGCTTCGTGCCGCACGTCCACTGGCAGGTCGGTCCAGCGCGCCGAAACAAGATAATCGGTCAGCCGTGCGGTGATCTTGCCGGGCGTATTGATGAATGCGTTGGGCATGAGAAGCTCCTGGTCACAGCGAACGCGTGGCACCGCCGTCTATGTCGATGACACAGCCCTGAATGAAGTCGGACTTTTCCGAGGCGAGATAAGCGGTCAGCCAGCCGATCTCCTCCGGCCGGCCGACGCGCGTCGTGCCGTGCGAGGACAGCAGGAATTCGATCGCTTGCTCGCGGTTGAAGCCATGCTCGCGTGACACGCGTTCGATGTTGCGGCCGAAGCGTTCAGTCTCGACCAGCCCCGGGTTGATCGCGTTCACCCGCACGCCATCCTTGACGCCGATATCCGCCATCGCCTTGGTGAAGTTCAGCAGCGCGACGTTGACCGAACCACCGATCGTGAATTCGGCCGAGCCGGTACGCGAGCCGATGCCGACAATGTTGACGATGCAGCCTCGGGATTCGCGCAGATGCGGCCAGGCGGCGCGCGTCGCACGGACGTAGCCGTGGAACTTCAGTGCGAAGCCGTCCTGCCAATCCTCCTCGGTCAGGGTGAAGAAGTCGGCGCGCTTGGTGGCGCCGGCGTTGTTCACCAGGATGTCAAGGCGACCGAACGCCGCGACCGCCGCATCGACAGCAGCCTTCACCGCTGCAGGCTCACGCAGGTCGCCGGCAATGACGGTGGTGCGATTGCTGCCGGAGATTGCGGCGATGCTGGTGGCCACTGCATCGAGCTTTGCCCTGTCGCGTGCGGCGAGGCAGACATGCACGCCTTCCCGCGCGAGCTCCAGAGCAATCGACGCACCGATCCCGCGGCTCGCACCGGTCACCAGCGCAGTCTTGCCGCTGAGATTGAGCTCCATATCGTTTCACCCCCGCCGCTTGCCGGGAATGATGCTTGCAATCACCCCGGTGGGCAAACGGTGAGGTTGCCCCAAGCGGTCACGCGTTCGATGCGCAGCGCAATGACCGGCAGCTCGGATAACTGCATGGCGCGGTATTGCGCATAGCGCTCGCGCAGCAGAACCTGCGCACGGTCGTGCTCCGACCCGTCCGCCAGAATGTCGGCGCGTCCCCGCAGCATGACCCAGCCGAGCTGACGCCAGTCCTCGTCGTAGCGGTCGGCGACGAAGGCGACCGAGGGGTTGTCCAGCATGTTGCGCAGCCGCTTCAATGGGCGGGCGGACGCGCGCTTCGGCTTCTCGTCGATCGTCACGTACAGCGTGCCGCTCTCAATCGCGAAGCACACCGGCACGACATGTGGATTGCCGCGCGCATCGGCGGTCGCCAGGCGGCCGACGCGCTGTGACGCCAGGAACGCGACGTGCTCACCTGACAGCATTGCAACGACCTCTGCTCAATTCACTTCGGCGTCGGCCGAACTGTCGCCGCATGCACCGGCGCCCGCCGGCGACTATGTTGAGCCGAGGCTTAGGAGAACGCCATGAGTGATTCCACTCGCATCGCCGCGACCGCTGCACTGCTGGGCGACCCGGCGCGCGCCAACATGCTGGCCGCACTGATGGACGGACGCGCGCTGACCGCGAAGGAGCTGGCCTACGCGGCCCACGTGACGCCACAGACCGCCAGCGGCCATCTGGCAAAGCTCGCGGATGGTGGCCTGCTTGCGGGCGAGAAGCAGGGCCGCCACCGCTACTTCAGGTTGGCCTCGCCGCTGGTGGGATCCATGCTGGAGGGCGTGATGGCGGTGACCGGACCGGAGCCCGCGCGCCCGACCACCTGGCGCGGCGGCGAGGCACTGCGCACCGCCCGCACCTGCTACGACCATCTCGCCGGTCGGCTCGGCGTTGCGCTGGCCGATGCGCTGAGCGACCGCGGCCACGTCGCGTTGGGCACCGATGGCGGCGAGGTGACCGAGCGGGGGCAGCGGTTCCTCGACGACTTCGGTGCGTCCCCGTCACCCGGACGGCGGGTGTTCTGCCGGCCGTGCCTGGATTGGAGCGAACGACGGCCGCATCTCGCGGGGCGCGTCGGCGCCGCGCTGGCGTGCCGGTGCTTCGAGCTGGGCTGGATCGCACGCCAGCGCGACACGCGCGCGGTGAAGATCACTCCGGCCGGGCGCGACGGCTTGCGCGATACATTCGGGATCGCATTGGACGCCTGACCCGTCATTCCTCGATGCGATGCACGATCCGGGTTGGCGAGCCGTGGATACCGAGTAGCCGCAACTGTCCCTCGCCGGCATTGCGGAATACGTGTGGCACGCAGGCGGGCAGTGCGATCATGTCGCCGACCCCAAGCCGCGCCGGGCTATCCTCCTGACCTTCCAGCCACGCCTCCATCGTGCCTTCGAGGATGAACAGGCACTCGACGTACGGATGCCAGTGCAGCGGCGTTTGGTAACCGGGCTTGCACGTCTGCACGCCAGTGAAGATCGGCAAACCATCGTCGCCTGTCAGCTTGTTGTAATGCGCGAGCGGGCCGAACGACACCGCTTCGGACTCTGACAGACGGGCGATCTTTGCTTCGGTGTGCGGTCGCATGGTTTGCCTCGTATTTACTTTCGTTGGAGTGCGATTCACTCCGCCATTGTCATTGCGAGAAGCGCAGCGGTCCCGGACGCGATCCGGGAAGCAATCTCGGTCACAAATTCGCTCCGTCGAACGAGATTGCCGCGTCGCTGCGCTCCTCGCAATGACAGCATCAAATCACCGATGACGATAGAGCCCGGTAAGGCCTGGCGCTCCATTGGCGCCGAGACAGGCAGCCAGCGAGGAGCCCTTCCACTCGCCACTACGCCTGGACGGCTCCGTGGGGCACGATGCTGTCCTCCTGAGGACGTTACGGCAATGACACCGTAACAACAGACTGATCCACATCCAAGCTTTTGTCGCGCGAAGCCTGATCGGGCTAGGCTGCACCACCAGGACACCCATGGGAGGGAACAGATATGGCAATATTCGTCATCGGCGGCACAGGGTTCATCGGCACACGGGTAATCCGCCTGCTGGCGGCGCGCGGCGAGGAGATCGTCTGCATGGACATCAACCCCGGCGCCGCTTCGTTCGAGGATCTGGGCAAGCAGGTGCGCGTGATGCGCGGCGACGTGACTCAGTTCGACGATGTGATGGCAGCGACCGTCAGCGCCAAGCCGGACCGGATCATCAACCTGTCCTATTTCCTCGGCAGCGAGCATGCGCCTCACGTCGCAATGAAGCTCAACATCCTCGGCATGGACAACTGCTTCGAGGCGGCGCGGCTGGCGGGCGTGCAGCGCGTCGTGTTCGCCAGTTCGCTGGCGGTGAACGGCATGCAGAAACACTATGGCGATCGCATGATCACCGAGGACGACTACCGCCACGGCGAAGTGCAGTACGCGATGCACAAGATCTTCAACGAGTGGCAGGCTCAGGACTATAACGAGAAATACAGCATGGCGATCACCGCCATTCGGCCGGCCAACGTGACCGGGCCGGACAAGGTGCGCGGCTCGGTCGATCACGTGAACATCATCACCCAGCCGGCGCAGGGCAAGGCAATTTCGTTTCCCTATAAGGATGCGATGCGCTGTCCGATCCATGTCGACGACATCGCCGAGGTGTTCACCCGCGTGCTGCTCACGGACAAGCCGAAGCATTCGGTGTACAACTCGGGCGGCATCGCCATCAGCCTGGGCGAGATTGCCGACATGGTGCGCGAGTTCCTGCCCGACGCGCGCATCACCTTCGAGCATGACACCGGCGGCAAGGCCTCGTCGGGCAACTACCTGATCGACAACGCGCGCCTGGTGCAGGAGTTCGGCGTGCAATACCTGCCGTATCGCCAGCGCGTGCTGCAGATCATCAACGACATTCGCCAGCAGGTCGGCCTGCCCACTGTCTCCGGCTGACAGTGGCGCGGCCGGTCGTCGTCCTGTGCGCGCTGCTGCTCGCTACTTCGGCGCGCGCGCAGCCGGCTGTCGACTGGTCGAAGGCGCAGACGGTCGATCTGCTGATGGTGGATGACAGGTTCGAACCGGACCACCTGAGCTTTCAGCACGACGTGCCATACCGCGTTCATATGGAGAACCACGGCAAGGACCTGCACGAGTTCACCGCTCCGGAGTTCCTTGCCGATGCCCTCGTGCGCGATCCACGCGTGCTGGCAAATGGCGGCAAGGAGGCGGTGGTGCAGCCTGGGGCCGAAGTCGATGTGTACCTGGTGCCGATGAAGGCGGGCACATTCCGGCTGATCTGCGCGGACCACGACTGGGACGGGATGGTCGGCGAGATTACTGTCGAGTGACCGGCCACTCTCTGTTGACGCCCGGCAGGCGCAGTCGCCAGACTCGGCTCAACGGGTTTGGGAGGCTGGGATGCGGGTTTGTGTCTACGGCGCCGGCGCGATCGGCGGCCATCTGGCGGTGCGCCTCGCGCGCGGCGGAGCGGACGTGTCGGTGCTGGCGCGCGGTCCGCACTTGGCCGCGATCCAGCACGAGGGACTGACCGTGCACACCAGCGAGGGCCAGTTGCACGCGCGCGTGCAGGCAAGCGACGACCCGAGCGCGCTTGGCCCGCAGGATGCCGTGCTGGTGACCGTCAAGGCGCCCTCGCTGCCTGCGGTGGCAGCCGGGATCGGCCCGCTGCTGAAGGCGGATACGCCCGTCGTGTTCGTGATGAACGGCATTCCGTGGTTCTATTTCCACGGTATCGGTGGCGCGCTGGAAGGCCGCAGGTTGCCGAAGATCGATCCGGGCGATGCGCTCTGGCGCGCCGTCGGGCCGGAGCGCGCGATTGCCGGTGTGGTATACGCGGCAAGCGCGGTAATCGCGCCGGGGGTGATCGAACTGGAAAACCCCAACTCGCGTGGTGCTAGGGGAGCCGGACGGTCGCTCCTCGCAGCGCGTCCAGGCGATCGCCGCACACATCAACGGTGGTGGCATGAAGGCGGTTGTATCTACCGCGATCCGCGACGAGATCTGGAACAAGCTGCTGGGCAATCTCGGCAACGCTCCGATGGCGGTGCTGACTCAGGTGAGCATCCGCGATCTGTTCCAGGAGCCGGAGTGCGTGGCGGCGGCGCGGCGCGTGATGCAGGAGGCGCCGCGGTGGCGAATGCCCTCGGCGCGAACCCCAACTCCGATCACGAGAAGCGCATCGCGCACGGCCGCAGCCTGGACCACAAGCCGAGTGTCCTGCAGGACCTGGAGCTTGGCCGACCGATGGAGATCGACGGCATCTTCGATGCGCCGCTGGAACTCGCGCGCATGGTGAGTGTGGCGACGCCGACACTCGATCTGCTGGTGGCGATGGCCAAGGTGCGCGCGCGGGCGGCAGGACTGTATCCGCGGTGACGACGGGGAGGATGTGACAATGGAAATGCGGGCATTCGGACGGACAGGACTGCAGGTCTCGATTCTCGGCTTTGGCTGCGGCGCGGTAGGCGGGCTGATGGTGCGCGGTGCGCCGGCGGATCAGGAACGCGCTGTGGCACGCGCGCTCGAGGCCGGGGTGAATTACTTCGACACCGCTGCAATGTACGGCAACGGCGAGTCGGAGAAGAACCTCGGTCGCGTGCTGGCGAAGCTGAAGCCCGACGTGGTGGTTGGCACCAAGGTGCGCATCCCGTCCGCACGATTTGGCCGCATCGCCGAGGCGGTGGTGGAGTCACTGGAGGCGAGCCTGAAGCGCATGGGGCGCGAGCAGGTCGACATCTTCCATCTGCACAACGCGATAACCGCGAGTGGCGGCGGTGAATCGCTGTCGGCAAGGATCGTGCTGGAGCGAGGTGGTGCCGGCATTCGAGAAACTGCGTGATCAGGGCAAGCTGCGGTTCCCTGGCATAACCGCGGTCGGTGACACGCCGGCGCTGCATCAGGTGATCAACTCGCGCGCCTTCGTCTCAGCGCAGGTCAGCTACAACATGCTGAATCCGAGTGCGGGCGAAGCGCTGCCGGACGGTTATCCGGCGCAGGACTACGGCCGGATGTTCGATCATACGCAGGCGGCCGGTGTCGGCGTCGTCGGCATCCGCGTGCTGGCGGGCGGTGCGCTGAGCGGTGTGGCGGAGCGGCATCCGATCGCCAGTCCGCCGCCCGATCCGATCGGTTCGGCCAACTCGTACAACGCGGACTGCAGCGTGCGCGGCGGCTGATGCCGTTGGTGCAGCAGGGTCATGCCGGCAGTCTGCGCAGAGGCCGCGGTGCGCTTCGCGATCACGCATAAGGCGATGGGCACGATCCTGGTCGGCATGGCGACGTCCGCCGAATTCGAGCAGGCCTTGTCGGCGGTGAACAAGGGGCCGTTGTCGCAGGCGGCGCTGGACAGCCTGGCGTGCATTGCAGCGCGGCTTTGCCGGCGAGGCGCGCTGATGGCCTGACGCCGCGGCCATGCGATATCTCGCCATGGCGGCGCGGCGGATTCGATCTGGATGCCGCCTACACTGTTCGGCCTGGTGCTGATCGTGTTCGCGATCTCCCACATCGTGCCCTCGGATCCGGCGCGCGTCATGGCCGGCGAGAACGCGCCGCCGGAGCAGGTGGAAGCGCTGCGCCACCAGTATGGTCTGGACCTGCCGCTGCCCTGGCAGTTCGCGCGCTACGTGCGCGACGTGGCGACCGGCAACATGGGCACCAGCCTGTTCACCCAGCGTCCGGTCGCCGAGGACTTGTGGGCGCGCCTGCCGGCAACGTTCGAGCTTGCGCTGGGTGCCATCACGCTTGCGGTTGTCATCGGTGTGCCACTCGGCGTGGTCGCGGCATTGTCGCGCAATTCGCTGCTCGACCATGTGGTGCGCGTCGTCACCATCAGCGGGCTGGCCATGGCGGCGTTCTGGCTGGCGATCCTGCTGCAGTTGCTGTTCTCGATGTGGCTCGGGCTGACGCCGGTGCAGGGACGCATCGACGGCTGGGGACCGGATCCGATCACCGGCTTCTACACGATGGATGCGATGCTGCGCGGCGACTGGGAGACGCTCGGCGAGGCACTGCGCTATCTCGCGCTGCCCGTGGCGACACTGGCACTGCCGGCGATGGCGACGATCGTCCGCTTCACTCGCGCCGGCGTGCTGAACGTGATGTCGTCCAATTTCGTGTTTTATCAGGCGGCGATGGGCATTCCGCGCCGACGCGTGGTGTGGAAATACATCCTGCGCAGCGCGCTGATCGGCACGCTGACGCAGATCGGCCTGATCTTCGGCACGTTGATCGCCAACGCCGTGGTGGTGGAGGCGGTGTTCGACTGGCCGGGTCTCGGCAGTTTCGCGGTGCACTCGATCCTGCAGTCGGACTACAACGCGATCATGGGCTTCACGCTGTTCGTCGGGGTGGTGTTCATTCTGGTGAACCTGACGGTTGACATCGCCCAGGCCGTGCTGGACCCGCGCGGGCGATGAGCACGCTGCGCCGTCTGATCCGCGACCGTTCCGCGCTGCTTGGCCTGATCATCATCGCCGCACTGGTGCTGGCGGCGGTGTTTGCCTATCCGCTGTCCACCTTCCCGCAGGACGTCACCAATTACGATCCGCCGCACCGCCTGCTGCCGCCGGACGGCATCTACTGGTTCGGCACCGACCGTATGGGCGGCGATATCTACAGCCGCCTGCTGTTCGGCGCGCGCCTGACCATCCTGATCGCCGTGGTGGCGACGTCGGTCTCGGTGCTGATCGGCGTGCCGGTCGGTCTGGTCGCCGGCTACTACACCAACCGGGTCAGCGACCTGCTGATGCGCATCTCCGACGTCTTCCTCGCGGTGCCGCAGATCGTGCTGGCGATCGCCATCGCGCAGACGCTGGGTCCGGCGATCCAGAACGTGATCCTCGCGCTTTCGATCACCTACTGGCCGTTCTGGGCGCGGCTGGTCTATGCCGAGACACGCAGCGTGAAGAACGAGGTGTTCATCGAGGCAGCCATCGCACTCGGCGCATCGCCACTGCGCGTGATGGCGCTGCACGTGCTGCCGTCGATCGCATCGTCGGTGATCGTGCGCACGACCATCGGCATGGGCGGCACGATTCTGGTCGCTGCCGCATTGGGTTTTCTCGGTCTGGGGCCGCCGCCGCCGACGCCGGAATGGGGCCGCATGATCGCCGAAAGCCGCGCCTTCCTGCCGCAAGCCTGGTGGTACGCCGCGGCACCCGGCATGGCGATCCTGCTGGTCGTGATCGGCTTCAACCTGCTGGGCGACGGCCTGCGCGATGTGCTCGATCCACGCATGCGACGCGATGTCCGCTGAACTGCTGTCCGTGCGCGATCTGTCGGTGTCGTTCACCACCGAGGGCGGGCGTTGCGCGCGTGCTGGACGCCGTCAGCCTGTCCCTGGCAGCCGGCGAGATCATGGGTCTGGTCGGTGAATCCGGCTGTGGAAGACAACGCTGGCGCGCACGATCCTGGGCGCGCTGCCGGCCAATGCCAATATCCTGGGCGGTGGTTTGACCTTCAACGGACAGGACCTGCTGCGTCGTCCGCATGGCGGACAGGTACGCGGCCGCGACATCACTTTCGTGCCGCAGGATCCGTTCAGCTCGTTCAGCCCGCTGTTCACCATCGGCGATCAGGTGATGGAACTGATGCGCTGGAAGTCGCCGGATCGTTGCGGCGCAAACCTGCGCGACGGCGTCGCGCAGCGATCGTGAGCGCGCGCTGGCGCTGTTGCGGCGGTACAGCTTCCCGATCCGGAGCGCCTGCTGCGCAAGTATCCGCACGAGCTGTCAGGCGGACAGCGTCAGCGCGTGATGATCGCCATGGC
>CAVZNH010000071.1:0-219392 GCA_963776505.1 uncultured Alphaproteobacteria bacterium
CCGCCGCCTCCGTCTCGTCGTTCGTCGCCAGCATGGTATTCGCCACCACGCCCGACTGCTCGCGGATGCGAACCTCGATCGCATCGGCCACGTCGTGGTGATCGCGCAGGAACTGCTTGGCGTTCTCGCGCCCCTGGCCGATCCGCTGGCTGTCGTAGCTGAACCAGGCGCCGGACTTCTCCACCACGCCCGCCTTCACGCCGAGGTCGATCAGCTCGCCGACCTTGCTGATCCCTTCGCCGTACATGATGTCGAACTCGACCTGGCGGAACGGCGGCGCCAGCTTGTTCTTCACCACCTTCACCCGCGTCTGGTTGCCCACCACCTCGTCGCGATCCTTGATCTGGCCGATGCGCCGGATCTCCATCCGCAGCGAGGCGTAGAACTTCAGCGCGTTGCCGCCGGTGGTGGTCTCCGGGTTGCCGAACATCACGCCGATCTTCATGCGGATCTGGTTGAGGAAGATCAGCGTCGTGTTGCTGCGCGACACGCTGCCGGTGAGCTTGCGCAGTGCCTGGCTCATCAGCCGCGCGTGCAGGCCCATGTGGCTGTCGCCCATCTCGCCTTCCAGCTCGGCGCGCGGCACCAGGGCGGCGACGCTGTCGATCACCACCACGTCGATCGCGCCCGAGCGCACCAGCGTGTCGCAGATCTCCAGCGCCTGCTCGCCGGCATCCGGCTGGCTGATCAGCAGGTTGTCCACATCGACGCCGAGCTTGCGGGCATAGATCGGGTCCAGCGCATGCTCGGCATCGATGAAGGCGCAGGTGCCGCCGCGCTTCTGCGCCTCGGCGATGGCGTGCAGCGCCAGCGTGGTCTTGCCGGAGCTTTCCGGGCCGTAGATCTCCATGATCCGGCCGCGCGGCAGCCCGCCGATGCCCAGCGCCAGATCGAGCCCAAGCGAGCCGGACGGGATGACCTCGATCTGCTCGTCGACGCCGCGCGCGCCCATGCGCATGATGGAGCCCTTGCCGAAGGCCCGCTCGATCTGCGCCATCGCGGCATCCAGCGCCTTGTTCTTTTCCATGCGAGGCTCCTCGTCTGCAACCTTCGATTTTAGGCGTCCGGAATTCTTCACGCATAGATTGCACCGTCCGGCCGCGCCAGCAAGCGAACAAAGTAGCAACATATTGCCTGCCGGTTCGTCAAGCCACGGTTTGGCTTTGCCCACCAATTCCTTCACCGATAACGCAAGTCGCTGCAACGGAACTGTGCATCGGCCCCCCGCCAAATTAAGGGCCGGTTCATCAATTGCAGCTAGCGGATGGCATATGCCGCCGTCGGAACGGTTCCGTCGGTCCGGCCAACATGCAGCAGGAGGCAGTCATGCTCGTTCGCGAATTGATGACCCAGAAGGTGGAATGGACAACCGCGGACACCACGCTCGCCACGGCAGCGCGCAGGATGCGCGACCTCAACATCGGCTGTCTTCCCGTCGGCGACGGCGACAGCTTTATCGGCATGCTCACTGAGAAGGACTTCACCGCCCGGGCAACCGCCGAGGGCTTGAACCCGACAACCACGACAGTCAGCCAGATCATGACCAGCGGCGTCACCTACGGCAATGAGGACGACAGCATCAAAGACGCATTGAGCACAATGCGGCAGCGACACATCCACCATCTTCCGGTTCGCAACAGCTCGAACCTGGTGGTCGGCATTGTTTCCTTGTCCGACCTGGCCCTGAAAGGGCCGCAGAACCTCTATCCGGACATCGCCAAGCTGGCATCGCAGAGTGCGGCTCTCAATCAGAGCCAGACGAGCTCCACGCGAAGGGCGAACTGATCGGGCGCCACCACGATGGAGGGCCACCTCGGTGGCCCTCCATCATGGACGGGATTGACGGTGTTTCGCTCCGGTGCGGCTCGCCGCTTCCGCCGCCAAATGCTATGCCACGCGCGGAACGGCAGAGAGCAACCAAATGGCCACCGGAGAGACCGATTTCGACATCGCAACCCTTCGCGCGCGCCGCACCAACAAGTGGCACAAATTCCCTGACGACGTGCTGCCCGCCTGGGTCGCCGACATGGACTTCGGCGTCGCCCCGGCGATCTCCCAAGCTCTCGCCGCCTGGCCCGCAATCAGGAATACGGCTACGCCGCGCGCGAGGGTGCGCTGGCCGCAGCGTTCACCCGCCGCATGCAGCGCCGCTTCGACTGGCAGACCGATCCCGCCGACGCACACCCATCGGCGATCTGGTGCAGGCCAGCTTCTCCTCGGTGATGGCGTTCAGCGATCCGGGCGATGCGGTGCTGCTGCAGTTGCCATCCTATCCGCCGTTCATGGCCGCGATCAAAGACACCGGCCGCCGCCTGATCGCCAATCCAATGCGCGACAACGGCACGCGCTGGGTGCTCGATCTCGCCGCATACGAGGCCGAGCCCGATCCGCGCGCCCGTGTGCTGATCTTCTGCCATCCACAAAATCCCACCGGCCGCGCGTACAGCCGCGCGGAGCTCGATCAGGTGGCAGCGTTCGCCATACGCCACGACCTGATCGTGGTGTCTGACGAGATCCACGCCGACATCGTCTATCCCGGCAATACGCACATCCCGCTGGCGTCGCTGTCCCTGAGATCGCCGCCCGCACCATCACCATCACCTCGGCCACCAAGAGCTTCAACATCCCCGCGCTGCGCACCGCCATAATGCATTTCGGCGCGCCCGCACTGAAGGAACGCTTCTTCGCGCGTATCCACGCGCGGCTGCTGGGCTCGCCTGGCGTCACCGGCGTTGATGCCACGATCGCCGCCTGGGATGACGGCCAGCCCTGGCTCGACGAGATCATGGCGCAGCTGCGCGCCAATCGCGACTGGCTGGCGCAGACCCTCGGCGCCGAACTGCCCGGCGTGACGATGCGGCTGCCGGAGGCAACGTATCTCGCCTGGCTCGACTGCTCCGCGCTGAAACTGCCGTGCCCGCCGGCCAGTTCTTCCTGGATCGCGCACGCGTCGGCCTGAATTTCGGCGAAACCTTCGGCCCGCAGTATTCCAATTACGCGCGCCTCAACTTCGCAACCCCGGCGCCGGTGCTGCGGGAAATCGTCGGCCGGATGGCCGAGGCGGTGCGACGGATCTAGTGCACTGACGCATTCTGCTGATTCACAGTCGGAGAGCGGCGTGCAAATCTGTGTAGATGGCACAGACAGTATGCGTGTTGTTGAGTACGTCGGACAGAAGCCGGCTTGAGGCGATCGCATCGGATCGCAACCAGCCGCGCAAGTATATTGAACGGGCCCTGGTAGTGCTTGCTTCGGTGGAGCGCCGACCGGTGCGACGCGTGGCGACAGAAGTCGCCGTGAGTCGCCCGATGGTTTGGCGCTGGCAGCAGCGTTTCGCCGAGGAGGGGCCAGATGGGTTGCTGCGCGACAAGACGCGCAAGCCCGGTAAGCCTCCGATCCTGGCCGGGACAGTGGCGCGTGTGGTGGCGCTGACCTGTGGCGATCCGCCGGCTGGTGTCACGCACTGGACGGGTCGGGCGATGGCCAAGGTTGCCGGCATCTCGCTGCGCTCGGTGCAACGGATCTGGGATGCCCACCAACTCCAACCACACCGGGTACGCAGCTTCAAGCGCTCTCGCGATCCACGGTTTGCCGAGAAGATGGCCGATGTCGTCGGCCTCTACCTCGATCCGCCTGCCCACGCGGTGGTGCTGTCGATCGACGAGAAGAGCCAGATCCAAGCGCTCGACCGCACGCAGCCGGGGCTGCCGCTCAAGCCCGGTCGCTGCGGCACCATGACACATGACTACAAGCGCCATGGCACGACGACGCTGTTCGCGGCACTGAATGTGCTGGAAGGCACCGTGATCGGCCGCTGCATGCAGCGCCACCGGCATGAGGAGTTCATCCGCTTTCTCAATACCGTCGAGCGGGCGGTGCCAGCCGGCAGGATCATCGAGGCTGTCGTCGACAACTACGCCACCCACAAGCATCCGAAAGTGAAGGCCTGGCTCGCGCGGCATCCGCGCTGGACGTTCCACTTCACGCCGACATCTGGCTCCTGGCTGAATGCGGTAGAGACGTTCTTCTCTGCCCTCACGCGCCAGCGCATACGGCGCGGCAGCTTCCACTCCATCGTCAGCCTGCAAGCCGCAATCAACTGCTATCTCAACGAGCGCAACGCACAGCCAAGGCCCTTCATCTGGACCGCGTCCGCCGCCTCCATCCTCGCCAAGCTTGCAAGGCTGCCTGTAGCGTCCGAATAAGTCAGAGCACTAGCACTACTGTGTCATAAATACCTTGCCCAATTCGACGCTGGTTTGTCAGGCATGGAGATTCTCACTCGTGGAGGCGGGGTGTGGGTCTCAGGTCCGGCAGAGCCAGCAGCAAATCACGGTTCTCGGCGTATGTCGAGGCACTGACGGCGGCGCTTGGACATGCTGACCGTGCCAAACCATTCCGGTCATATTGCACCGGGCTGTTGCTACCGGGCCCGCGGAAGAGCGTGGAACCGATGGCGGCGCGGATCGAGCCGGCACGGGTGCAGGCAGCGCACCAGTCGCTGCATCACCTGGTCGCCAATGCTGACTGGTCAGACGAGGCAGTGCTCACCGCTGTACGTGAGCGATTGCTGCCTGAGATCGAGAGGCATGGCGCCATCCGTGCCTGGATCGTTGACGACACAGGGTTTCCGAAGAAGGGAACTCATTCGGTCGGGGTGGCGCGGCAATATTGCGGTCAGCTCGGCAAGCAGGACAATTGTCAGGTTGCGGTCAGCCTATCGATCGCCAACACACATGCGAGCCTGCCAATTGCCTATCGACTGTATCTGCCAGAAGCCTGGGCGAATGATCCCATTCGACGCAGCGAGGCTGGGGTCCCCGAGGCCGTCAGGTTCGAGACCAAACCACAGATCGCGCTCGGGCAGATCCGCGCTGCTCTGGCCGCCGGCATCCCGCCTGCTGTCGTCCTGACCGACGCAGGCTATGGTGTCGATACCGACTTCCGCGACGGCCTCACTGGCCTGCACCTGCTCTATGCTGTCGGCGTTCCATCCTCAACCAGTGTCTGGACACCGGGAACTGCACCGCTGCCGCCAAAACGCTGGCGCGGCTTTGGCCGTCCACCTTCGCTGATCCGTCGCGATCCCGCACACAAGCCAGTTTCCATCAAGCAACTGGCGATGGAATTGCCGAAGCGAGCCTGGCGTCGGATCACCTGGCGCGAAGGCACCAACACCCCACTCGTCTCTCGCTTTGCTGCCGTGCGGGTCCGGCCCGCGCATCGCGATTACAACCGCACCAGCCCCAGACCCGAGGAATGGTGTCTGATCGAATGGCCAAAGGGCGAAGCGATGCCAACCAAATACTGGCTCTCAACGCTGCCTGAAGATACCAGGCTCCGCGATCTGGTCGATTTGGCCAAGCTGCGCTGGCGGATCGAACGCGACTATCAGGAGCTGAAGCAGGAACTCGGCCTCGGCCACTACGAGGGTCGCGGCTGGCGCGGCTTTCACCATCACGCAACGCTCGCCATTGCCGCCTATGGATTCCTGCTCTCCGAGAGGGCGACGATTCCCCCCTCAGGACCACGCCGCCAAGCACCGATCCAAGCGCCTCCTCTACCCAGAGGTTACCGATCCCGCGGTTCCCCCCATTCGCCCTGAACGGCACGTCAGCAATTCAATCGCAACCGTTCAAATCATCATCGCCAGCGCACTTGTCCGCTCGCTACAACGATGCCCTTGCTGCCAACAGATTTCATTTATGACACAGTAGTACTAGCAGTGTGCTGAAAAACCCCTTCCCTGCAATCGTGTGTGCATGATTCTCTGCGGCCGTTCAGACGATGAGGGAAGGCAGGATGCGCGGTATGTTCCGGGATCAGGGTGGGCTGTTTTCTTATGTATCGCCTGAGTCGCGTGTTCCGCCCGGGCATCCGTTGCGCAAGATACGCGGGCTGGTGCGCGATGTATTGGCCGAGCTGAGCCGGAGCTTTGCCCGGCTCTACGCGAGAGAGGGGCGACCGTCGGTGCCACCGGAGCAGTTGCTGAGCGCCCTGTTGATCCAGGTGCTGTATGGCATCCGCTCGGAGCGGCAACTGATGGAGCAACTGAACTACAACCTGCTGTATCGCTGGTTCGTCGGCCTGTCGCCGGACGATTTGGTGTGGGATCCAACGACGTTCACCAAGAACCGCGAACGCCTGCAGGCCGGCGAGGTGTTTGAGAAGTTCATGACGCGGCTGCTCAATCATCCTCAGGTGAAGCCGCTGCTGTCGGACGAGCATTTCTCGGTGGACGGCACGTTGATCGAGGCCTGGGCCTCACAACGGAGCTTCCGCCCCAAGGACGGCAGTGACGAGGACGGTTCGAACTTCCACGGGCAGACCCGCAAGAACGACACGCACCAAAGCACCACCGACCCTGACAGCCGGCTGTATCGCAAGGCGGCCGGTCGCGAGGCGAAGCTGTCTTATATGGGCCACGTCACCATGGAGAACCGTCACGGGCTGGCGGTGGCAGGCATGCTCAGCAAGGCCACTGGCACGGCCGAGCGGCGCGCCTCCGAGGCGATGCTGGCGGTCAGACGCAAGCTCGCCGGCCGTCGTATCACGGTGGGCGAGGACAAGGCCTACGACACGGCCGATCATGCGGCGAAGCTTCGCGCCGCCGATGTCACGCCGCACGTGACGCAGAACCACGGTCTGACCAAGACCGGCAGACGGCGGCGCAGCGCCATCGACGGACGGACAACCCGACACACGGGGTATGCGAAATCGCAATCACGGCGCGCGATGATCGAGTGCATCTTCGGCTGGGGCAAGCAGCATGGTACCCTGCGAAAAACCAAGCATCGCGGCATTCGCCGCGTCGCAGGGGACTTTCTGCTCAACCTCATTGCCTACAATCTGGTCCGCATTCCGAAACTCGTCTCTGCATAATGGCACCGCCAGTAGGACAGCTCGCAATGACGCACCCAGCGGCGCTCCAGGCCCTCAGCACCGGGCCAGACAACCGACCATTCTCCCCCACACGACAGCATGGTAACGAAACTCAGGGGTTTTTCAGCAGACTGCTAGTACTACTGTGTCATAAATACCTTGCCCAATTCGACGCTGGTTTGTCAGGCATGGAGATTCTCACTCGTGGAGGCGGGGTGTGGGTCTCAGGTCCGGCAGAGCCAGCAGCGAATCACGGTTCTCGGCGTATGTCGAGGCACTGACGGCGGCGCTTGGACATGCTGACCGTGCCAAACCATTCCGGTCATATTGCACCGGGCTGTTGCTACCGGGCCCGCGGAAGAGCGTGGAACCGATGGCGGCGCGGATCGAGCCGGCACGGGTGCAGGCAGCGCACCAGTCGCTGCATCACCTGGTCGCCAATGCTGACTGGTCAGACGAGGCAGTGCTCACCGCTGTACGTGAGCGATTGCTGCCTGAGATCGAGAGGCATGGCGCCATCCGTGCCTGGATCGTTGACGACACAGGGTTTCCGAAGAAGGGAACTCATTCGGTCGGGGTGGCGCGGCAATATTGCGGTCAGCTCGGCAAGCAGGACAATTGTCAGGTTGCGGTCAGCCTATCGATCGCCAACACACATGCGAGCCTGCCAATTGCCTATCGACTGTATCTGCCAGAAGCCTGGGCGAATGATCCCATTCGACGCAGCGAGGCTGGGGTCCCCGAGGCCGTCAGGTTCGAGACCAAACCACAGATAGCGCTCGGGCAGATCCGCGCTGCTCTGGCCGCCGGCATCCCGCCTGCTGTCGTCCTGACCGACGCAGGCTATGGTGTCGATACCGACTTCCGCGACGGCCTCACTGGCCTGCACCTGCTCTATGCTGTCGGCGTTCCATCCTCAACCAGTGTCTGGACACCGGGAACTGCACCGCTGCCGCCAAAACGCTGGCGCGGCTTTGGCCGTCCACCTTCGCTGATCCGTCGCGATCCCGCACACAAGCCAGTTTCCATCAAGCAACTGGCGATGGAATTGCCGAAGCGAGCCTGGCGTCGGATCACCTGGCGCGAAGGCACCAACACCCCACTCGTCTCTCGCTTTGCTGCCGTGCGGGTCCGGCCCGCGCATCGCGATTACAACCGCACCAGCCCCAGACCCGAGGAATGGTGTCTGATCGAATGGCCAAAGGGCGAAGCGATGCCAACCAAATACTGGCTCTCAACGCTGCCTGAAGATACCAGGCTCCGCGATCTGGTCGATTTGGCCAAGCTGCGCTGGCGGATCGAACGCGACTATCAGGAGCTGAAGCAGGAACTCGGCCTCGGCCACTACGAGGGTCGCGGCTGGCGCGGCTTTCACCATCACGCAACGCTCGCCATTGCCGCCTATGGATTCCTGCTCTCCGAGAGGGCGACGATTCCCCCCTCAGGACCACGCCGCCAAGCACCGATCCAAGCGCCTCCTCTACCCAGAGGTTACCGATCCCGCGGTTCCCCCCATTCGCCCTGAACGGCACGTCAGCAATTCAATCGCAACCGTTCAAATCATCATCGCCAGCGCACTTGTCCGCTCGCTACAACGATGCCCTTGCTGCCAACAGATTTCATTTATGACACAGTAGTATCGAACGCCGAGTATGAATTGGGAAGATTTGAGTGTCGATGAGATCACCCGAAAGCTGGAAAGCCGCCTGGGTCATGTCCATGCTCGTCGGCGGCTCAGCAAAGAGAAGAGGCATGAAGCGCGGGCCGTCAGCCGAGGCTTGACCTTCTTTCATATAGAGAACCTGCCGATTTCTCGCGCCATGATCGAAACGGTCCTTCGCCTGTCGGGGACGTATTGGCGTGGGCGTTCCAACGCCGCCAAGGTAATGCTTCGCAACAACGAGGTGTTCTCGGAACGGCTGCCGTCTCAATTCGATGGTTTCACAATCCTGCACATCAGCGATCTCCACGCCGACATGAGCGCTGATGCGTTGATCGAGGCGGCGAGACTGGTCAGTGGCCTGCAATATGACCTTTGCGTTCTGACCGGAGACTATCGCGGACGGACCTACGGCGAATTCCACTCCACCCTGCGGGAAATGCTGCGTCTGCGGGAGGTCCTCACGGGCGCCATATACGGCGTCCTCGGAAACCACGACACGATCATGATGGTGCCGGATCTCGAGCGTATGAGCATCCAAATGCTGTTGAACGAGCACGTCGTCATAGAACGCGACGGCCGCCAAATCTTCCTGGCCGGCATCGACGACGCACATTTCTACCGCGTCGACAACATTGAAAAAGTCGCCGCCGCCATGCCCCAGGATACCTTCTCAATCCTGCTATCGCACACCCCGGAAACCTACAGAAAGGCGTCGCATGCCGGGTTCGATCTGCTGTTGGCGGGACACACGCACGGCGGGCAGATCTGCCTGCCCGGAGGGACGCCGATCATCCTCCAATCTGTTCTGCCGAGGCCGATGGGCAGCGGGCCATGGAACTACCAAGGGATGGCTGGATATACGTCTGTCGGGATTGGATCATGTGGCGTTCCCGTTCGCTTCAATTGCCCGCCCGAAATCACGCTCCATCGTCTCAGGAGGGTCGATTCCATGCCCGGTCCTAGCTGACCCGCGCCGCGAGCACTTCTCGGTAGATCATTCTTCGCCAGATCAAATCCGCCGAACTTCTGCACAAGTTTCACCGCCAGCGTGTTTCCGAATACGTTCACTGCGGTTAGAAAGTGCGTCAGCGGCTTTTGCCGCGCTTCCTGGAAACCGCAGCCTTGCTGGCGCGTCTCACCCGATTGCCAACAGGCTTCCGCTGGCTGCGGGTCCACCTCGAGGGAACCAACTGGAATACCCAGAGCGTCGTGGCCAGCAACGCACATAAACCGAGAAGCGTCGCGATCTGAAGGAATGTTCCCAGACCCCCTGTCAGGCATAGCCAGATCAGTCGTGCCACCCCCGCCGGATCAAGTACCAAGGAATACCGAGAAGACGAGTAGTCGCCACGGCGAGCGGCAGCAGCCTCCTGACTGCGATCGGAGGCTGCCGCTTTGCCTTGCCTCGCTTGCGGTTCGCGGACCCGAGGTCTCTGGACATGATGACATCCTGCCGACCTCGCACAGTCAGCGGAAGCGGCGCGTCGGAAGCGGCGCGGCGTTGCGCCTAGGGCAGCGCTTCGACGATAATATTCATTGCCCTGACAGCCGGCGCTCGGCAATTCCGGTGCTGCACGAACATGGAAGTTGAATCCCACACGCCGCAGCGCCTCACTATCCAGGTCAGCCAGACCCGGGTCGTCTCCGGCCTCTTGCTATTGCCGGATCGGGCCAAAGCGTGCCTCGTGCTGGCACACGGCGCGGGCGCCGGTATGACACATCCCTTCATGATTGCAGCCGCCGCGGGATTGTCTGATCGCGGTATCGGCACGCTGCGGTATCAATTCCCCTACATGGAAGCAGGCTCGCGCCGACCGGATGGACCAGGGCTTGCTCAGGCGACAGTCCGCGCCGCGGTCAACGAAGCCAACGTGCGCCTGCCGGACCTCGCTCTCTTCGCAGGCGGCAAGTCGTTCGGTGGCCGCATGACATCGCAGGCCCAGGCAGAGTCTCCATTGCCAAACGTGCGCGGCATCGCCTTTTTCGGTTTCCCACTGCATCCCGCAGGGAAGCCCTCCGTCCTTCGGGCGCGGCATCTGTCCGAAGTCCAAATCCCTATGCTTTTCCTGCAGGGTGATCGCGACGCCCTCGCGCAACCAGATCTCATAAAGCAGATCGTCGCGGATCTCGGAGATCGAGCGACCATAACAGTGCTTCCCGACGCGGACCACTCATTCCACGTCCGCGCACGCAGCGGACACACGGACGAACAGGTCAAGGCATATATGTTTGACGTACTGGTGGACTGGATCGACCGGGTGATCGCCGGGTAGACCGCAGGTTCTTCACACGGCTCGCAACGTTACCCAGGCAGGCGCATGATCGCTGGCGCCCTCCTCCCCGCGTGGCGTGCGGTCCACACCAGCATCGACAAGTCGATCCGCAGCCATCGCGTTCAGCAAGAGAAAATCTATGCGGAGCCCCGCGTCACGGTGCCAGCGATCGCGCTTGTAGTCCCAGAACGTATACATTGGCTCATTGGGGTGGCAGGCGCGGACAGCATCGACCCAACCCTGATCGAGCAGACGCCGGAAGCAGGCCCGGCTTTCGGGCTGCAGGAGTGCGTCTTTCGCCCAGGACCGGCTCGGATAAATGTCGCGATCCGTTGGCACGACATTGAAATCGCCGGCCAGCACGACGGGCGCCTTTAGCGCGTAGAGGCTCTGCGCATGCGCGATCAGGCGTTCGAACCAGGCAAGCTTGTAGTCGAATTTAGGGCCAGGTTGTGGGTTGCCATTGGGCAGGTAGATCGACGCGATAAGAACTCCCTTTACCGCAGCTTCGATGTATCGGGATTGGTCATCGGTCGGATCGCCGGGCAGCCGATCCCGAGTCTGCTGCGGTTCACCGATGTTCGTCAGAATTGCCACGCCATTATAGGTGCGCTCGCCTCGCCAGATAGCGCGATAGCCGACCTCCCGGATTGCGGCTGCGGGGAACGCATCGTCAGTCGACTTGAGCTCCTGGAGGCAAATCACGTTGGGCTGTGATCCGTTCAGCCAGCCGAGCAGATTCGGCAGCCGGCGGTTCACATTGTTGATGTTGAACGTAGCGATCTTCAGCAACTGCTGCGAAGTTTGCCGACGACGGGCAGCTTTGACAGTGGAGCCGGCAACTGCCGATCCGCTCGCCGTCGTCGTGATCTCCTCGAGCCGGCGAGCGAGACGGTCAAGCTCCCACTCCCGCGCAAGCTCGGCCGCGGTATTCCACGTCGGCGTCTGATCATGGAGTGCGGGAAGCGGCGCCATCGCATCCATGGTCGCAATCTTTTTGTAAAGCTTGAGCTCTGTGGCCTGCGCACCAAGACGCCCCTCCGCCAGAATCCGCTCGAGCGTGCCGTATTGACGCAACAGAACTGCGGCGCCCTTCGGACCGATCCCGCGGGCGCCCGGGAGCTTGTCGGAAGGATCGCCCCGCAAAGCGATGAAGTCGGGCACCTGGTGCGGCTCGATCCCATAGCGGTCGCGCACCTCATCGGGGCCGATGCGCGCCATCTCACCGCCTTTGACCGGATGGAGAATGGTGGTCGTGGCGGAGGCAAGTTGAAATGCATCGCGATCCCCGCTCGCGACCAGCACGGTGCCGTGGCGAAGCTCCTCTTCGGCCGTGGCCGCGGCGAGGAAATCGTCGGCCTCGTAACCCGAAGCTTTCGCATTCGCGAAGCCGCACGCGGCGATGAACCGAGGCAGCACATTCAGCTGATCGACGAGCTCTTCATCGAAATTTCGACCGCTCTGATAATCCGGAAAGAGGCGCTGGCGGTAGGTCGGCGCACCGAGCGTGTCCCACCCGACAAGCACTGCGCGAGGTCGCTCGCTTTCGTAAAGGCGCAGCAGAATATTTGCGAAGCCGACGATAGCGCCACCGCCACGGTCGCCCGTCCGCCGGATCGATTTCGGCAAGGCATGGAAGGCGCGATGCGCGAACAAATCGCCATCCACGACGAGCAGGGGGCCGTTCACGGCGTCGGGCTTGATCCTGGTCGAACCCGGGCAGGATTCGCTGTCGGGCCGATGGCGCCGATCAACTCCACAGTGTCGGGCAGCTGTTTTTGAATGAACCTGCCAAACACTTCGAGGTCCTCACTGCGTGGGAAGCTTGCGCGCCACAGCAGGCCGATGTGCCTGTATGCCCGCTTTGCCTGGAGCGGCCGCACTTCGAGCCGACTGTGCCGCGCCGTCAGATAAGGCACAGCCATGGCCGGCAGCAATGTGCAGCCCAGACCTGCCGCCACCATTTCGGAAATCGTCTCCAGGCTGGTCGCGCGGAAATCGTCTCCGGCACCGTCGCGGTTCGGCGACTGATTACCGCACACGGCCAATGCCTGGTCGCGCAGGCAGTGACCTTCGTCGAGCAGCAAAAGCGACTCCTGCGCAAGTTCGCGCTCGGTCACGACCGGGCGGTTCGCCAGCGCGTGTTCGGTCGGACAGGCGAAGCAGAACGGTTCGCGGAACAGGGGCATCGAGCGATAGGCGGCACCCTGTTCCGGCAAGGCAATCAACAGAACATCCAGCGCGAAAGCGTCGAGCGCGTCGAGCAGGTGGTCGGTCAGATCCTCGCGCAGCACTAGCCGGAGATCCGGAAAGGCCTGGTGCAGCCGCGTCAGCAGCAGCGGGAGAATATAGGGACTGAGCGTCGGGATGATGCCGAGACGCAGCACGCTGGTGAGTGTCCCATGCCGGTGGCGGACCAGTGCGGAAATCTGGTCCGCCTCCTCCAGGATGCGGCGCGCATGCTCAACCACGCTCTCCCCGATCGGGGTGAGGGTTACGAACCGCGTGGTGCGCTCCACCAGAGGAACGCCGAGCCCCTCTTCCAGCTTCCGCAACTGGCTGCTCAGTGTGGGCTGGGTGATGCGGCAGCGTTCCGCCGCTCGACCGAAGTGCCGCAGGTCCGCGACCGCGACGAGATAGCGCAACTCAGCAAGGGTCAATGGTACTTCCCCTATTTGCTGCGTCTATTGATGAAATCGCATCTTTAGATTGGACAAATGAACCAATCACCGCAAGGCTCCCGACGTGGCTGCTTTGTTCATGTTCACCTGGATGACGCTGCTGGTTGGGGTTGCCTGCGATCTGACCACTCGGATGGGCGAGGACGCGCGCGGTGCCTCGGAAGGTTGGCGCTGCGTTCTGAGTTGCGGCACCCCAACCATCACGGAATTTTTACCGTGGGCGGCGCCGGGTGCGGGGTCCGTCGTCGCATCGGGCGTTCTAAGCTGGTGGTGACGTATGAGAGAGCGCATACTCCCCTACGCCGCAGAGGCAGCAATCGCACCACGTTTGCTGGCCTGAGGCGCGGGGACGTCAGCCGTTCCCGTGCGACGCGGATGCACACAGAACTATGGCCGTCCGGCGCCGTCGTGCGCACGTTCGGCGTAGCCTGGCGGAGGATGATAGCGGTTCAGGATTTGGCATTTCGGTGAAGTTGGAGGAACGCACATGGCACACCAAGACGACATCGCGTTGATGGCCCATCTGATGCGGCGGGCAGGCTTTGGAGCGACCCGCGACGAGCTCGAGGCACGCGTGGCGAAGGGGTACGACGCTACGGTCGACGAATTGCTGAACCCGGATTCGCAGCCGGCGGTCGATCCCTACACGCTGCTGCGTCATCAGCCGGCCGCGTTGTTGCCGGGCGGTCAGCCGCCGATGGGCAACGTCAACTACATGTACTATCTGGTGAACACGAAGCGCCCGCTGCAGGAGAAGATGGCGCTGTTCTGGCACAGCGTGTTCGCCACCGGCAATTCGAAGGTCGACAACTACGACCAGCTGCTGGAGCAGATCGAGCTGTTCCGCCGCAGGGGCATGGGCAACTACCGCGACCTGCTGGTGACGATCGCGAAGAACCCAACGATGATCTTCTGGCTGGACAACAACCAGAATCACGGCACCGCGGTGAATGAGAACTGGGGCCGTGAGCTGCTCGAACTGTTCAGTCTCGGCGCCGGCAACTACACCGAAGTGGATGTTCGCGAAGCATCGCGCGCCTTCACCGGCTGGACCTTCGAGACCAAGCTGCCGCGTCTGCCGTACGGCCGCTTCCCCTGGAAGTTCGAGTACCGTCCGGAAGACCACGATGACGGCGAGAAGACATTCCTCGGCCACAAGGGCAACTTCAATGGCGAGGACATCATCGACATCGTCGTGCAGCAGGACGCCTGCGCGAAATTCATCTGTCGTCACCTGTACAACTTCTTCGTCGCCGACGAACCGCAGGTCCCTGCCTGGTCGATCGAGGAGCCGCGGGATCCGGCGGCGATCGCCACGCTGATGAAGGCGTTCAAGGAATCGAAGTACGAGATGACTCCGGTTCTGCGGGCGCTGTTCAAGTCGGACTTCTTCAAGAAGGCCCGCTATCAGCACCTGAAGTCGCCGGCCGAAGTGGTCGTCGGCACGCTGCGCCTGGTCGGTGGCTATGAGCTGCCGAAGCCTGGCTACGGCGAGCTGTCGATGCAGCCCGCGTACATGGGACAGGACCTGCTCAACCCGCCATCGGTCGAGGGTTGGCACACCGGCAAGGAGTGGATCAACAGCGGCTCGCTGATGTCGCGCATCAACTTCGTCGCCGCGCAGATCGGCAATCCCGACCTGCCAGGCGTTCAGGCGATCATCAGCCGCCTGAAGGCGCAGGGCACCAAGACCCCCGAGCAGCTCGTTACCAACTGCCTCGACCTGCTCGGCCCTCTCGAAGTGAGCGCAGACACCAAGAAAGAGCTCACCGACGCCGCGAAACAGTGGGGCGAGATCAGTTGGGATGGCGCCAACGCGCAGAACGCCTCACGGCGTGCCGCCGAGATGATGCAGCTCATCGCGGCGACCCGCGAATACCAGTTCGGCTGAACATGACACGGAACGGATAGGAGGAACTACTTTATGTCGGCAACGCAGCAATCGAAGGATCCGGTGCTGGTCGTGTTGCAGCTCACGGGCGGCAACGACTACCTGAACACGGTGATCCCGTACAACAACGGCCTGTACAAGGACAATCGCAAGGCGGTCGGGATCTCCGACAGCGATATGATCCATCTCGACCAGGCTCACGCCATCCCGAACTACATGGCGCCACTGAAGAAGTTCTGGGATGACGACAAGCTCGCCATCATGCACGGCGTCGGCTATCTCAACTCACCGCGGTCGCACTTCCGCTCCATGGATATCTGGCACACCTGCGAGGCCGAGAAGGTCGGCACCGAAGGTTGGCTGGGTCGCGTGGTGCGCGAGTTCGACCCGAAGAAGGAGAACGTCGTCACCGGCCGTGAGCTTCGGCCCGTGCCTGTTCCGCGCGCTGGCGGTGCCCAACGTTCCGGTCGCCTGCGTGGCCGGCCCGCTGGAACAGTACGGCTTCCTGCCCACCATCCGCGACCAGGCGCAACGGCTGAAGGTGCTGGAGACCTTCTCCCACATGTATCAGCCGATCGAGGGCAGCGGGGTCATGGAATACCTCGGCACCACCGGCCTCGACGGACTGAAGGGCGCCGACATCCTGAAGGTGGCGCCGGGCCTGTACAAGTCGGACGTGCAATACCCGAACACCACGATCGCGCAGAAGCTCAAGGGCGTCGCCCAGGTGCATCTCGCCAATCTCGGCACCCGGGTATTCTACTGCGACCACGGCAGCTTCGACTCCCATGCCGGGCAGAATCCGCTGCACGGCAATCTGTGGACCGCGGTCACCGAGGGCCTCGAGGCCTTCATGACCGATCTGCGGGCGCACAACGCGGCTGACAATGTCATCGTGCTGATGTTCTCGGAGTTCGGCCGCCGCGTCCGTGACAACGGCTCCGGCACCGATCACGGCGCCGCCGGTGCGACGTTCGTCCTCGGCGATAAGGTCAAGGGCGGTCACTACGGCGAATACCCGTCGCTTGACGCGAACAAGCTCGTGCAGGGCGATTTGAACCCGAGCATGGACTTCCGCAGCATCTACTCGACCATCCTCGACAAGTGGATGGGCCTGAACCCGGCGCCGATCGTGAACGGCACCTACGAGAAGCCGGCCTTCCTTCACTAGGCCAGGTGGAATCCCGACTGCCCTCGTTCCCGGATGCGAATCCGGGAACGAGGGTGGGCTTTGGCTTATTGATGAAGGGAGGGGATTATGGCGCTAACCACAGTCGTTCGAGGCAGGGCCTATGACTGGAGCCATGCCATTGGGCGTGGCGCTGCGACGGGCACCGGGTTCAACTACATCCAGACGATGTGCCTGGGCAATGAGGGCGACCTCTATACCGCCAACCGCGGCAACGAGAACAACTTCGGCATGCGGGTGAACCGCATCAAGCTGGGCGGACCCGGCGACGAGGAGCTGGTGTCCGAGTTCTTCCAGCACGGCGAAGGCGACGGCAAGGCCACCTGGCCATTCGGCGTCGCAGTCGGCCAGGACGGTCGCGTGTTCTGCTCGGATGAGTGGACCAACACCATCTCGGTGTTCGATCCGAACGGCAAGTTCCAGTACAAGTTCGGCAAGACCGGCAGCGGCGACGGCGAATTGCTGCGTCCCGCCGGACTGGCGGTGGAGAAGAACGGCAATCTCATCGTCGCGGACAGCGGCAACTGCCGGCTGCAGGTGTTCTCGCCGGAGGGCAAGCTGGTCGCCCAGTGCGGCAAGGCGGGGTCGGGTGAGGGCGAGTTCAATCAGCCCTGGGGTATCACCACCGACAAGGCTGGCAATATCTACGTCGCGGATTGGAAGAACCACCGCGTGCAGAAGCTGTCACCGCAGGGGCACTTCCTGATGAGCATCGGCAAGTACGGGACGCTTCCGTCGTCGCCGGATGCCTACGCTGTGACGTATCTGGGACCGTACGTCTCGAGCCTGCCGCAGCACGAGTATCCGAAGGCAGGCCTGCTCAATCACCCGACAGATGTGGCGGTGGATCCGGACGGCGACATCTACGTCACCGACTGGGGCAATCATCGCGTCAGCATCTTCGAGGCCGACGGCACGCCGCTCACCAACCTGGTCGGCGACGCGCAGGTGTTCTCGAAGTGGGCCAAGCAGAGCGTCGATGCCAATCCGGACATGATGAAGGCGTATCGCCGGGTGCGTAACTCAGAGCCGCTGTGGCGCTTCTGCTTCCCGACCGCAGTGGACTTCAACCCGGCCACCGACGAGATCATAGTGGCCGACAGCCAGCGCAACCGGCTGCAGGTGTACAAGAAGGTGCGGGACTACCAGGACTTCCAGGCAAACCTGTAAGGGACCTTGCGGCCGCGTGGTGGGCGAACGCCACGCGGGTCGCTTCATCTGGCAGGGGCCGGTCTGCTTTCGCAGGCCGGCCCCTTGCTTGTCGTGCCGTATTCATGCTTTACCCCGCCTCCCCTGCCGGGCGACGACGGCATCGTCCTCGGTTATGCCCGCATTGAGGCGGGCCTCCAGCCATAGGGAGCCATCATGCCGCTTTATGAATGCGTGCTGATCGCGCGCAACGACGTGACACAACAGCAGGTCGAAGGCGTCGCCGACGACATCGCCAGCCAGCTTGAAACGGACGGCGGGGCGGTGAGGAAGCGCGAATACTGGGGTCTTCGCGGCTTGGCCTACCGGATCAAGAAGAACCGCAAGGGCCACTACATGCTGCTGGGCCTCGACGCTAAACCTGCCTTCATTACCGAGATCGAGCGTCAACTCGGTCTGAACGAAGACATTCTCCGCTTCATGACCATCCGTGTGGATGAGATCGAGGAAGCTCCCTCCGCCATTCTGTCGCGCAAGTCGGACGATCGCGAACGCTCGTTCCGTGGGCCCAAGCCTGCTGGTCGGTTCGACAGCGGTCGGCGCCGTGGTTTCGACGATCGCGAGGAGTTTCGTGCCCGCGAGGAGTTCCGCGAAGACTTCCGCGTCGGAGCCGAGGAATAGATCATGTCCGATACCACTGAAATCAATCCGGCCGCCCGTCGCGCCGCCGTCGGTGCGCGCCGGCCATTTTATCGCCGTCGCAAGTCCTGTCCGTTCTCCGGCCCCAACGCGCCGAAGATCGACTACAAGGACGTGCGCCTGCTGTCCCGCTTCCTGTCGGAGCGCGGCAAGATCGTGCCCAGCCGCATCACCGCGGTCTCGGCCAAGAAGCAGCGCGAGCTGGCGGTGGCGATCAAGCGCGCCCGCTTCCTCGCCTTGCTGCCCTACATCGTGAGCTGACGGAGCGGACCATGGCCGATGTGGAACTGATCCTGCTCCAACGCGTGGAAAAGCTGGGGCAGATGGGCGACCTGGTGAAGGTGAAGCCTGGTTTCGCCCGCAACTACCTGCTGCCGCAAAAGAAGGCGCTGCGGGCGAGCAAAGATAATATGGCCCGCTTCGAGCAGGAGCGCGCCCAGCTTGAGGCGCAGAACCTGAAGCGCCGCGAGGAGGCGGAGCGGGTCGCCGAACGCGTCGCCGGAATCTCCGTGGTGATCATCCGTCAGGCGGGTGAATCGGGCAGCCTGTACGGCTCGGTGTCCTCGCGCGACGTCGCCGAGATGACCACCGAGGCCGGTCTGACGATCAACCGGCAACAGGTATTGCTCGAGCACCCGATCAAGACGATCGGGCTCTCCCGTGTACGCGTGGCGCTGCATCCCGGAGGTGTCGATCCCTGTTATCGTCAACGTCGCGCGCAGCCCGGAAGAGGCGGAGCGGCAGGCGCGTGGCGAACGGGTTGGCGCCGAGGCAGAGGAAGAAGAGGCCGCCCTCGACGCCGCTGCGATGTTCGATCCTGGCGCCGAACCGGAGCAGCCACAGGTCTGATGTGGCGCCGTTCGAGAGGAAGCCAATCCTCAGGCTTCGGCACGGACGAGTAAACATCGCCATCCCGCATCGCGTTGCCGACCAGGGACGTTCCAGGCTTATCTCTGGGCGCGCATCTGGTCGGTCGCCGCCAAGGTTACCGGGCGCATTGTCGAATGGTGGTCCATTGCTTATCCGGCCAATCTGCGCATGAGGAACATGAGCCGGTGTCGGTATCCTATACGCCAATAGTGGCTGGGCTGACCGCGTCACATGGCCCTTGACCACATGCCCGCGCGCCCGTGCGTCACTACCCTAGAACCTCAACTCAAGCGACGAGCGGCACGAGAACCGCCCATATAGCGACCAGACCAAGCGCCATTCCGGCAGTAGTGACATAAGCACGCATTGGCCATCTCCTTCGCTCCGCAGAAGGGCGATCGCCCCCTCGTCGCGCTGTGGCCCCATGATGCGGCAGCCGAGGCTACGGTGCCGTTACGTCTGCCCGAACAAAAAGAAAGAAAGCCCCGGGCCGTCCCGGGGCTGAGTTGGAGGAGAAAGACTTCAGCGGAAACGAAAAAGGCCGGCAGTGGTGCCGGCCTCTCCGCATCACGTCTGAATTGGATTAGCTGTTGGCGCCCTGATTACCGTTCGGCGCGAACAGCCAAGTCCCGTGGCTCGACTGGGTAACGTAGGCCTGCACCCCCCGCCCGTTCTGGGCTTGCTGGGTCGCCTTGTCCGTGCTCCGCATACACCGGGGCGTTCGGCACCTGAGCCTGAGCTACGACGCCGGGAAGCTCGGTGAAGAAGGTATTGGCTGCGGGGCCGTCACCGCCATCGGCATAGGCCGGAACCGACGCCAAGACTGAGCGCTGCGGCCGCGGCAAGAAGCATGGTCTTCATGGTCTCTCTCCTCATCTTCCGGCCTCGCTTGAGCGGGCCGGGGTTTGTTCCATCGCATCGTTTGCGATGCGCGGGAGATGGGTTTCCCACCACTGCGCGATAATCGAGCCACCGGGCATATGATTTATGCGCACAGCGAAGCGGAATGTGTGACCGGGGTCATAGACTGGCTGCCCTCAGCCGAAGGGCGTCAGCACCGGCGGCAGCATTCACCCGCCGGCCGGCAGCCGCTGCCATGGGCCCGATCACTGAGGATTCTCAGAATGCTCCATGGCTGATACAACGCCTGCCCATGACCGCTGCGCTCGCCTCAATGACAGGATTCGCCCGCGCGGAGGGCAGTGCAGCGGGCCTCGCCTGGGTTTGGGAACTGCGCAGCGTCAACGGCCGCGGCCTCGATCTGCGCTTCCGATTGCCGGCCGGCTGGGATGCGCTGGAGCCCTTGCTGCGCGCGGCCGCCGGTAAGCTGCTGAAGCGCGGCAACCTCACCGCCAATCTGTCCGTCAAGCGCGAGAGCGAGCCGCGCCTGGTCGCAGATCCAGCAGCGCTGGAGCAGGCGCTGACGCTGGCGATGGAACTGCATAGCCGCATCCCCGGCAGCCCGGTGCCTCGCGCCGAGACGCTGCTCGGCCTGCCAGGCGTTCTGCGGCCGGCGCAGACCGAAGAAGTCGCGCAGGACACCGACGCGGTGGCGGCGGGGTTTTCACGCGCGCTGGCGGCACTGATCGAGGCGCGTCAGTCCGAGGGCACGCGGCTGGCCGCGACGCTTACAGGTCTGCTGGATGAGATCGCTGCACTGCACCGCGAGGCAGCTGCCGAAGCGGCCGATCAGCCCGCGGCGCAGCGCGCCCGGGTCATGGAGAACCTGGCCGCGCTGTTGCGCGAAGCGCCATCGCTGCCCGAGGAACGCATCGCGCAGGAGGTTGCGCTGCTGGCCGCGCGCTCCGACGTGCGCGAGGAACTGGATCGCCTGGCCAGCCACATCGAGGCGGCACACGCGTTGCTGCGCGAGGCGGCGAACATCGGGAGGCGCCTCGATTTCCTGATGCAGGAGTTCAACCGCGAGGCCAACACGCTCTGTAGCAAATCGGCCTCGGTCGCGCTGACCGCCACTGGCCTAAAGCTGAAGGCCACCATCGAGCAGTTGCGCGAGCAGGTGCAGAACATCGAATGAGCGCGATCGCGCGACGAGGTGTGTGCCTGGTTCTGTCGGCACCGTCTGGTGCTGGCAAGACCGTGATTGCCGATGCGCTGCTGGCGAGCGAGCCTGAGCTGCGACGCTCGGTCAGCGTCACCACGCGAGCGCCGCGTGATGGCGAGGCGGATGGCGTGCACTATCACTTCCGTGACCAGACGGAGTTCGACCGCATGGTCGCGGCGGGCGAATTGCTGGAATGGGCGCGCGTACTCAGCCGCCACTGTTACGGCACGCCCGAGGCGCCGGTGCGGCAGGCGATCCGCGACGGCAAGGACATGGTGTTCGATATCGACTGGCAGGGACACCGGAAGCTGCGCGCTGCGTTGCCCGAGGATGTTGTCGGCGTATTTATCCTGCCGCCGACCCTTGACCGCACTGGAAAGCCGGCTGCGCCGTCGCTCCGGTGACGATGCGGCGGAGATCGCGCGTCGCATGGCGCTGGCATGCGACGAGATCAGCCATTGGCCGGAGTTCGATCACGTCGTGGTGAACGACGACCTGGATCGCGCGGTCGCCGCGGTGCGTGCCGTATTGCATGCGGCGCGCGTGGCGACGACGAGACAGATCGGCCTGACGGATTTCGTCAAGCGGTTCTGACAAGCGGCGGCACCGCGCCCTGGTGAGCTCGCGCCAAGGCGATCATTGCCTCGCGGGTCGTGTCGCTTTGCGCATGGCGATCTGACCACTGCCAGGAGTGCCCAGAACCCCATGGCAGCAGTCACCCGACAGAGGGGGGCCGGCGCAATTATGAGGGAGAGATAACGGCGCCTCCCAACCTCACATGTTGAGCATGGCGCCAACGAGGGCTCCCTTGGCGGTCGCATTGAGCGGATCCTTGGCGAGGTATACCTCGCTGATCGCAACGGGAAGCTCGGCCTTGGCAATCGCCCATTTGAGCCGGGCGAGGAAATTGCCCGCCATCGCCGTCCCGCCGGAGCACACGATCGGGATCGGTCCTGCGAACCGAGGCAGCTTCTTCGATTCGGCCATCGCCGCCTGCAAGGCGGACACCGCCGTTGTGATGACGTCGCCATAGTACACGGACAGCGCGCGGTCTATCGAGCCGCCCGTCGCACCGTCAAGCGTGAAGCCGCTGTCGGAGGAGTTCTCCTTGTGCAGTCGGACCGTCGTTGGCGTCTCGCCGGTCACCGAGGCAGCACTCTGATCGATATAGTCGCCCGCCCTCGTCGTAGCGACCGTTAGAACAGGCAGGCCGAGATAGGCAAGGCACATATTGCACATGCCGCCGCCAAAGCTCATGCCGATGCCGGTGAAATTGACCTCCTTGAGCTCAGAATACACGATCGCCAGCCCCTCATTGACCGATTGCGCCTGGTAGCCAAGCTTCTCGAAGACGCCCTGCACCGAACGTTCGTGGAAGATGAGATCGGAGGCGCGGGCGGCCGGTGCGCTCGGTATGCTCAGGCACAGCTTCTCGCCCTCGCTCGCCTCGCCACACAGGCCCCCAAGCAGCAGCTCAATCATCTGCAGATTCTTTGGCTCGGCCGGGTTGAGCAGACCGCTCTGCATGGGTCTGCGCGTGTCGCCTTCGAGGAATTTGGCGAATTCGTCTGCCCGATTGCCATAGGCATAAATATGGGCACCTTCGACCTGGTGAAGGATATTCTCGCGTGCCAGCATCTGCTCCGTCATCCGGCTGTAGGGGATATCAACGAAGGCATTGAGTTGGGGAGTGAAGTTGACCTTCTGCCCGTTCAGAGTTGCGAGGACAATGCGACTTGTCCCGAGGTCCACTCCTTTGACGGCCTGTTGCGACGCTGTTGCGATGGCCATGACGAGTCTCCTGATATAAGAACGGACAAAAAGTTTGCTCTGGCGGCGACGCCGACATGCGTCGAGATCAAGAACGCGCTGCATCAAGATCGACAATCCAGCCCGCGTCCTGGGACGGCGCCTCCCCGGCCAGCATGACGGCCGGGCCCGGCTCCGCATCACCCTGGACCGTGGGGGCTGCCGGCTGGGTGCGCTCCTTCTGGAGCAGGCGCAGCAGGACAAGAAGGACAGGGCGGAGCTCTGCCTCCAGGGCCATGCGGACCTCGTCGAAGATCGCGCCGCGATCTGACTCTGCTCGCGACGCGCTACGGCCGCGAGCTCGGTGCTGCGCGCCTGCTCGCCCTCAAGCACTTTGAGCAGAAAGACGACGCGCTCGTTAAGACGCGCATTCTCTATCAGGAGCCGCTCGATCTCGCCATCGCGCAGATCGCTGATGTCGGTCGAGCCATCCGTCTCATTCTGAGCATCGCTCTCGCCATGTTCGCGCCCCGCATCATCCGCGTGAGCGTGCAGCGCTGCACTCGATGCCAGGTTTCCCCTCGGCGACCCCCGACGACGGTGAAGGACGGCCCCCTGGCCGCCCCTCGCCTCGTCTCGCGCAGTGCCACGACGATCTCCTCCAGCGTCGCCTCGCGCTCGGATCGTTCCACCATCGCCGTGCTATACGTATTCAACAAAGCCCGATTGACGGCAGCTCCGTTAAGGTTCGGTAAACACTGGGCCGGACTGTTTGACCGCTGGCGTTTTCCGTGGCGCCGAATGCTACTCGAGGCTAAGGGTAAGCCAGCGCAGGCCTTCGGCGTTGCGTTGCACCAGAACGGCAACATAATGACGCTGCTGCTTGCGGGCGAGGGCAATCAGCCGAGCGACATCCTCGGGGGTGGCGACAGTCTCTTGCTGGACCTGGACGACGATATCACCCGCGCTCAATCCGGCCTCCGCCGCAGTACCGTCTGCCACGATCTGCGTCACGACGACACCGTGACGCGTAGGGTCATCGCTACGCGCCAGACGCCAGCCGGGGCCGACAGCGGTGGACGCAGGAAGTAGCGTCTCCCGAAGACGCGGCCCGCGGAACCTCCTGGACGGTCGCCGCGACAACCAGCGGTTCGTCGTTGCGCCAAATGCGCAGGCTGACGACTGTGCCTGGTGGCGTGCGGGCGATCGCACGCGCCAGCGCCCGCACTTCCTTCACCGGCATGTTGCCGTAACGCAAGATGATGTCTCCCGCCATGATTCCGCATTTGCTGGCACCGCCGCCCTCTGTCGTGCCGCCGACGATGACACCCTCGGCTTTCGGCATGTTCAACGCGTCCGCGATTTCCGGCGTAACCTGCTGGATGCGGAAATCCAGCGTTCCAACCCGCAGGCCTGCAGGACTCCGCAGCGCATCGGCCACGTACTTGACGTCGTTGGACGGGATTGCGAAGCCGAGACCGATCGAGCCGCTGGTAGCCTCCGGAGAGAAGATCGCGGTGTTCATGCCGATCACTTCGCCACGCTCGTTGAACAGCGGACCGCCTGAATTGCCATGGTTGATCGCGGCATCGGTCTGAATGTAGTCGTCGAACGGCGTGTCACGGATGTCGCGATTGAGCGCGCTGACAATGCCTCGTGTTACCGATCCGCCGAGGCCCAACGGATTGCCGATCGCGAGCACCCGATCGGCCACGCGCACCGCGTCGCTGTCGCCGAAGCGAACGGTGGGTAGGGGCGATTCCGGTGTGACCTTGATCAGCGCGACATCGATCTGGTCGGCTTGCGCGAGCAGCTTCGCGCGAAGCAGCGTGTTGTCCTGTAGTGTGACGAGGATGTCCGTTGCTCCTTCGATCACGTGTCGATTGGTGACGATGATGCCGCTCCGATCAATGATGAATCCCGAGCCAAGAAAGCGGCGACCGCGTGGAGCCTCGGAGTGCTCAGCCGGGCCGGCTGTGCCGGCAATCGCCGTCCCCGTGATTGCGCTTGGGGAGCGCAGGATGGAGATGCTGACGACCGCAGGCAACTCGCGAGCCACGAGTTCCTGATCGGTGGGGTTGTCAGCGGCCCACGCGCGCAGGCCGCCGATCGCCACCGCACCAAAAAGCAGAATGATGCGAGCCACGTGCCATCGCGGTGTCATGTCGAACCCTCCGGACAACGATTCCGCAGGCATAGACCGATCGCCGCCTCGGTTTATTCGCGCGTCAGGTCCAACGCTTGCTTGGCCTGCTGGTCTGCACCGCTTTCGATACGCAAAGCCAGGCTCCGCCAGAGATCGTCCGACCCGAGGCCGTCAGGCAGGTTTCCCAGAGTGAGGCGGTCGAGGACGCGCCAGAGCAGGAGCGTCCGATACCCAGCATGGCAAGGCTTGCTCTGACGCAGATGATGGTTTCCAGTTAGCAGGATGATGCGTTCCGGGCCACCGGCCCGATGTAAGGGAGAGACGCCATGGCGGACAAGCAACCAGTCGCGATTGTATTCGATACCTTCGGCACGGTGGTGGACTGGCGCAGCAGCCTGATCGCTGAATTGACGGCATTCGGCCGCCAGCGCGACATCAATGCGGACTGGACTGCCCTGGTGGATGCCTGGCGCGCGGCCTACCACCCGTCGATGGATCGCGTGCGCAAGGGCGAACAGCCTTGGACCACCCTGGACGGGCTGCACCGCGCGTCACTGGACAAGCTGGTGGCAGAGTTCAGCATTCGCGGTCTCACCGAGGCGGATCTGCGGCACATCAACCGCGGCTGGCATCGGCTCAATCCCTGGCCGGATTCAGTGCCCGGCCTGACGCGGCTGAAACGGAAGTTCATTATTGGGCCGCTGTCCAACGGCAACGTGTCGCTTTTGCTCAACATGGGGAAGCACGCCGGCATTCCATGGGACATGATCTTCGGCTCTGACCTCTTCGGACATTTCAAGCCTGATCCGGAGACGTATCTGGGTGCGGCCAAGCTGCTCGATATAGAACCGGGGCAGTTGATGATGGCGGCGGCGCACAACAACGATCTGGCGAACGCGCGCAAGGTGGGACTGATGACCGCGTTCTTCCCGCGGCCCAATGAGTATGGTCCACACCAGAAGCGCGACTATTCTGCCGATCAGGAGTGGGATGTGGTTGCGAAAGACATCGAGGATCTGGCCACGAAGCTGGGTGTCTGAAGCTCTGACATAGAGGCGGCTGACCACTTCATGAGCACCGCGCAACGCTTCATCGCGGCAGGGGAGAGAAACGATGGCATCCGATCTGAACAATCTCGAACAGGCACTGCAGACCTACTTCGACGGCCTTTACGAGGGCGACACCGCGAAACTTGGCCGCGTGTTCCATGACGTGGCGCATTTGTTCTACGTGACCGAGGGCAAGCTCGGCGATATGTCGCGCGAGCAGTGGTTCGACATGGTGCGTAGCCGAAAATCGGCGCAAAGCCAGGACCTCAAGCGACATGACTGGGTGGTGCAGATCGACCGATCCAGCCAGACCACCGCATTCGCCAAGGTGCAGTGCCAGATCCCTCCGCGCTACTTCACCGACTACCTCACCTTCGTAAAGCTGGCCGAGGGTTGGCGCATCGTATCCAAGACCTTCCACACCGAGACACACTGAGCATGCAATACGACTACATCATCGTCGGCGGCGGCTCCGCCGGATCGGTGCTTGCCAACCGGCTGTCGGCACGTTCGTCAAACAAGGTGCTACTGCTGGAAGCCGGCATGGACACGCCGCATGGCAAGGTGCCAGCAGCGATCCTCGATTCCTATCCTGGCACCGCTTATCTGAACCCAGCCTATACGTGGTCGTCACTGAAGGTCACCACCGAGGTCATTCCCCACAACCGGCCGGATGAGCCACGACCGAAGCTGCGCACCTATGAACAGGCGCGCGTGCTGGGCGGTGGTTCGTCGATCAACGGCCAACTCGCCAACCGCGGCGCGCCGACCGACTACGACGAGTGGCACGCGCGTGGCGCCACAGGTTGGAACTGGGACAGCGTGTTGCCCTTCTTCAAAAAGGTCGAGCGCGACATGGACTTCGATGGTCCTTGGCACGGCAATGAAGGGCGCATTCCGGTTCGCCGCATCTTCCCCGATCTATGGCCGGAACATGCCAAAGCGGCAGGTGAAACGTTCAAAGCTGCCGGCTACAAGTTCCTGATCGATCAGAATGCAGAGTTCGAGGACGGGTATTTCCCGATCACCATCTCGAACGTGTATGAGCGCCGGGTGTCGGCAGCCATCGGTTATCTCGATCCCGGCACGCGTATGCGCGAGAACCTGACAGTATCCACCGATACGCAGGTCAGTTCACTGCTGTTCGATGGGCTGCGCTGCATCGGTGTGAAGGCACGGGTGGGCGGGCGCGAGACCGAGTTCCGTGGACGCGAGGTCATTCTGTCGTCGGGAGCCATTCACTCACCGGCGCATCTGCTGCGTGCCGGCATTGGGCCGGCGGCGCATCTGCGCGATATGGGCATCGAGGTGCGCGCCGCGGTCCCGGGTGTGGGTCAGCGGCTGCAGGATCATCCAGCGGTGGCTGTGGCGGCGTTCATCAAGCCTTTCGCGCGGATCGTCAACGACTTCACGCGGCGGCACATCTATCTGGCGCTGCGGTATTCATCGAAGCTGGACGGGATTCCGCCGGGCGATATGTTCACCGTGGTCACCAACAAGACGTCGTGGCACGCAGTGGGTGAGCAGATCGGGTCGTTCATCATCACTGTGTACAAGACGTATTCTGAGACCGGCGAAGTGAAGCTCGCGTCGCGCGACTGGCACGACGAACCGATCGTGGACTTCAACCTGCTGTCGGATCAGCGCGATCTGGAGCGGATGATGGATGGCGTGCGCCGGTTCGGCGCGATGCATCTGGCGCCCACTATGCAGACGGTGACAACCGACCCGTTCCCGGCGAGCTACAGCGACAAGGTTCGCCAGGTCGGGTTGGTGAGCAAGAAGAACAAGTGGATCACCGATGCGCTTGCGAAGGCGCTGGACGGGCCGCCGGCGCTGCGCAGCTATCTGATCAGAAACCTGATCATGGAGGGGGTCACGCTGGAGGGCCTGCTGCGCGACGACGAGCAGTTGGAAGCCTTCGTGCGAAAGGCGGCGGTGGGCGTGTGGCATGCCTCGTGCACCTGCCGAATGGGCAGTGAGGACGACCCGATGGCGGTAACCGACCCAGCGGGGCGTGTACGGGCGGTCGAGGGATTGCGCGTGGTGGACGCCTCGATTTTCCCGGTCGTGCCCTGCGCCAACACGAATTTCCCGGTGCTGATGACGGCAGAGAAGTGTGCGGACGCCATCCTGGCGGGGGCCTAGGGCTTCTCAAGGCTCCTCGGGCTTGCTATAGCGCGCGCCCTTAGGGGGCGCATAGCTCAGTTGGTAGAGCAGCTGACTCTTAATCAGCGGGTCCAAGGTTCGAAGTCCTTGTGCGCCCACCAGCACAAGGCCCTGAAAGTCCGGTGTTTTCCGCCAATCCACACCTTCGGGACCGCTTCTTTCGAGCTCCGAACAACCCGACGACCCTGATTGGCGCCGCCACGGGACCCATCGCACTCGTCGAGCCGCAACGAACTTCAGAAGAACGACTGCGCAATAATTTCCATCATTTGCGCGCGCTCCTCGTCGGACTGATCCTGCGGCTGGTGCGTGGCCGAGCGCGGCCATGAATCGAGGAACACGCGGACGATCACCGCCACGGACAACGCACTTGCAGCAATGAGCACCGGGATCATCCCCCCTCTCCGTTTCACTGCCCCTGAACCGGCGGGACACGGAGAGCTAGCGAAGAAGGGAGGCTGAGCGCTCTGAAATGCTTCAGGCCGAGCGCGCGGTTGATACGCGAGCGCGCTTATGCAGCTCAGGGATCAAAAGTACAATCGCAGCGAACCTTAAGCACAATGGTCCAGGCAACCGATTATCGGCACGTTGCTGACGGCCAAATAAACCGGTGGACCAACGATGCTGCCACCCCTGCTGTTCGCCGCGATTGACAGTCTGATGAAGGCGTTCGCGTTCGTGTTTTTGTTCGGCCTCATCGCCATCCTTTACCGGATGGTCCTCGGCTGACCCGCCAACATGGCACGCGCACTCAGGCCGCCCCTCGGAGTCCTCGCGCTGCGAATGGCGCCAAGGCCGCCCACGTTCCGACCAGACCCAGAGCCATGCCGGCAGCAGCGACATGAGCGCGCAAATTTCGGGCGGAATGGCGACCGCGCCACCGAGGCCGTCTCTCTCAAGACGGGGGCCGCAGGCGCACTGGGCCTATCTTTCGCCATGGCCGGCCGGGCTTGGTCCCACAGGGTTTGCCTGACCGGTACGCAGGGCCCGCAGGACCAGGCGCGGGGGCCGGCCGGGAGCAAAAGCCACGGCCTTGCGACGACCCATCGGACATTGCGGCGCCGAGGTCGAGGCTCAAGCCAGGATTGGCAATCCAATGTGCCCCTTGCCGAAATTGCATAGTCTGAGCGGAGCCTGTATGAGACAACGTGTTGACCTGCAAGTAAAAGCCGATGAGACTGCGCCATCTCAGTGGTGCCGGTACAATGAAAGGAAACGACACATGACCTTGGGTAAACTCCTCACCACCAGCGCAATTGCGATCGCCGCAACCTGCGGCGTAGCGTCGGCGCAGGGAATGCCCGAGGGGAGAGTCTACACCTTCCACTCCACCGCACAGGCAGGTTGCCCCGCGCTGGATTGGCACATCGTCGTGGGGGCAAACGGCGTACTGCAGGGCATGATCGCCTGGAACGACATGAAGCAAATGGCCCATGCTTCGGGAACCGTCAACATGCAGGCGAGGACCTTTCAGATGACCGCGAAGGAAGTCGGCGGGCAAGGTCGAACCGCCACTGTTAACGGAACGGTCCGGCAGGACGGGTGGCTGACTGCCAATGTCAAAGGTCCGAACATTAATTGCCAAGGCATCAATGTGCCGTGGTTCGTCCCGCCTCCGCCGGGCGGCGGCTGATCTTAACCAGGCGCGGTGGCGGTGGCATCAGCCGTCACTGTGCACTTCCGACACACCGCCTCGTTGCTAACTTCGGTTAGTCTGCCTTGGTCGTTCGCCAGACCAGCTTGGTCTGGCGAACGACTCGAGCTTCGCGCTTTACAAAGTAGTGCGCCAGCGTCCCCATCGAACCGGCGCAGCCACCGACGATCAATGCCAGATATACCGTGCGTGCCTCGACCCAAAGCTGGCCAGCCAAACCCCGTCTGACGGCACTCATATGTTTGGTTCTCCCACGCTTGGCATTCCAGCCCCCGTCGGAGAGTGGATGACTATTTCATTTGAGCAGGCCGCCAGCATCTCTTTGCGTGTCGCTCCCGGTCAGGCTGCGGGCTCGACGGCGATTGCGACAGCTTCCGAGACGATCGCTGAGATCGTATCCCCGACCTGGATCAGCTTCATGTTCCGCTGACCCTCTGGGGTCATCACACTCACGCTTCGGACCAACCCACCCGTGGGGTCTACGAGCTGAAGCGTGTGGGTCGCCGGATCCACACCCACAACGGTAGCCGTCACGACGAGTTTCCTGCCGCGCTCCGACGGCTATCGTCCGGTAGTTTTGTCCCCGGGGGCGCCAGCACATAGGCAACTGATCGGTGATAGTCGACAATGACTTTGTCGCCTACCTTGACTTGTGCGAGGTTACGAACCTCGTCACCGACCTTCAGCGTCAGTGAGTTCCCCTGAGCTCCCAGCAACGTGACGACGCGGGAATTGAGGTCCAACGCCTCGACGGTAGCACGTAACGATACTGTATCGGAGGTGCTAATCCCAGCCATACCCGCGGACTGGGCCACAGCAGGACGTCAGGCGGCAGCGCTGGCCATCCGCGAGTTCTCATGCACGTATCCTTATTGTGGCAGCTGATTGGCGACGTCGCCTCAGACTAAACCCATCGCCATACTGTTCCAGCATAAACTCGTCGCTCGCTCTGCAGAATTGGCAAAACAGACAACCGAGCGGTCAGGCACAGCCAAAGCCGCCACGGCGTCTGCCAGGACTGCATAGCGACATAGTCGCTATATCGATGGCGCAATGGGTCCAGTTCATCGCCAGGTGGCGAAGTCACTCCTCGAGAACGATACTGACCGCGTCGTGGCCAATGTCAGGTAGACGGCCCCCAGGCGGAGTGCGGAGATGTATGGTCGTTCCATGCTGATTCTGTAGCCAAAGACCACCGCTGGACGCACCCGCGACCGAGGGCGCGCTGGTTGCCCGTCGATAAACGCCGGCGAACTGCCCGATGTCATCAAGGCGGTAAACTTCACCTGACGTTTCGACGATAGCGACGGCGCTGCCATCCACACCGTCGCCCCCAATCGCGAAGCGATAGGTCTTACCGTGGAAGTAGACTGTGCCCGTTCCGCCACCCGCAGATGGCAGATCGTTGATTGGCCCGTCGTTGAGTGCGATGGCGCCAGGCACCTCGGCCGCGTCTGATCGCGTAGGGAGAGAGCCGGATCCGCAGGCCACGAGGCTCAGCGCTATGCTCGCCGCAAGCACAGCGGGGCTGGCCAGCCGGAATTGCAGCCAGGACCACCAGCGCAATCTTCGATGTGCATCGCTTGTCACGCTCAGGTCGGACAAAGACACAATAGCGATCCTGTCCAGAGGGCCCGCGCGCATTTTGGTCTTCCCTTGGCGGCCATTCCAATACCGAACCTCGACCGCATCGGCAACGCCAGCCTCGTCGCGGCGCGCTGATCCCAGGCCATTCGCAAGAGAGCAATGCGCAGCGGAACATCTGAACTCCGCATCGCACGTCGAGGGTCGTTTTTGACCGATCTCGATCGTCCATGCCGATAGTGCATAGGAGAAGTATCACATTGTGACATAGCATGCTTGGCCTGATGCTCGGCGTTACCATAGCCGTCTTCCGCGAATCGAGCGATTTCCAGGACGCGCTGCGTGCGTCAGGCTGCGCGGACTTGCTCATAGTAGCGGGTGGCGAGTTCCGGGCTCGCCTGACCCGTGTTGCATTGCAAAACGTCACGCTTGCCCACGCGGAAGAGAATGTGGACCGGCTGGCCTCCATCACCGTGCCGCCAGGGCTTGTCAGGATTCTGCTGCCGCCGCACCGCGGTCAGCTTGTCTGCAGCGGAATACTTGTTGATGCTGGTTGTCTCATCACTCAGGCGGCGGGCAAGAACAGACTGGAAAGGCTGGTCAGCCCGTGCCACTGGCGCGACATCATCCTGCCGGTCCGTCAGCTGGTCCGCTATGGTCGTGCCGTTATTGGCCGGCCCATTGCGGTTCCCGCGGACGTCGGGCTATGGCACCCGCCTGTTGGATCACTTCGTGGGCTCATTAGGTTGCATGCAGCTGTCATGCGAATCGCCGAGACGCATCCCGGAAGAACAATGGGACGTGAGACAGCGCGCGGCCTGGAACAGGAACTCATCGCCGGACTGATTGAGTGCCTGTCGGACGCCGCGGTGCGGACTGCGGCGGACGCCGTTCGGCACGCTGATATCATGACACGGTTCACAAAGGTGGTCGCTGCGTCTCCTGGACGAATACCACCCATGGCAGATGTCTGCGCGACCCTCAATGTCCGGGAGCGCACGCTTCGGCAGTGTTGCTACGAGCAGCTAGGAATGAGCCCGAGGCGATATCAATGGTTTCGTCACATGCATGAGGCTCGTGATGCCTTGCGGGCCGCCGAGCCCGGGACGGCGACCGTGGCGACGGTGGCGCGGCAACACGGTTTCACCGAACCAGGCCGCTTCGCAGCTTCCTATAAGGCGCTCTTTGGCGAGTTCCCTTCGGCGACTCTTCGCCGCAGCCTGGATGGCTGAACGCCAGAGTTAAGCCCATTGATCTAGATCAATGCCGCCGATCCTTTGGGGTATAGGAAACGATGACAGTCTGCTACGGGGGAAGATGCCAAAATGGCAGCATGCTCTAGCGCCGTCGTGGTAACCGACGACGCGGATCGGTTCCATCAGGCATTGCGCCCAAACGAGGGTAATTTCACGGTCACCGCACCTGGTGTATTCGCTGCGAAGCATGTGCGCATAGACCTTGCTCGTGTCCTCATGCAAAGCGCCCAGGAGGCGCTGCCAAGAATCTGGGAAGGCGCTCTAAACCGCGAGCGCCACGCCATTTCCTGCCAGATTTCTCCGGGCCCAAGCCTGTTCGCGAACGGAGCCGAGGTCGGCCTTGGTCAGATTGCGCTCCACAGTTCAACCACTGCGATACTCTGCCATCGAACGACCGGCCCCACCCGGTGGGGCAGCATGTCGCTGCCATCTCAGGATTGGGAGGCGATCGCTATCGCCGTCGGGCACGATCTCACGCCTCGTCCAGGCGTGCCGAGAATCACGGTACCGGAAACTGCGCTGACCAAGTTCAGGCGCCTACACGTTTCAGCAATAGGCCTGGCGGAAAATGCGCCGCAATTCCTCGCAAATCCCGATGCGGCTCACGGTCTGGAGTGCGAGCTGGTTCAAGCAATGATAGACTGTCTCGCAATGTCAGAGACCCCGTCATCCACGGCAGCGACACGGCGTCACGCGACGATCATGAACCGCTTTTACCAGGCCCTGGAAGCAAGCGCCGGTGAACCAATCTATCTGCCCCAACTTTGCGTCGCCATTGGAGCATCCGATCGGACACTGCGCTTGTGTTGCCAGGAATATCTGGGGGTAGGCCCAAAGCGCTATCTGCATCTTCGGCGCTTGCACCTCGCACGCCGCAGCCTCCTGCAGGCCGCGACAGGCTCAGATAACGTGACGACTATCGCAACTCGGTTCGGCTTCTGGGAGCTTGGGCGTTTTGCCGTCGACTATTACGCCCTGTTCGGCGAGGCACCGTCCACGACGCTACGGAGCGCCAGGCGCTGAACCAGGGTGGCAGGCTTGCTCTTGCCGTTAATGCATAGCTAACGTCGCGACAGCAGGTCAATACGAGTGCACCAAAATGAGACATTCGATGCCCATTCGGCAATCCCTACCAAGAAACCGGCATATCATAGCCAAGGATGACTGCGATTTGTCCACAGCGGCGTCATGAGCGAACGCACAACAACTCTGCCACCCGCACGAGCCGCTACAAAACGCTCGAAGCGTCCGTCCATCATTTGGGTTATCCCCCTGGCGGCAATCGCGATCGGCGCTTGGCTCGCATGGGACACGCTGTCCAAACGCGGACCCACGATTGCGATTTCCTTCGACAGCGCCGAAGGTCTGCAAGCCGGCCAATCGCAACTAAAGTTCAAGGATATCGTGTTTGGCACCGTGCAGAGCTTGAACCTGACGCAAGACCACACCCGTGTGATCGTAACGGTCGCAACGACCCGGGAAGCCACGCCACTTCTGACAGACAAGACTGAGTTTTGGGTCGTCAAACCGAGATTGTTCGCAGGCAACGTGTCCGGTCTGGAGACCGTACTGTCTGGATCCTATATCGGCATGCTCCCACCAGCCGAGTCGGGCAGGTCACAACGGGAATTCACCGGCCGCGAGGATCCACCTGTCCTCTCGGCGAACATTCCCGGTCATACCTTTCTTGTGAAGGCAAACAGGCTCGGATCGATTTCAGTCGGTTCGCCGATCTTCTTCCGCGATATCAGCGTAGGTGAGGTGCTCGGTTGGGATATTGCCGACATGGCCGAAAGTGTCACGATCAGAGCCTTCGTCCGTGCCCCATTCGATCGCTATGTGAGCGACGAGTCGCGATTTTGGAATGCATCCGGACTTTCCGTGAAATTGGGGGCGACAGGTGTCGACGTCCAGTTGGAATCGCTGCGCGCACTCCTGCTCGGCGGCATTGCATTCGACACGCCGTCAGATCTGGCCAGTACCGCGGCCAGCCTCGAAAGCCACGTCTTCCCCCTGTTCCCGGACCACGACGCTGCAAATGCGGCTTCGTACAGCCGCAAGATACCGGTTATATCCTACTTCCCGGGGTCGGTTCGTGGACTCGGTCCGGGGTCCGAGGTCACGATGCATGGGCTCGTTGTTGGTCACGTCGTCGATGTGCGGCTGTCCTATGATCCGGTAAAAGACGCGATTGTGGCGCCAGTGCGATACGACGTTGAGCCGGAGCGCATTCTCGGGGTTGGCGCCAAGACGATCTTCAAGACATCGGCAGAAGGCGTAGCGGAGGTGGTGAAACGAGGGCTGAGGGCCAGCCTGCAAAGTGCAAGCCTTATCACGGGACAGCAGATGGTGACGCTCGATTTCGTTTCGAACGCACCGTCCGAAGATCTAAGAATGGAAGGTTCGGACTTCGTTCTGCCCACCACGGAAGGTGGAGGCATTGCAGGTATCACAGCATCAGCCTCGGTCTTGCTCGACAAGGTGAGTGCAATTCCGTTCAAGCAGATCGGTGAAAACCTCGATGGCATTCTTCGTTCTGCCAACGACACTGCCAATGGTCCACAGATGCGGCAGGCGCTAACCGACCTTTCGGCAACTCTCGCCAGCACGAAGGAGTTCGTCGCGCATTTGGACAGCAGCGTGAGTCCGGCCATGCGACAATTGCCGGAAATATCCTCCGGACTTCAGAAGACACTTACGAATGTCAATAAATTGCTGCTCTCAGTTGATAACGGCTACGGCGAGAACACGCCGATCAATCGCAGTCTTGAGCGGCTGCTTGCACAGTTGAATGACGCCGTTCGCTCAATTCGGTCGCTTGCTGACCTGCTGGCGCGCCATCCGGAGGCGTTGATCAAAGGTCGGCCGGCGGGGGGACTCGAATGATAGAAGGAATGTATCATCTCCGGCTCGCTGTGTTGATATTTGGTGCAACTCTCGGGGCCTGTTCGTCGCCCAACCCCGCGCTGTACACGATCGCTCCTATCGCCGGGACCGAGCAAAGTGGCGGCCCAAGAGTAGTTCTGCTCCAGCAGATCGGCCTCGACCGCTATCTGGAGCGATCGCAGATTGTGCGATCGTCGGAGAATTATCGGCTGGATGTATTGTCAAACGATTGGTGGGGTGAACCGCTGTCCGCAATGCTGAGCCGCGTGCTGGTGACGGAACTGAGCCAGCGGCTGCCACGCAGTACCGTAATCAGTGAGAATGGAGCCATATCCGCGCCCGCCGATGCAACGATTGAGCTGAACGTGCAGCGGCTCGACAAGGACGCGACCGGCAATCTTGTGTTGCAGGCGCAGGCCGGTGTCGCCTTCAAAGGGCGGAGCGCGCCCGCCTTGAAAGCCTTCCGGATTAGTGTGCGGCCGCAGACATCCGACACACCTGGGGAGGTTGCGGCAATCAGCACGGCTGTCGGTCAGCTTGCTGACGGGCTCACCGCCATGGTGCTTGCTGGGCCCGTGGCACGATAATGCAGTTGTCCGCCGATCGTCCGATCGCACCGGCGCAGCTTCGCGAATGTCCAGGCTGCGGACTGTTCCAGACCGTTCCCGCGTTGACTCCTGCCATGATTGCTCAGTGTGGGCGCTGTTCGACGACTTTGCATCGCACGACCAGCCATTCGCTCGACTACAGCATTGCTCTGACGTTTGCTTCCCTCGTGCTGCTTGTCATCATGTGCACAACCACGTTGATGAGCGTGCAGACCGCCGGCATTGCTCACAGCGCCTACCTTTTTTCAGGGCCAGCCGAGCTGGTGCGACGCAACATGGCCGAACTGGCCGTGGCAGTTGTGTTCGTGACCGTTGTGGCGCCACTCGGCAAGCTGATTGGCACGCTTTACGTACTGATCAGACTCCAGTCAGCCGAGCCGCCTGTCCACCTTCGACGCGTATTTGCACTGACCGAACGGCTGCGCCCCTGGTCCATGATTGAGGTCTTCGTGTTCGGGGTGTTCGTCGCGTACGTGAAACTTGGAGACCTGGTGCATATCACCCTGGATACGGGCGTTTACGCTCTGATGGCACTGACCGTGCTGGTCATATGGGCCGACAGTGCTCTCGACCGGGAAGTGATCTGGGAGAGACTGAAGGGCCAGGACCCCGGCGGCCACACCGTCATCCCAGCGCTAGCTTTGGCGCCCGAGGCAGTAGGCTGTGAGGTCTGCGGTCTCGTGAACATGTCCGGGGCAGGCGAACAACGGTGTCTACGTTGCGATACCGTGCTGCATCGGCGCAAGCCAGACAGCGTGGCGCGGACGTGGGCGCTGGTGCTCGCCGCCGCCGTACTCTATGTGCCGGCCAACTACTTTCCGGTGTTGACGGTCATGCAACTCGGGGCTGGATCGCCGAGTACGATCATCGGCGGCGTGGAAGAGTTGGTCTCGTCCGGCATGTATCCGCTCGCACTACTGGTGTTCTTCGCCAGTATCGCGGTTCCGATGCTGAAGCTTGTGGGTCTGACCATCATGCTGGTTGCGACACAGACCGGTCGTTCGGGCTGGCTGCGCGATCGGACGAAACTTTATCATGTCGTGCGCTGGATCGGCCGCTGGTCAATGATCGACATCTTCATGGAGGCGTTGCTTGGAGCACTTGTGCAGTTCGGCAATGTCATCACGATCGAACCTGGCGTCGGAGCGCTGGCATTCTGTGGGGTCGTGATTCTGACCATGTTCGCGGCGGAGACATTTGATCCGCGGCTGATGTGGGATGCGACGGATCAACGCGCGGTCCCAATTGTCGCCGCCCAACATTCCTGACTGTCAGCCGGCGGGCGCCATCCGGCCACCTCCTCGGAACGCGATGGCACGGCCGGATAGGCCAAGCTGCTAGGTGCTCAGACAGCCGGTCAGCGCACCGGTCTGACAATGCTACCCGGGGGGACGCCGGCCAGCTTGCGCTCGCGATGGAACTCTGCGGCGATCGCATCACGATCCGCCCCACTAGGGCCGCAAACAACCTGACGCTCCTCGTCGCGTGCCTTGCGGGCAGCGGACTGCCAGGATCGGTCGTCGGTCATTGGGCCTTCGACGGAGAAGACACCCCGGTCCTCGTCGATGACGATCAGGAAGAAGGGCCGCGTGGGTTTGTCATCGTGCATGATGCAAATACTAGCGTACTATGCTACCGCTTTCACCCGTTGCCGGCATGACCTCTGGTATGCCTTTCACAAACTGACGAGCATGCTCGGTCCGCCCTCTAGCTGGCAGCTCTCGCGGCACGAAGGTCTCCCGCACCTGCCGTGCAGCCACCTTTGCAGAGCCGCATGTAAGCCTGATGGTGAGCATGTTTCCTCCAGAATCGCCCCACTGCAGCGTCGACATTCGACATTGCCCGGGCTGCCTCTTGCGCAAGTTGCGGAACCACTGGCGTGCTATGCCTGGGGACGCGTAGTTGGGCCAGTTCAAGGCTGGTGATTTGCCGACTCATTGGAAGCTCGGGCCGGGGAACCACATGACCGCCAGGACGGCGCTGGGCTGGCTTCAGACGGCTGGCGGCTGCGTTGCCAGCCAACCCTCGATGCCAGCCACTTCGCTGACAATGCCGCCGGTGACGCTGCCCCTGCTCGCCATGACGCGCGCCACCGCCTGCAAGACGACCGGCAGCCCGTACTGGACCACGAGATCGAGCAGGGTGTCCTCGAGTTCTACAAGGCTGCTGCTCATGTTCACAACGCTGCTGGTTGCCTGGACATATAATCGATCGCGACCTCGCCAGCATTACGGTGGCATTACATTTGTAACCAATGATGCGCCCGGCAGGACTCGAACCTGCAACCAGACGGTTATGAGCCGCCCGCTCTGACCAGTTGAGCTACAGGCGCAGCGCCCTCCCTGGTCTGCCCGAGCGCGCCGCGCGGTGCAAGCCAACGAGTCATGCCCTCCGTCCGGGCCAGACCGGATATTTGCCACTTGTTCACCTATCTGGCATACGGCCGCGCCTACGCTCACCGGGACCAGGCCGGCGCGCTGTCTCGGGCGCCTGGCGCGGGAAACGATTTTTCACAAGGGGATTACTCCGGATGCTTTTGGCCCAATACGTAATCATCGCCTGTGGTCTGCTGGCGCTGTTCTACGGTCTGGTCACCAGCAAGCAGGTCCTGGCCGCCGATGCTGGCACCGCGCGCATGCAGGAGATTTCCGCCGCCGTGCAGGAGGGCGCCCGCGCCTACCTCAACCGCCAGTATACCACGATCGGTATCGTCGGCGTCGTGATCCTGATCATCCTTGGACTTACCCTGGGCCTCCACGTCGCCATCGGGTTCATCATCGGTGCGGTGCTGTCGGCCGCGGCAGGCTATATCGGCATGAACGTCTCGGTGCGCGCCAATGTGCGCACCGCGCAGGCAGCCAAACGGGGGCTTTCGGCCGGCCTGGACCTCGCATTCAAGGCCGGCGCAGTCACCGGACTGCTGGTTGTCGGTCTCGGCCTGCTCGGCGTCGCCGGCTACTACTTCGTGTTGCGCAGCGGCATGACCAGCGGCAGCGACGACGAGTTGCGACGTGTGCTGGAGGCGATGGTGGCGCTGGGCTTCGGCGGCTCGCTGATCTCCATTTTCGCCCGTCTCGGCGGCGGCATCTTCACCAAGGGCGCCGATGTCGGCGCGGACCTGGTCGGCAAGGTCGAGGCCGGCATCCCCGAGGACGATCCCCGCAACCCCGCCGTGATCGCCGACAACGTGGGCGACAACGTCGGCGACTGCGCCGGCATGGCCGCCGACCTGTTCGAGACCTACGCGGTGACCATCGTCGCCACCATGCTGCTGGCGGCGATCTTCTTCACCGGCGAGGTGCGCGACCGCGTGCTCATGCTGCCTCTCGGCATCGGCGGCATCTGCATCCTCACCTCCATCGTCGGGACGTATTTCGTCAAGCTCGGTCCCGACAACGGCATCATGAAGGCCCTGTACAAGGGGCTGCTGGTGACCGGCGTGCTGTCGATCATCGGCATCGCCATCATCATTGCCTGGTTCATCGGCTTCGGCACGCCGCTGGCGCTGACCGGCGGCGGCGCGGTCACCGGCTGGCAGCTCTTCATCTGCGCGCTTGTCGGATTGGCGGTGACCGGGGCGATCGTCTGGATCACCGAATACTACACCGCGACCGAATACCGCCCCGTGCGCTCAATCGCCCAAAGCTCCACCACCGGCCATGGCACCAACGTGATCCAGGGCCTCGCGGTGTCGATGGAGGCGACCGCCCTGCCGGCGATCGTGATCTGCATCGGTATCATCGCGACGTACATGGTGGCCGGCCTGTTCGGCATCGCCGTCGCGGTAACAACGATGCTGTCGCTCGCCGGCATGATCGTGGCACTGGACGCCTACGGACCGGTCACTGACAACGCCGGCGGTATCGCCGAGATGGCTGATCTTCCCGCTGATGTGCGCGTCACCACCGATGCGCTCGACGCGGTGGGCAACACCACCAAGGCGGTAACCAAGGGCTACGCGATCGGCTCGGCTGGCCTTGCGTCATTGGTGCTGTTCGCGGCCTACACGCAGGACCTGAAGCACTACTTCCCGAACCTCGATGTGCAGTTCACCCTGCAGGACCCGTTCGTGGTGATCGGACTGATCATCGGCGGCCTGCTGCCTTACTTGTTCGGCGCGATGGGCATGACCGCCGTGGGCCGCGCCGCCGGCGCCGTCGTGGTGGAGGTGCGGCGGCAGTTCCGCGAGATCCCCGGCATCATGGAGGGCACGGCGAAGCCGGAATACGGCCGTGCCGTGGATATGCTGACGCGGGCGGCGATCCGCGAGATGCTCATCCCCTCGCTACTGCCGGTACTGGCGCCGATCATCCTGTGGGTGGTGATCGACATCGTCGCCGGCCGCGTTCAGGCGTTCGCAGCACTCGGCGCGATGCTGCTCGGCACCATCGTGACCGGGTTGTTCGTCGCGATCTCGATGACCTCGGGCGGCGGCGCGTGGGACAATGCCAAGAAGTACATCGAGGAAGGCCACCACGGCGGCAAAGGCTCCGAGGCGCACAAGGCCGCGGTAACCGGCGACACGGTTGGCGACCCGTACAAGGACACCGCGGGGCCGGCGGTGAACCCGATGATCAAGATCACCAACATCGTCGCTCTGCTGCTGCTGGCGATCCTGGCTGGCTGGCTACACTGACAATAGCGCAGCCAGCTCCGCCTCGTGCTCGTATTCGGGCATGAGGCGGCGCAAGGTTGCATCGCGACTCGACGGCCGGATGGAAGTAGATCTCGCTCTCTCCATCAGGCAGCTCCGCCAACAGCCGCCGCACACGCTCCGAGGTCATGTGTCCGCTCCAGGCGATGCCGAAGCAATGGTCGGTGGTCGCCATGCCAGCCGCCCGCACCTGTCGCCGCAGCAACCGCGTCCAGTGATACAGCGCGTATTCCCCAGGCCCGACAGGTGTACCGCAGCGCGCGAGGACCGCGGGCGGCTCGGCGGGAACGCGCACGCGGCGGAGGCCGAACTCCCGGCCGATCTCGAGCATCAGCCGCCCCACCGTCGGATGCAGATGCATATGCTTGTGCGCATCAGCGTGATGCAGCACCAGCCCCGTCGCAGCGAACGCCGCGAACTGCGCGCGGATCTCGGCGGCAAGCTGGCGGCGGATGCGCGGCCTGGCGAAGTAGTTCACGCCAAGACGTAGCTGGTGCGCCGGGAACCAGCCGTCCTCAGCCACGAGATCGGGGATCTCGTCGGGCGGCAGCACCGCGGGGCCTTCGATCAGGACAAGATGCAGCCCGACGCGCAGGTCCGGCATGGCACGGGAGCGTCGTACGGCATCGGCCGCAGCAGGAGCCGCTACCATGAGACTGGCAGCCTGCAGGGCGCCGGCACGGTGCGCGCGCTCGACCGCCTCGTTCACCGACGGGGTGAGGCCGAAGTCGTCGGCAGTGAATGTGACGCGCTGCATGGGGCATGGCAAAATCGAGGATAGCCCGGATTACCACGAAATCCGGATTGGACCAGTGGCCCTTGAGTGTGAATTGTGAAGGGGCTTCCGTGCGGTCAGTCGACCCGGCCGGTGGTCTCGCCGTTAGGTGGTGCGGGCGACACCTCCGTGTGCCCGAACCGCAACAGAGCGTCCCGCATGTGTTGAGGGACCGGCGCCGTTGCTGCAACCGGAGGTTCGAGATCCAGCGCGATGCCGCGCGCCAACAGATGCAGCCTGCCAGGGCCGCCGCCGTAGGTCGCATCCCCCACCACGGGACAGCCAAGATCGGCACAGTGAACGCGCACCTGATGCGTTCGACCGGTCCGCGGTGAAAGCTCAAGCCACGTCAGGGTGCCGTCTTGCCCGAGCATGCGCCAGTCGGTGATCGCTGGCTTTCCGGCGGGATCCACCACCATGCGCCAACCGCCACGCGTGCTCCGTTTCGCGAGCGGCGCGTCGATCGTGCCGTGCGCCGCCGATGGGGCGCCCTGCACCACTGCCCAGTAGGTCTTGCGCACGCGGCCTGCGGCGAATTCAGCCTGCGCGGCGAGCAGCGCGGGACGGCGCAGCGCCACCAGGAGACAGCCGGAAGTGTCGGCATCCAGTCGGTGCGCCAGCCATGGCCCTTGCCTGCGCGAGGACAGCAGCGGGAACCAATCCTCTACGCTTGCTCCGCCGCGTGGTCCGGGATGCACCGGCAAGCCCGAAGGGCTTGTCCAGCACCACAAATCTGGCATCGCGGAACAGGATCGGAGGCACCCTGCCTCAGTGCCGGAATTTGTCCGCGATGGCAAAGCCGTGGCAGGCTGTGCGCCGATGCGCATCCACATTCAGAACCCGGTCGACGATCCGCTGTTTCTGTTCTCCCGCGCGATGTGGGATGCGGCGTGCGCGCGTGCTCCCGATGTCGGTGCAGGCCATGAGGTGACGATCGGCGACAGCGACGCGGACTTTGCCGACGGTATTGCTGAGGCGGAAGCGCTGATCACCGAGATCGGGGTGGTGGCGGCGAAGTTCCCTTGCCGTGCACCGCGGTTGAAGCTGCTGTTCATCACCAATGCCGGATTGGATCGGCTGGCGCCATTCGACTGGCTGCCGCCGGGAGTGGCGCTGCTGAACAACGCCGGGGTCCACGCGGTGAAGGCCGGCGAGTTTGCCATCATGTCGGTGCTGATGTTGGCCAACCGCGTGCCGGAGATGGTGACGCATCAGCGCGCCGGGCGCTGGCAGAAGCTGTGGGGCGCCGTGCTGGACGGGCGCCATGTCACCATCGTGGGGCTTGGTTCGCTTGGTGGTGCCGCGGCAATGCAGGCGACGCGGTTCGGCATGCGCGTCACCGGTGTGCGAGCGACAGCGATGCCGCATCCGCATTGCGCCGAGGTGATCACCACTGCCAGCCTCGACCAGAAGCTGCCCCGGACGGAGTTCCTGGTGCTTGCCTGCCCACTCACCGATGCGACGCGCGGACTGATGGACCGGGAGCGCCTGCGCCTGCTGCCACGCGGCGCCGGGGTGGTGAACATCGGTCGTGGCGCGCTCATCGATCAGGACGCGCTGTGCGATCTGCTGGACGATGGTCATCTGTCGGGTGCGGTGTGCGACGTGTTCACACCGGAACCGATCCCGCCTGGGCATCGATTGTGGACCACGCGCAATCTTGTCATCAGCCCGCATACTGCGGCCGATGATCCTGACACCTACAATGCGCGCAGCCTGGACCTGTTCTTCGACAACCTGCGCGCCTGGCGCGACGGCCGTGCCATGCCCAACCTGTTCGATCCGGCACGTGGCTATTGAAGGGAGACAGACGACAATGGAATTCGGCATGTTCCACGAGTTTCAGCGGGTGCCGGGACAGACCGAGGAGGAGGCATTCACCGAATCCTTCGAGCAGGTGGACGCGGCGGAACGCTACGGCCTCGACGTGATGTGGCTGGCCGAACTGCACACCGCGCCGGAGCGATCGGTGCTGGCCTCGCCGCTGATGATCGCCACCGCGATCGCCGCGCGCACCAAGCGGATGAAGATCGGCACCGCGGTGCAGGTGCTGCCGCTGTGCCATCCGCTGCAGCTCGCCGAGGAGGCGGCGACCGTGGATCAGATCAGCCATGGGCGGCTGATCTTCGGCGTCGGGCGCAGCGGATTTCCGCGCGTCTATCAGGCGTATGGCGTGTCGTATGCCGAGAGCCGCGAGCGGTTCGTCGAGGTGCTGGAGATCCTCAAGCGCGCCTGGACGCAGGATCGCTTCAGCTTCGACGGCAAGTACTATCACTTCAACGACGTGTACCTGGTGCCGAAGCCGTACCAGAAGCCGTATCCGGAGATCCGCGTCGCGGCGACCAGTCCGGACACCTATCCGGCCAACGGTGCGGCGGGCCATCCGATCTTCTGTGCCACGCGGTTGGGCGATCTGTCGGAGCTCGGGCCGAACCTGGCGGCGTATCGCGAAGGCTGGGCTGCGCGGTGGCCACCCCGGCGACGGCCAGGTGTTCATGCGCGTGCCGGTCTATGTCGCACCGACCGAGCAGCGCGCGCGGTCAGAGCCGGAAGAGAGCGTGATGCACTTCTACCGCTATCTCGGTCAGCGCATCGAGGAGTCTGCCAGCCTGGACGGTGCGCGCGCCATCGAGAACCGCGCCGCACGGGGGCAGCGGCTGCAGAACATCACCTACGACGAGGTGCTGGGCAGCAAGATCATCGTCGGAACGCCGCAGCAGGTGGTGGATCGGCTCAGCGAACTGCGCGAGAAACTGGGGCTGAGCGGCATCCTGGCGGAGATGAACTGCGGCAACCGCATCCCGCACCAGCAGGTGCTGACTTCGCTGCAACTGCTGTGCGAGGAGGTGATTCCGAAGTTCAAATCGTGAGGGCCGTCCCCTCCCCCTGACCCCCTCCCGCAAGGGGAGCGGGAGATCGCGGGCGTCTACACCCGCATCGGCATCAGCACGTATAGCGCGCTGGCGTCCGCGGCGTCGCGCACCACCGTCGGCGCCGAACCGTCCGAAAAGCGGAATTCGACGTCACCCTCGATCTGATCGGTGATGTCGTTCAGGTAGCGCGCCTGGAAGCCGATCTCCAGCGGGCCGGCCTCATAGGTGACGTGATCGGAATCCAGTTCCTCGGTCGCGGTCCCCTGCTCCGGGCTGGCCGCCGACAGCACCAGCAGATCGCGCGCCAGCGACAGCTTCACCGGACGCGACCGTTCGGCGGAGATCGCCGCCACCCGGCCGACCGCATCGGCGAAATCCTTCTTGCCGACGCGCAGCACCTTGTCGTTGCCACGCGGGATCACCCGGTCGTATTCGGGGAATGTGCCGTCGATCAGCTTGCTGGTCAGCAGCACCGCATCGGCGTGGAACTGGATGCGGGTGTCTGACAGTGCGACCTCCACGTTGCCGGTCACTTCGTCCAGCAGCTTGCGCAGTTCGTTCACCGTCTTGCGCGGGATGATCACGCCCGGCATCGAGCCGGCGCCTTCCGGCAGCGGCTCCTCCACCCGAGCCAGCCGATGTCCGTCGGTCGCGACCGCGCGCAGCACGCGCGTACCCTCGCTTTCGGCGGCATGCAGATAGATGCCGTTCAGGTAGTAGCGCGTCTCTTCGGTGCTGATGGCGAATCGCGTGCGGTCGATCAGGCCACGCAGCACCTGCGCAGACAGATTGAACCGGTGCGGCAGCGCTCCCGCGGTCATCGAGGGAAAGTCTTCGGTCGGCAGCACCACAAGGCTGGTCGAGTACCGCCCCGATCGCAGCGCCAAGCTGCGCATCGCCGCCCGGGTGGTCTAGCTCCACCTCGGCACCGTCCGGCAGCTTGCGGACGATTTCGTACAGCGTCGCCGCGGGGGCGGTGCAGGAGCCGTTGCGCGTGGTGCTGGCCGGAACGTCCTCGACGATGGCGATCTCCATGTCGGTGGCGGTCAGCGTCAGTTTGCCGTCGCGCACGGCGAGCATCACGTTGGCCAGGATCGGAATGGTGTTGCGGCGCTCCACCACGCTCTGCACGTGGGCGAGTGCCTTCAGCAGCGTAGCCCGGTCGGCCTTCAGCTTCATGGCATCCAATCCTCACAGGGCCGGGTTACAGGGCGCCCAGGCGAATCCATTGCGCGCACTGTAGCAATGACGCGGTCCGGCGGGGAAGGCCGATCGCGCGGTGGCCGCGTACTCGGCGCCGACTCAGGATTCCAGCAAACGGCGGAGCAGTTCCACGTCCTCGGCGAAGACGGCGTCCCGGGTCATCAGCTCGCCGACGCGGGAGACCGCGTGCATCACCGTGGTGTGGTCGCGATTGCCGAAGCGACGGCCGATCTCTGGCAGGCTGCGCTGGGTAAGCTGCTTGGCCAGGTACATCGCCACCTGCCGCGGCCGGGCGACCGCACGGGCGCGCCGCGCCGACGACATGTCGGTCAGCCGGATGGAAAAGTGCTCCGCGACCCGCTTCTGGATCTCTTCGATGCTCACCCGCCGGTCGTGCGCCTTCAGCACGTCGTGCAGCACCTCCTGCGCGCCTTCCACAGTCACCGTTCGGCCGAACAGCTTGGCGTGCGCGATCAGTCGGTTCAGCGCGCCTTCCAGTTCACGCACGTTGCTGGTGATCTTATGGGCGAGAAAGTCCATCACCTTGGCGGGCACCGCGACACCGAGCCGTGCCGCTTTCGCCTCCAGGATCGAAATGCGCAGCTCGAAGGTGGTGGCGTGCAGATCCGCCACCATGCCATAGCCGAGCCGGGTGCGCAGCCGATCGTCCAGTCCCGAGAGATCGGACGGCGACTTGTCGGCCGACACCACGATCTGCTTGCCGACATCCACCAGCGCGTTGAAGGTGTGGAAGAATTCTTCCTGCGTATTGTCCTTGCCGATCAGGAACTGCAGGTCGTCGATCATCAGCACATCGACGCTGCGGAGCTGTTCCTTGAACTGCATGGTCGACTGGCTGCGGATGGCGGCGATGAAGCGGTACATGAACTTCTCGGCCGACATGTAGGTGACCGAGACCGCACGCCCGACGCCGCTGTTGCCGCGTGCCACCAGTTCCCAGGCGATGGCGTGCATCAGATGCGTCTTGCCGAGGCCGACGCCGCCATACAGGAACAGCGGATTGAAGCCGGGGCTGGATGGTGCCTCGGCGACCCGTCGCGCGCACGCATGAGCGAACTCATTGGGCTTGCCGACCACAAAGGCATCGAAGGTGAAGCGCGGATCGATGGTCAATTCGGGACGCTGATCCATCCGTTCCTCAAGCCGATTCGGGACCACGGTATGCGGCACGGCTGTCGTTGCGAGACTTTCAGCCAGTCCAGCCCCGGGTACGGCCTCGCCGCCAACCCGAATATCGACCCGACGGACGGTCGGGTTCTCTTCATGCCATAATGAATTCAATCTATCACCGTATCGGCTTCTCACCCAGTCGCATAGAAACCGCGTTGGCAATAGCACGGTGATCTCATCGCCGTCGATTCCGGCGAAGGTCATCTGGCGCAACCAATTGCGATATTCGAGTTCGCCCACTTCACTTTGCAGTCGACCGCGGATGCGTGCCCATTGGGTCGGCAACTGCGAAATGTCCGCGAATGAGTGTTCAATGGTCGCGGACAAATCGTGTTCCATACGGTCGCTCCCCGACGCCACGAACCGAGCTTCAGCACGACGGTCTTATCGCCGCCGCTAGACGAGACGCTCACCGTCGATTCCGACGGCAGGCCGATAGATCAAGAGATTTACGGACCATCGACAGGACTGCCGATACAAAATTCATTATGTCATGTCTACGAAAACAGGGGCAATGGAAATCTATCTACGGAAAGAGGCCAAAAGTAAAAAGCAACAAGATTGCCGGTCGGTGTGGATAGTACTGTGGACGCATGGAGTATAAAAAATCAACGCAGCCCGCAGTCGTTGTTCCGCTCACGATGCAAGCGGCTGCCACCCATTCCTGACGGCATCGCGACCCGGACTACCCGAGCCGCGGCAGCGATCAGCCCGCCGGTATCGCCTTGATCCGCGCGGACAGCCGCGACAGTTTGCGAGCAACCGTGTTGCGATGGGTCACGTGCTTGCCGGCGGCACGCTGCATCTCAGGCTGCGCCGCACGCAATGCGTCACCGGCCGCCTCCTTGTTGCCGCTGGCGATCGCGAGTTCGACTTTCTTGACGAAGGTCCGCATGCGCGATTTGCGCGCCTGATTGCGCTCCGTGCGGCGTTTGGTCTGCCGATTGCGCTTGCGCGCGGAAGCCGTGTTGGCCATTCAATCCTGCCGCTTCGTCGAACACAAATGCCCCGGTTGCTGGCCACGCCGGCCCCCGGGGTGGCAGTCTTCTATGCATCACCCGTCCCCGAGTCAAGGAACCCTCCGGCACCTGCGCGACGGGACCCGGAGCACCTCTTGCGCAATGGCACCAAACGCAATTCCGCAGTGGCCGTGGCCCGTACGCGCGGGGGCTTGCCAGCATTCACGGTTGAACGCGGTCACTGTCACGGTGGTCGATCGACTGATCAGACGTGGGTCGGTCTTGCCGCCAAATCGCAAGAGGAAGAAGCGCGGTAAGGGCGGCATCGAAGCCGCGATGTACCGCCTCTGACGCTGTCGGATGCCGCAGAACCGCCACTGCACATTAGCGCGTCGCTGATGCTGTCATAACGGTCGAGGCCGGTGGCGTTGTGCGTCCCCGCATGTCGACGCAATCACCGGATGCAGCGATCCTCGCGGCTGCTACCCTAGTGCTTGACGCGTCCATTCAATCGACGCCCGACCATACGGACGACGATCGGGCGCAGAGGGTCACGCCGCCATGCGCTGTTGCTGGCGCACCAGATCGGCAGCCTTCTCGCCGATCATGATCGTCGCGGCATTGGTGTTGCCGGAAATCACCGTCGGCATGATCGACGCATCGACCACGCGAACACCCTCAATGCCGTGCACGTGCAGTTCGGGATCCACCACCGCCATCGGATCGACGCCCATCTTGCACGTGCTGGTTGGGTGGAACACGGTGCCTCCGGTGTTCCTCGCATGCTCCAACAACTGTTCGTCCGTCTGCACCGCCGTGCCTGGCTGGTATTCCTCCGAGATGAAGTGCTGCATGTACGACGTGGCGAGGACGCGTCGGCCGATCTTCAGGCCATCGACCATGGCGCGGCGATCGGTCTCTGTCGCCAGATAATTCGGATACATTGCGGGCGGATCGGAGGGATTTCCCGATTTCAGCCTGATCTCGCCACGGCTTTCGGGGCGAAGCTGGTAGACGGTGAGTCCGAAGCCCGACCATGGATGCAGTCCATCCTGCAGCCGGTCGGAACTGAACGGGGCCACGGAAATCTTCACATCCGGCGTTGCAAGCCCTTCGCGCGTGCGCACGAACAGCGCCGCAGGGCCGGCCGCCATGGTGAGCGGGCCAGTGCGGAACAGATAGTACTGCAACCCGACCTTCAGCTTCTTCACGCTGCTCTGCATCACGTCGTTGACGGTGATCGGCAGGCGGCACTTCAGCTTGATCGGCGCCGAGTAGTGATCCTGCAGGCTCTGGCCGACGCCCGGCAGATGGTTGACCAGAGGGATTCCGAACTGTGCGAGCTGATCCTGCGGGCCGACGCCGGACAGCAACAGAAGCTGAGGTGAGTTCACAGCGCCGCCGCACAGGATCACTTCGCGGGTTGCTCGTACGGTGCGCGGCTGGCCATTTTCGCGGAATGCGACGCCGACGGCGCGCCGGCCGTCGAACAGTACCTTCTCGGCCAGCGCGCCGGTGATGACTCGAAGGTTCGGCCGGGTACGCACGGGGTGCAGGTAGCCGACCGCCGTGGAGCAGCGCTTGCCGTTGCGCGTGGTCGTCTGGTGGTAGCCGACGCCGTCCTGCTTCGCGCCGTTGAAGTCGTCGTTGCGCGGATAGCCGAGTTCCATGGCACCCTTGATGAATGCCTCGCAGATCGGATGGTGCTCCGATGTGTCCGACACGCAGAGCGGACCGCCAGTGCTGTGAAACTCGTCAGTGCCACGGGTCTGGTGCTGGGCGCGTTTGAAATAGGGCAGCACGTCGGTCGACGACCAGCCGGTGTTGCCGAGCTGGCGCCAGAGGTCGAAGTCCTCATGCTGCCCGCGGATGTAGACCATGCCGTTGATCGACGAGGAGCCGCCGAGCACCTTGCCTCGGGGCCAGAAGATGCTTCTGCCGTTTGCGCCGGGATCTGGCTCCGCCTGATAGCACCAGTTCACCGAGGCGTCGGCGAAGGTTTTGCCGTAGCCGAGAGGGATATGGATCCAGCGGTTGCGATCCTCGCCACCGGCTTCGAGCAGCACCACGCGGGTTGACGGGTCTTCCGAGAGCCGGGTCGCCATTACGCAGCCGGCGGAACCAGCACCAACCACGACGAAATCAGCTTCGAAATCATACTGTTGATTGGCCATCCCGCATTCCCTTCGTCATGGCGCTGTCATTGCCCGGAGGGCAGGGCGCACCCACGATGGAGATTGCTTTGCCGCCGCGCTTCTCGCAATGACAGGGTGTGCGGCGGCTCAGCCTACCGCGCGCATCTCCGGCTCGGTGCGGAATGCCGGCATTACCTCCTTGGCGAAGCGGCGTAAATTCTCGCGCGAGGTGCCGCCGCCGTTCAGCAGGATGTACTCCACACCCATGTCGCGCAGTTTTTCGACTTTGCGCGCGATCTCGTCGGGGTTGCCGTACAGCGCGCTTTCCTCGCTTGCGGCGCGGGTGTCGGAGAACGCCATGATGCTGGCGGTGTTGTTGCCGTCTGGCCGCTGCGAGATCGCGTGCAGCCGGCGCTGTCCTGCGATGCGACGATCCAGTGCCGCTTCCTTCTCGGCGTTGTCGCGCGCCACGTAGAAGGCGCGCGCGACGCCGACTTGGCTTGGATGGAAGACAAAGCCGTTCGCCCGGATCGCATCGCGGTAGGTCGCGAACCGGTTGCCGGTCTCGTCGAGCGAGGCGAACTGATCCAGCAGCAGATTATGACCGCGCCGCGCGACACGGCGGATCGATTCCGGATGGCCGGCCCCCTGCCAGAACGGCGGATGCGGCTTCTGGATGGTCGGTGGCTCGACGATGATGTCGTCAAATTGCCAGTATCTGCCGTGGAAAGAGAACCGCTCGTTCGAGGTCCACGCCTTGGTGATGATGTCGATCGCTTCCTCGAAGCGCGGCTCGGCCTCTTCCATGGGGATGCGGAAACCGACGAACTCGTTGTGGCGGTAACCCTTGCCGACGCCAAAATCCAGCCGTCCACCCGACAGCAGATCGACTGTCGCCGCCTGTTCGGCGAGCAGTACCGGATTGTGCCAGGGCAGCACGATTACCGCGGTGCCGAGGCGCAGCGTGCGCGTGCGCGCGCCGATCCATGTGAGCAGGTTCAGCGTCGCGGAGACCTGGCCGAAGCCTGTGAAATGGTGCTCGACGATGAACGCGCTCTGATAGCCGAGCGCTTCGGCCTCGATGACGTATTCGATGTAATCCTTGAAGCCTGCCGCGCTGTCCACGTCTGGGCCGCCGCGCTGCGCCTGCGCTGCGCCGAAGAGTCCGAACTGCATGCTGCTGCTCCGTTGTCGGGCGAGAGATTATCCCGATGCGACGGCTATTGAAATATCTGCCGCAGCCATTGGCAGGACTCCGCCATCGCCTCAGCCGCCTTGTCCACCCGGCCGACCCAGAAGAAGAAGCCGTGGTTCATGCCATCCCAACGCGAGGTGATCGCCGGCGTTCCCGCGGCGCGCAGCTTCTCGGCGTAGTGCTCGCCTTCATCACGCAGCGGGTCATATTCGGCGGTGACCACGAGAGCGGGCGGCAAGCGGCTCAGGTCACGTGCCCGCAACGGCGAAACATAGGGGTCTGCGGCCTCCAACGAATTGGTGAGGTAGTGGTCCCAGAACCAGACCATCGTGTCGCGTGTCAGCCCGTAGCCATCGGCGTTCTCGCGATAGGACGAGGTTCCCGGCGTGTGGTAATCGGCGACCGGGTAGATCAGCAGCTGCCCGATGAGGCAGGGGCCACCCTCATCGCGGATGCGCAGCGCTGCCGCGGCCGCGAGGTTTCCGCCTGCACTGTCGCCACACACCACGATCCTACCGGCATCGCCTTCAAGTTCGCTGGCGTGTTCGGCGGTCCAGCGCGTTGCAGCCACGCAATCGTCGAGGCCAGCAGGATACTTATGCTCGGGCGCCAGGCGGTAATCGACCGAGACCACGACGCAACCGGCGCCGGCACATAGGTTCCGACACATGCCGTCATGTGTGTCCAGGCTGCACAGCACGAAGCCGCTGCCGTGGAAGAATGCCAGCAGCGGGAATGGTCCCTGGCCCACGGGACGATAAATGCGCAACCGCAGGCTGCCGCCAGGACCCGTGATTGTGCGCCCTGTGACCGCAGCCACAGCGGCAGCCGGCGCCATGAGGCGGACACGCGCCTCATACTGCGCGCGCGCCTCGGGAACCGACAGCGTGTTGGTCGCTGGCACTCCGGTTCCCATGTCGAGCAAAGTCTGAATCTGGGGATCGACTGGCATCGCTAACGAGCCCTCGGCGTCACGGTGGTGGTGGTCATGGGAAAGTGCGTAATCGGTCCGGTGAACGGCGGGAACCGGTGGAACGAGGCGCGCATCTCGTGGCGCACCGGCGAATTGAGCGCCTCGGTCAGTGCCGCCTGATTGTCGAACACGACCTTGTTGCGCTGCATGTGCGCTGCGCGCGGCCACGGCAGTCCGCCGCACCAATCTATACAGCTGTATATCTCGATCTGGCGGATGCCGGGAAATCGCGCCATGATCGGCGGATGATCCGCGATGTAGTGGGCGAGCCAGGTGGGCAGATGGTCCGCGGGGCCCTCATAGGCGACCAGATAGGTGCAGGGAAGCTCGCCGGGCGGAGTGCGGAAGGTGGGGTCCGGCACAGGATAACGTCGCACCAGCATCGCCTGCTGGACAGCGCCCCTGCCGCCCAGCGCAGCGAGCCCCTGGAGATGGCCATCCGCGGCTAGCGCTGCTTCAAGGTCCGCGATATCGTCGAAGTAGAGCTGTAGGCCAAGCTGTGGCGGCGGCCCATCGTCCAGATACGGATCGTTCGTGCGAGACGGCGTGAAGATCAGTCCCTGTCGCAGCGCCGGGGTCGCCGCGACGACGTCGGACAGCCACGCCAGTTCCGCCGGGGCATCGCCGAACAGCGCGAACCAGCAGACCGTCACGTGCGGAACAGTCCGGCCGTCGCGGCGGGCGAATAGCCGGGTGCCACGCGCACATCGACCACCGCGACGGCGCCGCCCGCCACCGCATCGATCGCCTCGCGGAAGGTCGCTGCGAGGCTGCCGCCGTCGGTGACCGGACCGAAACCCAGAGCGCCCTGGGCCCGCGCAAGCTGCGCAATGTCGATCTCCGGATCGGCAATTCGCTGGCCGATCCAGCGGTTCTCGACCGGACGGTTGCGAATGCGCGCCACGCGCTCCTGGTGCAGTTCATCGTTGAAGAACGAGCGGTTGTTGGCGACCACCAGCAGCAGCGGAATATTGTAGTGCACCGCCGTCCACAGCGCGGTGGCACCCATCAGGAAGTCGCCATCGCCGCAGACCGCGACCGGCAGCCGGCCGCTGCCACGCAGCGCCAGCGCGGCGCCGACGGAAACTCCCGGGCCGCCGCCAATCCCAGCGCCCCCGGTGGATCCGAAGTAGTCGAGCGGATGGCGCAACGGCCACAGCCCGGCGCCCCACGAGGTCGAGACGTGCAGCAGCGAGGCCGGCCGCGTGCCAACCGCGCGGCGCAGCGCCTGAGTCATCTGCGCCACCGTGATGGGATCCGTGTCGGCCACCGGTTCGGCGCGCGACGGCGCGTCGGTCCGCTCGGCAGGCGCAGGCAACTGCTTCAGCAGCGCGGCGACCACGGTGTCCGCATCGGCGGCGATGAACAGATCGGCCGGCGGAAACGCCTGATGGTCCATGCTCCAACCGTTGTGGAGCTGATGGTCCAGCGTGACGGCGATCACTTTGGCGGGCGAAGCCACCATGCCGCATGCGACCTTCAGCGCTCCCGCGAGGTCCACCCAATCGAGGCTCAGGATGACATCCGCAGCGGCGATCACCTGCCCCGCGTCCTGCGTCAGGAAGGTGGATGGTGCGCCGACGTGCAGCCGATGCTCGGAGGGGAACACCGCGGCGCACTTCATATCAGTGACCACGCGGGCACCCAGCGTTTCCGCCAGGGCGATGCGGGCGGCCCAGTCCTGCTCGCTGCGCGAACCGCGACCCATCAGGATGACCGGCCGCTCCGCCCCTCGTAACAGCGCCACCGCACGCATCACCTGCTCCGGCGCGACCGCCGACACCACATCCGGCACGAAGCGCGCGGCATCGATCGGCGGCAGCGGCTCGGTGAGCGGCGCCTCCTGCATGCCAGCGTCGAGATTGATGTACACCGGCCCCATCGGCGCCGACCGCGCCAGCCAGTAGGCACGCAATATCGCCTCGCGCGCTGCCTCGGGCGAGGCTGGTTGATCGTCCCATTTGGTGTAGGGGCGGATCAGAGCACCCTGATCGCGCGCGGTGTGGATCCAGTCGATCCAGGGGCGGCGCTTCGGCGCATCCACCGGACCGGTCGCGCCGAGCAGCAGCACGGGCATGCGGTCGCACCAGGCGTTGAACATCGCCATCGTCGCATGCATCAGCCCGACATTGGAATGCACCGCCGCAGCCATCGGCCGACCGGTCACCTTCGCGTAGCCGTGCGCGATCGCGACCGCGTGCTCCTCATGCAGGCACAGCAGCATCTGCGGCTGGACGTTGCCGAGGTGATTGACCAGGCTGTCGTGAAAGCCCCGATAGCTGGAGCCCGGGTTCAGCGCGATGAACGGGATCTCCAGAGCGCGCAGCGTCTCGGCGACGACGTCGCTGCCGAACAGTGCATTGCCTGACGGCAACGGCAGTGGCCGTTCGATTGCTGCGCCCGACCGATCAGCGAGTTGCTTGGGGAGGTCAGCCATGCAGCAGGTCCTTGTTCCAGTCCGTCGCATCCGTGTGCCGCAGGAAATCCCGACGCGCAGCGGAGCTCATGTCGTGCGGATTTTCCCGTCCCATGCAGCCTGAACCGCAAGAGAACTCGCAACAATGTTATGTGCCACAGTTAATGTGGCCGCCACCTGCTTGTCCATATAGCTTTCTGTCAGCTTCACATCACAACGAAGGAACACTGCGATGCCCTTCGATGCCTTGGTCGCCGTCACGCGACGGAAAGCGCTCTCCGACGCACTCGATGATCACCGACTGGATCCGGTCTCCTGGGAAAAGCTGGCGGCACACAAGATGGAACAGCAGCGGCGATACGGACCAAGCTTCTGGTATCGCCATCAGGCTGTGGTGTCGATCATGCTTGTGGTCGCCAGCCCCGCGGCAGGCGCAATTGCCGCGGCAAGCGGTGGCTTCAACGCGCACTCCGGAGTTCTGGCGATCACCGGCAGCTTCGTGTGGATGTGCATGGTCGCGCTGGTCACCGGCACGGGCATGGTCCGCCTGCGTGCCGGGTCACATTGGGAAGAGCGCGAAGTACTGACCTATGACGATGTCCCCGAGCCCATCGCCAAGGTTGCACGCGTTCTTAAGGATGACGTGCCGCGCGCGCGAATTATCTTCGGTGAATTGAAGCGGGAAGAGACCGTGCTCGATCCCTACCTGCTGATCGAGCACGACGGCGAGTGCGTTTGCCTGGGTATCTGGGAGAATGACCGCGTGATTGCCTGCGCGGGGTAACAGACACTGCGCTGCACCTGACCGCTACGGCCGGTCCCATATGCCGGCCATAGCACGGTCTTTAATGCTGTCCTTCCGGCATGCGGACCAGCAGTCCGTCGAGTTCCTGCGTCATCTTGATCTGGCACGACAACCGTAAATCCGGCTGCGCGACCGCGGCGAAGCTCAGCATGGCCGCTTCCTGCGAGCCGGGCACCGGCGTACCGACCGTGGGCAGCCAAGCGGCATCCACATAGACGTGGCAGGTGGCGCAGGCACACTCGCCGCCGCAATCAGCATCGATGCCGGGGACGTTGTTATCGACCGCCCCACGCATGACCGAGGTGCCGATTGCAACGTCCACCATATGCTCGTTGCCGTTGTATTCGACGTACGTGACCTTCGGCATAGTCCTCCCCTCGGTTGGCTAGGCGGCCAGTTCCCGAATTGAACATGACACGTCTCGCAGTCTCGCCGCTACCACGTGCTTGCGGCGGGCGATCAGCATGCGTCCGGCCATGAATTCCGCGGGTGCGTTGACCGCTTCGACGGCCTGAATGACGCCGTCTTCCGCGAGATGAAATATTGCAAACGAGCCGGTCAGCGGATCGCCGCGCACCGCGGTTTCGGCGACGTCGAACGGCAGCCCGGCGATTTGAAGCCTGACATCATACTGGTCGGACCAGAACCAGGGCACCTCGGGAGCCGGCAACATGCGACCGCACAGATCGGCGGCGGCCTGCTTGGCCTGCTCTAGCGCATTGGGCACGCTTTCGAGACGGACATTGCGACCGTACCGAGGCACTGGGCGATGGGTGCAGTCGCCAATGGCGCTGATGGCGGCGTCCGAGGTCCGCGCGGCCAAATCGACGACGATGCCGTTCGTGCAGGCAAGCCCGGCTGCGCGCGCAAGTGCATCACTCGGTGCCGCACCGACGCCGATCAGTACTGCGTCGCACGGAATTGAGGCGCCGTCGGACAGGCGCACCTCGGCTATCCGGCCGGCAACGCCACAAAATTCCTCCACCATGGCGTTCAGGATGATGCGAACGCCGGCGTCCGTGTGATGGCGGTGTAAGAACTCGGCCAGCGGCGGCGACGCCACGCGTGCCAGGACGCGTGACTCCCGTTCGATGACGACTACGTTGGCGCCAAGCGTGCGCGCCGAGGCGGCGACCTCCAGGCCGATGTAGCCGGCGCCGATGATCGCGATGCGTGCGCCCGGGCGCAGCAGCGTCCGGAGGCGTTCGGCGTCGGCAAGCGTGCGCAATTCGACGATGTCCGCGGCATTGTGGCCCGGGACGGGAAGCGACCGCGGATGGGAGCCGGTTGCGAGGATCAGATGGTCGTAGGCGAGGCACTCGCCGCTCGCGAGGCTCACGGTTCTGGCTGCGCGGTCAATTGCGGTCACACGGCAGGAAGCCCGGAATTCGATGAGGCTGGTCTGGTAGAACGCCGCTGGCCGCAGCAAAAGGTCGGCGAGGTTGCCCTCGCCCTTCAGCCACGCCTTGGACAGTGGCGGACGTTGATAGGGCGGAACCGATTCAGCGCCGATCAACGTGATAGGACCTTGCCAACCGTACTGACGCAGCAGGGCTGCGGCCGATCCTCCTGCATGGCCGGCGCCGACGATCACCACCCGCTCGGACATATTCATGGCGAGAGCCTAGGCACCGCGCCGCAGAACGCAAAGACCCCCGCACGCCTCAGCGTTTGAACGGGGGTCGGGTTGCGAAGTTTGTGTTCTTCGCGCCTGGCGCTGATCGTCAGGCTATGGCGTGGACTTCGTGATTAGTCGCCGGTGCCACGTCGGTCGGCAACTGGGAGACTGCCCGGTGGAGTCATGCTGCGATGCACCCTCCTGTTCCGTTGAACTCGTATGCTGCGCCCGTAATGCCCTCAATGTCAAGGGTTATACCGCAGCAGGATCAAAAAGTTTGCTGCTGAATACAGCGGTGTTCGCCATTCCGCTAATCCGCCGCAGCGTCCTGTTCGATCGTGATGACATCGCCGCCAAGCGTCGTACGGCGCACGTCACGCACCTCATTGCGGTCGAAGCGGCGTGCGCGATGCATCGTGGTGCGATTATCCCACATCACCAGATCGAACGGCCTCCAGGAATGTGAATAGACGAACTCGCGCTGCGTCGCGTGCTCCGTCAGATCGCGTAGGAACATGCGCGCCTCCGGGACTGTCCAGCCCTCGATCGCCCCCGCATGCGATGACAGGAACAGCGACTTTCGCCCCGTCACCGGATGCGTGCGCACCAGGCGCTGACGCACGGGCGTGAACGAGGCGATCTCCTGCTCGGTCAGTGCGGTAAAGCCGATCGCCTGACGCGAGTAGATCAGCGAGTGCAGGCAGATCAGGTCCTCCACCTCCGCCTTGGTGCGTGCGTCGAGCGCGTCGTAGGCGGCACGCATGTCGGCGAATTCCGTGTTGGCGCCCCACGACGGCAGCACTCGTCCCGAAAGCAGCGAATATTTCGCTGGCACCGGCCTGAACGAGCTGTCCGAATGCCATAGCCGGTCGCCGAGTTTGAAGAACCACACCCGGTCCTCGGCTGACATGATCCTCCCGTCCTTGTCCAGATTGGAGAAATCCGCGATGCCCGGGCCAAGCCGGCTGTCTGCTCGCTTCCTGATATGCCCGCCGGTCGAGTAGTTCTCCAGCTCGCCGAAGTGCCGGGTGAAGGCGAGCTGCTGCTCGTCCGTGATGTTCTGATCCGGAAACACCAGAACGGCGTAACGGTCCATGCCTGCTTCGACCGCCATGACCTCCTCCGCGCCAAGCGCCTTGCCGCAGTCGATCCCGGAGACCTCGGCCGCGAAGGCCGGATGCAATTGGCGAAATGACACCGGCATCTACGTGTTTCCCTTGCAGCGTGGGTGATATTGAAATCCTTTCCTGGGACCTCCGTCCAGGGTAAGGGGGGCGGCGGAGGTGCCAGCATGTTCATTGCAATGAACCGCTTCCGGGTCGCACCGGGTTCCGAGGCTGATTTCGAGAAGGTCTGGACGACACGCGACAGCCACCTGTCGGGCGTGCCGGGCTTCGTCGCCTTCCACCTTCTGCGGGGGCCGGAACGCGAAGATCATGTGCTGTACTCTTCCCACACGATCTGGCGCGACCGCGCGGCCTTCGAGGCATGGACTCGGTCCGAGGCATTTCGTCGCGCGCACAGCGACGCCGGTGGCAATCGGAGCCTCTATCTCGGCCATCCCGAATTCGAAGGCTTCGACGTCATCCAGACGATCGAGCCAGGCAATAACTGACAGGGAGGGGTTTCGATGCGCTTCGACGGCAAGGTATGCCTGGTCACCGGGGCCGGCTCGGGTATCGGTCGCGCCACCGCGACGGCGTTCGCACAGCACGGCGCCAAGGTCGTGGTGTCGGACGTGAACGGCAACAGCGCTGAGGAAGTGACGGGCGAGATCACCGCGTCGGGCGGCACCGCGCTGGCGGTCGTGGCGGACATGGCCAACCCCGCCGATATCGACGCGATGGTGGCCCGCACAGTGCAGACATTCGGTCGACTGGACGTGCTGCACAACAACGCATTTGGTGTGCCGGCGGCGCTGCGCGAGAAGCGCCTGGCGCGCGTCGCGGACACGGATCAGGCGGTATGGGACTACACGATCCAGGTCGGCCTGACCGCTGTGATGCAGGCAACCCGCGCAGCACTGCCGATCATGCGCAAGCAGGGAGGCGGCGCCATCGTCAACACGGCGTCGATCTCCGGACTGTTCGCCGACTTTGGCATCACGTCGTACAACGTGATGAAGGCCGGCGTGGTCAATCTGACGCGCGGCACTGCGATCGAATACGCGCCGTATGGCATTCGCTGCAACTGCATCTGCCCCGGCGCGATCGACACGCCACTGCTGCAACGCGCCTACGGCATTCCCGGCTTTGTCGAACAGACATGCGCCGCCATCCCGATGGGCCGCTTCGGCAAGCCCGAGGAGATGGCGAACGTCGTGCTGTTCCTCGCCTCCGATCTCGCGTCCTATGTCACCGGGGCGGCCTTCGTCGCCGATGGCGGCCTGACGGCACAGACCGGCATTCCGACGCGGTTCAGGGACTGAGCGCTACCGCCTTCGCGGTGACGCGGCGGTGGCCAGCGGCGAGGTGATGTCGGCGAACGACTGCGCCAGCGAGGTCCGCACATCGATCACCGTCGGCACGCGCGCGTTCAGCGCCTCGCGCAGTGCGGTTCCCAGCGCGGCCGGTTCAGTGACGCGCACGCCGTTACAGCCCATGGCGCGGGCGATCGCTGCGTGATCGAAGTCGGCGAACTCCGCCGCGAACGGGCCGCCGCCATGCAGCACCCAGCCGAGCGCGTTGTTGTTGAACACCACGGTGATGATCGGGATGTCCTGCTCGATGCCGGTCATCAGCCCGTTCATCGTCATCGCGAAGCCGCCGTCGCCGCACACCGCGACGACCGGACGATCAGGATGCACCAGCTTCGCCGCCAGTGCCGCGGGAATGGCAAATCCCATCGGCCCGGAGCCCGCCGCCTGGAGAAAGCCACCGGCCTGCTTCGTCTGGTAGAAGTGCGTCATCATGATGCGGTTCTCGCCGGCGTCGCAGGTGACGATGGCGTTGTCCGGCAGGCAGCGCATCAGCTCGCCGATCGCCCGTTGCGGCAGGATCGGCGTATCGTCGGCGAAGTAGCCTGGCGCATTGAAGTAGCCCTTCTGTTCGCGCCAGCGTGCCACGCGAGCCTCGCCGGCCTCGCGGCGGCCGGCCGCATGCGGACGCGACCGCTTCGTGCAGTTGCTGCAGCACCTGCGCCGCATCGCCCAGCAGCACATGCTCGGCTGGGAACGTCCACGATGCGTTGCGCGGCTCGATGTCGATCTGGATGAAGGTCTGCCGCGTCGGGTCGAGCAGATCGCGATTCTCCCACGCGGTGTCGCTCGGCCCGAGCTTCGTGCCGACCGCCAGCACCAGATCGGCCTCGGCGATGCAGGCATTCGCCGCCTCGGTGCCGAACGTGCCAAAAACTCCCAGCGCCAGACTGTGGGTTTCGGCAAAGCAGCCCTTGCCGGCGGCCGTCGTCACCACCGGCAGTCCCGCTGCCTCGGCCAGCGCGACGAGCTGTTCGTAACCCTGCGCGATGCGCACGCCGTTGCCGGCGATCACCACCGGGCGTTCGGCAGCAAGCAGCGCCTTCGCCGCCTCTGCCACGCGCGCGGCATCGGCCGGCGGTGGCGGCGACGGCAGGTAATAGCGTGTGGGATACAGCACCGGCTGCGAGTCCGGCTTCACCGTGCCGGACAGCGAGTCCATCGCGAACAGCACCGCCACCGGTCCCGGCTGCCCGGCCAGCGCATGCTTGATCGCAAGCTGCGTCGCCTGCACCGCGGCGATCGGCTTGTGCGCCTGCATCACCTGCTTGGTGACGCCGCTGAACGCGCGGCGCGCATCCCAGCTTCCGTAATCGCCGGTCGCCTGCTGATAGGGCGCATGCAGATGGAACCGCGTCGAGTCGGAAAAGTCGGTGAGCAGCAGCATCGGCGAACTGGACAGGAACGCCTCCATCGTACCGATCAGCCCGTTGCCCAGCACCCACGGCCCCTGCCCGATCATCACGCCCGGCCGCCGCGTCAGCCGGCCATAGACCTCGGCCATCACGCCGGCGAGCGATTCCTCGCGCACCAGCACCATGCGGAGCGAATTCTGATACTTTCGCAGGCCCGAGACGATGCGGCCGGTGTGGCCGCCGGAGATGCCGAAGACATACTCGATGCCGGCTTCCTGCAGCACCCGTCCGACCAGTTCGCCGGCCGGCTCTTCCTCGGTCAGCATGCGCTCGACTGTCATCGCTTTCCTCCCATGGATCGCTGGACCATACACCAGGATCGAGCAGGTTTCACTTGGCGGCCCGCGCCGGGTCGGCCATTGTTCCAGCATGGCGTCATTACCAAACCGGCTTCCCGGACTGAACTTCGACCTCGGCGAGGCGGCCGACATGCTGCGCAGCACGGTCGAGGCCTTCGCCGCCGACGAGATCGCGCCACGCGCCGCGGCGATCGATCGCGACAATGCGTTCCCGATGGACCTGTGGCGCAAGTTCGGCGATCTCGGCGTTCTGGGCATCACGGTGGAGGAAGAATACGGCGGCGCCGGCATGGGCTATCTGGAGCATGTCGTCGCGATGGAGGAGATCTCGCGCGCCTCCGCCTCGGTCGGCCTGTCGTACGGCGCGCATTCCAATCTCTGCGTCAACCAGATCCGCCGCAACGGCAGCGAGGCGCAGAAGCGGCGCTACCTGCCGAGGCTGATCAGCGGCGAGCATGTCGGCGCGCTGGCGATGAGCGAGCCAGGCGCCGGGTCCGATGTCGTCGGCATGCGCACGCGGGCGGAGAAGCGCGGCGACCGCTACGTGCTGAATGGCTCGAAGATGTGGATCACCAACGGGCCGGATGCCGATGTGCTGGTGGTCTATGCCAAGACCGATCCGCAGGCGGGGCCGCAAGGGATCACCGCGTTCCTGATCGAGAAGGGTTTTTCCGGATTTTCCACCGCGCAGAAGCTGGACAAGCTCGGCATGCGCGGGTCGAACACCTGCGAGCTGGTGTTCGCCGATTGCGAGGTGCCGGAGGACAACGTGCTGGGCCGCGTCAATGACGGCGTGCGCGTGCTGATGAGCGGGCTGGATTACGAGCGCGCGGTGCTGGCGGCCGGACCGCTGGGAATCATGCAGGCCTGCATGGACGTGGTGGTGCCGTACGTGCACGAGCGGAAGCAGTTCGGCCAGGCGATCGGCGAGTTCCAGCTCATGCAGGGCAAGCTCGCCGACATGTACACCACGATGAATGCCGCCAAGGCGTATGTGTATACGGTAGCGAAGTCGTGCGATCGCGGCGAGACGACGCGCAAGGATGCTGCGGGCGCCATCCTCTATGCGGCGGAGAAGGCGACGTGGATGGCGCTCGAGGCGATCCAGTGTCTGGGCGGCAACGGCTACATCAACGACTACCCGACCGGACGGCTGCTGCGCGACGCCAAGCTGTACGAGATCGGCGCCGGCACCAGCGAGATCCGCCGCATGCTGATCGGCCGCGAGCTGTTCCGCGAGACGACGTGATGCGCAGAGTGATCTCGCCCGCCCTTGCGGGAGGGGTTGGGGAGGGCCACGCCCATTTCCCACAGCCCCCTCCCCCCAACCCCTCCCGCAAGGGGCGGGGGAGTAGCATATGACGCTACTCCGTTCCGACATCGATCCGCGCTCCGCCGAATTCGCTGCCAACGCCGCAGCGATGCGCGAACTGGTCGCAGATCTTCGCGCACGCGTCGCCGAGGTTGGGCTGGGCGGCGGCGAAACCGCGCGCCAGCGCCATCTCGCGCGCAACAAGCTGCTGCCGCGCGACCGCGTCGCCGGACTGATCGATCCTGGTTCGCCGTTTCTCGAACTGTCGCAGCTGGCGGCCTACGGCCTGTACGACAACGAGGTTCCGGCGGCCGGCATCGTGACCGGCATCGGCCGTGTCGCCGGCCGCGAATGCGTCGTCGTCGCCAACGACGCCACGGTGAAGGGCGGCACCTACTTTCCGATCACGGTGAAGAAGCACCTGCGCGCGCAGGAGATCGCGCTACAGAACCGGCTGCCCTGCATCTACCTGGTCGATTCCGGCGGCGCCTTCCTGCCGATGCAGGACGAGATCTTCCCCGACCGCGAGCATTTCGGCCGCATCTTCTTCAACCAGGCAAACCTGTCCGCCGCGGGAATTCCGCAGATCGCATGCTGTGATGGGATCATGCACGGCCGGCGGCGCCTATGTGCCGGCGATGAGCGACGAAACAATCATCGTGCGCAAGCAAGGCACCATTTTCCTCGGCGGACCGCCACTGGTGCAGGCGGCGACCGGCGAGATCGTCAGCGCGGAAGATCTCGGCGGCGCCGATGTGCATGCCCGCACCTCGGGTGTGGTCGATCACTACGCACATGACGATCGGCATGCGCTTGGCACTGTGCCGGCGCATCGTGGCGGGGCTGAACCACATCAAGCGGCCGCAGGTCGCGCTGCGCGAGCCGCTGCCGCCTCGCTACGATCCCGCCGAACTGTATGGCGTGGTGCCGGCCGATCTGCGGGCGACGTACGATGCGCGGGAGGTGATCGCCCGCATCGTCGATGCCAGCGAGTTCGACGAGTTCAAGCGTCTGTATGGCACGACGCTGATCTGCGGCTTTGCCCATATTCACGGCTATCCGGTTGGTATTCTCGCCAACAACGGCATCCTGTTCTCCGAGTCCGCGCTGAAGGGCGCGCATTTCGTCGAGCTGTGCAGCCAGCGCGGCATTCCGCTGGTGTTCCTGCAGAACATCACCGGCTTCATGGTGGGCAGAAAATACGAGGCCGGCGGCATCGCCAAGGATGGCGCCAAGCTGGTCACCGCCGTCTCCACCACGTCGGTGCCGAAGCTCACCGTCATCATCGGCGGCAGCTATGGCGCCGGCAACTACGGCATGTGCGGCCGCGCCTACGAGCCGCGCTTTCTGTTCATGTGGCCGAACGCGCGCATCTCGGTGATGGGCGGCGAGCAGGCCGCCACCGTGCTGGCGCAGGTGCGCCGCAACAGGGACTGGAGCGCAGGACGAGGAGGAGGCGTTCAAGGCGCCGATCCGCGCGCAGTACGAACGGCAGGGCCATCCGTATTATGCCACCGCGCGATTGTGGGATGACGGCATCATCGATCCGGCCGATACGCGCCGTGTGCTGGGTCTCGCGCTGTCGGCGGCATTGAATGCGCCCATTCCGCCGACGCGCTTCGGCGTGTTCCGGATGTGACGATGTTTCGCACTCTGCTGATCGCCAATCGCGGCGAGATCGCCTGCCGCATTGCCCGCACCGCGCGGCGCATGGGCATCGCAACGGTCGCCGTCTATTCAGCGGCCGATGCCGACTGCGCTGCATGTGAAGGCCGCCGATCGCGCCATCCAGATCGGACCGGCGGCTGCGCGCGACAGCTACCTCAACATCGGCCGCATCATCGAAGCGGCGCGGCGCGGCGGTGCGGATGCGATTCATCCCGGCTATGGCTTTCTGTCGGAGAACCCGGAGTTCGCCGAAGCCTGCGCGAAGGCGGACATCGTCTTCGTTGGTCCGCCGCCGTCGGCGATGCGCGCCATGGGCTCGAAATCGGCCGCCAAGTCACTGATGGAGCAATCGGGCGTGCCGCTGCTGCCTGGCTATCACGGCGAGCGGCAGGACGCCGCGTTTCTCGCCGATCAGGCAGCGCGCATCGGCTTCCCGCTGATGATCAAGGCGGTGTCCGGCGGCGGCGGCCGCGGCATGCGGATCGTGTCCCACGCCGACGAATTCGCCTCGGCCCTGGATTCGGCACGGCAGGAAGCGGCATCAGCTTTCGGCGACGACCGCGTGCTGCTGGAACGCTATCTGAAGCACCCGCGGCACATCGAGGTGCAGGTGTTCGCCGATCAGCATGGCAATGCCATCCACCTGTTCGAGCGCGACTGTTCGGTGCAGCGCCGCCATCAGAAGGTGATCGAGGAGGCGCCCGCGCCCGGCCTCGATCATGCAAGCCGCGCCGCGATGGGGCGAGCCGCTGTTGCCGCTGCCCGGGCAGTCGGCTACGAAGGCGCGGGCACGGTGGAATTCGTCGCCAACGCCGACGGTTTCTTTTTCCTGGAGATGAACACCCGCCTGCAGGTCGAGCATCCTGTGACCGAGATGATCACCGGCTTCGATCTGGTGGAATGGCAATTGCGAGTCGCGGCAGGCGAGCCCCTGCCGGCCGCAGCAGGACGCGATCCGCATCGACGGCCATGCGATCGAGGTCCGTATATACGCCGAAGACCCGGAGCGCGATTTCGCGCCCTCCATCGGACGTCTGGCGCTGTTCCGCACACCGGAGCCATCCGCGAACGTGCGTGTGGATACCGGCTTCGCGACCGGCGACGTGGTCTCCGTCCACTACGACGCCATGCTGGCCAAGCTGATCTGCCATGGAGCCACGCGTGACGAAGCGCTGCGGACGCTGCGTCGTGCGCTCGCGGCAACCGACGTGGTCGGCGTCGCCAGCAACGTGGACCTGCTGGGTCGCATCGCGGCGCATCCGCAGTTTGTCGCCGGCGGCGTGGACACCGGTTTTATTGCGCGGCACGCTGATACGCTGCTGACGCCACAGCGCGAGCCATCGATCGAGGTGCTGGCTGCCGCCGCGCTGTGCGTGCTGACCGATGAAGCCGATGAGACATCGAAAGCCGCGGCGTCGAGCGCCGACCCACACTCGCCGTGGCACGCGCGCGACCACTGGTGGTTGAATGCCGCCTTCGAGCGCGAGCTGCCATTCATCGCGGGCGGAGCAGCGACGCCGGTCAGAGTGTCCCGCGACGGCCCCGACTGGTGGTTGAGCGTGGGCGATCGCCGCGTCACGGCCAAGGCAATGCGCGCGCCGGACGGCCGCATAGATATTGTGCTGGGTGATACGCGCGAACTCGTGTCCGTGGTGCGCGTTGCCGACGACATCACTGTCCGCCGCAACGGCGAGACCTGGCGCCTTCAACTGCCAGATCCGATCGCCGCCGCAGCCGAGGAAGACGACGCCGGCGGCAGACTTGTTGCGCCGATCCCGGGACAGGTCACGGAGGTCATGGCGCAGCCGGGGATGACGGTCTCGCGCGGCCAGATCATGGTCGTGCTGGAGGCCATGAAGACGGTGTTCCGCCTCACCGCGCCATCGGATGGCGTCGTCGCCACGGTTTCGTGCCAGGCCGGCGACAGCGTGGTCGAAGGCCAGCTTCTTGTCGGATTTGCAGAAGGCGACGCCCCGACACCGAAATGACAGGTGTTGCATCAATCGGTGCGACATGGTCACAGTGGGTCGCCTGGCGGGCGCAGCACCGTGGATCGGGCATTGGCTATCCCGTGAGAAGGACAGGAAATTCGATGACTGGAAGGAAAGCGTATCTGGCCGCGGCGATGTTGGCCGTTGCTGTCACGACCGGCGCGATAGCCGCGGACACGCCAGGTGTCACCGCGACCGAGATCAAGATAGGCAACACGGTGCCGTACAGCGGCCCCGCGTCGTCGTACAGCGTACTCGGCAAGCTGGAGAGCGCCTTCTTCGGCATGGTGAACGAGCAGGGCGGCGTAGCGGGTCACAAGATCAACTACATCTCGCTGGATGATAACTACAGCCCGCCAAAGACGGTGGAGCAGATCCGCCGCCTGGTCGAGGAGGAGAAGGTCGCGTTCACCTTCGCGACCCTGGGCACGCCGACCAACAGCGCGATCGTGCACTACATGAACCAGAAGAAGGTGCCACAGCTTTTCGTCTCGACCGGCGCCGACAAGTGGGGCGACTACAAGCAGACGCCATGGACCATAGGCTGGCAGCCCAGCTATCGGACCGAGGCGCAGATCTACACCAAGTACATTCTGCAGCAGAAGCCGAACGCGAAGCTCGCGATCCTGTATCAGAATGACGACTTCGGGAAGGATTACCCGAACGGCGTCAAGGACGTACTCGGCGACAAGTTCGGCAAGATGGTGGTGACGGCGAGCTACGAGACAACCGATCCGACGATCGACAGCCAGATCACTGCGCTGCAGTCGTCCGGCGCGGATGTTCTGCTGGTGGCGGCGATCCCCAAATTCGCCGCGCAGGCGATCCGCAAGGTGCACGACCTCAACTGGAAGCCGATGTTCTTCATGTCCAACGTGTCGATCTCGGTGGGCGCGGTCATGACCCCGGCCGGACCGGAGAACGGCGTTGGCATCCTCAGTGCCGCATATCTGAAGGACTCGTCCGATCCGACCTGGAAGGACGATCCGGGCATGAACGAATGGCGCGCCTTCATGAACAAGTACATGCCGGGCGCCGACCAGACCGACGGCGGCTATATCGCGGCATACGGCCTCTGCAAGACGATGCTGCAGGTGCTCCAGCAGGCGAATGGCGACTTTTCGCGGACCAACATCATGAACCAGGTGACCAGCCTGCATGATGTCGCGAATCCCGTGCTGCTGCCCGGCATCAAGATCAGCACAAGCCCGACCAATTACCACCCGATCACGGCGATGCAGCTCGAGAAGTGGGATGGCAAAACCTGGGTTCTGTTCGGCAACGTGATCCAGGGCGCTGGATCCTGACTTAGGCCTGGCGATGTCGGGGATGATTGCGTCCCCGACATCGCGGCGTTGACACCCACCGACCTGCCGCACAGTCTCCGCCGCGCCCGCAGCAGGAGGTACGGCCATGGCTGCAGATGACGGCAACGGGAGGCGGTTACGCTCCCGCCGCTGGTTCGACGACCCCGCCGATCCAGCGATGACGGCGCTCTATCTCGAGCGCTACATGAATTACGGCATCACGCCGGACGAACTGCGGGGCGGCAAGCCGATCATCGGCATCGCACAAACCGGTTCCGACCTGTCGCCGTGCAACCGGCATCACATCGAATTGGCGAGCCGGGTGCGTGACGGTATCCGTGCGGCCGGCGGCGTGCCGCTGGAGTTTCCGATGCATCCGATCCAGGAGACCGGCAAGCGGCCGACCGCGGCGCTTGATCGCAACCTCGCCTATCTGTCGCTGGTCGAAATACTGCATGGCTATCCGATCGATGGCGTGGTGCTGACCACGGGCTGCGACAAGACGACGCCCGCCTGCCTGATGGGCGCGGCGACGGTGAACATACCGGCGATCGTGCTGTCGGGCGGTCCGATGCTGGATGGCTGGTGGCAAGGGCGCCTGTCTGGCTCCGGCACAATCATCTGGGAAGCCCGCAAGCTGTTTGCCGAGGGCAAGATCGGCTACGACGAATTCATGCAGATGGTGTCCTCGTCGGCACCGTCGGTCGGCCATTGCAACACGATGGGCACGGCGACGTCGATGAACTCGCTGGCCGAGACGCTGGGCATGTCGCTGCCTGGCTGTGCGGCGATCCCTGCGCCGTATCGCGAGCGCGGCTGGATGGCGTATGAAACCGGCAGACGCATCGTCGGCATGGTGCAGGAGAACCTGCGACCGTCCGACATCATGACGAAGCAGGCGTTCGAGAACGCCGTGGTGGCTGCTGCCGCGCTCGGTGCGTCATCCAACTGCCCGATCCACATGGTGGCGATCGCTCGCCACATGGGCGTGGAGCATGCGCTCGACGATTGGCAGCGCCTCGGGCCCGACATTCCGCTGCTGGTGGATCTGCAGCCGGCTGGCCGATTCCTGGGTGAGAAGTTTCACCGGGCCGGCGGCGTGCCCGCGGTACTGAAGGAACTGCTGGCGGCTGGCAGGCTGCATGGTGACGCGATGACCGTCACGGGCAAGACGCTCGCCGAGAATCTGCGCGACGTGCCGGACGGCGATCGCGAGGTGATCCGCTCCTACGGCAAGCCGATGAAGGAAGCGGCCGGCTATGTCGTGATGTCGGGCAACCTGTTCGACAGCGCGGTAATGAAGATCAGCGTTATCGACCAGGATTTCCGCAAGCGCTTTCTGTCGCATCCAGAGCGGCCGAATGTGTTCGAAGGCAAGGCGATCGTGTTCGAGGGGCCGGAGGATTATCATCACCGCATCGAGGATCCCGACCTTGGCGTGGAAGAGCAGTCAGTGCTGATCATCCGCAACTGCGGTCCGGTCGGCTATCCCGGCAGTGCAGAGGTGGTGAACATGCAGCCGCCGGCTTCGCTGCTGAAGCGCGGCGTCACGACGCTGCCGACGATGGGCGACGGACGGCAATCGGGCACGTCTGGCTCGCCTTCGATCCTGAACGTGTCGCCCGAGGCGGCGGTGGGTGGTGGATTGGCATTGCTGAAGACCGGCGATCGCATTCGCATCGATCTCAACAGCCGCAAGGTGGATGTGCTGTTGCCTCCGGGCGAACTGGAGGCGCGCCGCGCTGCATGGAAGCCGCCGAAGCTCAGGCACATGACGCCGTGGGAAGAGATCTATCGCTCGATGGTCGGTCAGCTCGGCACCGGCGCGTGCCTCGAGCCGGCGACGCTGTATCTCAATGTGATAGAGACGCGCGGCGAGTCCCGCAACAACCACTGAACCGACGAAGCAATCTCCATCGTGCGTATTCCCGATGGGGATTGCCTCGTCGCTTCGCTTCGCGCAACGACAAGGGAGCGCACCATGCAGTTCGGCATCGCCATCCCCACCGCCGCCAACTCGTGGCGCCTGGTGCGTCGCGCCGAGGAACTCGGCTTTTCCCACGCCTGGTTCTTCGACACGCAGATGCTGAGCGCCGATCCGTTCGTCGCCATGGCGGCCGCGGCAATGAAGACGACGCGCATCACACTCGGCACCGGCGTGCTGATCCCTTCCAACCGCATCGCGCCGGTCGCTGCCAACGCGTTGGCCTCGCTGAACAAGCTGGCGCCGGGACGCATCGCTTTCGGCATCAGCACCGGCTTCACCGGCCGCCGCACAATGGGTCTCGGCGCCGTGAAGCTCGCCGACATGGAGGAATACATCCGGATCATCCAGGCCCTGTTGCGCGGCGAGACCGTCGAGATGGAGCTTGAAGGCAGGCGCCGGCCGATCCGCATGCTCAATCCCGAGCTTGGCCTCATCAACATGCAGGATCCCATCCCGCTGTTCATTGCCGCCTCTGGCCCGCGGGCGCGCAAGCTTACCGCGAAGCTCGGAGCCAACTGGATCGACAATGTTGCCGATGTCGAGCGTGGCACAGCAACGCTGGAGCAGATGCGCGCGGCCTGGCAGGAGGCCGGCCGACCGCGCGACGACCTGCGGGCGATCGCCTGGATCGGCGGCGCGGTGCTGGAGGAAGGCGAGCCGGTCGACGGCCCACGCGGCATGGCGCTCGCCGCGCCGCGTGCGGCAATGCTGCTGCATCGAGCGGCGGATACGGCATTGGCCGGCCACCCCACCCCATTGGCGATGCGGCCGGAATTCGCGCCGTCGGTCGAGGCCTATGTCGCGCATGCGCGCAACTTCAAGCCGGCCGACGCCTATTATCTGTCCAACCATCGCGGCCATCTCATGTTCGTCCGTCCCGACGAACGCCCCTTCATCACCGCCGAGATGATCCGGCAGACATCGTTCATCGGCACGGCGGCCGATCTGACGCAGCGCGTCGCGGCGCTGGCCGATGCTGGATTCAATCAGGTCGTGTTCTCGATCCCGCCCGGGCAGGAACACGCGATCGAGGACTGGGGACGCGTTCGCCGGGCCTTCCGCTGACAGTCGGAAACCTCGTATCGGAGGCATACCATGCCTGGACAGCTTGCCAACAAGACCGCCTTCGTCACGGCCGCCGGTCAGGGCATCGGGCGCGCCACCGCGCTCGCCTTTGCCGCCGCTGGCGCGCGCGTGATCGCGACCGACATCGACGCCGCGAAGGTCCAGGCGATCGCGTCGGACAGCATCCGCACAGCCAGGCCTCGACGTGCTGCGCGCGGACGACATTGCCCGCGCCGCGCGCGACGCCGGCACGATCGATATCCTGTTCAACTGTGCCGGCTTTGTGCACCAGGGCACGCTGCTGGAGGCGACCGACGATGAATGGAATTTGGCGTTCGAACTGAATGTGCATTCGATGTTCCGCACGATGCAGGCGTTTGTGCCGGGAATGATGGCGCGCGGGAGTGGTGTGATCCTGAACATGGCGTCGGTTGCGAGCAGCCTGAAGGGCGTGCCGAACCGCTTCATCTACAGCGCCACCAAGGCGGCGGTGATCGGCATGACCAAGTCGGTGGCGACCGACTACATAAAGCATGGCATACGCTGCAACTGCCTTTGCCCCGGCACGGTGCTGACGCCAAGCCTGGAAGAGCGCATCGAGGCAAACGCGGCGCAGGCGGGTTCGGTTCAGGCGGCGCACCAGGCGTTCGTCGATCGTCAACCGATGGGCCGGCTTGGCACGCCGGACGAGATCGCCGCGCTCGCCGTGTATCTCGCGTCGGATGCCGCGCAATTCATCACTGGCCAGGCCGTCGTGATCGATGGCGGGCTCACGCTGTAGGAGAGGATAGAAAAATGAAGCTGCTACGCTACGGCCCGTTTGGCGCCGAAAGGCCCGCGATGTTGGCGAATGATGGCACGATCCGCTGCCTTTCCACCGTGGTGCGCGACATCGACGGATTCGCTCTGTCTGATCCTGCGTTGAAGATGATCGCCGGCATCAATCCGGCCACTTTGCCGAAAATCGATTCTGGTGTGCGGCTTGGCTCCTGCGTGGCACGACCAGTGAACTACGTCTGCATCGGGCTCAACTATGCCGATCATGCGGCCGAGGCCGGTATGCCTGTGCCGAAGGAGCCGATCATCTTCCTCAAATCGCTCGGCGCGCTGTGCGGACCAAATGACGACGTGAAGCTGCCGCGCGGATCGAAGAAGCTCGATTGGGAGGTCGAGCTCGGCATCGTCATCGGCAAGACCGCGCGCTACGTGTCTGAGAAGGAGGCGATGGACCACGTCGCCGGCTACTGCGTCTGCAACGACGTATCCGAACGCGAGTTCCAGATCGAGCGCGCCGGCACATGGGACAAGGGCAAGGGCTGCGACACGTTCGGTCCGACCGGCCCGTGGGTGGTGACGAAGGATGAGATCCCCGACCCGCAGGCTCTGCCGCTTTGGACCGAGGTGAACGGCAAGCGGATGCAGAACGGCACGACCAAGACGATGATCTTCGGCGTGGTGAAGCTGGTGAGCTATGTCAGCCACTTCATCACGCTGCACGCGGGTGATGTCATTGCGACCGGTACGCCGCCCGGGGTCGGTCAGGGTGTGAAGCCGAACCCGGTGTTTCTGAAGGTTGGGGACACGATGCGGCTGTCGGTCGAAGGGCTTGGCGTGCAAACGCAGCGGGTGGTCGAGGCGTAGGCGCGCTATTCCTCCAGCGGCAGCCCGACGTAGTTCTCCGCCAGTGCCAATGACGCAGCGCGCGAACTGAACACATAGTCGAGCTCCGCCGCCTGGATCTGCTGTTCGAACGGCGTGTGATCGAAGAACCGGTGCAGCAGCGTCGTCATCCACCAGGAGAACCGCTGCACTTTCCAGATCCGCCGCAGACACGTCGCCGAATAGGCGTCCAGCCGGTCGGTCGTCGCTTGCCGATAGAAGGCGACGATGGCGCGCGTCAGCACGGCGACGTCCGCGGCGGCGAGGTTCAGACCCTTCGCTCCCGTCGGCGGCACGATGTGCGCGGCATCACCGGCAAGGTACAGGCGCCCGCACTGCATCGGTTCCACCACAAAACTCCGCATCGGAGTGACGCCGCGCTGGAGGATCGGCCCCTCGGCCATGCTGAACCCGTCCCGCGCTGCCCGCGTCTGCAGCTCCGCCCAGATCCGGTCATCCGACCACGCCGCGAGGTCCTCGTCCGGCGCGCACTGCAAATAAAGCCGGCTCAGCGTCGGCGACCGCATTGCCAGCAATGCGAAGCCGCGTTCGTGGCTGACATATACATTCTCCTCCGTGGAAGGTGGCGTCTCGGCCAGGATGCCCAGCCATCCGAACGGATATTCGCGCTCGAATATCCGCAGGCGACTATCCGGGATCGATGCACGGCAGACACCATGAAAGCCATCGCAGCCGGCGAGGATGTCGCACTCGATTTCCTGCATCGCGCCCTCATGTCGATAGCGGATGCGCGGCCGGCCGGTCTGGAAGTCATGCACGCTGACATCCTCGGCCTCGAACACGATCTGGCCGCCGGCGGCAAAACGTGCAGCGATCAGGTCCTGCACCACCTTGTGCTGGCTGTAGACCATCACGTGCTTGCCGACGAGATCGGCAAGATCGATGCGGTGATCGGCACGCCCGAAGCGCATGACCACACCCGGATGCAGCATGCCCTCGCGCCGCATCCGCTCGCCGACACCGGAGTTGTTCAGCAATTGCTCGGTGCCGTATTCCAGCACGCCGGCACGAATGCGGTTCTCGACATAGTCGCGCGATCGCGCCTCGAGCACGATCGAACTCGATGCCCTGCAGATGCAGCAGATGCGACAACAACAGACCTGCCGGGCCTGCGCCGACGATGCCAACCTGCGTGCGCATCCTCGCCTCCTTCGGCGCGCCGAGTGTAGCCGGCCCACGCACCGCGTGCATAATCGCCGGAAACTTCACCTGGAGGACCCGACGTGGCCGAACCCCTCTCCCCGGAAGCGCTGGCAGCCGAATTCGACTGCCTGATGGCGCGCGCCGGCATCACCGTTCCGCCGCAACGCCGCGCCGCGGCGCTCGCCGCCTATGCGGATCTGCGCGGCCAGATTGCATTGCTGCACGGCCGGTACGGGCCAGAGGCAGAACCGTCAAATGTCTTCCGGCTGGGAGACAGGTAATGGACACGCAGGATCTCTCAATCGCCGAAATGGGCCGCCTGCTGCGCTCTGGCGCGGTCACCGCCGAATCGCTTGCACGCGACGCTCTGTCCCGCGTCGCGGCGCGCGACGGAGCGTTGCATGCCTTCGTGCTGGTGACCGAAGATCGCGCCCTGGAAGATGCTCGCCGCGCCGATGCTGAACTGAAGGCGGGGCGCGACCGCGGGCCGTTCCACGGCATCCCCTACGCGCTGAAGGACATTTACGACACGGCCGGCATCCGCACGACCTGCCATTCGAAGCTGCGTCTGAATGTCGTGCCAAAGGAGGACAGCGTCGCCGCCGCGCGACTGCGCGAAGCCGGCGGCGTATTATTAGGCAAGCTCGCCACGCACGAGTTCGCCATCGGCGGGCCCAGCTTCGATCTGCCATTTCCACCCGCGCGCAATCCGTGGAATTCCGAGCATATCACAGGAGGTTCTTCGTCCGGCTCCGGTACCGCGATCGGCGCGCGCATGGTGCGCATGGCGATGGGCTCCGACACCGGCGGCTCGATCCGAGGACCAGCCGCGTGGTGCGGCACGGTCGGCATCAAGCCAACCTATGGCCGCGTCTCGCGCCGTGGCGTGTTTCCGCTGTCCTGGACGCTCGACCACATCGGCCCGCTGACCCGCAGCGTCGAGGATGCGGCCATTACCCTGCAGGTGCTCGCCGGCTACGATCCGCGGGATCCCGCCAGCGCCGACGTCCGGTTCCCAACTATCGTGCCGATATCGAGAAGGGCGTGGCCGGTCTGCGCATCGGAATTCCGCGCGCCTTCTTCGCCACCGCCCCGGCGACGACAGCCGAGGTGGTCGCAGGACTTGACCGCACCGCGGCGCAATTGCGTGCGGCGGGCGCGGCGGTGGAGGACATCGAGCTGCCCGAGTACGAGTTGTTCTCGGCTGTCGGACGCGTGATCATGATGGCGGAGGCCTTCGCCATCCACGAGTCCGACATGCAGACCCGGCTGCTCGATTACGGCGAGATCACCGCTGGCCGCTTCATCCTCGGCGCTGCGATCACCGCAGCCGACTTCATCCATGCGCTGCGCGCCCGTCGCGAACTGACCGACGCAGTCAATGCCGCGCTGACACGCTACGACGCGCTGCTGACCCTGTCGGCGCTGAACACGGCCCCGCGCTTCGATCAACCGACCGATTCGCTGTCGTCAGCGTCACCAATCCAGACCATTCCGTTCAACGTCACCGGCCATCCGGCCATGAGCGTGCCGACCGGGCTGGGCGCAAACGGGCTGCCGATCGGCGTGCAGATCGTCGGGCGGGCATTCGATGAACCGATGGTGTTCCGGATCGGCCGCGCCGTGGAGAAACTGTCTGGCTGGGAGAGCGTAAGTCTGCCTGGGGGATAGCATCTCAGGGAGGCTGCATATGGCGCGTGCCGGAACTGTTCGGATCGGCATCTCCGGCTGGACCTATCGCGCCCTGGCGCGGCGTGTTCTATCCGAAGGGCCTGCCGCAGAAGCGCGAGCTGGAATACGCCACGAGCCAGTTCAGCTCGCTTGAGATCAACGGCACGTTCTACGGCATGCAGCGGCCGGACGCGTTCGCCGATTGGGCCGATCGGGCACCTGACAACTTCGTGTTCGCGGTGAAGGCGCCGCGCTTCATCACCCACATACGACGGCTGCGCGATGCCGCGACACCACTGGCAAACTTCATTGCCTCAGGCCTGCTGCGGCTCGGCCCGAAACTGGGGCCGATCCTATGGCAGTTTCCGCCGAACTTCCGCTTCGACGCCGAGACGGATCGAGGACATTTCTGAAGCTTGCTGCCGCACGATACCGGCGCGGCCGCCAGCCTCGGACGCAAGCACGATCGACCGGCTGAAGGCTCCCGCCTGGCTGAAGGTGGACACAGAACGCAAGATGCGGCACGCGTTCGAAATCCGCAACGAGACCTTTCGCTTCAAGCGCGTTCGTCGACCTGCTGCGCGAGTACGACGTGGCACTGGTATGCGCCGACACGGTGGAATGGCCGCGGCTGATGGACCTCACGTCTGATTTTGTCTACTGCCGGCTGCACGGTTCGGAGGAGCTGTATGCCAGTGGCTATGACGACAAGGCGCTGGATGACTGGGCTGCGCGGGTCGCGACTTGGGCGAAGGGCGGCGAGCCGGCGGATGCCGAGCGCATCGATGGCCAGGGGCGCAAGCGCAGGCGCGACGTGTTCGTATACTTCGACAACGACACCAAGGTGCGCGCGCCGTTCGATGCAAAGGCTCTGACAGAACGCGTAGATCGATTGCTCGCGCCTACTCGATCGCGCTCGCGGACTTCGCAAGATCGCGCAGCACGAACTTCTGGATCTTCCCGGTCGAAGTCTTCGGAAGCTCGCGGAACACAAAGCTCCTCGGCACCTTGAAGCGCGCCATGTGCTCGCGGCAGAAGGCGCGCAGCTCATCCTCGGTCACGCTGGCGCCCGGCTTCAGCTCGATGAATGCACACGGCGTCTCGCCCCACTTCTCATCCGGCTGCGCCACCACGGCGGCGCCCAGCACGGCAGGGTGGTGGTACAGTGCCTCCTCCACCTCGATCGAGGAAATGTTCTCGCCGCCGGAGATGATGATGTCCTTCGAGCGATCGCGAATTTTCACATAGCCATCCGGCTGCATCACGCCGAGGTCGCCGGTATGGAACCAGCCGCCGGCGAACGCGGCATCCGTCGCCTTCGGATTTTTCAGGTACCCCTTCATCGTGATGTTGCCTCGGAACATGATCTCGCCCATCGTCTCGCCATCCCACGGCACCGGCGACATCGTCGTGGGATCGAGCACCGTCATCGCCTCCTGCATCGGCACCCGTACGCCCTGGCGTCCGTTGCGTTCGGCACGCTGATCGATCGGCATCGCGCTCCAGGACGCATGTTTGGCACAGACGGATGCCGGACCGTAGGTCTCCGTCAGGCCATAGACATGGGTCAGCTCGATGCCGATCTCCTCCGCACCCTCGATGATCACGGCCGGCGGTGCGGCACCAGCGATCTGCCCGGCCATGCGATGATCGATGCCGCGCCGCAGCTCCTCCGATGCATTGATCAGCATCGAATACACGATCGGCGCGCCGCACATATGGGTCACGCGGTGGTCGCGGATCGCATCGAGCGCCGCCTTCGCCTCGACACGCCGCAGGCAGACGCTTGTGCCCGGCACGCTCGGCGAGCGTCCACGGAAAACACCAGCCGTTGCAGTGGAACATCGGCAGCGTCCACAGATACACGGCGTGCGACGGCATGTCCCAGTCCAGCACGTTGCTGATCGCATTCAGATAGGCGCCGCGATGGTGATAGACGACTCCCTTCGGATCGCCTGTCGTGCCCGATGTATAATTGAGCGAGATCGCATCCCACTCGTCCACCGGACCCTGCCATGCGTAATCCGGATCGCCCTCGGCAAGAAACGCCTCGTAATCGATCTCGCCTAGCCTCTTGCCGCCCTGATAACCCGGATCATCGATGTCGATCACCAAAGGCCGCTCGTCCAGCAGCGCCAGAGCCTGCTCGATCGTCGTGGAGAATTCGCGATCGGTGATCAGCGCGCGAGCGCCGCCATGACGCAGCATGAAGGCGATCGTCTCCGCATCCAGCCGAGTATTCAGCGTGTTCAGCACCGCTCCACACATCGGCACACCGAAATGCGCCTCGTACATCGCAGGAATGTTCGGTGCCATCACCGCGACCGTGTCGTTTTTGCCGATCCCTCGTCGCGCCAGGGCCGATGCCAGTCGACGGCAGCGCGCATAGGTCTCGCGCCAGACGAAGCGCTGCGCGCCATGAATGATCGAAATGTGCTCCGGATGAACATAGGCCGCGCGCTCCAAAAAGGTCAGCGGCGTAAGCGGAGCATAGTTGGCCTGGTTGCGCTCGAGCCCCGTCAGATAAGCGCTGTTGCCGGTCATGCGTTTTCTCCCGCGTGCATTGTCAACTCAATGCAAGCAGATCGCGCACTGCCTGCACCACCGCATCCGGCGTTTCGCGCGCCAGGAAATGGCCGGCAACCGGAATCACCCGCCGCTCATAGCGCGCCGTGAAATGCCGTGCGTGCGTTTCCGACTGCTCGGCTGGGCCTACCCCATCGCAGGCACCGTGCAGCACGATCGTCGGAACCGTGATCGACGGACGTTCGGCAAGGCGCTGTTCGAACGCATCCAGCGTCGGATCGCCGGGCGCGTTGCCATAGCGATGCCGATAAGACTGGATCGTCACATCGACGAAATCGGGATTGTCAAAGCTCTCCGCCGTCGCCGCGAACGTTGCCTCGTCGAAATGCCAGTTCGGTGACCAGAGTCGCCATAGCAGACGGGCAATGTCGCGGCGATTCTGCCGCAGACCGGCGCGGCCGCGTTCCGTGTGGAAATACCACTGATACCAATGGCGATGTTCCTGCGCTGCAGCCGCCGGTTGACCAGCAGTGGGAATGTTCTGGATGTTGTAGCCGTTGATCGACACCAATCCAAGCACACGCTCGGGCCATAACGCCGCCGTCACGCACGCGCCGCGACCGCCCCAGTCATACCCGCCCAGTAGCGCCCGCCGGATGCCAAGCGCATCCATGAAGTCACGCACATCCGATCCAAGGGCTGCCTGCTGACCGGAACGCGCCGTCGCAGGGTCAAGAAAGCGAGTAGGGCCAAAACCGCGCAACCAAGGCACCAGCACCCGGCAACCGCTGGCAACCAGCGGTGGCGCGACATCGTCCCAGTCATGCGGATCGGAGGGCCATCCATGCAGCAGGATCACCGGGGAACCATCCGCCGGACCGCTCTCCTGATAGGCAATCTCCAGCTTCTGCGTGCGTATTGCTTTGGCCATCAGAGTCATTCCATCGGCGCGCCGGCAAGCCTCGTGCCCTGATCCGCGATAGCGAATGTTTCGAAATAGCTGATCCGCGGCTCACAGTCATAACGGCGCCTGATGCCTTCGAGCCAGGGTCCGTTGTAGAATGCCTTGGCCGACGCGAGATCCTTCCAGATATACGATCCGCCCGCCACGCCGCCGTTCACGTCGTGGATGAACTGCTTCCGAATAAATCCCGGCACGTCGAGGAAATCCGGCGCAATCTTCAGGAAATGCTGCCGGCATGCCTCACGGTCGATATGCGCCGGCAGATCATAAAGGACGATGGCAGTGATCATCGCGCGCCTCCTGTCATGTACTTAACGCACCAAATTGTTGGTCACCGCTCCGCCGGTCGCTGTACGTCCGCCATCGACCACATACTGGGCTCCGGTAATGTTGCCCGCCAGATCGGAGCAGAGGAACAGCACAAGGTTGGCGACCTCTTCTGCGGTCCCATAGCGGCCGATGGGGATGTTGGACTGATAGCGGTCGCCTATGCTGCCGGGGTCGGTCGGGTTCAACATCGACTCCAACGAATGAATCATGCGCGTGTCTATCGGCCCTGGACACACCGCGTTGACTCGCACGCCCGAGCGCGCCACCTCGCCTGCCGCGGTCTTGGTCAATCCGATCACCGCGTGCTTCGAAGCGACATAGGCCGGCATCCCCGGCGATGCCACCAGTCCGGCAACCGAGGCGGTATTCACGATCGCACCGCGCCTCTGCTGCAACATCACCGGCAGCACGTGACGCATGCCGAGAAACACGCCCTTCACATTCACACTCATCACTGCGTCGAACATCGCCTCGTCGTATTCCGCCGTCGGCGCGACATTGCCTTCGATACCGGCGTTGTTGTGAAAACAATCGATCGCACCGTAGGCATCGAGCGCCGCCTTCACATAAGCCTGCACATCGGCGGACTTCGTCACATCGGCGGTAACAAACAGTGCCTCGCCGCCCTGCTGGCGAATGATGCCCGACGGTCCCTTCGCCGCCCGCGGTATCGCGGTCCACCACGACCACTTTGGCACCATCGCGCGCGAAACCGAGAGCAGTGGCCCGGCCAATCCCGTTGCCCGCGCCGGTGATCAGCGCAACCTTGCCCTTGAAGTCCATGGCGTCCCTCCGATGCAACTCTTGGGAGAGAGCCTAGCACGTGGTGCGTCAGCCGAGGAACTCACGCCGTGCCTCCTCGAGAGAGGCCCACACGTAGGGCGCGAACGAACGGGCCACCTCGATACGGAAAATCTCGGCCGCAGTTCGCCAGAGCACGATCTCCGTCTTTCCGAACACGGTTCGCGTGCACATGCCGACGGGAAATGCAACCAGGTGCAGGTCCAGTGCGCAGAATGTATTGATTGCCCAGGCGGCGTGGGATCCCGATACGACGATGCCGGTCATCGCATGGGACACATCCACGATGCTCCCGCCCGGATACGCCGCAGGCAACTCGGCACCTTCATCCGCCAATACCAGCCATTCGTCAGGTCCGAGCCACAGCGCAACGCGATCCCGATGTTGGTTACTGCGGCACGGAACTATTGGCAGTTCCACGCCCACCATTTCCCCAAGCGCCTTGACCGAATTGCGGTTGGCGCGCGCGACTATGCGGGTAAGCGGTGGTGCGACGGACAGGGACACCTCGGTGCACTGTGCAGAATTCGCAGCCAGTGCTCGCAAGGGAAGATTGCGCTCACTCATGCAGTCGCGCGCCTTGCGGATCGTAGAACATCGGCGCCGTCACCCGCACCACGACGGAGCCCTCCGGCCGAGCGACGTAGAGCATCTGCCTGATCCGCCTCCTGCCGCCGGACAACAGCGCCAATGCGATTGGACGGTGGAGCGTCTCGCTCCAATAGGCTGAGGTAACATGCCCGAGCGCAGGATTCGGAACCTGGACGTTCGCATCGGCAACCACCTGCGCGCCTTCCTCGAGCGTCTCGGACGACAGAAGCCCGACGAGTTGCCGGCGATCCGCACGGAGCATATCGGGCCGCGTCAGCGAGCGCTTGCCGACGAAGTCGCGTTTGGCCTTGCCGATTGTCCATTCGAGGCCAAGATCGGCGGGTATCACCGTGCCATCGGTCTCCTGCCCGACAATGATGTAGCCCTTTTCGGCACGCAGCACGTGCATCGTTTCTGTTCCATAGGAAGTGATGCCGTGATGACTGCCGGCTGCGAACACCGCCTCCCAGACGGCAGTCCGTAGTCTGCCGGCACGTTGATCTCGTAGCCGAGTTCGCCAGTGAAACTTACGCGGAACAGTCGCGCCGGAAAGCCGCAGACGCGACCCTCGCGCACGCTCATATGCGGCATCGCCTCGGGCGCTATGTCGATGTCCTGGACCAGCGGCTCGATCGTCCTGCGCGCCAACGGCCCCTGTACGGCGATGACTGCCCATTGCTCGGTAATGGACGTGAGCCACACGCGAAGTTCGGGAAATTCCGTCTGCCGGTAGTCTTCCATATGGTGCAGCACGCCGGCAGCGCCACCGGTCGTGGTCGTGACATGGAAGCAATCTGGCGCCAGCCGCGCCACGACACCGTCGTCCATCACAAAGCCGGCCTCATTCAGCAGCATGCCGTAGCGACAGCGACCTGGTGCAAGCCCGGAGAGGTTGCCGGTGTAGATACGGTCGAGGAATTCAGCCGCATCCGGTCCCACCACCTCGATCTTGCCCAGTGTGGTCGCGTCGAACATGCCGACCGCATTGCGCACGGCGCGGCATTCCCGAGCGGTGGCATGGTGCATATCCTCGCCATCGCGACGGGAAGAAGCGCGCCCGCTGCCAGTTGCCCACGTTCTCAAATACTGCGCCATGTGCAGCAGCCCAGTCATGGATCGGTGTACGACGCACCGGCTCGAACAGATCGTTGCGCGCCGAGCCGGCAAACGCACCGAACGTCACCGGCGTATAGGGCGGGCGGAATGTGGTATGGCCCACCTGCGGCACTGCCCGATCGGTGAGACGCGCGACCGTGGTCAGGGCGGTCATGTTCGCCGTCTTGCCCTGGTCGGTTGCCATGCCTGTCGTGGTGTAACGCTTCACATGCTCGATCGAGCGGAAGCCCTCCTGCGTGGCAATGACCAGGTCCTTCGCGGTGACGTCATTCTGGAAGTCGACGAATGCCTTACCGCTGCCAATGGGTAGCTGCGAGGCAGCGGGGCATGGAAAATATATGCGCGCACCTGCGACCGTGATTTGTCGCGGCGCGTCTCCCGCGGCATAGCCTTCCTCAAGGCATGCTGCCAGCCCGAACGTCCCGTTGCACGCACCAGCTGACCGCACCTGCTCGGTCCATTCTCCCGGCAGAAATGCCTGCAAACGTTCGTCAAAGCGCAAGCGGGCGCGCGATTGCGAATAGAGGTGCACCGACGGTGTCCAACCGCCGCACATCAGCACCAGATCGCATGGGATGGCTTCGCCGTCGGACAGGATTGCGCGATTGACCCGCCGATATCCGCCCGTGGCGACCACGCTGGTCCCTGCGTCGTACCGGTAGTCCCGACATTCGGGCCGCTTCGCCGGCATCACCGCGCAGATCGGCAACGGCGACGACGACGACACCAGCCTCGCGCAACGCAACACCAGCTGCATAGGCACTGTCGTCCGATGTGGTGATGACTGCGCGCGTTCCGACCTTCACAGCGAAGCGCTCCAAATAGATCCGCGCGGCATCGGCCAACATCACGTTTGGTCGGTCATTCCCGGAAAACAGCAGCGGCCGTTCCAATGCTCCAGTGGCAATCACCACCTTGCTGGCCCGCAGGTGCCACAGCCGCTCACGCGGCAGCCGCAAGTCTGGTGCTGCCAGGTGATCGGTCACTCGCTCCACAAGACCGACGAGATTGTCGGGGTACCAGCCGAATGCCGTGGTCCGCGGCAATAGTGTTACATTCGTGCGGCGGCCAAGCGTGTCCAGCGTCTCCCGCAGCCAAACTGACGCGGCATCACCCTCGATGTGTGCCTCCGTCTCGGCGAGCAATGATCCGCCCAGTTCGAACTGCTCGTCGCACAGCACGACGCGTCTGCCGCTGGTCGATGCTGCCAGAGCGGCAGCCAGCCCGGCCGGGCCAGCGCCGATCACCAGCACGTCGCAATGCGCATAGTGGTGCAGGTAGCGATCGGCGTCAGGTGCGGTGGGTGCGCGTCCGAGACCCGCCGCAGCTCGGATGGCGGGCTCGTACATGTGTCGCCAGAACGTGCGCGGCCACATGAAGGTCTTGTAGTAGAAACCCGTCGAGAAAATCGGAGAAATCACGTCGTTGATCGCACCGACATCGAATGCCAGCGCAGGGAAGCGATTCTGACTGACCGCCCGCATTCCGTCGTACAGTTCGACCTGCGTCGCCCTCAGATTCGGCGTGATACGCCCGGCGCCGCGATCAATCGTCACCAGTGCATTGGGCTCCTCCGATCCAGCCGACATGATGCCGCGCGGCCGATGATACTTGAACGAACGGCCGACCAAATGAACGCCATTGACCAGCAGCGCCGAGGCAAGCGTGTCACCCTGACAACCAACGTATTGCTTGCCGTCGAAACTGAATGACAGTGACCTTGAGCGGTCGATCCGGCCACCCTCCGGCGTGCGGAACCCATCCGTCATCCGGGCGCTGACTCGCCCGGTCTGTAGGTGACACGAATGCGATCGGTCACCGTGTCGCGCACGCAGTTGAAGAAGCGGCCGCAACCATGAATGTGGCGCCAGCGCTCGGCGTGTTCACCCTTCGGGTTGCTTCGCATGTAAAGGAAGTTAGCCCACGCCGCATCGTCAGCCGACCCAGGATCGCGCGGCCTGACGATGTGCGCCTCGCCGCAGTAGCGGAATTCGTTCTCCGGTCGCGTGCCGCACCAGGGACAGGCGATCAGCAGCATCAGTGGGCCACCGCCGCGGCAGCCGCCTCGTCGATCAGCCGGCCGGTGCGGAACCGATCGAGCGAAAACAGCGCAGCGATCGGGTGGGGTTCGCCCCGCGCAATCGTCGCGGCAAAGACGTGCCCCGATCCCGGTGTCGCCTTGAATCCGCCGGTACCCCAACCGCAGTTCACATAAAGGCCAGGAACCGGCGTCAGTCCGATGATCGGCGATCGATCCGGCGTGACATCGACGATGCCACCCCAGTTGCGCAGCATGCGCAGTCGACGGAAGGTCGGGAACAGCTCGCAGATCGCCTCCAACGTCTGCTCAGCGATGTGCAACCCGCCGGCCTGACTGTACGAGCACATAGGCATCCGTTCCAGCACCGATCACCAGTTCGCCTTTGTCCGACTGGGAGATGTAGGCGTGGATGCTGTTCGACATGACAACGCACGGCAGAACAGGCTTCACGGGCTCGGACACCAGCGCCTGCAACGGATAGCTTTCCAATGGCATGCGCAGCCCGGCCATCGCCATCACCACGCTGGTGTGGCCGGCCGCAACCACGGCGACCTTGCGCGCCGCAATGCGTCCACGCGTTGTCTCGACTGCATTCACCGCACCCGAGGGGCCCCGGCTGATCCCGGTCACCTCGCAATTCTGTATGATGTCGACACCGACGGCACTGGCACCGCGCGCATAGCCCCATGCCACCGCGTCGTGCCGCGCAACCCCGCCACGGCGCTGCAATGCGGCGCCAAGGATCGGATGGCGCAGACCCGACGAAATGTTCAGCGGCGGGCAGAATGACTTGGCCTTTTCAGGCGTGAGCCATTCGTTGTCGATGCCGCTCAGCCGGTTGGCGTGCACATGTCGCTTGAACACCTGTACGTCGTGGGCCGAATGCGCCAGCATCAGCACGCCCCGCGGCGAATACATGACATTGTAGTTCAGCTCCTGCGCCAGGCCTTCCCACAACTTCAGCGCATGTTCGTAAAGCGCGGCGCTCTCCTCCCACAGATAATTGGAGCGGATGATCGTGGTATTGCGCCCGGTATTGCCTCCGCCGAGCCAGCCACGTTCCAGCACCGCGACGTTGCGGATGCCGTGCTCGCGCGCGAGGTAATAGGCGGTGGCGAGGCCATGACCGCCGGCGCCGACAATGACCACGTCGTAGCTCGCACGCGGTTCTGGCGACCGCCACTGCTCTGGCCAGGTGGCGCCACCCACAGCGTGGCGCATCAGACTGAAGATGGAAAAGTGCAACGGTTCCTGCCCCCTCACATCCTGTCGTGCGTGTCGTGTTGAGGCAAGCGTCCTCTCCCGGTAGCATTCAAAGACAAAGGGGAAAAGACGATGGCGGACTTCGACTACATCATCATCGGTGCCGGTTCGGCGGGCTGCGTGCTCGCGCATCGGCTCACCGAGAACCCAGCCACGAAAGTGCTGTTGCTGGAGGCCGGACCAAAGGACGCCTCGATGTGGATCAACATCCCGGCCGGTTTCACCAAGCTGCTGAACAGCCCGCGCTACAACTGGAATTTCGCCACCGAGCCAGAGGACAATGTCAAGGGGCGGTCGATTCCCATTCCGCGCGGTAAGACGCTGGGTGGATCTAGCTCGATCAACGGCATGCTGTATGTCCGCGGCAATCCGCTCGACTACAATACCTGGGCGCAGTTCGGCAATCGCGGCTGGTCATATGACGCTGTGCTGCCCTATTTCCGGAAATCCGAGCATTTCGAGCCAGGTGGCGACGAGACGCGCGGCCGCGGCGGCCTGCTGAACGTCGCCAACATGATCGAGCGCGCCGAATTGCTGGACGCCTTCATCGATGCTGCGACGGCAGAGGGCTGGCCGCGCAATCCCGATTACAACAACGGGAAGCAGGAAGGTTTCGGCTACTATCAGGTCACCCAGAAGAAGGGCCGGCGCTGGTCCACGGCGCGCGCCTTCCTCGATCCCGCGCGAGGCAGGCCGAACCTGCGCGTGGAGACCGAGGCGTATACGACACGCATCCTGCTAGAAGGCAAGCGCGCCGTCGGCGTCGATTATCGCCAACATGGGCAGACACGACAGGTACGCTGCAATGCAGAGGTGATCCTGGCTGCAGGAGCAGTGAAGTCACCGCATCTGCTGGAGCTATCGGGCATCGGCCAGCCGGAATTGCTGCAATCACTGGGCATCGAAGTCAGCCACGAACTGCGCGGCGTTGGCGAGAACTATCGCGACCACTTCGCGCCCCGGATGAATTGGCGCGTGAAACTGCCGGTCACGCTGAACGAGCATACGCGCGGCCTGCAACTTGCGAAGGAGGTCATCAAGGTACTATGCGCAGCAGCGCGGTGCACTGACGTTCACCGCCGGCATCGTCTATGGCTTCGTCAAGACGCGGCCTGAGCTGGAAGAGCCCGATGTGCAGTACCATTTCGCGCACGCCAGTTACGCTACGGCGCAGACCCGCATCCTCGATCGTGAGCCGGGCATGACCCTGACGGCGTATCAGTGTTCGCCGGAATCGAAAGGATCGATCCATGCGAAATCAGCCGATCCGCTGGCCGCGCCAGCGATACGGCCGAATTTCCTGGCCGCGGAGCTGGACCGCCGCACGATCGTCGAGGGCATGAAGATCGGCCGGCGAATCATCAACAACCGGGTGCTGGACAAATACCGCGCGTTCGAGATGAACCCCGGCGATCAGGTGCAGACCGATGATGAATGGCTGGATTTCGCGCGAATGAACGGCCAGACCACCTACCACGTCACCGGCACGTGCAAGATGGGTCACGATCCTATGGCGGTCGTCGACGACGAGCTGCGCGTGCACGGAATCGCCGGGATGCGTGTGATTGACGCCTCGATCATGCCGACGCTGGTGTCGGGCAACACCAATGCAGCGGTGATCATGATCGCGGAGAAGGGGGCGGACATGATCAAGGCGGCGCAGCAACCGGTGCGCGCGGCAGCGTAACTCTAGCCGAACCGCACCAACTTGCCGCTTGGGCTGCCCAGCACCTCGTCATCGCGCATCACCGTCCGGCCGCGCACGATCACTCGGACCGGCCAGCCGGTGATGTCCATGCCGGCGAACGGCGTCCAACCGCAAGGGGAAACAATCCACGACTCCTCGATGCGGCGCCTGCATTGCATGTCGACCAAGGTGAAATCCGCGTCATAGCCCGCGGCTAGCCTTCCCTTACCCACCACGCCGTACACGCGCGCCGGCCCCGCGCACATCAGATCGACCATGCGCGTCAGCGGCAGACGCCCAGCGTTCACGTGGTTCAGCATCACCGGCACGATCGTCTGCACGCCAGTCAGGCCTGCCGGGCAGTCCGGCCACGGCAGCAGCTTCTTGTCCCGCGCATGCGGTGCATGGTCGGAGCCGACTGAGTCTACCGTCCCATCGTTGATCGCGCGCCACGCCGCCTCGAGGTGTCGCGGCCCACGAATCGGCGGGTTCATCACACCGAAGCCCTTTAGCGTATCGTAACAGTCAGGTGCCACCTGCGTGAGATGGTTCACCAGCACTTCGCAGGTCGCCAGATCGCGGAAGTCCTTCAGATAATCGAGTTCCTCCGCGGTGGACACGTGCAGGATATGCGCCGGCCGCCCCGTCGCGCGCGCCAGTGCCATCAGCCGGCGCGTGCCGAGAAACGCAGTCTCCTCGTCGCGCCATTCCATGTGCCGGCGGTACGGATCGCCCGATTTGAACAGCGGCTTGCGCTCCTGAAGCCGGTATTCGTCCTCCGAGTGGTATGCGATGCGCCGGCGACCCGACCGCATCACGCGCTCCAGGTGCTCATCGTCCTCGACGAGCAGATCGCCGGTCGAGCTGCCGGCGAAAATCTTGATGCCGCACACGCCACGGCCAAGCTCCAGCTTCGCGAGCTCCGGGATGTTCTGCTTCGTGCCGCCGACATAAAGCCCAATGTCGCACCACAACTCACGTTCGACGTATTCCTGCTTCCACGCCAGCTTCTCGGCATCCACAATCGACGGGGCAGTGTTCGGCATGTCGAACACCGCCGCCAACCCGCCCAGCACCGCGGCCCGCGTGCCGGTGGGGATCAACTCGATCGTCTTGTCGCCGGGATCGCGCAAATGCACGTGCGGGTCGATCAATCCCGGCAGAACGTGCAGGCCCCTGGCGTCAATCGTTTCGTCCGCCGTGGCGTCGCCTGCGACACCGAGCGCTGCGATGCGCCCGTCGCGGACGCCGACATCGGTCGTCTCGACCCCCCAGGGCAGAATGCATGTGCCACGGCGGATCAACAGATCGAAATGGGCTGGCATGGCTCAATTCCCTAAGCTTGCCGCAGCATAGCACCAGAACCAGCTATACAGGAGGCCGAAGCGGGAGAAGCCGATGGGTGCGTCCGTCCCCCGAGTAAGCTCGGTGCTCGAAACGTCGCTCTACGTCGCCGACCTGGATCGCGCCTGCGCCTTTTACCAGCGCATATTCGGCTTCGAGCTCTTCGTGCACGACGGCCGCATGTGCGCTCTCGGCGTGCCGGGCAGCCAGGTGCTGCTGCTGTTCCATCATGGGAGCACCAATGAACCAGCCCCGGTGCCGGGTGGGGTCATCCCGCCCCACCACGGCAATGGCGAATTGCATCTCTGTTTCGCCATTCCGCTTGGCGAGCTGGCCGCATGGGAGGAGCATCTGCGCCGGGAAAAAATCGCGGTGGAGAGCCGCATCCACTGGGCACGCGGCGGCACCAGCCTCTACTTCCGCGACCCCGACGGCAATTCGCTGGAGGTCGCAACGCCGGGTCTCTGGCCCAATCACTGAATGACTGCACGATGGCTGCCACTGGCGAGCCTGATCGCCGTCGGGCTGTTGCTGGTCCTTGCCGCGGGCACCGCTGCCCTGCCTTGGGTCATGCCCGAGCACGACGCTGCGGCGCGCCGTCTCGCCGCAATCGCGATCTTTGCCGCAAGCTACGTCGCCCTGGCGATCGGCAAAGTGCCAGGGCTGTCAATTGACCGTGCTGGGGTAGCACTTGTCGGCGCCTGTCTCATGGTGGCATCAGGCGTCGTTCCACTACAGGAGGCCTACCAGGCCGTCGATCTGCAGACCATCACGTTGCTGCTCGGCATGATGATCGTTGTCGCGAATCTGCGCATCTCCGGCTTCTTCGCATTGGTCAACGCCTGGGTCGCGCGACGCGTGCATCGACCGTTGCTGTTGCTGGCGGCCGTTGTCACGGTCTCCGGCACGTTTTCCGCCTTCCTGGTGAACGACGCGATCTGCCTGGTGATGGCGCCTCTGGTGCTTGAATTGACGCTGGGCCAGAAGCGCAATCCGGTGCCCTACCTGCTGGCCGTGGCGATGGCATCGAATGTCGGTTCGACGGCGACGATAACCGGCAATCCGCAGAACATGATGATCGGCAGCTTTTCACATATCCCCTATCCGCAATTCGCTGCCGCCCTGGCGCCAGTGGCGCTGGTTGGACTTCTGCTGACGGTCGCGCTGCTGGCGGTGCTGCACCGCAGCGAACTGCGTGGTGGCGTGCAGGACGCTCGCGCGCTGCGGCTGCGGATCAACCACGTGCTGATGCTCCGCGCCTTGGCGGCGACCGCGCTGGTGGTCGCACTCTTCTTTGCCGGACAGCCGCCAGCAAAGGCAGCAATCATCGTTGGTGCACTGCTACTTCTCACGCGCCGGGTGAAGAGCGCACGGGTCTATGCTGAGATCGACTGGTCGCTGCTGCTGATGTTCGCCGGCCTGTTCATCATCGTGGCCGGCGCCGAACGCGAGCTGCTGACGCCGCAGGTGGCTGAGGCGGTCGGACAACTGCACCTCGCCACGATACCCGTGCTCAGCCTGGTGAGCGCGATACTGTCGAACCTGGTCAGCAACGTCCCCGCGGTGCTGCTGCTGAAGCCCTTCGTCGCCGCACTGCCGGACCAGGATAGTGCGTGGCTTGTCATCGCCATGGCCTCCACGCTCGCCGGCAACTTCACTGTGCTGGGCTCGATCGCCAACCTGATCGTGGTCGAGAAGGCGGCGCGGCGTGGCGTGGTGATCGGCTTCTGGGACTACTTCCGTGTCGGCGGCCCTCTGACAGTTCTGACCCTGCTGTTGGGAACGTTCTGGCTGATGTGGCGTTGAGCAGTCGATACATACAGGAGCGCAGAAATGGATCGAATCCGGGTGCTGGAAGAGGCACTGTGGCGGGATGTTCCCACCGACGTGATCGAGGAAGCCAAGCGGGCCGCCAGAACGGAGCCAAGCTGGATCGCGATGCAGGGTAACGGCCACGTCGTCGCGATGGCGCCGCCCGGCAGCCCGGATGTGGCAACAGGCGATATGATCTACATCGCGGAGGTCAGTCCCGATAACGGTCCAGCTTGACTGTCAGACCGCACGAGCGAGAAACGTGGTCTCGACCGGTCCCTCTCACTTGTTCAAGATCTTGCTGATGGCATCGAGACGGGAGGAGTCTCCTGATGGATTGCTCCGCTGAAAACTGGGTATGAGGGCGCCAAACCCTTCACCGCATTCGTTCCAGGCATAGATCAAGACCGTATTGGCGGGAGTTGCGGATCGATGGCTCTCGGTCCATGCCATGGCATCCTGCAGGTGCTGGGCAATTTCCGAGGGTGTGGCCCGTTCGTAATACTTGTTGATACCGACCCCTTTGGCCATGAATGAACGATCCCAGTCAGGGGGATTTTCGATGAGCGGTCGCTGATCCCAACCTGTCATTATCGTAGGCACCATGGCGACCCCGGCTGTCGCGAGCTGATCCCAACGAGCCTTCGTATCCTGGGTCAGCTTGCCATACGATGACCGGTCCGGATTGCCAACAATCGCGTAATTTCCGATAGCGTCTGCACCGACCGTTTCCGTCAAGGCGGCGTCCGATCCCAGAAGAACAATATAGGGATTGCCGCGATCTTGCTCCCGCGCCGTGGCTCGAATGAAAGCAATCAGTTTAGCCACTCCTTGGTAGCCACCCCACTCCGCTTCGATTTGTGCCTTCGAAGCCGACAAAACATAGTACAGTGGCCGATCGCCAAGCACGTGCACGTAGCCCGCTTCTCCCATGACGGCGACTTCGTGTAGAGTTCTGTCTGAGAAATGGCCGACGCTTCCGCCATTTGCGATTGAGCCGATCATGCAGAAACCAATCTTGCTTCGGGATGTGCTGGCAAGATACAGTTTCAACGCGTTGCTCATTGGGTCATTCACCGAGTATCCCACGAACGCCCAATAGTCGAGACCGGCGCGCGAGGCGAGCGCGATCTCCTGGTCCATTATCGGCTGATAGTCGCCGTTTATCCTAACCTTATCGGTTGCTACTTCGCTTCCAAAGAACGGCATGCGATCGTGGTAGCGAGCTTGCCCCAATGCAGTCTCCATTGCTCGCGCCACTGACCCGTCGTTCGGATCGTACCAGGCATCCCACCGGATCGCCCCGACACGCGGACGCTCGGCCGCTGCGCCAACACGTCTACTTGCGCCTGCACCAAGCAGCAGCCCTGCAGCGGTTTCAAGAATGCGACGGCGAGATCTCCAAGCGAGCAGAAGAACTCATATAAGCGTCAACTTTTTGCCTCGCATTTTGATCAGCTCATCAATCTTGAAGAAATCACTGAGCTTCGCGGCGCCGCGCCTGAGCAACACAAGCGCCGGCAACACCTCAATGCGATCAATGAGGCCAGGAGTCGATGCATACATCATGAGGAGTTCGAAAACGAGATTGGTCAGCGCCGGCTGGTCGGCCCACACCTGGGTCTGGAAGGGTTCTCCCCAATGAGCCCACGCCCAATCCTCCAGGCAATAGAACCCGCCAGGCGCCAGGCGTCCAAAAGCAAGCTCGAACGTCGCTTTCGAAAAGCGGTAATTATGAGATGCATCATCGGAGATAATCCCAATCTCTGCATTATCGAACTCATCCCTGACCGCTTTATCAATTTGTTCTTTGTCTGCCTGGCTCACATTATAGTAAATCTTGACCCTGTCTTGCAATCCAAGGTCACGAATGTGGCGCAACACATGCTCGCTGGGAGGCCGAATGTCGATCCCGACAAACTTGAACTCAGGATAGGCAAGGGCAAAGAGAATGATCGATCCACCCTCAAATACGCCAAACTCAAGCACATTCTTTGTAGGAGCTTTCTCAAATACCGGTTCGTAGCGCTTCAGAAAGTCGGGACCCTTAAGTATTATAATCTCATCTTCGCTCGTCTTGTAGATATTGTATTGGGAATTGATGAAACGGAACTTTATGCCCGAAACGCGGAACTCGGGCCCATTTTCGTCTTCGATTAGCCGCTCGATGGCACCCATGAGGGCCGCGCTCCTTTAGCCATTATCGCCGCGCTCCGACAACGCGCGCAGTAGAGCGTGTCGTAGAGCCATTCCGCGCTGCCGCCGTCCAGGTTGGTCACCACGTAGCGGATGTCCAACCCTGGGTGCTGGCTTCGATGCGTGCCGCCACGCGCCGCTCGCAGCTCCAGGATTTGGCGCCATAGCGGGTCTCGGTATAGCGGCGTAGCACCGCCGCCTGGGCTTCGGCGCGGCGCACCCTGACATCGTCGGCAGCGATCTCGACCAGACGGCTCAGCACGCCGTTGCCCGGCAGGCCGAACACATAATCGACATCGTTGGCCTCGCACCACGCCATCACCTCGGGACGGCTATAATGACCGTCACACGGATAGATCAGCCGCGTGGTCGGCCAATGGCTGCGAATGCGGCGCACCAGGCGACGCAGATGACGGCGGACTTCGTCTCCCGATGGTGTTTTGCCAGGTCGCAGCAGCATCGCGACCGGACGGGAGGTGGCGGTCTCGTAGACATGGATCGGCAGGAAGCAGCGTTCGTCGTAATGGGCGTTGAACAACGAAAGCTGCTGATGGCCGTGCACGACATCGACGGTGTCATCGATGTCCAGCGTGACAGCGACAGGCGGGCGTGGGTAGCTGGCGCAATAGGCGTCGATCATCGCGTAGGTCATGCGCACCACCTCACGCAGACTTGGCGCATTCTCCCAACGCGACATCGTCGGCTGGGAGCACAGATCATCACCGGTATCAGGCAGACGTCCGCAGGCCAGTTTGAAGCCGGGGTTGGTGCGCAGATGATCGAGATCGTCGGCGTCCTGGTAACCGCAGGCAATGGCGAGCATGCGCGCGCGCAGAATATCGACGACACTGTGTGTCACCAACAGCGGATTGCGCGGATCGGCAATCAAACCTGCCAGGCGATGGGCAATCCCGATACGCCGCTCGGCAGCAGCCAGAAGCATCACACCGCCATCCGAGGTGAGACGGCCACCATCGAACGCAGCAGTGACTTTCTTGCGTCCGACGGCTGGAAACCAGAACGGCTCAGTCGTATCGGTGTGCATGGCGGGTGTGGCTCGGTGTGATCGGGTGGACGGGATGGTCTCGACACCCAATCCGTAAGCAAGATCAGACCTTATGCGACACCCGCCAGAGAATCCAGCTATGCGGTGAATAAGAGGGCTAGCCTGTTATCAGATGCCAGTCGACTATTTTATGGATTGTTTTAGATGACAGTAGTCTACCTAAAATATAACGGCTTATTTGGACGAATTTATCAGGTTCAGAACGGTTTGGTTCGTGCTCGGGTCAGGCCGCAGCCGCCACGGGCCGCTGGCCGGCGGCAAGTCGCGCCTCGATTTCCGCAACGGCCTGCGGCAACTCAGCGATGCTGTCGATCACCATATCCGCATCGCGCAGCTCGGCGGCAGCATGTTCACGCAAGCGGCTGCGTTCCGCCTGTGACAGCATCGCCAGCTCCTCGGCTGACAGACCAACGGCATTGCCGGTCAGCGCGATGCCAACAGTCCACGTCCCTGCCGCCTTGCCTTCGCCGATGCCCGGCGCGGTGTCATCCACCTTCACAACACTCGCGGCGGGCCACACGCCGAGCTTCGCCATCGCGTACCACATCATCAACGGAGTCGGCCGTCCGGCGGGAAGATCGCCCGCGCACACGGTCAACTCCGGCACGTAACCCGAGGCCGCGGCGAGTGGCTCCAGTACGTCCATGATCGGCCGCGTGTAACCGGTCGTGCCGGCGATACGGACGCCACGAGCGCGCAAGGTATCGATGGCAGCGATGGCGCCCGAGATGATATCGGCATGATCGCGAACCGCAGCGATGTTCATCGGCTCGAACACCTGAAAGATCGCATCGACATCTCCCTCAGAGAAGTCACGGCCATGCCGTGCACGCCATGCCGTGGCGACCGACGGTATCTGACCCACCGCGCGGATGTGGTCCCACTTCGCCATACCCATCGGCCCGCGCGCCTCGGCAATGCTTATCGTCACGCCGAACTGCGCGAAGGCGCGTACGAAGGCACCCATCGGCGCGCGGCTGCCGTGGTCCACCACGGTGCCCGCCCAGTCCAGAACGACGGCCTGCACTCTCATGCTCGCATTTCAGCACGCTTGCCCATTGGGCGCCATCCGCTCAGCATGGCCGCATGGAGGATCACACCGAAGGCGATATCAATCTCGTTGACGCGCGCACGGCGTGGCAGCGCGGCTACATCGATGCCGAGACGCGGGCGCTGCTCGAGGAGGATGCGCGTTGGTTCCTACATCAGGCGCTGTCCACGCCGTGCCTGAACGTGGTTGAGCGAGCCGAGGGAATCTACCTCATCGATACGGCGGGCCGCCGGATCATGGATTTCCATGGCAACACGGTGCATCAGGTCGGCTACGGCCATCCGCGCGTGATCGAGGCGGTGACACGGCAACTGGCCACCCTGCCGTTCTCCCCGCGACGCTACACCAATCGTGCCGCGATCGAGCTGGCGCAGGCGTCTGGCTGAGCTAGCGCCGGGAGGACTGAACAAGGTGCTGTTCGCGCCGAGCGGCACCGTGGCGATCGGCATGGCACTAAAGCTGGCGCGCCATGCAACAGGGCGTCACAAGACAATATCGATGTGGGATGCGTTTCACGGCGCTTCGCTCGACGCAATATCGGTAGGCGGCGAGGCGATCTTCCGGCGCGATGCCGGCCCGCTGTTGCCAGGCACCGAACACGTGCCTCCGCCATCACTGGCGTCACGTTTCTTCGGCGACGATGGGCGCGCGCATGAGCGACTGGCCGACTACATCGAGTATATGTTGGCAGTGCAAGGCGACGTCGGCGCGGTGATCGCCGAGCCAGTGAGATGGACAACCTTGGAGGCGCCACCTGCGGATTTCTGGCCGCGCGTGCGGTGCAAGCTGTGACCGGCACGGCGCGCTGCTGATCTTCGACGAGATACCGAGCTGTCTGGGACGCACCGGCACGATGTTCGCGTGCGAGCAGACGGGCTGCGTGCCGGACATGCTGGTGCTGGGCAAGGGCCTGGGCGGGGGCGTGTTCCCGATGGCGGCGCTACTCGCGCGCGAGGACCTGGATGTCGGGGGCGATCGCGCGTTGGGGCATTACACGCATGAGAAGAGCTCGGTCGGATGCGCGGCGGCGCTGGCAACGCTGGACGTGATCAGGGATGAGAAGTTGCTCGAGCGCTCGCGCGAGCTGGGGGCACACGGCCTGGAACGGCTGCGATGCATGCCGCACGGACAGATACGTGCAGTGCGAGGGCTTGGTTTGTCGCTTGCAGTCGAAATTGCCAACGCTCCACTGGCGGAAGCGGCGATGTATCGGTGCCTGACCAACGGCCTCAGCTTCAAGGTCGGCGGCGGCAACGTCCTCACGCTGTGCCCGCCGCTGACGATCACGCACGCCGAACTGGATGCCGCACTCGAGATTCTCGACCTGTCATTGCGAGGAGCGTAGCTGTCCCGAACGTCATTCGGGAAGCAATCCCCACGCATGATGAGGATTGCTGCCCCGTCGTAGACGCCTACAGTGGCTTCAGCGGCGGCGTCTCTCCGGCGGGCAGGGGCACACCATCGACATTCAGCACCATCGAGACCAGGCTGTAGTAGCCGACCGCGCCGATCAGGTCGATCACGCCACGCTCGCCGAACCGGTTCTTGATGCGCCCGTAATTTGCGTCCGACACATGCCCGCTCGACAGCAGCTCGGTGCAGAAATCATAGACCTCCGCCTCATCCTCCTGCATGCCCTGCGGTCGGGTGCCCGCGGCGATCGCATCGCAGATCGCGGTCTTCAGACCCGCCTCGATCGCCAGCCGGCGATGCGCGTAGAACTGGTACTGCGCCGTCCATTTCCGACCGGCCATGATGATCGCCATCTCGTTCAGTCGCGCCGGGATCGCGCTGGAATAGCGCACATAGGCGCCCACCCGTTGCACCAGATCGCACAGATCAGGACTGCGCAGCAGCGCATTGAACGGACCTCGCAGTCCCGCACCGCGCGGCCCCGCCTGGATGGCATCGGCAGCCTTCTTCTGCTCCGGCGTCATGGTCTCCGGCGTCAGTTCCTTAAAGCGTCGTTCGCTCATCGCATTCCTCCTCCTTATGTTACGGCGATGCCAGTATCAGGCCGCCATCAACGATGATCTCCGTTCCCGTAATGTAATTGGCCTCGTCCGAGGCCAGGAAAAGCACAGCATGCGCCACATCCCACGCCGTGCCCATCCGCCCCATCGGCGTGCGCGCATTGCGGCTGGCGATCAGCGCGGCCGCATCGTTGCCGCCGACCGTGCGCGCCAGACGATATTCCACCAGCGGCGTATGCATCAGGCCCGGCACCACGGTGTTGCAGCGGATGCCCTTCTTCACATACGCCCCGGCAGTCGAGCGGGTGAACTGGATCACCGCCGCCTTGCTGGCGCTGTATCCGACATGCACGCGACCGCCATGGCCGTCATTGCGCAGGCCGGCGACCGACGACAGGTTGACGATGGCGCCCTTGCCCTGCGCCTCCATCACCGGAAGGACGTATTTGCAGCCCAGAAATACGGTCTTCAGGTTCGTGTCGATCTGGCGATCCCAGACCTCCTCGGTCATCGACACCGGATCTCCGGGCGCGGACCCGCCAACATTGTTGACCAGGATGTCGATGCGCTTGAACCGATCGAGACAGGCCTGAACCATCTCCTGCACCTCGGCAGCGATCAACATGTCGCAGCGATGCACGGCGCAGGTGCCACCCTCGCCTTCGATGATCTGACGCGTTTCGTTGGCGGCGGATTCGTTGATGTCCACCAGGAACACCGACGCGCCCTGACGTGCGAGCAGCGTCGCGGTCGCCTTGCCATTGCCCCAGCCAGGGCCGACCGATCCGGCGCCAGTGACGATCGCCACCTTGTCTTTCATGCTCAGCATGCTGGTCTCCTTCAGGCCGCAGTATGCGCCGGCGCTTGCTGCTTCCGCGACTTGCGCCATTCCTCGAAGCGCTGCATGACGACGAAGAACGACGGCACGAACAGCACCGCAAGACAAGTGGACGCGATCATGCCGCTGAGCACCGCAAGGCCCAGCGAAACACGTGCACTCGCTCCTGCACCGGTCGCAGTCACCAGGGGCACAACGCCCAGGATGAATGCGAACGATGTCATAAGGATCGGTCGGAAGCGAACACGTGCCGCATCGACCGCTGCCTGAACAATGGGCACGTTCTGTAGGATGCGCCGCTCGCGCGCGACCTCCACGATCAGGATCGCGTTCTTCGCCGATAGCGCGATCAGCAGGACAAGTCCGATCTGAGTGTAAAGATTGTTGGACAAGCCGAGGCTGGTCAGCGCTATCACCGGGCCCAGCAGCGATAACGGGACCGCGAGAATGACCGATATCGGTGCGATCCAGCTCTCGTACTGGCCGGCCAGGCACAGATACACCAACAGCATGCCCAGGCCGAACACATAGAAGATCTGGTCGCCGACGATCTTCTCCTGATAGGACATCGCGGTCCACTCAAACCCTGTGCCGCGCGGCAAGGATTTGTCGGCGATCTCCTCCATCAGGTTCATGGCCTCGCCGGAGCTGAAGCCGGCAGCCGGGCCGCCCACGATGCTCGCCGTCGGATACAGATTGTAGAGGCCGACGAGCGAAGGCCCGACCATAGGGCTTATCTGCACCAGGGTTCCCAGCGGCACCATCTTGTTGTCCTGGCTTCGCACGTAGAGGTTCTCGATGTCGCGTGGCAACAGGCGGAATTTCGAGTCAGCCTGCACATAGACCTGGAACGTGCGGCCGAACTTGTTGAACTGATTGACGTAGCTTGCCCCGACGTAACCCGCGAGCACATTGAACACGTCGCCGACGGCAACGTGCAGCGTCTCCGCCTTCACCCGGTCCACCGTCACGCGAAGCTGAGGCACCCCGGCACGGAACGTTGAATTCAGCCGTTGCAGTTCAGTTTGGGTATTCCCGTCATGCACCATTGTCTGGACGAGCGTCTGCAGCTTGGCATAGTCGAAGCTTCCGTCGCGCAGTTCGACCTGCATGGTGAAGCCGCTGGCGTTGCCGATGCCCTGAATTGGCGGCGGTATCAGCACCAGTGCCACCGCATCCTGCAGCTTGTCGAGCGCTCCCTGAAGATTGGCGTAGACCGAACGCAGATCCGCACCGCTGCCCGGCTTGCGCAGGCTCCAATCCTTCAGGATCACATAGGCGACGCCGGCATTCGCCAGAGTTGCGCTGTTGTCCAGCACCGAAATGCCGCTGATGGAAATCACCTGATCCACGCCAGGGACACCCAGCGCGATCTTCGTCACCTGATCCATCACCTGCTGCGTTCGACCCGCGGCAGCACCGTCCGGAAGCTGCGTCGCCACCAGCACGTAACCCTGGTCCTCCACAGGGATGAACGACGTCGGCAAACGAGCGATACCCCAGACACCGACCCCGGCGACGACAAGCGCGACGATTACCATCAGGCCGCTGTGCCGCGCCATGGCACCGATCAGCCACGCATACCCATTCTCGATCGGCTGATAGACCCGGTTGAACCCACGAAAGAAGAAGTTGCGCTTCTCGGGTGGCACCGGCATGCGCAGCCACAGCGCGCACTGCGTCGGCTTCAACGTTGCGGCGTTGATCGCACTGATCAACGCGGTTGCCGCGATGACCAGGGCAAACTGGGCGTACATCTGCCCGGTGAGGCCCGGCAAGAAAGCCGCTGGGATGAACACCGACATCAGCACGAGCGTGATGCCGATGATCGGCCCGAACAGCTCGTCCATTGCCTTGATGGCAGCATCGTGCGGTGTCAAGCCGCGCTCGATATGGTGCGCCGCACCTTCCACCACGACAATCGCGTCATCGACCACGATGCCGATCGCCAGGATGATCGCAAACAGTGTGGAGAGATTGACCGTAAATCCGAGCGCTGCCATGGCAGCAAAGGCGCCGATGATCGTTACCGGGACCGTCGTTGCCGGAACCAGCGTGGCTCGCCAATCCTGCAGAAATACGAGGATCACGATCAGCACGAGCACCGCAGCCTCGATCAGCGTCTTGTAAACCTCATGGATGGAGGCGTTTACGAAGCGCGTGGTGTCGAACGGCACGTTGTAGCTCAGACCCTGCGGGAACGACTTGGCCAGCTCCGCCATCTTGGCGTTGACCAATGTCGCCACGTTCAAGGCGTTGGCGGTCGGCAGCTGGTAGATGGCGATGCCTGCTGCCGGTTTGCCGTTCAACCTGGACGACTGGGAGTAGGTCTGCGCTCCCAGTTCGACGCGTCCCACGTCCTTCACCCGGGTGATCTGGCCACCGTTGGCGCTGTCCACCTTGACAATGATGTTGCCGAATTCCGCCGGATCGGCGAGCCGACCCTCGATGTTGACGGTGTACTGAAAGACCTGACCCGGCGGTGCCGGCGGTGCGCCAACCTGTCCAGCGGTGACCTGCTGGCTCTGCTGCTGGATCGCCTTGATCACGTCCTGAGGTGCCAGTCCGCGCGCCTGCAATGTCTGCGGATCGAGCCAGATGCGCATGGAATATTGCCCGACACCGAACACGCCGACATTGCCGACGCCAGGGACGCGCGCGAGTTCCGGTACCAGACTGATGGTGGCGTAGTTGCTCAGGAACAGACTGTCGTAGCGGCCATCCGGCGAAGACAACGTCACAATCTGCAGGATCGACGTGGACTTCTGCTGCACAGTGACGCCCTGCACCTGCACCGCCTGCGGTAGCGATGCCATCGCCGCAGACACGCGATTCTGCACAAGGACCTGCGCGAAATTGAGATCGGTGCCGATTTCGAAGGTCACAATGAGCGAGTACGTTCCGTCGGACGCGCTGGTCGACTGCATGTAGAGCATGCCCTGCACGCCATTGACCTGCTGTTCTATCGGCAGCGCCACCGTGTTCATCACGGTATCCGCGCTCGCCCCCGGGTAGCTCGTTGTGACGGATACAGTCGGTGGCACGACGTTCGGGTATTGCGCCACGGGCAGCGTGAACAGCGCCACCCCGCCGATCAGCACCATGACGATTGCCAGCACATTGGCCAGCACCGGCCGATTGATGAAGAATGCCGAGATCATCGGTTTCGACCGCTCGACGTCACGACTTGCCTGGCGGCGAGGCCGCCTCGGCCGTGATCGTCGTCACCTGAGGCGCGACCTTCTGGCCTGGCACCGCCCTCTGGTTGCCGCTGATCACGATCAGATCGTCCGCCGTTATCCCCGAGGAGATCACGCGCAGCTTACCCTCCAACTGGCCGGTCTGCACCGTCCGCTGCTGCACGACATTGTCCTTGTTGACGACGAACAGGTAGTTGCCGCTCTGGTCAGCACCCAGCGCTTCGTCGGGTACCAGCAACGCGTTCTGCCTCTCCAACCCGAGCGGCATGCGGATTCGTAAGAACATGCCGGGCAGAATGGCGCGATTGGCATTCTCCAGCAGGCCGCGCGCGGTCAGTGTTCCGGTCGACGGATCGAGCATAGGGGCGACGTAATCCAGCTTGCCAACATGCGGATACCCCTCCTCGGTCATCAGCCCGACCTCGACCGGCACATTCTTGATATCTGTCGGCTTGAGACCGCGCGCCGTCATGGCAGCCTTGACACGCAGTACCTGCTGCTCGCTGACCGTGAACGTGGCGTAAATCGGATCGAGTTGCACGATAGTGGCGAGCTTGGTGGGCCCGCTGACACCGACCAGACCGCCCTGCGATATCAGATGCGCGCTGACAACCCCGTCGAACGGCGCGGTGACCCTGGTGTAACCCAGGTTGATCGCCGCTATCGTCACACCTGCCTGGTCGTTCTGTATCTTGGCCTGGTCGCTGTCGAGCTTGGCGCGCGCCTGATCGACCACAGACTGCGAAGCGAAGTCGCTCTTGCCAAGCGTGGATTGCCGGTAGAACTCGGCCTTGGCCTGCACGAGATCGGCCTGCGTCGCCGCGAGCGTGGCCTGCGCCTGCTGCAACTGCGCCTGATAAGGCGCCGGTTCGATTACGAACAGCGTATCGGCTTGTTTGACCGCGGCGCCATCCTGGTAGTCGATCTGCTGCAGATAGCCCTGTACCCGGGCCTCGAGATCGACCTCGTTGTAAGCGACTGCGTTGCCGGTGACTTCCAGGTAAGGCGTTACTTCCTGCTGGACGGGCTTCGCCACGTTGACCGGCGAAGGCGGCGGCGGGACGTAGGCGTTCTCCTTCTTACACGCCGCGGTTCCCGCCAGCGTCAGGCTCAGCACCACGAGGCACGCCAGTCGCGGCCGCCGAAACGTTATCCGCACTCGATCCCCCAAGCTTGGCTGGGAGCAGTTCAGCCGATTTCGCGCCGCGACGGAAGCGCGCAAATAACGAGCCAATGAAGCTCGCGGCGCCACCCGGCATCAGGAACATCACGGCAATCAGGATGACGCCATAGACTGCGCCGGGCGCGGCCTTCGACACCTTCTCGGCGAGGTTCGGGACGAATTCGATGAACAGGCCGCCGAGGATGGCGCCGCCGATCGAGGAGACGCCGCCCACCACCAGACCAACAAAGAAGTATATGGAGACGAAGATGCCGAAGCTGTCGGGGGCGACGAACTGCACCACGATCGCGCCGAGTGATCCGGCCACACCAGTATACATCGCGCTCAGCGCGAAGGTGCGCGTCTTCAGCAGCGCGATGTCAATGCCCATCGCCTCGGCTGCCAGCGCGTGGTCGCGAATTGCCATCATCGCGCGGCCGATACGCCCACGCACGATGTTCCAGGCCAAGCAGGAACAGCAGGCCGCCCACGAATAGGGTGAACAGATACAGCCATTGGTCAGGCGACATGTCGAGACCGAATGGCGGATCAGGCTTGTCGATGACGAGGCCTTGCACGCCGCCGGTCCACGGCGAGAGCGCGTCGTGCTTCAGAAGCTGCGGAACTGCGACGGCAAGCGCGAACGTGGTCAACGCGAGGTACAGGCCGGCAAGCCGAAGTGCAGGAAGGCCGATCAGGAAACCGATCACCGCACAGACAATTGCCGAGATCGGCAGCGTTGCCCAGTACGGCACGTTGTACTGATACATCAGGACAGCGGTGACGTAGGCGCCGATGGCATAGAACGCGCCGTGGCCCAACGAGATCTGGCCATTGAAGCCGGTCAGGATGGCGAGACCAAGGATCGCGATCGCGTAGACCACCACCATGGTCAACTGGAACAGGTGGTAGTCGCTGAACAAGAGGGTCGGCAGCAATGCGATGGCGAACCAGACCAGAACCGCCAAGAGGGCGTTGCGCGCCATCGCCTAAACCCTGCTCAGCACGGTCCGGCCCAGCAGACCGGACGGTTTAACCACCAGCACCGCGACGATGATGATCAGCGCGACCGTCAGCTTCAGCTCGGTGCCGACCAGATAGGCGCCCGCAAGATTCTCGATGATCCCTACCGCGAAGCCGCCAAGTACCGCCCCAAGCGGATTGTCGATGCCCCCGAGCAGCGCGCCGGCGAATGCGTAAAGCAGGATCCCAGCCATCATGTTCGGATCGAGATAGACGATCGGCGCCACCATCATGCCGGCGACCGCACCGATCGCCGCTGCAAGGCCCCAGCCCAACGCCAGCATCCAGCCCACACGGATACCGACCAGACGTGAGGAGACCGGATTGAACGCGGCGGCACGCATCGCCAGGCCAAGCTTGGTGTGGCGGAAAAACAGGTAGACGGCGGTCAGCACAATCAGCGTGACACAGGTGGCGCCGAGTTCATGGCCGGAAACATAGCCACTGAACAGTATCGGCCCACCGGGGAATGGCGTCGGAAAGGTCTTGATCATGTAGTCGAACATCCAACCGGTACTGCTGTTGATGATCAGCAGCAGCCCGATGAACACGCCGACCGACGCGAGAACCGGCGCATCCGTCATCGGCCGCATCAGGATGCGCTCGATCAGCAGCCCGATGACAAACGAGACGACAATGGTTATCGCGAAGGCGATCCAGTAGGGCAGACCGGCGTTGATCAGGGTTAGCGCGATGTAGGTGGATAGCGTCGCCATCTCGCCCTGGGCGAAATTCACGTGATGCGTCGCCTGATAGATCATCACCAGGGCAAGTGCCACCGAGGCGTAGATGCCGCCGCTGGCGATGCCCGACAGGACCTGGTGGAGTACGCCTTCCACGCTCAACGCTCCCGTATCATCTCAATACCCCAGATAAGAACGCCTGACAAACTCGTCGCGCTTGATCTCCGCCGCCGGCCCAGAGATCACGATGCGTCCGGTCTCCAGCAGATACGCCTGCTCCGCGATCTCCAGCGCTAGACTGGCGTTCTGCTCGACCAAAAGGATCGACACGCCTTCGTCGGCGCGGATGCGATGCATGATCGCGAAGATCTCCTGCACAATCAGCGGCGCCAGGCCGAATGACGGCTCATCCAGCAGCAGCAGTTTCGGACGTAACAGTAGCGCTCGCGCGATCGCCAGCATCTGCTGTTCGCCGCCCGAGAGCGTACCGGCTTGCTGGCGAAACCGCTCACGCAGCCGCGGAAAGTAGCCGAACACCCGTTCGAAATCCTGCGCGACGCCTTGCCGGTCGCGGCGGATGTAGGCGCCGAGCCGCAGGTTCTCTTCGACCGTCAGCTCAAAGAAGGTGCCTCGGCCGTCCGGCACGTGCGCAACACCGCGCTGTACAATGTCCTCTGTCGCCTTGCCGTCGATGCGCTCTTCGCCAAAGCGGATTTCGCCAGTCGTGCGGACCATGCCGCAGATCGCCCGCAGCGTGGTGGTCTTGCCGGCGCCGTTCGCACCAAGCAGCGCAGTGACACCGCCCTGTTCCACGGCGAAGTCGATGCCGTGCAGCACACGCGTCTCGCCATAGCCCGCATGAAGGGAACGTGCCTCAAGCAGCGCCGGCATGCTGCTCTTCCTGCGTCTCGCCCAGATAGGCCCGGATCACCTCGGGCTCGCTGCGCACCTCGTCCGGCGTGCCGTCGGCGATCTTGAGGCCGAATTCCAGTGCCACCACCTTGTGCGAGACACGCATCACCAGGTTCATGTGATGCTCGACCAGCAGGATGCTGAGGTCGAAATGCGCGCGGATGCGTTGCAGCAACTGCGCCAGCTCATCGACCTCGCTGTGGTTGAGGCCGCCGGCCGGTTCGTCGAGCATCAGCAGCTTCGGACCGCCGATCAGCGCGCGCGCCAGCTCGACTCGCTTCTGCGTGCCGAACGGCAGGCTGCCCGCCTGCGTGGCGGCGACATCGTTCAGATCGAGCAGATCCAGCAGGTCATGCAGCCGAGCGACAGCGACGGTGTCTTCGTCGCGCACCACCGGCAGGCGCAGTGCATTGGCGATGAAGCCCGAGCGCCCGAGATGATGCGCGCCAACCAGAATGTTGTCCCGCACGCTCATACGACGGAACAGCGCGACGTTCTGAAAGGTGCGCCCAAGGCCCAGGCCGGCCATACGGTAGCGGCTGAGATTCTTGAGCGAGCGGCCCTCGAACAGGATGTCGCCTTCGGCGTAGCGGTAGAAGCCGCTGATGCAGTTGAACAGCGTGGTCTTGCCGGAGCCGTTCGGTCCGATCAGACCACATATCTCGCCATAGCCGACATCGAACGACACGCCACCAAGCGCGATCACGCCACCGAAGCGCATGGCTACGTTGGAAACCCGCAGCAGGGCAGTTTCGACCGACCCCGGCGGCATCAGGTCGCGCGCATGGCCTGTCGGCCAGTCCAGTCGGCGCCGCGACGGCTTCCCATACGTAACTCCCTGATGGTGGCCCGCGCTGCCGGGGGCTTCGCCACGAGCTAGACGCAGAGCAGCGTTAAAGTCAATCACACCCGCAATTATCGGGGCAACGTCACCCTCCCTGTCGTCACCATCCGCAGCTTCCAGTCTGCCTCGGGCGTGCCGTTCAGCTTCAGTGCACTCGCCAGATATTGGAGCCGATCCCGATCGATGCCTGTCGCAGTACAAAAGCGATCCTGCAGGAAGAATGGCGGGATCGCCTGATAGTATAGTGTCGCCTCGATCGCGGCCGGCTGGCCGGGCAGGTCACCGCGCGGAATGCGATAGGCCAGCGTGTCCGCCCCACCCGTGCGGTAGTCGGGGTCATCGCCAACGCCTACCGGATTGGTGTCCTCCGCCATGTCCGCACCGGCACCGAGGGCCTTCGATATCGCCACCCGCGCGTCGAGCGGCAAAAAGCCATGCGGCAGCAGCCGATTGTCCTTCAGCTTGCCACAGATCGACAGGAAGCTGGTGGTCAGCTCGCCGTTTGGTGGCGTGAGCGGGCCGCATTGCGCCGCCGCGTCGCTTGGCGGAGCCGTCACCAGCTCCTGGTAAATCTGCACCTGGTCCTGGCGCGTGATCAGCTGGTAATGCGGCTGATGCGGGTTGTCGACGCCTGCGCGTCCGGAGCAACCGGGCTTCCACCATAGCTCCCCGGCGATCGGTTCGCCGTGCGAGTCGGTCAGGACCCCGGCCGAATTAGTGCGGCCCAACTCCCACAGCGTTCTGCCCGCAGCATCGAGCACGCGGAAATCGACGAATGCACGGCGGAAGCCAACGCCGGAGGGCAGCTTGTGTCCGGCCTTGTTGGTCACGCTGATTGTCGCCGTCAGCGCGTCAGGCGCGTTGCGCAGGCCCGTGACGCTGATGGCGGCGGATTTGTTCGCCGCCTGGTCCAGCATGGCCTGACGCGTGAATTCCAGCGGCGGCACGCCCTGAGAGCCCAGCATCGGATCCTGGGTCGTGATGCCGAGCAGAGTGCTGAACTGCGCCGCCATATCGGTCAGGAACACGTTCAGCCCGACCAGTACGTGCTGTGCGAACCCCTCGCGCAGCGGCAGGTCGATGTCCTGGCCTGGAAGCCCGTTCTCCACCTCCGGGAAGTTGCTGTGCTCCTGGATGCCGGCGATCTTGCTGCGGAACTTGCTGCCGTCCGCCGCAGTGTTCGGCATGTGGCAGGCCTGGCAGGATTGAGCCAATGGCCCGGGGCCGAAGGGCAGCTTGCCGTCCGGCGTCTCGCCGGTGCGGTAGTCGCTGAACGCCCATTCGGGATACGTCGTCTGTTCGTAGGTGTGGCCGAGCTCCTGGGTGCCCTGCATCACCGGCAGGTGCACGGTGTGGCAGGTGCCGCACAGCTCAGGACTGGTGATCGTGCTGCTCTGCTGCGGCAGAACGCCAAAAGCGTGCTGCATCGGCAGCCGCTTCGGATCGGGAAACGGACCGAACAACGCGTCGGTGGCACCTACCAGGAAGCTACCGGTAAAGGTGCGGGCGAACCCCGTGGTGCCTGGGTTGAGATAGTCCTGCCGCTGCGCAACGCAGCGATTCTGCGGCGCATCCCGGAACCGCTCGGTATCCGCCTTGTCGAGAACCATGTGGTGGCAGACGGTGCAGGACACGCCATCGCGCGCCAGCGCCCCGAATGCGGCCAGCGGTGCCGACGGATTGTCAGAGGGGAATGGCACGGCGTCCACGATCGGTCGCAGGAAGTCGGGACAGGACTGGGCAGGCGCACTGTCGATCTTCGCCTGCCGCTCGCCCAGGATGCTGTGGCAACCCAGGCACGTGTCCTGCACCTTTGGGGCGATCGCTGCATGGAAGGTCTGCGTCTCGCTGGCGAGCTGGGCGAAAAAGATCGGATCGCGGCCGGCCAACCCCATCGGGCTGGTGCGCCATGTACCATACGGCGACAGATTGACCAGCAGGCCGTTGGGGCCCGGCGTCGTCATCTCATATTGCAGCCCGGTGCCGCCAGCAGTGTGGCAGCCGACGCACTGATCGGAGGTGACAAAGGCGCTGTGCGCATCGGGACCGGCGCCCGGTACCCAGGTATGGTCGTAAGCCTGCGACGGCATGTCCGGCAGCTCCGGTGCTGCAAGAAGCTGCGGGCGCTGCAATCGCAGCATCGGCGTGTACGCGGCATCGGGCGACGGAGATGGCGAGGGGACACGCCGCGCCTGAAGCCGCAGCCGCTCATGCGGCAGCACCTGAGAGAAGCGGGTAAAGACCTGGTCCGATTGGGTCCGGAAGAAGTCCTCGCTGAGGAATGTGAGAAAGCTACCCGGTTCGCCTTGGATGTTGGAGAGGCTGGCGAAGGTCTGGTTGTCGCGAGCCGAGGCGTGGCAGTTGGTACAGTATTGGCCGAAGCCGGCCATCGCGGGAGAGTTGCCGGCGGGTGGCGGCCAGTCAGGCGTCCAGCCCTGCCAGCCGATGGCCGCCCAGAACCAGCCGTCGCGCGCGGCCGTGCTGTCGCGCACCATGACCGCCATGCCCTGGGTGTTCGGCCGCAGCCGCAACACGTCAGCGATCTGGCATGCGGAGGCCGGTGGCGGATTGTACATTTCCTTGACGATGATGGCGCCGTCCGGGATCGGGGCCGGTGTCGCCGGTGCCTTGGCCGGATCGCTCGGACGGTTGTCATGCAGCCAACCCATCATCTCGGGCGAGTACCAGACCAACACCGGCGCATGCGTGCCGAAATCGTTGCCCGTCCACTTGCCATGCGCCAGCGTGGCGATGAACGGCCCGGTGTCGCGCACCGCCTTGTCGCGCTGCCAGCCCGCGGTGAAGTTGCGATGGCACATTGCCGTGACGTAGCGATTGAGCTGCACCTCGTACTGATCGAGCGGCAGGTTGCCCGGCTTGCGCACGACGGGGTCGAGCTGCGTACATAATGCCAGATCGGTGGGAACCTGCGGCGTCGGCTGCTCATCGGCACACAGACTGGCGGCACGACCGGGCCCGGCAGACGCAGCAAGGCAGCCGACGACCGTCAGCACCTTGCGCGACATGCTTACACGACGTTGCACGGACCGCCTCCCTTCCCCTTGGCACAACGTCTAACACGCCGGGAGGCCGCGCAGCGCGAGCGGGCCGTGACAGCGGCGCAAACGTACCGGCCCGACGTTGCGGGGCCTCGTGGTATACAGTATGCAGAATATCCAGGAGCGAAACGCCGGAGGAACGCTTGCCAGACGATGGCCAGCCGCGCCTGAAAGTGGAGCCGCTGGAGATCAGCCTCGGCCTGCGCAAGCAGGCCTGCGAGGCGATCAAGCGCGCCATCACCGCAATGGACATCTACGGCCACGCTGGCGAAATCCGACTGGATGAGCGCCAGCTCTCGCAAGACCTTGGTGTCTCCCGCACGCCAATTCGCGAAGCGCTATCGGTGCTCGAGCAGGAAGGCTTCGTGCATACCATCCCGCGGCGCGGCATCCATGTCGTGCGCAAGTCGAAGCGGGAGGTGGTCGAGATGATCACCGTGTGGGCCGCGATCGAGAGCATGGCAGCGCGCCTTGCCGCGCCGCGCGTGACCGTCGCGGACCTGGCGGAACTGCACGCTCTGGTCGACGTGTTTCAGGAGGACCCGTCAGAGCAGCTCAGCGAGTACTCGCACGCCAACATGCAGTTCCATGGCGCGATCATCCGCATGGGTGGCATCGAGCTGATGACCAGCCTGACCGACAACCTGTTCATCCACATGCGCGCGGTCCGCGCCGTGACGATGACCCAGGACAACCGGGCGCAGCGGTCGATCGTTGATCATCGCAACATCATCGCCGCGCTGGAGCGTCACGATGCGGACCTGGCGGAGCGGTTGGTGCGCGAGCACACCATGGGGTTGGCCGCGCATGTCGAGCAGCACGGCGACTTTCTTGATCGCATAGCCGGATCAGACGATGAGCGACGCCGGCAGTACGCATAGGGAGAAGTTTAATGTCCGCAGCACTTGAGCAGAGTGCGGAAGCCGACGCCGAACTGACGGACGGGTTCCACCTGGTCATCGACGCGCTGAAGCTGAACGGCATCAAGACGATCTACAATGTGCCTGGCATCCCGATCACCGATCTGGGCCGCCTGGCGCAGGCTGAGGGGATGCGGGTGATCTCGTTCCGGCACGAACAGAACGCCGGCAACGCCGCAGCGATCGCCGGCTTCCTGACAAAGTCGCCGGGCGTGTGCCTCACCGTCTCGGCGCCGGGTTTTTTGAACGGCCTGGTCGCACTCGCCAATGCGACGACGAACTGCTTTCCGATGATCCTGATCAGTGGCTCGTCCGAACGCGAAATCGTCGACCTACAGCAGGGCGACTACGAGGAGATGGACCAGCTCGCCGTTGCCAGGCCGTTGTGCAAGGCGGCATTCCGCGTGCTGCATGCGGCTGATATCGGCATCGGCATCGCGCGCGCGATTCGTGCGGCGGTATCCGGCCGGCCGGGCGGCGTATATCTCGACCTGCCAGGAAAACTGTTCGGCCAGGTGATTGAGGCCGCGGCCGGTCGTCGCTCACTGGTCAAGGTCATCGACCCTGCTCCGGCGCAGCTTCCGGCACCCAGCGCTGTCGAGCGTGCGCTCGATGTGCTGCGCGGCGCGAAGCGCCCGCTGATCATCCTCGGCAAGGGCGCCGCCTATGCCCAGGCGGACAACGACATCCGTGCGTTGGTCGAGAAGAGCGGCATCCCGTACATCCCGATGAGCATGGCCAAGGGCCTGTTGCCCGATACGCATCCGCAATGCGCTGCCGCCGCACGTTCGACCGTGCTGGCCGACAGCGACGTCGTGCTCATGATCGGCGCGCGGCTCAACTGGCTGCTCAGTCACGGCAAGGGTCGGCAATGGGGCAAGCCGGGCTCGAAAAAATTCATCCAGATCGACATCGAGCCGCGCGAGATGGACAGCAACGTCGAGATTGCCGCTCCGCTGGTTGGCGACATCGGCTCATGCGTGGCCGCACTGCTGCGCGGTATGGGTGACGACTGGAAACAGCCGCCGGCGGAATGGACGCAGGCGATCAATACCAAGAAGGAACAGAACATCGCCCGGATGGCGACCAGGCTGGGGAAAAACTCGATCCCGATGGACTACCACTCCGCGCTGCGCGTGCTGCGCGATGTGATCAAGGAGCGGCCGGACGCGATCCTGGTGAACGAGGGCGCAAACACGCTCGATCAGGCCCGCGGCGTGATCGACATGTATCAGCCGCGCAAGCGCCTCGATGTCGGAACCTGGGGCGTGATGGGCATCGGCATGGGCTTTGCCATCGCCGCTTCGGTGGAGACCGGCAAGCCGGTGCTCGCCATCGAGGGCGACAGCGCGTTCGGCTTCTCCGGTATGGAGGTAGAGACGATCTGTCGATACAACCTGCCGGTCTGTGTCGTCGTGTTCAACAACGACGGCATCTACCGGGGCGATGGTGTCAATCCGGGCGGCGGTGCCGATCCAGCGACAACCGCGTTCGTCAAGGGCTCGCGCTACGACAGGATGATCGAGGGGTTCGGCGGGGTCGGCGTCCACGCGACCACGCCCGATGAACTGAAGCGCGCGGTCGACATCGCCATGGACTCGGGCAAGCCCACACTGATCAACGCGGTGATCGATCCGGCGGCGGGCAGCGAAAGTGGCAACATCGGCAATCTCAATCCTCGCAGCGCCCTGACAAAGAAGACAGGAGCATAAAATGTCTAAAGCACTCGACGGCGTTCGCATCCTGGACTTCACCCACGTGCAGTCAGGACCAACCTGCACGCAGCTTCTCGCCTGGCTGGGCGCCGACGTTATCAAGGTCGAGCGCCCTGGTGTCGGCGACATCACGCGCGGGCAGCTTCAGGACATCCCGAAAGTGGACAGCCTGTATTTCACGATGCTGAACCACAACAAGCGCTCGATCACCATCGATGGCCGCAACCCACAGGGCAAGGCGGTACTCGAGGCGTTGGTGAAGACCTGCGACGTGATGGTGGAAAATTTCGCGCCCGGCGCGCTCGACCGCATGGGCTTCACCTGGGAGCACATCCAGTCGCTGAACCCACGCATGATCCTTGCCTCGGTAAAGGGCTTCGGACCCGGCCCGTACGAGGACTGCAAGGTCTACGAGAACGTCGCGCAGTGCGCCGGCGGTTCCGCTTCAACCACCGGTTTCGATGACGGGCCGCCGATGGTCACCGGTGCGCAGATCGGCAACTCCGGCACCGGCCTGCATCTCGCCCTCGGCATCGTCTCGGCGCTGTTTCAGCGCGTCACGACAGGGCGCGGCCAGAAGGTGCTGTGTGCGATGCAGGACGGCGTGCTGAACCTGTGCCGCGTCAAGCTGCGCGACCAGCAGCGACTCGCACATGGGCCGCTCAGCGAGTATCCGCAGTATCCCGATGGCGAATTCGGCGAGGCGGTGCCGCGCGCCGGCAATGCGTCAGGCGGCGGCCAGCCCGGCTGGATCTTGAAATGCAAAGGCTGGGAGACCGATCCCAACGCCTACATCTACTTCATCGTGCAGGCGCCGGTGTGGGAACCGATCTGCGACGTGATCGGCAAGCCGGAATGGAAGACCGATCCCGAGTACGCGAAGCCGCCCGCGCGCCTGCCCAAGCTCAAGCAGATCTTCGACACGATCGAGCAGTGGACCATGACCAAGACAAAGTTCGAGGCCATGGACATCCTGAACAAGTACGACATCCCCTGCGGCCCCATCCTGTCGATGAAGGAAATCGCCGAGGAACAGTCGCTGCGCGCGACAGGCACAGTGGTTGAGGTGGATCACCCGACGCGTGGCAAGTACCTCACGGTCGGCAACCCGATCAAAATGTCCGACAGCATCTCGGACGTGAAACGCTCGCCGCTGCTCGGCGAACACACCGACGAGATTCTGCGCGACGTGCTGCGTCTCGACGACGCGCGCATCACCGAGATAAAGGCGTCCGGCGCGCTCGGCGGAGCACCCGCGCGCGCCGCCGCGGAGTAGCCCAGGCCACCCGGCGCGGTGTATTCCGCGTCGGTCGAGCGCGAACAGCCGATCCGGTGCGGCACCGTGCCGGTGCTGCGCGTTCGGCGGAACCATCACCGTATCGCCGGAGTTCAGCGCCTGTGGCTTCTCGCCACGAAGCAACTGCGCTCCCTTTCCTAAACCGTGCGCACCTTTGCGGGCTCCGTCTGCAACAAAGCTTCATCGATCTCCTCGAGCGAGCGCCCCTTCGTCTCGAAACCAAGGAACAGGAACACCAATCCGGCCATGACGCTCCACGCAGCAAGGTAATTCTTTGCGCTGATTGTTGGTCAGTGACGTCTGGCGTTCCAGATGCTCCAGCACTGCGTCAACTCCCTGAACCGTTTCTAGGGCATCGATATGGCAACCCTCGGCAAAGCGTAAATGCAAGATCGCGCGCCTCGCAACGCCGGCCCATCGCGCTATCAGCGCCTACTTCCAAACCAGTGACGCCACCAGTGCCAGCCCAAGCAGTCCGGCCACCACTTGCCAAAAGCGAACCGGCGCGCGCTCGTACAAGGTGAGCGGCCGACGCACTGGCGGGGGCGCATGCAATGGCCCGGCCTCGAATTCACCGGCGAACTCCGCCATGTCAGCAAATCGCTCAGCGGGATCGAGTGCTATCGCGCGCCCGAGCGCGGCCTGCAGCCAGGCCGGCAGATCGGGGCGGAGGATTGCGATATCCTTCGGCCGCTCCAAACGTGGTGGGCTGATCGCGTCCAGATTGCCGTAAGGGAACTCGCCGGTAAAAGTACGAAACAGAGTCACGCCCAGCGCGTAGATGTCGGTTGCCGCATTGCCGGCTTCGCCCGTGAACATTTCCGGCGCCATGTAAGCGGTCGTGCCTGGTATCGCTTCAGGCGGGAAATCCTCCAGGCCCGGCAGGCGCACCACGCCCAGATCGAGCAGCTTGAGCGATCCGCCCGACTCCAGCATCACATTGTCCGGCTTGATGTCGCGATGAATGATGCCGACGCGGTGCAGCGCCGCAGCTGCACGCGCAAGCCTGATCGCGATGTTGCGGCCCTCCTCCATGCCCACGCGTGGTGCGCGCGCGATTCGTGTCTCCAGCAGTTCACCTGCATAGAGCGGCATGACGGTGTAAAGACAGGTCTGGCGCTCCGGCGGCAACTCGATCACATGCGCGACCCAGGGACTGGTCACCCGTGTGCCGACCCATGCCTCGCGAACAAAGGCGGCGTGAAAGGTGGCGATCGCGGCGACCTGCGGTTTGGGGAATTTCAGCACCACCGTGCCGCCATCCACCTCGTCAATCGCACCGAACAGCCGGCTGTACCGGCCGTCGGACACCAGAACATTCAACACGAAGCCGTCCACCGTGTCGCCGACCTGCGGTACAGGAATCAGCGGCAGACGCATGATGGCGGTACCGACATCATCGGAGCGCGCCGTCGGGAGTGCCACGACGTCCAGCACGAGCGCGGTGCAGTTGTCGGTGCTGCCGGCCTCGAGTGCCGCATCGACCAGCGCTCGGCTGGTATCCGCTGGCGCCGAACGTACCCGCAGGATGTCGGCGATGCTTTCGTCCACTAGGGAGCCATGCACCCCGTCGGTGCACAGCAGGAAGCGATCGTGCAGCGCGATCGGCTGGCTGGTGTAATCGAGGCGAAGCTCCGCTTCGATCCCAAGTGCACGAGTGAGCACCGGCGAATTAGCACTGCCCTCACGCACATGGTCTGTGGTGAGGCGCATCAGTCGATCGCCGCTCAGTCGGTAGGCTCGCGTGTCGCCGACATGCAGCAGATGCGCGAGACGGCCACGCAGAACCAACGCGGTGAATGTGCAGCCCATGCCGACGAGGCGCGTGTCCTGCTGCCCTTGGGAGTGAACCCAGGAGTTGAGCGCGTCGAGGATGCGGGCCCCGGCGCGACGCACCTCCATGGTCTCCGGCACGTCCCAGAAGCCGTCGAGGAAGCCACGTACCGCGGTCTCCGCCGCCACGCGGCCGCCTTTCGCGCCGCCAATGCCGTCCGCGATGGCGGCCGCCACATCGCGTCGCTCCGCGGCAACCTCGGAGCCAAGCACCGCGCCTGCGAAATCCTCATTGCGCGGTCGTGGACCCGTCGCCGAGAAGTAGCCGATGCTCGCCCGCGGGATCGCAAGATCGTCGCTCATCCTGCTCGCCTCGCGCTCTCGAGGTTCAAGGCGGCAGCGCGCAGCGATGGTGCAGGAAATAACCGCCGGTGCTGGACGCCAGAGTGACCGTCAAATCACCGGAGGTGCGGTCGAGCGTGTAGTTGCCGCCATCCTTGGTGTCGTGCCAGGAAATCTGGGCAGGACTGATCCGGGCCGGATTGGCATCCACGGTCGCGCGGCCGTAGTCAATGCTGAGCTGCCAGGTCGCGCCACTGGCGGGATTGGTACAGGTGACCAGCAGGCCCTGTGTCGGGGGCTGCCCGTCAGCGGAAGCAGCCGCAACACATGTTGCCAGCGCGGCGGTGGCAGCCACGATATGCCGGGTCAGGAACATGACCTCATCTGCAGGGGCGGGCGTCCCCATAGCCAGTTTCCACGATGCTGCAAAGTGTGTCTCCGCAATCGCGATTCCGGTCCCGCGCCGATACGACCACTTTCCGCGCTATGTTCATGCCCGACGTCAGCCTGCCAAGCGGAAGGACGGCGAATGTCCCAGGCAGAAGAGGCACGATGACCACCATCGTTTACTCATCATGCAACGCGCCGCTCCCGTGATCTTTGCACGAAGCACAACGCCCGCAACGCCCGCAGCGGATGTGACCGTGCGGGCGGAGCTCTCAACTATTGCGATAGACATCTAACATCAATACAATCATTGCGGGCTGCGAGTCGCCCCTGCTAGACAGGCTAGAGGCGCTAAACCGGCGCGACAATATTGGCGGCATGTATTTTGCTTAGCCCGCAAGGCTTGGCGTCCGTAGCGTTGGGCTTTGCTGTTGGTGATGGACGCTATTGGAAACGAACGACCTCGGGGGAGAAACCTATGCTCGTACCGTCACCAAAATGGCTCGATAGCGGCAACAATGCCTGGCAATTGGCCGCCGCAACGTTCGTCGGCCTACAAAGCATACCGGGCCTCATGGTCCTCTATGGCGGGGTCGTAAAGAAGAAGTGGGCGATCAACTCGGCTTTCATGTCGCTGTACGCGTTCGCCTCGGTCTTGGTCGTCTGGATCCTGTTCGACTACAACATGGCGTTCGGGCCGCAATGGTTCCCATTCCTGGGCACGCCAATGCCCGCGACTTCTGCCGCGTTCGCCCTCGGCCAAGCGACCATTCCCGCCGCCGCTTCCGGCATGCCCGAATTGACTTTCCCCATGGCGACACTGGTGTTCTTCCAGTTCGTGTTCGCCGCGATCACGGTGATCATCCTGGCAGGCTCACTGCTCGGGCGCATGAATTTCACTGCCTGGATGATCTTCTGCCCGGTGTGGATGACACTGGTCTATACAGTGGGGGCGTTTAGCCTCTGGGGTGGCGGGTGGCTCTCCGCGTTGGGGGTGCAGGACTTCTCGGGCGGCTATGTCATCCATCTGGCCGCCGGTGCCTCGGGTTTCACTGCCGCAGCCATTATCGGCCCACGCTTGCAACAGGATCGCGAGCATTTCCCGCCCAACAGCCTCCTGGTGACGCTGATCGGCGCGGGCATCCTGTGGCTCGGCTGGAACGGGTTCAATGGCGGTGACCCCTACTTCGCCAACGCCGACGCCGGGGCCGCGGTGCTCAACACCAACACGGCCACCGCGGTCGCCCTGCTGGTCTGGACGCTGCTCGACAAGATGGCCTACGGAAAGCCATCGGTCATCGGCGCGGTCAACGGCATGATCGCCGGGCTGGTCGCCATCACGCCGGCGGCCGGCTTCGTGAACGGCTGGGGTGCGATCATCATCGGCATCGTCGCCGGCATCATCCCGTGGATGAGCATGAACTGGCTGCAGAAGACCAGTTTCATGATGCGGGTGGACGACACGCTGAGTGTGTTCTCGACGCATGGCGTCGCCGGCCTGACGGGCGGCCTTCTGGTCGGCATCCTCGCCTGTCCCGACATGCTGGAATACATCGGCACCGACAAGGAGGCCCCGGGCGTCAGCGTCACCGGCCTGCTCTACGGCGACACCGGTCATCAGCTCCTGATGCAGTTCTACGGTGCGGCGTTCATCATCGTCTATAACGTGATCGCAACCGCCATCATCCTCAAGGTGATATCGATAATCGTGCCGCTGCGCATGGACGAGGCGACACTGCGGGTCGGCGATGACGCCGTGCACGGCGAGACCGCGTACGCGATCGGCGTCGAAGGCGAGTAACCAGCCGTTTGGGGGCGGCGGGTTGCCCGCTCCCACCCGGTCTCACGTCAGCTTCCCAGGATCGTGCCTATCGCAACACCGGCGTCGGCCGCGACGCCCTTCCTGCCGCCATCCGGCCGCGCGCGGGCGATCTCGATGAACCCGCCCTGGCCATGCACCACCAGCGCACCGTTGCTGATTGCCACCACCTCGCCGAGCTTCTTCCCCTTCACCTCGGAGAAGGTCCGCGCGATGCGCTTGGTCGCATTGAACACGAACAGCTTCTTGCCATCCGCCGTGGTCCACGCGCCCGGCGCGGGATCGCAGCCGCGGATCAGGTTGTAGATGATGTCGACGTGGTTCGCCCAGTTGATGCGCGTTTCCGCGTCGCGGATGATGCCCTCGTAGCCGGCATTCGGCTCGTACTGCGCGAGCGCCGGCGCCTTGCCGGCCACCACCTGCTCGGCCACCTCCACCAGCGCCGCCACGCCCATCGGGAAGATCTTGCCGAAGTACAGCGAGCCCAGCGTGTCCTCCGGCTCGATCGGCACCGCGCGCATCAGGATCACCGGCCCTTCGTCCAGCCCATCCGTCGGGCGGAAGATCGAGAACCCGGTCTCGGTCCGTCCGCAGATGATCGCCCAGCTCATCGACGAGGCGCCGCGGTGCAGCGGCAGCAGGCTGGGGTGGAACTGGATCGTGCCGAACTTCGGGATGTTGCAGAAATCCTGCGGCGCGAACTGCGTCACGTACGCCATCACGCCGACCTGCGCATCCGCCGCCCGCATCGCCTCGAGCGCCGCCGGATCGGTGAGCTTGGGGAACTGGTGCACCGGCACGCCGCGCTCCTCGGCCGCGACGCGCAGCGGATCGGGCCGCCCCTTCTCCGGCGCGCAGAACACCGCCGCGACCGTATCGCCGCGGTTGAGGAACGCCTCCAGCGTTGCCTTGCCAAAATCCTGCTGGCCTATGATGGCGATCCGCATACGACGCCCTCCCGCTGCTGCGCTTCGATCTGGCACGCCAGCTTGCACGCGCGGCCCGGCCTTGGCAACCGTCGCGCGGCGGCCCTAGCCTGCGACCAAATACGCGGGGAGGCTGACGATGCCGTTCGACGAACAGGCTGCGATCGACGAGTTCTGGGCGGCACGCGCGCGCGGCGAGTATTTCCCGACCGCAGTGGTTCGATCGCCTGACGCTGGATCAGGCGTATCGCATCCAGCTCGGCATGATCGCGCGTCGCATCGCCGCGGGCGAGCGGCAGATCGGCTGGAAGGTCGGCCTGACCGCGGAGCCGATCCAGCAGCAGTTCGGCTTCCACGAGCCGGTGTTCGGCTGCATCCTGGACAGCAAGCCATCCGGGCATGTGTTCCGCCGCGACGAACTGATCCGGCCTGGCTTCGAGTCGGAACTGTGCCTGCGGGTCGGCTCAGACGCTGAGCGGCGAGGTGGATATGGCCACCGTGCGCCGCGCGATCGACGCGGTGTATCCGGCGCTGGAGATCATCGAGACGCGCGGCGACTTCACGGCGCAGATCGCGCTCGCGATGGCGGACAACGCGCAGCAGAAGACCGTCGTGCTCGGCAATCCGGTGCCGCTCGGCGCGCTGGCGCTGGATGCGGTCGCCGCGACGGTGCAGATCAATGGCGAGACCGTCGCGACCGGGCGCGGCGATGCGGTGCTCGGCAACCCGCTGAACTCGGTGATCTGGCTGGCGCGCAAGCTGGCGGAGTTCGGCCGCGTCATCCAGCCCGGCGAGATCATCATGAGCGGCTCGTTCACGCGGCAGTTCCCGATCGCGCCGGGCGATCGGGTGGAGGTGGAGTTTGGCGGCGTGGGCGAGGTGCAGACGGCGATGCTGGGGTAGCGCCGTTAACCATTTGTTCAGTTTCGTCCGACTAGCAGAGTGTCGCTCACGTCGGTGGAAAATGGACTGCCATGCTGACATATTGCCCCGTCTGCGATGGCCGCGTCATCACGCTCTTTGACAAGGTCAATGTTCGGCCACGTGGTGTCGCTTCGATCTACATCTGCCGGACATGTCTCGCATTGCTCAACGGCGCGGCGTATGACGCATTGGAAAAGGGCGAGATCAGCGAACTGCAGAAAACTGACTTCTACGCCGTGGCGGCGGATGAGCCTGCGGTCAATCATCTGGACAAGATGGCGACCTACCAGCAGATCCTGCAGCTGTTCTTCCAGCACGAAGCGCGGTCGTTGGCTGATCTGACTTTTCTCGATTTTGGCTGTGGCCGCGGATATGCGGCACTGGCCGCGGCGGCCAACTGTCGACGCGCCGTTGCGTGCGACTACGACTTGGCGGCATTCCAGACCGTTGTCTCGTCATTGGAAATCGAAGATGCCCTCCCCAGCAATGTCGCCGCGATCGATGATCTCGCCTCGGCCACTGAGTGCTTCGACATTATATTCATGTGGCATGTGCTCGAGCATCTGCCTTATCCGACCAGTTTCTGGCGAGACCGCCGGCAACACCTACAGCCCGAAGCCACGTTCATCGTGCAGTCGCCGATGTTCCGTCCCGAGTATGTGATCGACGCACATTTTGTGTTTTTCACCGAACCCAGCCTGCGGCGCTGGGCTCAGGAAATTGGCGCCGAGCCGATCGAGTTCCGCTACGACGTGCCGCGTGCATTCATCGCGCTGCACGCGCGGATGAACCGCGCGGAAGATCGATAGGGCCCTAATTGAGCGCAGGTCTTGGACGTTGCCGACGCACCTTGCCTATGGCCGGCCAGATCGACAGTCCGGGGCGAGAGCGTCAATTCTCGGATGAATGGCGCTCGGCTACTGGGGTATCGGATCCGTTGAAATTCCCGCAGGTAACCTGCAAACCGCGCAGCCATGCTGTCGTCGAACTCCATACGCGAGGTCAACTCGATGCCTGCCATGATTCGCCGTTCGCGTTCGTCATCCTGCAGCGCCAGCAGCACCTGTTCCGCCAAGCCTTCGGCGTGGGCGTAGCAAGGTAAGCCGCATCCTTTCCATCGAAATTCACCGCCGATCCCGGAAGCGCCAGATCGACGAGCGGTGTGCCGCACGCCAGCATTTCGTAGGCGACAAGGCTCGGATTGGTGGGCGAAAGACAGATGCCCACCGTGCTGCCGCGATAAAGCTCGGCAAGCTCTTCGTCCGACTGTATAAGGCCATGATTCTCATAGCTGAAGTGCTGCGGCGGATAGTCGGTTTCGCCGAAAAAGCCAATTTGCACCGATGGTGCCGACGAGCAACCAAATCGAGTGCCTCGGTGGCCAGTATGAAGGCACGCCGCTCTTGCGACGGCCGCGCGAACAGCAGAACGCTTTGGCCCTTGCGCCGCATTCCCGGCGCCGGGAGGTACTTGGTGCGGTCGAGCGTGAACGGGATCATCGCCGGCTCCAGATCGAACTCCCGATGCAGCCGGTCAGCCACCCAGCGCCCCAGGCAGATGGTGGGAAGCCAAACATATAGGTAGCGAGTGCCTTGAGGTAGCCGGTGCCGACCGGCATGAACAGCGGCTCGAAATCCTGCACGAAATAGACTGGCTGCCCGGCCATCGCCGCGTGCCGCCGCACCACATAGGCTGTCTCCCAGGCAGTGGCGACCAGAAAATCATGCCTTGCCACGGTGCCGTTGTAGCGGAACAGCCGGCCCGTGAACGGGTAGTAGTGCCGCATAATCAGGTCGCGGCACTCGGAGGCGACATTCCGCCGGTGACGTAAATCGATACCCCGTGGCCCATCTGCTCAAGGTCGTAGCAGATGCGCAGGACCTTGCGCTGTCCACCCGAGCCAACCATGAGCGGTGGCAGGACGAATCCGATGTCAAGACGCGCTCCGTTTGGTGCGCGATGGGCATGGCCGGCGGAATCTGTTCGGGTTCGGTTGGCGCATCGAGCAGTTGCGTCGCCCCGGCAAAGACCGTGCCGCAACTGCGGCATGATAGCGCCGGCGAACGTCCGCACGCGCAGCGGCATTCATTCCCGACAGTAGGTCCGGATCATCGAGCAGCCGCGCAAGCGCCTCGAACCACTGACGGGTGGTGGTCGCCAGAAAACCAGTTCTTCCGTTGTCGATCGCGGCCAGGAAGGGAGCAGTCGGTGAGGCAACCACGACCGAGCCGGTCAACGACCCCTCGAAATACTTCAGTTCGCTCTTCGCCTCGCAGTACGGGTTATTCGGCTCCAGCGGAGCGATAGTGACATCGCAGCGTGCCATGTCGCGCAGCATCGCCTCATAGTCGAGCAGACCCGATTGCTCGATCCGCTCGGCGAGCGCCGCAAGTCGCGGAAAATCGCCGAGGTCGATTTCGCCGACGAGGCGGATGCGGACATTGGGATAGCCTTGCAATATGCGGACAAGCGCGTCGGCCGCGCCGCAAAATCCGCCTGATGTGTCCGGGTGCCGGCATAGTAGCCGATGCGGACATGTTCATCGTTGCGCGGCGCCTGGCCATACTCGAGCCGGAACAGGCCGCGTGCGATGGAATTGGATACCACCCGCACCTGTTTCGCCATGCCGCGCAGTCGATCAGCAAGGAATTCCGTGGTCGTTGTGACGAAGTCGGCGAACACCGCGAACTGACGGTAGTCGAGCATGCCGGTCCGATATAGCTCGATGGCTTCGGATGACAGTTCCCGCAATCCATCGATATACGGCATGATCTCGGATCAAAGGCGAGATCGTCGATGTCAAATCCGATCCGTGCACCGGCACCGCGTGCGGCCATTGCGGCCTTGGCAAAGGCTCCGGTCAATGGTGCGCGAAAGAAATGCGCGACGCCCGCGGAATAGACACCCTGTTCGACCCGCCAGAGTTCGTCCTCGGTCAGCGTGCAGCAGTCGAAGCCGAGGCCAATCAGCTCATCCTGAATATTGTTGATCCGATAACGGCTCGAAACCGAACCCGGCAATCCGTCCACGAAGATGACGTCTCCGGCCCATGTCTCTGGCCGATATCTGACGCGGGCATCGGCAATCAGCAGGCGGCGAATTTCGGGGCGCGATCCATGTTCGCGCAGCAGGTACTCGAACAGACCCGGATCCGCAAGATTGGGCACGGGGACGTCGAGCTCGAACACCTTGTCCGGAATACCAACCCCCGAGAGCCACTCACACCGCTCACCACCCACGATAGGAACGACTGCACAACGTGGAGTCCAGGTTCAAGCCGGCAGGCCGCAGGATAGAAGCGAAAACCCTTGGGATTGCGCCGACCTTCGAGACGGCGTCCGGGCGCGCCTGTCGGGGAACTGTCGCTGACGCTCGATGCCATCGATAAAGAGTGCCACAGCCGTGTCCTCATCGGCTTCGAGCCAACCTTCGACGAGCCGGCGGTTGACATGCTCGACATATCCGACGACAGGTCTGTCTGGTCGCGCTGCGTCGATTTTGCTCGAAATCCCTTTCCGTCTGTGGACACCGCTCCCGCCATGATCGTGAACAGCTGCATGCCGGTAACAGCGCACACTGGCGAAGAAGTTTTAACCGAATGTTAATCGGAGCCATGCGGTTCTGGTCCCTTGCCTCCGGCCGCGGAAGTTGCGTCTCAAATGTCCAGCCGTCCACACAAGCCGTCTTCATATTCGGACACCAGCGGTCGGGAACGAACCTGCTGTTCAATCTATTGTGCGATAGTTTGGATGCCCAACCATACAATGAAGACAATATGGAGGCATTCTCCTGCTTCCGCCTGCGATACCGAATCGATCAACGCGCTGATTGCAACCTCCAGTCGACCATGCGTCTTCAAGCCAATCAGCCAGACAATGAACTTCGTCGAGATCCTCGCAAGCCATCGGGGTGCCAAGGGCGTATTCATCTTTCGGAACCCCCTGGATGTAGTCATGTCGTTCCTGCGCGAGTATGGCTCATCGCTGCACGAACTGACGCACGATATCGGCTACAACTTTATGGTGAACCGATTGCGGGATCTTAATATCACGCTGTCAGACTGGGGACCAATTGACGCGATAATCGAGCGGTTCAGCGGGCGCTTCTCTCTGTCATCTGACTTCGCCTCCAAATGCGCACTTCGTTGGCTTCTACAGCACGCAACCTTGCAACAACGTGGAATTCTTAAGTCTCCCGCTGTGGTCCTGATAGCATATGAAGATATCCTGGCGTATCCCGAACAAGTCAGCACGCGCTTGTCCGCTCATCTGCAAGCAAACGTCGTGCTTCGGCGATGTCACATCAACGAGAGGGTGCAGATTTCTTCAGGGACAGCATCGACGTGCAACTCGCGCGCGATTGTATGAAGCAGTTCGAGGCATTCCGCGAGGTTTCACGCCAATGAAGCAAGTGACAATGGAGACACGCAAGTTCCTCGGAATGGTCTTCTTCGATGTGGCCGGCGCCTGCAACCTCGCCTGCCCATTTTGCGTGTTCGACTGGCGCACACTGAAGAAAGCGACGCTGGCCAGCCCAGAGGTGCTGGCAAAGGTCATTAGTCTGGCGCCGCACATGCACGACGGCTCGCTGGCGTTGTCATGCGCTCACGAGCCCACAATGCATCCCAGGCTTGACGCGATCCTCAACGAATTGCCGGACGATCAGGACCCGGTTCTTCATGACGACGAACATGACCAACCGGATGTCGGACGGCTTGATCGAGAGGATCGCAACTTGCGGCATCCATCACATCAACATTTCCGTTGACACACTCGACGCAGCCAAGTTTCGCGTGCTGCGGCGCGGCGGCGAGCTGGCGGCATTCCTTGGCAACATGGATCGCCTGAAGGCTGCTCCTCGGCTCGCCACGACGGCAAGCGGACGCCGATGTTTCGCTTCATCACCATGGGGTTCAAGTCAAACTTCGACGAAATGTCGCGGATCATCGAATACGGCGAACAGTTCGGCGTGGCCTCCCACGAAATCCGTTACCTGTTCGACGTGGACCATGTCAGCGACAATTTCAAGGCAACGCACATCCTCGATGAGCCAGCACTGGAAGTGGCTCGCACGACTGGCGGATGGTCATCGAAACGTGACCGTATATGCGCCCCCGGCCGGCTACAGGTACCGGTTCCAGGCAGGCGAGGGATATGTCGCGCCGGCGGGGGCGCTCAGCCTGGCGACGGCCGAAGTGCTGACTGGCGCGGGCAATGTCGAAGACAGAGCGGACCACCCGTGGAGCAGGTCGATCTGAACCGGACCATCAAGGACCAAAGAAGTCGCAGTGACTACGTCCCCCAGATTTATGCCACGCCGAGAACGATCAACGGCACTGTACCGCCCTCCCGCCGATCACCAAGCCACCCACCCTCCATATCACGCCGGACGGTCGGTGACGATCAGTGAGTGGGGTCGCAATAGGCTCGAGATCAAATCTCTGTCCCTGCGCGATCCGGCAATGTTCTTCGAGGCGATCGTGCATGTATGATCGCTGCTGGGTGCCAGATTACGCAGCCCCACAGCGTAGGCCGCTCCGGCAGCGTTGCTCGTGATAGCGGCAGGGTTGGTGAATTGCTGAACCGCAACCCATAGCGGTCACGCACCAGGTCGATAAACCCTTCCATCAGGTCATCGTGAAATATCGCATCGAAACACCAGCCGTGGATGGATCTGCTCCAGCACCGCCACCATGTCCGCCTGGCTCATGGTATACTTCATCCACTGGCCCCGTCACCATGCCAACATGACCCAGTAGCACCAGGCCCTGCTCGGCTCGCGGATGCTGCAGGTGCGCGATGCACAAGCCGGCACTCTGGAACAGGAACATCGAGTTGCCGTATATCCGGTGCCGCCCTGCCAGGCCGTGGCACCAGTGCCAGTACCTAAACGGCGCAGGCTCGCCCTACCCCCACATCCCCGCCACCTTCCGGCCTGTCTCGAGCCGAGGCAACACTGGAAACCGCCCACCCCCATGACTTACTCCTCTCCATTGGCGGCCTGATGGTGATCGCGTCCGGCGCCGGCCCTGTGCCAGCATCACGCGCGGCGCCGCCGTCGCGACCGGGAAGCATCCGGCACCCAGCGCAAGCACGCGGGCGACGCAGGCTCGCCCTCCCGCCACATCCCGACTACCCTCCGCCCCCATACCACGCGCGGAACCCACCCCCCCCATGAGCTACGACCAGCCATTCGCCGGCCTGAAGGTGATCGACGTGAGCCAGGGCGTCGCCGGCCCCTACTGCGCCATGCTGCTCGCCCAGTACGGCGCCAACGTCATCAAGGTCGAACCCCCCGGCGTCGGCGACTGGGCGCGCAATCTCGGCGTGGTCTACGGCGACCAGTGCGCCTATTCGCTCCCCGCCAACCTCGGCAAACGCGCCATCGCGCTCGACCTGAAGCAGCCGGACGGCCGCGCCATCCTGTGGCGCCTTGATCGCCGGCGCCGACGTCTTCCTCCAAGGCTTCCGACCCGGCGTGATCGAACGCCTGGGCTTCGGCTACGCCGACGTATCCGAGCGCGAACCCCGCATCATCTACCTCTCGGTATCCGGCTTCGGCCAATCGGGCCCGCTCGCCGAGCGCCCCGCGATGGATCCGATCCTCCAGGCCTACACCGGCCTCACCGTGGAGAACAAAGGCGAGGACGGCATCCCGCATCGCACGCCGATCATCGCCATCGACATGAGCACCGCGCTCTACGCCTATTCAGCCGTATCCACAGCCCTGTACGCGCGCCGCGACGAACCGCGCGGCCGCCACATCGAGGCCAGCCTGCTTCAGGCGGCGGCCGGCCTCCAGGTCGTGCGCATGATGCAGTCGTATCTCGAGGGCGGCGCGATCCGGCCGCCCGGCGCGCCAAGCGGCGTCTACCAGGTCGCCGACGGCTGGATGACCATCACCGTCGTCCGCCTCCACGAATGGCTCGGCTTCTGCAAGGCGGTGGACCTGCCCCTATTCGCCGCCGACGAGCGATACCGCACGACCCAGGGCCGCTACGACCACGCGGCCGAGATCAGCGCGGCGCTGCGCACGCTGCTCGCATCGCAGCCCTTCGCCTACTGGTCGCAGCGCCTGGCCGCCGAGCGCATCATGCACGAGCAGCTGAACAGCTACACCGGCTTCCTCCAACATCCGCATGTCGAGGCAAGCGGCGCCATCGCCTGGCTGCATCATCCGCACGTGCCGACCGCATTCCCGATGCCGCAACTCATCGGCGCACCGCCTCTCGTCGACGGCAGCCGCCTCGCCACCTCGCCCGGACTGGGCGAACACACCGAGGCGATCCTGCAAGAGCACGCCTACAGCCCCGCCGAAATCGCCGACCTCATAGACCGCAACGTAGTCGCCACCCCTGTCAGTGCGAGAAGCGAAGCGACGAAGCAATCCCCATCGTCCTGAGGACCGCCCCGTCGCCCGCTCCCGCAATTGACAGCCCGAACGCCTCAGCCCTGCCGCACGTGGTCGAAGAACCCGGTGACCGCGGCCAGCCGGTTGTCCGGCGCGACGACACCGAAGTCGGTACCCTTCACCACCGCATCCCCACCCTCCGCCGCAAGCTCCCACGTGAAGCGCACCCGGTCGTGGTGGCTTTCCACCTCGCCCGTGCGGCGGAACCGATGGCCCGGGAACTTCTCCTGCACACCGACAATCATCGCGTCGATGCCCTCCCTCCCCTCGCTTTGCAGCATCGGATCGAGATAGCTCGCCCCCTCGCTCCAGGTCTGCGCAATAAGATCGCGGCGACGCCCGCCGTCAGCCTCGTTCCACGTCGCGATATAGCGATCGATCAGATCGGTCAGCGTATTCATGTGTGGCTCCTTGGTTTGCCGCACCCGATGTGGTGCGACGGCACACATCGCCGATGCCACGCCGCGGGTCGATTACATCGCAGGTAATTGGATGCGGTCGCACGCACGCGTTATCGTCGCGCCATGTCAGTCACCGTCAGACCAATCGGCGACCTGCTGCGCGAGTGGCGCCAGCGCCGCCGCAAAAGTCAGCTCGAGCTGTCGCTGGACGCCGAAATCTCTGCGCGCCATCTGAGCTTTCTCGAAACCGGCCGCTCGCAGCCAAGCCGCGACATGGTGCTGCGCCTGGCCGAACAGCTCGACGTCCCGCTGCGCGATCGCAACCTCCTGCTGCACGCGGCGGGCTACGCGTCGGTGTTCCCCGAGCGTCCGCTCGACGATCCCGCGCTGCGGATTGCGCGCCAGGCGATGGATCAGGTGCTCGCCGGACACGAACCATATCCCGCACTCGCCGTCGACCGCCACTGGACGCTGATCGCATCGAACGCCGCGACACAGCGCGTGATCGGCGACGTCGATGCGGCGCTGCTGAAACCGCCAGTCAACGTGATGCGTCTTGCGCTGCATCCTGCGGGCATGGCACCGCGAACTGCAAACCTCGCCGAGTGGCGCGCACATCTGCTCGCCCGTCTCGGACATCAGATCCAGGTAAGTGGCGATCCTGTGCTGATCCGCCTGCTGCGCGAACTGCGTGACTATCCGGCCCCCGACGACGCGGCGCATGAATGGATGCCACTGCCTTCGTCGTGCCGTTCAAGCTGATCACGCCAACCGGTATTCTCTCCTTCTTCAGCACCACAACGGTGTTCGGCACGCCGGTCGATATCACGCTGGCAGAACTTGCGGTCGAGGCATTCTATCCGGCAGACGCGGCAACCGCGGAAGTCCTGCAGCGACCACCCGGCTGACTGCCAGTCTTGCCACGCCGCGACAAAGGCGCGCAGCATCCCTGCCAAGAAACGCTAGGGAGAGAAACGATGGTGAGGTTGGGTCAGACCGTCCTTCCAACTGCCGCCGCCTTGCTTGGGCTGCTGTGCTCGCCGATGGGGCTCCAGTCACGCGCGATTGCCGCGGAACCTGCCGGACCTACCGTTCGCACCGCCGAAGGCCCGGTCCACGGCGTCGCAAGGAACGGGATGAGCGCGTTTCTAGGCATCCCTTACGCCGCTCCGCCCGTCGGCGATCTCCGCTGGCAGCCACCAAAGCCTCACGCTCCCTGGACGCAGACGCTGAACGCAACGAAGTTCGGCAATACCTGCCCGCAGATCACCGAGCTCGGTGTGTTCGCAGGTCCGGTCAGCGTCACGGAGGACTGTCTCTACCTGAACGTCTTCACCCCACGGACCAATCCGGCGAAGAAGCTTCCAGTCCTGCTCTGGATTCACGGCGGCGGCCTGTTCGACGGTGAAAGTAACGACTACGACGCCAGCGCTCTCGTCAAAGGCGGCCCGGCCGGCCCGACGGTCGTCGTGACCATCAACTACCGTCTCGGCCTCCTCGGCTATTTCGGCCATCCGGCGATCGACGGCGAAGAACATGACTTCGGCAACTACGGACTGATGGACCAGCAGGAGGCGCTTCGCTGGGTGCAACGAAATATCGCCGCGTTCGGCGGCGATCCCGGCAACGTCACGGTCGGCGGCCAGTCGGCCGGCTCGACGAGCACCGCCGCTGCCATGATATCTCCGGCAAGTGCAGGCCTGTTCCATCGCGCAATCTTCGAGAGCGGGCCGTTGCTCACTGTCGCGCCGCTGCCATTGGCCGAGCAGCGCGGCACCGACTTCGGCAAAGCTGCCGGCTGCGGCACCGATGCCACCGCTCAGGTTGCCGCGTGCCTTCGCGCGCTGAGTGTATCGAAGATTCTATCGCTGCAGGGGACGGCCGCAGCGAATGGTCCCTACGTGAATGGGTTGTTGGTTGATGGCAGAATCCTGCCGATCCCTGCGGATACCGCGTGGAGCACCGGAAAATTCAACCACATGCCCGTTATGAACGGCGCGGTCGCGGACGAGGGCGCGTTCACTGCGAGCATCGACGAGCTGTTCTTCGGGCCCATGACCGAGGAGCGCTACACCAATCTCGTCAAGACCACCTATGGTGGCCCCGCCGGACCTGGCGCAGGCCCGCCGAACTACCCCAGGGGACGCCCGATAAAGTCCTGGCCAAATACCCGGTCAGTGCCTATCCGAGCCCTGGTGCCGCCTGGGTCGCTGTCGGCACGGACGCGAATGTTTGCCGACATCCCTACCTCAACAACAACGTATCGCAGTTTGTGCCGCTCTACGCCTACGAATTCGCCGACCGCAACGCACCCTGGTATTTTCCCCCGCTCGCCTTTCCCCACGGCGCAGCCCATACGATCGACATCCAGTTCCTGTTCCCGAATTGGCATGGCGGCCCATTGGGTATTCAGCATCAGCTCAGCGCGCAGGAACGTGCGCTCTCAGGGCAATTGGTTACCGCGTGGACAAACTTCATGTACACCGGCAACCCGAACCTGAAGGGCGACCAACCCTGGCCGCGCTACACCAAGGACTCGCAGGTTTACCTGTCGCAGAATGTGCCAGCTTCATCGACGATCACCGCGGCACAGTTCGCTGCCGCCCATAAGTGCGCATTCTGGGACACCGTCCTGATCTACTGAGCTCGTCGCCGTCGACCAGTGGCGTAACATTTCTATTGCGGAGGCACCGAAACCAAGCTCCAATCTGGCGTACGGCGCGTGCCGCACCACGGCGCCTGAGGGGGAACGCATGATCATCTCGCACCGCACGGCCCGCCACTTGGGCGGTCTGGCCGCTGCCATCACGCTCGGCGCGCTTGCATCCGGAGCCGCCCATGCACAGCGCCAGCTCGTCATGTATTGCGGCGTGGATGAGAAATGGTGCCGCGCAGTCGCCACAACCTATCAGAAGGAGACCGGTGTCCAGGTCGACATGACACGCATGAGCGCCGGCGAGGTCTATGCCCGGGTGCGCGCCGAGAAGGACAATCCACACGGCGACGTATGGTTCGGCGGCACCGGCGATCCGCATTTGCAGGCCGCCGACGAAGCTGTCACCGCACCCTATGTATCGCCGATGCTGCCCAAGCTGCGCGACTGGGCGCAGCGCCAGGCACAGCGCGCGCACAACCGCACGGTCGGGCTTTACCTCGGCGCGCTCGGCTTCGGCTACAACACCGAGGATATCACGAAGCGCAAGCTCACCCCTCCCGCCTGTTGGGCCGACCTGATCAAGCCCGAGTTCAAGGGTGAAGTGCAGATGGCCGATCCAAATTCGTCCGGCACGGCCTGGACCATGCTGGCAACCATCGTGCAGCTCATGGGCGAGGACAAAGGCTTCGATTATCTCAAGGCGCTGAACCGGAACATCAATGAATACACCAAGGCAGGCGCGGCGCCGGCGCTCGCTGCAGGACAGGGCGAGACCCTGATCGGCATCGCCTTCCAGCACGACGTGATCGACGTGGCCGAACACCATAAACCGGTCGCCGTGGTGTCGCCCTGCGAAGGCACCGGCTATGAGATCGGCTCCCTCAGCCTGGTGGCAGGTGCCAAGCATATGGATGAGGCGAAGCAGTTCTACGACTGGGCACTGACGCCGGAGGCGCAGAAGCTCGCCGCCGCCACAGGAAGTTTCCAGATCCCCTCCAATCCTGCGACTCCGGTGCCGCCAGAGGCGCCTGATCTCTCCAAGATCAAGCTGATCGAATACGACTTCGCCACCTACGGTTCGTCCGCGACGCGCAAGCGCCTGCTGGACAAGTGGACGACCGAGGTGAAGAACGCACCGAAATAGCGCCGTCCGCGTGCCGCGCGTTCTGCTGGTCTGGCTGACGGCCGGTTGGGCTGGTCTGCTGGTAGTCCCGTGGTACGGGCTCGACGGCGGCATTTCGCCACCCGCGCTGTTTGCGTCGCGTATATGGCTCCTGCCGCTGGCGCTGCCGTTGCTGCTGGCGACCTGGGCGGCACTGGCACACAGGTCGCCGCGCTTTCTCGTCGCGGCCGGCGCCGCGGGGCTCGTGTGGCTGGCCGGCGAGGGCCTGCTGATCATTCATCGCGGCTGGACCTATGCCTGGCTTGCCGGCGTGTTCGGCGAGGGGCCTAGCCAGCAGGCGATGGGCTGGGGTGCCGCACTGTACGCACTTGCCTGCCTGATGCTGCTTGCCTACGGACTCGCGCGTCTCGGCGCCTGCAAAGGCGATGTGTTCGTCACCGGCTCGCTGTTGCTTGTCATCGGCTTGATTGCACTGTTCGTGTTCTATCCAGTGCTTTGCATCCTCTCATCCGCCGTGCGCGACAACGAAGGCGCCTTCGCACCTGGCGAATTCCTGACCAAGCTGCTGAGCCCTTCCATCTGGAGCCTCGGTTGTCTGACCGGCTCGCATGGTTGTGGTGTTGCCTGGAACACGGTGGCCGAGGCAGCACTGGTCGGCCTGCTCACCACGCTTCTCGGGCTCGCCTTCGCGCTGGTGGCGCTGCGCACGCGCGCGCCGATGAAGCCGCTGCTCCGCGCGCTGTCCATACTGCCGATCATCACACCACCCTTCGTCATCGGGCTCGCGCTCATCCTGCTGTTCGGACGAGCCGGCGTGGTCACCGTGTGGATCGGCAATCTGCTCGACATCCCGCGCAGCCGCTGGATCTACGGCATGCCGGGCATCACCATCGCTCAGGTGCTGGCGTTCACGCCGATCTCGCTGCTGGTGCTGCTCGGCGTCCTGCAGGGCGTCGCACCAAGCCTGGAGGAAGCGTCGCAGACGCTGCGGGCGAGCCGATGGTACACGTTCCGCACGATCACCTGGCCGCTGATCCGGCCCGGCCTCGCCAACGCCTTCCTGATCGGCTTCATCGAGAGCATGGCGGACTTCGCCAATCCACTGGTGATTGGCGGCAACTTCAACGTGCTGTCCACCGATATCTTCTTTGCCGTGGTCGGGGCCTCGCACGATCAGGGCCGTGCGGCAGTGCTCGCCATCGTGCTGCTGGCATTCACGCTGACCGCATTCCAGGCCCAGCGCTTCTGGCTCGGCCGCCGCAGCTACGCGACCGTCTCCGGCAAGGGCCATACCGGCATACCCGCCTCGTTGCCCGCAGGAGTGCGCGTGTCCTGCTACGCGGTGATCGTGCCGTGGCTGCTGCTGACAGTTGCAGTCTACGGCATGATCATGATCGGCGGTTTCGTCGTCTCGGTCGGGCGCGACAACACGCCGACCCTGGAATACTTCTTGACCGCCTTCTCGATCGAGAAAGGTGTCGGCGGCTGGTTCCTTTCCGGCTCCGCGTGGAACTCCTTCATCGTCACGATCGAGATCGCGTTGATCGCGATGCCGTTCACCGCGGCACTTGGCATTCTCACCGCGTGGCTGCTCGACCGCCAGCAATTCCCTGGCCGCCGCAGCTTCGAGTTTCTCGCGATGATGAGCTTCGCGATCCCAGGCACCGTGATCGGTGTCGCCTATATCCTGGCATTCAATGTGCCCCCGGTGTCGCTGACCGGCACGGCCACGATCATCGCGATCGCCTTCATCTTCCGCAACATGCCGGTGGGCATTCGCGCCGGCCTCGCCAATCTGAGCCAGATCGACCGAAGCCTGGATGAAGCGTCCCTGACACTGGGGTCGCATTCGTTCGGCACGCTGGTCCGCGTCATCCTGCCGATGCTGCGGCCGGCGGTCGTCACCGCCATGGTGTACAGCTTCGTGCGAGCGGTCACCGCTGTGAGTGCGGTGATCTTCCTGGTCACCGGGCACTACAATCTCGCCACGGTCTATATCGTTGGCCGCGCGGATGTCGGCGAGTACGGCGTGGCGATCGTCTATTCGGCGATGCTGGTGATCTTCATGATGCTGGTGCTGGTGCTGATCCAGTTGCTGGTAGGAGAGCGCCGCATTGGCCGTCGCGCCGCCGCGCCGCCAGTTGAGGCATCCGACATCGCATTGGTGCAGACATGAGCGCGCCCGCCGTCGAGTTCCGTTGGGTGAGCAAGCGCTATGGCGCGGTCACCGCGCTCGATGCCATCAGCCTGTCGATCGAGCGCGGCACGCTGGTGACGCTGCTTGGTCCATCCGGTTGTGGCAAGACAACCATTCTGCGGTTGATTGCCGGGCTGGAGCAGGCGTCCGACGGACGCATCCTCATAGAGGGCGACGACGTCACGCTGCTGTCGGCAGCCGAGCGGGACGTATCGATGGTATTCCAGTCCTATGCGCTGTTCCCCCACATGACCGTGCTCGAAAATGTCTGCTACGGCCTGCGCGCGTCAGGGATGCGCAAGGCACAGGCCATCGAACTGGCGCAGGCGAAGCTCGCTCTGGTTGGGCTTGCCGGCTACGACGCGCGTCTGCCCAGCGAACTGTCGGGCGGCCAGCAGCAGCGTGTTGCCGTGGCACGTGCCATCGTGCTGGAACCGAAGGTGCTGCTGTTCGACGAACCGCTGTCGAATCTCGACGCCAAGCTGCGCCGCCGCGTGCGCGACGAGATCCGCGAGATCCAGCAGAGCCTGTCGCTCACCGCGGTCTATGTCACCCACGACCAGCAGGAGGCCTTGGCGATCTCCGACCGCATCATGGTGATGAACATGGCGCGTATCGCGCAAGACGGCACGCCGCGCGATCTGTACGAACAACCGAGCAGTCACTTCGTCGCCGACTTCATAGGCGATGCCAACATCGTTCCGGTGACGATCGAGAGCCATCAGGGCGACGTTGCATCGGTGCGGCTGGGTCCGCTGCTTCTGACACTGCCGCACCACGGTGCGGTGGAAGGGACGGCCGAACTCTCGATCCGACCGCACGCGCTGCAGTTGGCGCGCGGCACTGACGGACTGCACGGGCACGTTGCCAGGGCGGCATATCTCGGCAGCCACATGGAATACTGGATCGTCATTGCAGGACTCGACAAGGAGCTGTTCGTCGTCGCACCCGATGTCGAAGCTCCACTCGCCGCGAGCGATCCGGTCACAGTCACCCTCGCTCATTCTGGCGTCGCTCTCGTCCCGCAGCGGTAAGAACATTGGACCAACCACCTTGGCCTCAGCCGGCCCTTCCGAACAGGTCAGGCCTCCTTTCCAATCGGTCGGTTTATAGTAGCGGAGGAAACCGCATGGCCGACGCCTATCCCGTGACCAGCCGCAACCGGCTCCGCCGCCGTTATGAACGCGGCCACTACGATCACGAGACGGTCCATGCGCTCCTCGACGCCGCGATGGTATGCCACATCGCCTATGTCATCGACGGCCAACCATTCTGCACGCCTACCTCATTCTGGCGCGAAGGCGACCGGCTCTATTGGCACGGCTCCTCCGCTAGCCGGATGGTACGCGCACAGGCGAAGGGCTTGCCGGTCTGTCTGACCGTTACGCACTTTGACGCGGTGGTTCTGGCGCGGTCGGGCTTCCACCATTCGGTGAACTATCGCTGTGTGATGGCCTACGGTCAGGCACGCGCGGCAACCGATCCCGCGACAAAGCTCCGAGCGATGGACGCCTTCATCGACCGCTTCTTCCCCGGACGCGCGGCTGTGTTGCGGCCACCCACGGCGCAGGAGATCAAGGCCATCACCATCCTCGAAATGGAGATCGAGGATGCGGCGGCAAAGATCCGCGCCACCGGCGTCAGCGACGAGGAAGGGGACTACGCTGTACCGGTGTGGTGTGCCGTGTTGCCCCTGCGGACAGTATTGGGCGCACCGGAGGAGTGCCCGCGCCAATTGCCCGGCGTTACGCCGGACGCCAGTGGAATACTGGGCTATGCGCCGGGGCGTCGGTTCGATGAGGTGATGACCGAGAGTTATCGAAAGGCATATCCAACGGCGATCAATCCTTCCACAACCCCGCGTTGAGCATACGTCCCCTCAGGCCGCCACTGCCGAAATGGCGGCAACCTTCACGGGTTTCCTCTGGCATTCTGAGACGCGAAGGCCCACATACTTGGCCGGTATCGTCAGGAGGGTCCGGTCCACCCACTGACGGCTGGAAGGGTTTTATCGTGTCGCGTCATAAATTCAAGGTCGGTCAGACCGTGCACCTGGTGCCAAATCGGCTGGAACGCCATGTGCCGGGCGGAGCCTACACAATTCAGCGCACGTTGCCGGACGAAGGTCGCGACCTTCAGTATCGAGTGAAGAACGTTCAGGACGGTCACGAACGCGTGGTTACCGAGGCACAACTGCGGCCAGCACAGGCGCTCGCTCCACAGCACTGAGCGTTCCTTCGTCGGAAGACTACCACCATCGTTGGCTACGAACTTGTGCCATAGTCACATCACCGTGGCCACGCCCGGCGGTCGCACCGCCGCAATGCGCCGCCTTGGTGATGCGCTCCTCGCCATGTAGCGGGCACTCACCCAGCGAATGGTCATTCGTGCAAGTGCAAGCACGCGCGGTGACATCGCAGCTACTCGGAAGTGCTTCCAGATAGACGCAACCACACAGCCGTCGGAACTGGGATACCAAGCACCAATGAAAACCCTGATTCTCGGCAACTTCGCCGCCGCTGTTGCGTCGCGTTCGAGATCGTCAGCGATTTCGCGGCGGGTCGCGGGCCGCAAGTCAAACCTTCGGCGGCAAACCTTGCGGCGAGGTCATGGGCCGTACGCTCGGCATTGTCGGCTACGGCCGCATCGGGCGGGAGGTGGCGGCGCGCGCAGCAGGATGTTCGCGACCAGGAGACCGACACGGCGTGACAGCTGAGTTCGAGGCGGCGCAGCCAAAATCCGAATTTCTCGCCAACATGAGCCATGAACTGCGCATGCCTCTGAATGCCGTCATCGGATTCTCAGAGCTGATTCGTGATCAGCAATTTGGTCCGGATCAGCGCGAACTACGTCAACTGCTCCGCAGCGATCAACACAGCCGGCCATCATCTGCTCGAATTGATCAATGGCGTACTCGATCTCTCGAAGATCGAGGCAGGCCGCTATGAGCTAGCGGAAGGAAACCATCGAGGTGATGCATGGTGGTTCGGGGCTGCGTTGCCATGCTGCAGCCGCGGGCGAACGAAGACGGTGTGCGGATCGACAACAGAGTCAGCGGAATGCGCATAGCCCTGCGCGGGGATGCGCGCGCGTTGAAGCAGATTGTGCTCAACCTGCTGTCAAACGCCGTGAAGTTCACGCCGTCGGGTGGCATGGTCTCGCTGCGTATCGAAAAGGGCGGGCGAGGCAATGGTTCTGGTCATGGCGCGTCAGCGCTGCAGCCATTTCAGCAGGCGGACAGCTCAATCGGACGCAGATTCGGCGGCTCTGGCCTCGGCTTAGCGATCAGCCGCAAACAGTTGGCCCTGCATGGCGGCGTATTCACGATCGACAGCACGCCCGGCCATGGCACCACAGTGCGTGCCTCCATTCCGCTGAACGGATTGTCGAAGCCACGGCAATGGAAAGAGCGCCTACACCAATGCCCGCGCTATCTGCCTGACGCGCTCGACCAGCGAACGTCGCGCCGTCGCCGCATCGACCGCCAGCGCGAGCAGCACCGGCAGTTGCCCAGGCTTCGCGGCGAGTGAGGTGATAACTCGCCACAAGCCGATTATGCCGCGCGCGTCGAGTGCGGCCAGCGCCGCGGCAGGCAAGGTGCGTTCCGCCGGATCGCAGATTGCGCGCAGCACGGCGAATGGCATGTCGTGCGCTGCGGCGATACGAGCCACCGCGCCACTCTCCAGATCAACCGCCGCTGCAGACGTGCGGCAGTGGAGGCGACGCTTATCCTCGACACCCGCCGCAATCGCATCGGCACCCACCAGCGTATGCTGCGTCACGCCACCCAACAGGCGCGACAACTCCGGATCGGTGGGATAACGCACTTCGTCGACAATCACTGCGCACGGGACAATCAGCGAACCAGGACGCAGCATCGGATCCAGCCCACCGGCCAGACCGAAACTGACCAGCGCGTCGCTGCCTTCATCGATCAGCCCCTGCGCCGCCACCAACGCACCCGAGGCGCTCCCGCCGCCGATCGCCACCCGCCATCCAAGCCGTTGCGCGATCCGCGCCTCTGCCGCCAACCCCACGACTACCCCAAGTCGCTTGCCTCCCCCTCCCCTCGTCGGGAGGGGACCGGGGGGAGGAGGCGCAACGCCCCCCCGCATCAGAACCCAAATGCCACCTTGCGCGCATTACCCAATCGCAGGTTGCGGTAGCGCGCCAGCGCCAGCAGCGGAAAGTACCACCGATACCCATGGTACCGCAGATAGAACACGCGCGGAAAACCCACAGCATTGTAGGGCAGCTCTCGCCACCCGCCATCGTCGGCCTGCGTCGCGGTCAGATACGCGACACCCCGCGCCATCGCCGGATGATCGACCTCGCCCGCCGCCATCAGGCCAAGCAGCGCCCACGCCGTATGGCTCGGCGTGCTCTCCTTGTATCGACCGTGCGGCGCGTCGCCGTAGGTTTCCTCGTCTTCCCCCCACCCACCATCATCCCGCTGCGCCTCGAGCAGCCACGCCACCGCACGCCGCACCGCCGGATCATCCTGCGCGACACCCGCCGCATTGAGCGCGCACAACACCGACCACGTGCCGTAGATGTAATTCGTGCCCCAGCGGCCGAACCAACTCCCTTCCGCCTCCTGCTCGCGGCGCAGAAACACGAGCGCTCGCGCCAGCACCGGATCGTCCGCCGGCATGCCGATCTGCGCCAGAAACGACACGCAGCGCGCCGTGACATCGGCAGTGGGTGGATCGAGCAAAGCGCCATGGTCGGCAAATGGTATGTTGTTCAGATAGAAGTGCGTGTTCTCCGGCTCGAACGCGCCCCAGCCGCCGTCGGACGACTGCATGCCAATGATCCATTCGCGCGCCCGCTCGATCGCCTCGACATGCCTGGGATCGCCATTGCGATGCAGCAGCATTCCGACCACGGCCGTGTCATCGACATCGGGGTAATGGGGATTGGCGTACTGGAACGCCCATCCACCTGGCCGCAGTCCTTGCCGACGCACGGACCAGTCGCCGACCACATCCAATATCTGCCGCTCACGCAACCACTCACAGGTCATGGCCGTGTCGGCACCGGCTTCCGCCATCGCATGGCCCGCAAGCCCGGTGTCCCAGATCGGCGACAGGCATGGCTGGCAATACGCGCGATCCTGCTCCACCACCAACAGCTTGCGCACCGCCTGCCAGGCGATCGCGGCAGCCGGATGCTCCGCTGGATAACCCAGGGTGTCGAACATCATCACGCTGTTGGCGATCGCTGGGTAAATGCCGCCCAGGCCATCGTCGCCATTCAGCCGCTCAATAACGAAACGCACCGCCTTGTCGATGGCGCTCCGCCGACCGCGCTGCGGAAACGCCGGCTGCACCACCCGCAGCGCTGAATCGATCCCTTTGAAAAACCTCCCCCATGCGGAACGAAACGGCGGGAGAATCCAGTCTCGCACCTGCGCGGGTGACGTGCGGAACACCTCCGGGATCGCGACTTTACGCGGATTGCGTGCCATGGGTCGCAGCGCCATCAGCACCAGCAGCGGCACGATCACCGTGCGCGACCAGTACGACACCTTTGACAAATGGAACGGAAACCACAGCGGCAGGTGCATGATCTCCAGCGGCATCACCGGCACCGCACGCCACGGCACCTGGCCGAACAGCGCAAGCTGCGCGCGGGTAAATACATTGGTCCGCTCCGCTCCGCCCGCCGCCAGGATGGCCTGCCGCGCACGCACCATGTGCGGCGTACCGGGGTCGTCGCCAATCGCCTTCAGTGCGAAATACGCCTTCACGCTGGACGACAGATTGAACGCCCCGTCATGGAACAGTGGCCAGCCGCCGTGCGCACCCTGGATCGACCGGAGATAGACCCCGATCTTCGCTTCCAGCGCCGGATCGATACGGTCGAGGAAGTGCTCCAGCAGCACATATTCCGCCGGGATCGTCGCGTCCGCCTCGAGCTCGAACAGCCAATGCCCATCCGCGTGCTGTTGCCGCGCCAGCGCCGCGCCGGCACGCGCAACCGCCCGATGCAGGTGTCGCATCCGGCGCGGTCTCGTTCGGCAGCAGAGTTTCACCCGGCATCGCGCGTCCTCAGGCAGCGAGCAGCACCTCGGCCGCGATTCGGCCGGACCTGATGGCACCTTCGATCGTGCCGGGCAACCCGGTTGCGGTCCAGTCGCCGGCAAGCACCAGATTGACGATGCCCGTGCGCGCGCCCGGCCGCAGCCGCTCCTGTTCCGCCGTCGCGGCAACCGTGGCGCGGCGCTCCTTCACCACCCGCCACGGCGGCATCTCACCCTCCAGGTCGAGCGCCGCCTGCACGTCCGGCCATACAGCCCGCGCGATCACTTCCGCCTCCTGCTCCACCATCCGGTTGGCCGCGCTGATGGTGACCGACACATGGTCGCGCTTTACAAACACCCACTCCGCGATCCCGCCGATCAGACCGATAAACTCGGCCGGTCCTGGATCATCCTCAATCCTGAAATGGACGTTCAGGATAGCCTGGAACTTGGTCGGGCACTTCTGGCCAGGCAACAGGTCGGCGACCACCCAGGGCGGAACGGCAAGCACCACCGCCTCGACTGGCGTCGCCCCCTCGGTGATGGCCAATTCCCTGACCCGGCCAGCCTCGATCCGCATGCCCGCAACTCGCCGGCCGGTCACCACCTCGCAGTCACGCGCACGCAGCCAGGCGACAGCGGGATCGATCAAACTCTCCGACAGTCCCTCGCGTGGCACGGCTGGAATGCAGGCGCCACCTCCCCGGAACAACGTCTCGCGCATCACCGCGCCCAGCAGCCGCGCCAGCGCAATATCCGGCGGCGTGTTCAGGGCCGCGATGGCAAGCGGTTCGACAAGCCGCCGATAGAGCGTATCATTGCGCAGCGAGGTGGCAACCGTTGCATCGTTCCTGATCCGACGCAGCCGTAACAAGGCCAGATGGTCGGTCGCACGAGTGCCTGGCACGCGACGCTTCCCCGACAACACCCACCATGGAATCCGGCCGCGGTTGGGCCGCAGCACCCAGCGCAGCCCGTTGCTGAGATCAATGAACGGGAACACCGGCTCCGCCGGCATCGTCAGCGTCGATCGCGCGCCGATCGTGTCGAGAAAGGCGAAGGCCGACCGGTTGCCGGAAAGCAGCAGGTGATTGCCGTTGTCGATCCGCAGCCCAAGTTCGCGATCGAAGTATGATCGGCACCGGCCGCCACCCGCTGGTCCCGCCTCTATGACGGTGACGGCGTGTCCCCGCTCACACAGCGCGATCGCAGCCGACAGGCCGGCGAGCCCGGCGCCGATGACATGGACGCGCATTCAGCGTTGCGCCAAACCGTAGCGCAATGCGAGCCACAGCTTCTGCCACGCCGGCAGGCTGACGCGTTCATGCGGCGGCGACCAGCCGCGGCGCTCCAGGCGCGAGAGGATCGCGGCATAGGTGGCGCCCATCAGTCGGGCCGGCTTCATTGCTTTGGTATCGCAGCGCCGCATCGCCTCGGTGGCCGCGCGGAAATGCTCGTGGGCGAGCGCGGCAACGCGCGCGCAGACCTGCCGCAGGCCAGGCGCGCGCAGCGCGGCCGACGGATCGTGCGGCACGCCCGCCGCGTCGAGCCATTCGCGCGGCAAATAGAGCCGCCCACGTTCTGCGTCCTCCTGGAGGTCGCGCAGGATGTTGGTGAGTTGGAGGGCGCGGCCGAGCGAGTAGGCCACCTGATCGGCGGCCGGCGACGAATCGCCGAAGGCGCGCACCGAGAGGCGCCCGACAGCCGCGGCGACACGGTCGCAGTAAAGGTCGAGCGTCGCCAGATCGGGCGCCACGATCGTGGTCTCAGCGTCCATCTGCATGCCGTCGATGACAGCAAGAAAGTCCTCCTGGCGGAGCGCGAATTGCCGTACCGCGGCCACCAGCACGCGGGTGACCGGGCCATCCGACTGCCCGCGGTACAGGCCCGCGACGCGCTCCCGCCACGCCGTCAACTGGGGCAGCTTCGCGGCGAATGCGCCGTCCTCGTCAGCCACGTCGTCCACCAGGCGGCAGAACGCGTAGATCGCATACATGGCGTGCCGCCGGTCGGGTGGCAGCACCCGCATGCCGCGATAGAACGAGGTCCCAGCAGCGCGCACGATGGCCTCGACCGCATCGAGGTCCGCCTGGGCAGCGTTCAAGGGCGTCACCAAGCGGCCCTCCCCCCAACCCCTCTCGCAAGGGGAGGGGAAGCACCAGCCTGAAGCTACTCCCCCGCCCCTTGCGGGAGGGGGTTGGGGGGAGGGGGTCATACCCACCGCAACGCCGCGAGCACGCTCGCCACCGCGTCTCCCTTCGTCAGGCGCACTCGCCGCGCGATCGGGTCGCCGCGTCGCAACCGCCTTGCCAACCGATGCGCCAGACCGACGATCACCGCGGTCTCGAGCCGCAGTCGCCTGCTGCGCGTCAGCCGCGGCAGATCGACTGCCGAACGGTTCAGCGCATCGACGCGATCCAGCAGGTCGTCGAACACACGCCGCAATTCCTCCGATGCCGCTGCGGCGCGCAATTCACCAACCGACACGCCCGGCAGATAGCAGCGATCCAGCGCCGCCAGGTCCTTCGCGCAGTCCTGCATATGGTTCAGTACCTGCAACGCCGTGCACAATGCATCCGATGGCACATACGTCGCGCCATCCTCGCCGTGCAGGTCGAGCACGTGCCGCCCGACCGGCATCGCCGAGTAGCGGCAATAGTCGTAAAGCTCACCCCAGTCCGCATATCGCAGCTTGGTCGCGTCGCGACGAAACGCGATGAGCAGATCAAGCGAATGTCGCGACGTGACGCCTGTCTCGGCCAGACTGGCACGCAGCCGGATCGAGCTCGGCGAGCCGCTGTCGCGCCGACCCAGCAGCACGTCCTCCATCACGTCGAGCCGTGCGATCTTTTCGTCCGCCGACAGCGACCCCAAATCCGCAATGTCATCCGCATTGCGCGCGAAGCCATAGAACGCGTGGCACATGTGACGCAGATCACGACGGATCAGCAACGAGCCGACCGGAAAGTTCTCATCACCGCGGTCTTTGCCCGACCACGTCTCGACTGTCGCAGCGCTGCTCATACGCCGGCACCCTGATAGGCGCGCCCCTTCCACGCGACGCCCCGACCAAGGTGGTGGTTGACCGCGGAGCCGATCGTTGCCGCAAGGTAGAACGCGGCGATCGCCGGCAGGCATGGCGCCCACAGGATGGAGCGACGATACCGGTGCAACGTGGGCTGGTACGCAGCCGCCATCGCCCCCCAGGTCAGCCAGCCGAACCAGCGCGCCATTCCGTGGCCGAACAGCGCCACAAGTGGCGGCACCAGAAAGGTCACCGTCATTGCCGCCAGCGTTCCGAGCAGCAGCAACGGCGAGAAACGCAGCTGTACATACGCACTCCGCGACACCATGCGCCAGATGTCCACTGCCGCAGGGTAGCTTCGTATCGAGCGCGCCAGTCCGGAGTGGCCCAGCCAGATGCGGCCGCCTCGTTTGACCGCCGTCGCCAATGCTACGTCGTCAATCAGCGCGCCCCGCACCGCCGCAATCCCGCCAATGCGCTGCAAAGCCCGAGGTCGGATCAGAAGTGTGCCGCCAGCGGCGGCCGCCGTGGCGCGCAACGGATCGTTCACCCAGGCAAACGGGTACAACAGCTGAAAGAAGAACACGAATGCCGGCACCAGAGCGTGCTCGGCCGGCGCGTCGCATGCCAGCGTCACCATCTCCGATGCCAGATCGAAATCCCCGCGCTCCAACTGCGCTACCAAGGTCGCGACGTGGCGCGGGTCATGCACGATGTCGGCGTCGGTCAGCAGCACGAGATCCGAAGCCTCGGCTTCCGCCAGCCCCTGTGCCACCGCCCACATCTTGCCGCTCCAGCCAGGCGGTCGTGGTGTTCCACTGACAACAATGAGCCGCTCAAGCGAACGAGCAATCGTGCCCGTGCCGTCGCTACTGCCGTCATCGACCACAATGACGCGCAGTGGCCCGGGATATTCCTGCGCCAGCAGTGAGCGCAGCGATAATCCGATCAGCGATGCCTCGTCGCGTGCCGGCACCACCACGGTCGACGGGCGGCGCGGCGACTGGACGCTCCTGCGTTAGTTCAGGGCCCGACTGCCAGAACCGGCCGTGCGCCAGTAGCAAATAGAGCCAGATCAGCAGCGACACCACCGCCAGTGTCGTCATGACCGAAGCATGCCATTAGCGCGGAACCAGGCTACCGCGTCCTCGATCGCCGCGCGCAACGGACGCGGCGAATAGCCCAGTTCGCGCATCGCCTTAGCCGAGGAATAGAACATCTTGTGCCGCGCCATCTTGATGTGGTCGCGCGTCATCATCGGGGGAATGCCGGTCAGTCGCGCCAGTCCCTCCATGAACCAGGCAGCCGGCCAGACCAGCGCCTCGGGGACCTCGATCCGCGGCGGCCGACGCCCGACCACCTCGGCGACCAGTGCCAATATGTCCTTCAAGAGCAGGTTCTCGCCGCCCAGAACGTAGCGCTCGCCAATCCGCCCGCGCTCAAGCGCCAGCGCGTGACCCTCCGCCACGTCATCCACGTGCACCATATTGAGCCCGGTATCGATGTAGGCCGGCACCCGGCCGGCGGCGGCATCGCGGATCATCTTGCCGGTCGGCGTCGGCTTGATGTCGCGCGGACCGACCGGGGCCGAGGGATTGACCACCACCGCCGGCAACCCCTCCTGCCGCACCAGCTCCATCACCGCCCGCTCCGCCAGGAACTTCGATCGCTTGTAGGTACCGATGAAGTCCGCCTCGTTGGTCGGGGTGGTCTCGTCGGATGGCGAACCGTCCTGTGTCCACCCCAGCGCGGCAACCGAACTGCAGTGCACGATGCGCTCCACGCCCGCCGCCTGCGCCGCGCGCATCACTGCCAGCGTGCCCTCGACGTTGGCCCGCAGCATTGCGTCGGGATCCGGGACCCAGAACCGGTAGTCGGCCGCGACGTTGAACACGTAGCGGCAGCCCGCGGCGGCGCGCGTCAACGAGGCAGCGTCGGTCAGGTCACCCAGCGCCAACTCGGCGTCCACCTCAGCGAGGTTGCGCCGGTCGCTGGTGGGTCGCACCAGCAGACGGAGGCCATGCCCTCGCGCCGCCAATACCCGGGCCACCGCCGACCCAACGAAGCCGGTCGCGCCGGTCAGCAATGTCAGGCCGTGCGCTGGCACTTGCCGATCCCTTCAACGCAATACGCCTATATAGCCCACGGCGGCTGAATCGGTGTAGAGCCGCCCACCCACCCTTCTCTGCCAGCCTGAAAGCCCAACGCCTTGAAAAAGCTCTCGATCACGCTTGCCCTGGCTGGTCTGTTGCTCGGCACCGCGCTGATCGGCTGGTTCGGGATCGACCGCGTCGTCAGCGGCGTCCGCCGGGTAGGCTGGGGGGATTTCGCGGTGATCGTGGGGTGGCAGCTGGTGCTGTTCGCCGTACTGGGCCTGGCCTGGGACGCAATCGTGCCCGCCCGCGAGGCCCGCCGGCCCTGGGTCTTCGTCTGGGGCCGTATGGTGCGCGACGCCTCGGCCAACTGTCTGCCGTTCTCGCAGGTGGGCGGCTTCGTGTTCGGCGCGCGGGCTGCGACGCTGCACGGCGTGTCATGGTCACTGGCGACCGCCTCCACTGTGGTGGACGTCACCGCCGAATTCCTCGCCCAGCTTGCCTTCACCGCCATCGGGCTTGGCATCCTACTGGCCCGCGCCCCGGAATCGTCCCTGGCGGTGCCCGTGGAGGTCGGGCTCGGGCTTGCGGTAATGGCAGGCGTGGCGCTGATCTGGCTGCAGCAGGGCGCCGCGCCGCTGTTCGCGAAGCTTGGGCGGCGCATCGCCGGCCGGTGGTTCGAGAACGCGCAGGACCGCGTCGACGTGCTACAGGCGGAGCTGGTGCTGATCTATGGCCATGCGGCACGGCTGGCCATCGGGTTTTTCGTGCATCTGCTGGGCTGGTTGGGCACCGGCGTAGCCGGGTGGATCACCTATCGCGCACTAGATGTGCCAATCGACCTCGACGACGCGCTGGCGATCGAGGCGCTGCTGAGCGCGATGGCGGCAATCGCGTTCCTCGTCCCGGTGAACGCCGGGGTGCAGGAGGCCGGCTACGCCGGCCTTGGGGCTATCTTCGGTGTGCCACCGGAACTGTCGCTCGGCGTTTCTCTGGTACGGCGAGCGCGCGACCTGGCGGTGGGGATCCCAATCCTGCTCTGCTGGCAATTCTTCGAAATGCGCCATCTGCGTGCCTCACGACGCGTCGCGGTGCGACGGTAGTTCGCCGGATCAATGGGGGCTGGAGGCTTCACCATTGCCGGGTTCTCGTCCCGTCAGTCGCGCGACGCAGCGTGCCCCAAGCCAGACCTCCATCGTGGCGTAGTCCCCGATCATTTCCAGTGCCTCCGCCTGGGCCTCCTCGTCGGAGGCGCAATCACGGTTCTCCGCCGCCTTGATGTGGCCATCTGAGCCGAACCAGTAGAACCGGTACAGGGCCATCACCCCTCCATCTGATGTCAGGGAGTGCATGAACCTTCCGCCTCGCTGTCCTGACTGCCGTATCTGCCGGCGGTAACCCATTGCCACATGTATGACATTGCGTGTCCAGATATCTTTTGATCGTCCAATTACGGCCATAATGCATCCAATTCCGGGGAAACGCATCGCCTTTCGAGAAGATTAGATCCGCAGTTATCCGCACCGATGGTTCCGCCATAACTCGATTTGCTGCGACACGTTAGCAATGAATTAATTCCATGTAAAATTATCGTTATCATGAGGTTGCCATAGAAGAGGTGCCGGAGGGCTGAGACGCATGACTTCCGCTCACGTTCCGGATGAAAAGCCGTCGTTTGTCAGCGCGTGCTTCCCGTCGTTTATGCACGCCCGCACAGTCTGGTTCGGTCGAGCCGACAGGCGGATTGGCGGAGGACGATCATGAACAGTTCATACAAGGGCGCATGCTTCTGCGGCGCCGTCGAAATCGAGCTAACTGGACAGCCCAATGCCATGGGCTATTGCCACTGCCGATCGTGCCGGTCCTGGTCCGCTGGGCCGGTGAACGCCTTCACCCTTTGGTCGCCAGAGGCGGTGGAGGTGACCAAGGGCAGGGAGCACATCGCCACCTACCACAAGACGGACATGAGCCACCGTCAGTTCTGTCGGCTCTGCGGCGGCCATTTGATGACCAACCACCCGCCGTTGCAGATGGTGGACGTCTACGCGGCGACCATTCCGGATTTGGCGTTCGCGCCGCAACTGCACGTCAACTATGCCGAGACTGTACTGCCCATGCGCGATGGGCTACCCAAGTTAAAGGATTTCCCGGCGGAGTTTGGCGGCTCCGGTGAAGCCGTCCCGGAGTAGCGGATCAGGTAAGGCCCGCTGGTGATCCGTTGGCAGTACTGCCAGAACCAAGACGCCGCCCCCTCCTCGGCAAGGGGCGGCGTAAGTCCCTTCTCCTTCTGCGCCCGCCAGAACAGCAAGCTCAACAAGACCCTATTTGGCCATGGCGTGGAGATCGCCAACCAGGCTCGGCGCCGCCAACCCCAGCGAAAGCACGAACGCCTCGGTCGAAGCGGCTTCCTCGACCAGCAGGTCGCGGAACATGGCGATCTTTGGCCGCTCGCCCGCCTCCGGCAGACCGAGCAGGTAGTAGGTGTAGGCGGTCGGTGCCACTAGCTCCAGCGGGCAGACCAATGCGCCACTCGCAATCTGGTCGGCGACGAGACTGGCGCGGGCCAGTGCGACACCCAGCCCGAGCACAGCCGCATTGATCAGCATGCTGGCCTCGCTGAAGTGCTGGCCGGCATGACAGTCGGCATCGTACCTGCCGTGATGGTCGAGCCAGGCTCGCCAATCGCTGTCGCTGCCGTCCCCGTCTGTCGCCGAATCATGCAGCAACGGCAACGCCAGCAACGCATCGATGCTATCGACCGGGCCATATTGCCTGAGCAGATCAGGCGCACAGACGGGCAAGACGCGATCGCCCATAAGCCGCGTCGCCGCGTAACCGGGATGTGGCGTGCGGCAAAAACGGATCGCGAGATCGATCCCTTCGGCCCGTAAATCGAGTAAACGCGGATCGGCGATCACCCGCACGTCAAGATTCGGATGGCGGCAACGAATGCGCGGCAAGCGCGGGATCAGCCAATGCGAGGCCACGGAAGGCAACATCGTCACCTTTAGCGGCGCGGCATCATTGGAACGGTCGAGTTCGATGATGCTGCGGTCGATCTCGCTTATGGCGTTGCTGACTTTCCGCGCCAACGCCCGGCCCTGCGGCGTCAGTTCGAGCCGCCGCGTAAGGCGCTTGAACAGGGCAAGCCCAAGCTCTTCCTCCAATCCACGGATGCGGTGACTGACTGCGCTCTGCGTGAGACTCAGCTGGCTCGCGGCCTCAGTGAAACTGAGATGCCGCGCAGCCACAGCGAAAATCCGCAACGCGTCAAGCGATGGAGTACGGGGCATGTGCTGATTGTGGAGATGTGGGGGCCGAATATGACGCGGGGGTCGATCCGATCAATGCATGAATTCTGCTCGCGTGCAATATGAGAATTGATCCTTTGTCATCCTGACAATTCCAGCCTACTCGCGCCGCCTTCAGCCGGTATTCTTACTGCTTCCTACCGGTTACTGGGAGCGATACCGCCCTCGGTTCAGCGCCTCACTTACCTCCTCCAAATCCAATTGCCTGTGATCCAAATCACAGCAGCCGCTCGGTCTTCGGGCTCTCTAGAAAAAAACAGGGAAGTGAATGTTCAGGAATCTCAAACCCGATCGAGGCCTGTGCCTCGGCGTTCCGTCCGCGAATTCGCCGAGCGGTGTCGGATTTTCCGCCACCGCGCGTCGCATACCGCACCGTGCCATGCTTGCGGCGATCGCAATGACGCTCCTCAGTGCCGCGATCGTGATTTCCTATGCCGTGCTGCTGCCGCGGGACAACCTGTCGTCATCCGCACCGGCACTCGGCGCTGTTCTGCTGGCCTCCACGCTTTCGAGCATCGCCGGGTTCGCCTTCTCGGCGATCTGCGGTGTGATGCTGCTGCATATGATGAGCGACCCACTGCAGGTCGTCGAAACCATGATGGTGTGCAGTATCGCCATCCAGTCGCTCAGCGTTACCGCGTTGTGGCGCGATATAGAATGGCGCGAGCTTCTGACCTTTCTGGCCGGCGGCACCATAGGGCTGCCACTCGGCGTCTGGCTGCTGCTGAACCTCGGGCACGCCGGATTTCAGAGAAGCGGTTGGCACGCTTCTGACTGCATATGCGGCCTACGCGTTGCTCAAACGACCTGTCACGATCAAGTCCGGCAGCAACCTGATGGACGCATCCGTCGGGTTTCTCGGCGGAATAACCGGTGGATTGGCTGGCTTTCCCGGCGCCACGGTGACGATCTGGTGTGGCATGCGAGGCTGGGACAAGCGGCGCCAGCGCGGAGTCTACCAACCGTTCATCCTGGTCATGCAGGTACCTGGCGCTTTTGCTGATCCAGATCACGCGCCCTGCCATTACACGGAGCATCGGTCCGAGCCTCGTTCCACTCGAGTTTGTTCCTGTGGCCCTGCTCGGCACCTGGTTCGGCCTCGCGATCTTCAGGCGCCTGTCAGACCGAACCTTTACGTTGACCGTAAATCTTCTGCTGCTTGCCTCCGGCATCGGCCTGCTGGTTTGAACACCGTGGCGATGAGACCCGACCGCTAAAGTGGCAGCCCTACGGTGTGCAATGCATCCAAAACACGGTCGCAGAAGCTATGCGGCAAAGGCGGCAGGTGTCGCTGGACGTCCGAGACAGTGAGGTCCGGGTATTGCTCCCGCAGCGCGGCAAGGCTTCGGCGGGCGTCGGATCCGGCTCCCCCAAGCGCATAGGCGGGACAGAGCGTACGATGCACCCAGATCGCGGACGGATGCTCGATGAGTGCGCGCTCCTGCCAACGGGCAGCGTCAAGATAGCGTCCAGCCAGGAAATGCGCGCAGCCAATTCCGACCATGTTGTTGAACGCAAGCAAATCGTGCGGAGCCAGATCGAGTGCAATCATGAAGCGCTCGATGGCCGATTGGGCGTCTCCTTGGTACACGTCGATCCAGCCGCTGCGGCTCCAGGCCCATGCGCAACCGGCGTCAACGGAAAGGGCCTTGCGAATGACCAGATTCGCCGTATCGAGGTCGTGAAGCAGAGTCAGGGCGTTCCCCAGCACGGCAAGAACCGTCGCATCCCCGCCAAGAGCTCGCGCCTTCCGCACCAGATCCGCGCTTCGGGCACGTTCTACGAACGGAGTTGCCGTAAAATGGTAGACGACACGCTGTACGTGCGCCCATGCCGCCAGTGCAATCGCAAGCGCGTGGTCAGGGTTCCGGTCGGTCGCACGGTCCAACAAGTCAAGTGCGCGCGCATTCCCGTCGGCGTCGAGCGACAGCACCCCGGGAATGGCCCTGAGCGTCAGGTCGTGCGGAGTGACATCGGCCTCCGGCTTTCGCCGGGCCCGACCAATCTCCGCAAGCCGCAGGTACGATTGCAGGGCCCCGACGATTCTCGTGGCAAAATGCGCATCGCCGCCATCGTAATCCTCAAACACGCCGCTGCAGCGATGTGCCCAGAGGTGATAGCCGGACTCACACTCGATCAGTCGCAAGGTCAGATAAGTCTGCTGGCCGGATCCCCGGATGGTGCCGGTCAGATGGTAGGTCGCTGATCGCTGAGTTGTCACCGCAACACCGGATCGCGTGAGCGCGGTGGCGATCTCGTCAGCCAGGCTGCGGGCGATCTCACTGTTCTCCGAACCCGCCTCGATCGGGCAGACGGCAACCGTTGCCCGATCGTGACCAGCGGTAATCATCGCAGGCATCGATGCGAGGGCACCGACGAACTTCGCCTGGCGGCTCAGTGTCTGAGACGGGGTCTCGCCATAACGGCGGCGATACTCGATGGAAAACCGCCCGCAGTGCGGCAGGCCGCTGCGCAGCGCAATGTCCGTCACCTTCGCGCCTGGCAAGCCCTGAAGGAGCTCACGTCGCGCGCGCTCGAACCGGACGTCGCGAAGTGCCGCACGGGGTGTCTGGCCAAGACAGGAACGGAACTGCCGCTGCAGCGTCCTGCCCGACACGCCAGCGACAGCCGCCAGCTCGATCACGTGCCAATCACGTTCAACATTCACACGCATCGCATCAAGCGCGCGGCGGAGGCCGCGCGGCAGCGACGGTGGCATCGAGGATATCTGGGGTCCGACAAGCATCATGGGAACTCCGACGATACGTACGTTGGATTTGGACTGCCATGAAGAATTTCACATCGGGGACAACCGTGTCGCGATTCGGATAGAGACACGACAAAGTCCTGTCTAGGTACTTCTGCTCATATCTAACCAGATACAGGAGCCAGCAATGGCACGTCTTCTTGCAGTATTATATGGCCTGTGCGCCTACGCCCTATGCCTAGTCGCCTTGCTGTACGCAATAGGGTTCGTCGGCAATCTGATTGTGCCGAAGTCAATCGACTCCGGCACGGTTGGCCCGCTGCTCCAAAGCATGCTTGTCAACGTGTCACTGCTCGGGCTGTTCGCCGCTCAGCACAGCGTCATGGCGCGGCCAGGGTTCAAGCGCTGGTGGACACGCTTGGTACCTACGCCCATCGAACGTAGCACCTATGTGCTATTGGCAAGTCTCGTGTTGCTGGCTCTGTACTGGCTATGGCAGCCGATTCCTTCACCGGTCTGGACCGTGCGTAGCCAGGTCGCCGTGGCGACCATCAATGCGGTCTTCTGGTTCGGCTGGGCGTTGTTGATCGTCAGCACCTTCCTGATAAGCCATTTCGAGCTGTTCGGGCTGAGCCAGGTCTTTGCGCGTCTGCTCGGCAGAGAACTGCCGCCGCCCAGATTCCACACACCTCTGCTATACAGGCGTGTCCGGCATCCAATCTATCTGAGCTTCCTGCTCGCTTTCTGGGCGACCCCCTTGATGACAGCCGGTCATCTGCTTTTCTCGCTGGCGACCACTGGCTATATTCTGATCGCGATTCAGCTTGAAGAGCGCGATCTCATCCAGATGTTCGGCGAGCAGTACCGCCGCTACCGACAGCAGGTCGCCATGCTGCTTCCGCTGCCCGGTCGCGGATTCGTCGATCGGACAGACGCCTGATTCTTCTCGCGGGAGCGCAGCCCTTGGTGATCGGGCTGCGGGACCCGGTGACTGCGGCGCCGGTTGCGCACGCTTCCGACACATCCAGCACCCCGCGCCGCCCAACGGCGCCAGTCAGAAAGTTCGACAACATGATCGAGTGTGAGCACGGATTGATTGACTATGATGAGTGCGGCTCCGGCCCAGCAGTCGTGCTTGTGCCCGGCTCATGCAGCACCGGCGCTGCATGGCGCTCCGTCATCTCGCAGTGGGGCAATGACTTCCGTTCCATAACCACTAGCCTGCTCGGATATGGCGGGACAGCCGAGCGCCGGACTGTGCTGGACGCCGATATTTCCCACGAAGCAGAGAGCCTCGAGGCGGTGATACGTCGCGCGGCCTGCCCAGTGCATCTTGTTGGCCATTCATTTGGTAGCCTGGTGGCGCTTGCTGTCGCGCTTCGGAAGCAGGCGCCACTGCTGAGCCTGGTGATCATTGAGGCGCCTGCCGCAGGACTGCTGCGATACTGGGGAGAGCATCAGCACTATCGCGCATTTCGGGTAATGACGGACGCATATTGTCGCGCGTTTCACTCTGGCCAGAGGGCGGCTATCGCGTCCATGGTCGACTTCTACGGCGGCACGGGCACCTTCAGCTCCTGGCCACAGCGGGTTCGCGACTACGCCGTCGAGATGACCGCGGTCAACATGCTCGATTGGGCCGCAGCCTACGGTTTCCAGCCCACCCCAGCTTCTTTGGCTGGCATCGACACCCCTACTCTCGTCGTGCGAGGGGCCGATAGTCACCCTGCTGTCAAGCGCGCGAATGAGGTGCTAGCACTGAGCATGCCAAACGCCACGCTCGTGACGATGGCTGAAGCCTCGCATTTCATGCTTGCGACCCATCCACGAGAAGTGGGACGGCTCGTGGCCGAACATGTGCGTGGCGTGGAGTGCATGGGGAATGCGGGCAGTGCAGAGCGCAGCCGCGTCGATCAATCCATGAATTTCTTTCACCGATAATATGAGAAGCAATCCTTTGTCATCCCGGCGACCTCACCCAAGTTCCCGGCTCGGCGAGCCTCCAGTTCGCGGATCGACGTTGCAACCACACGGGAATAACACATGTACATGTTCAGTCTTGATTCCTTTCGGATCACCGACACTCGCTCGCTGCACAAGGACACCGACTATGCCTCGCTCAGCTTGGCCGTCGGATCAGCGCCAGCGCTCACCAAGACCAAGGCGATGGGCGACCTGAATAACGGTACGTTCAAAGTTGGGCTTACCTTCGACAATGTCGCCGTAAGCCCCAACGTGCCTGTCGTACTCACCTACGCTATCGTCAATAACGGCCACGGTTCGCAGGCTCAGGTCGAGAAGTCGCTGGAGCAAGCTGGAACGCAGCTCGCGCAGAAGGCGGCGAGCGCCGCGGCGCAGGCGATCGGCGCTGAGATCGGCAGCGTACTCGGCGCATCCATCGGCACCGCCGCGGTGCCTGTCATCGGAACTGCTCTCGGCGCGCTGTCCGGTTGGCTGGTCGGCGAGATCGGTGGCTTCCTTTTTGCCAACTGCGATGGTCCCGTCGCTGCCGGCGTCCACGTGTTCACCGGCGCAGAGCTCGCGGCGCAGACGGCTAGCGGGAAAATAATATCGGCAACGGACCACAATCCTGGAACTGACTCGCCGCACGGCTGCGGCAGCAATTCGAACTATTTTGTGACCTGGTCGATCAAGTCTGTCTGACAACAGTGCAACCGTGGGGGTGGACCGCGGACGGCAGCGCCGGCTGCCCCGCCGTCGGTCCATCGCCTTGTGCAGACAACCGCCAAACAAGGAATAGAATATGATGAGTCTCTGTGCACGTTCGTGCACGACGGCGTTGCTTGCCTGTGTGATGGGCGGCGTTGTTGTTTCCCCAACCCACGCCGACGGCTCCAGTTCGACGACACTCAATGCAGTGCGCGGCCGTGGCGAACTTCTCTGCGGCATCGCCGGTACAGTTGCCGGCTTTTCGCTGCCCGACAGCCAGGGCGTCATGCGTGGCATCGACGCAGACTCCTGTCGTGCCGTCGCCACCGCCGTGTTCGCCGATGTCAACAAGGTGAAGTTTGTTACGACCACCACGCAGAACCGCTTCACCGCGCTGCAATCCGGTGGCGTGGACATCTTATCGCGCAGCACAACCTGGACACTGGCGCGCGAGGCCAACCTCGGCCTCCAGTTCGCCTGGGTGAATTACTACGACGGTACCGGTTTCATGGTCAGGAAGTCGTCCGGCGTGAAGACCGCCAAGGAGCTCGACGGCGCCACGGTCTGCGTTGCCCCTGGGTCAACCACGGAACTGGCGGACGCCGACTACTTCCGCCTCAACAGCATGAAGTTCACGCCGATCCTGATCCAGGACCTGACAGAGTTGCGCGACGCCTTCATGTCCGGCCGATGTGACGCCTACTCCACCGACGCCTCGGCACTGGCGACGTTCCGCTACAGCCAGGGCGACAGAGCGGACGAGTTCGTGTTGCTGCCAGACATCATCAGCAAAGAACCGCTCGGCGAAATGGTCCGCAAGGGCGATGACACGTGGCTCGACATCGTGCGCTGGACCTTCATCGCCATGGTGACGGCAGAGGAGAAGGGCATCACCAGCAAGAACATCGATAGCCTCATGGACAGCAAGGATCCAGACATTCGCCGCCTGCTCGGCCTCGAGGGTGACATGGGCCGGGCCCTCGGGCTGGACAACAAGTGGGCTTACAACGTGGTGAAGCAGGTCGGCAATTTCGGCGAGATGTGGGATCGCAACATCACGCCGATGGGCGTGCCGCGCAGCATCAACAACATCTGGACCAAGGGCGGCCTACAATACGCACCACCGATCCGCTGACATGCGCGATGGGCGGCAGCGTCTCCGCTGCCGTCCATCCGCCTTGCACCCGTGTCGCGCCGCGAAAGCACCTGCGCTTCTCCTGGTCAGACCGCACATTTCGCGGGCTTGTCTGGCAGGCGCTGGTCGTCGGCGCGGTGGGTGTGGTCGCCTGGTACCTCATCGGCAACGCCAGTCGCAACCTCACCGAGCGCCACATTGCCACCGGCTTCGGGTTCCTCGGCCGTGTCGCGGGCATTCCAATCGGCGAGTTGCTGATCCCGTATGATCCAGCCGTCGATACCTACGGGCGCGCACTGTTCATTGGCATCCTCAACACGCTGACGGTGTCGGCGCTGGGCATCGTGCTGGCCACCATCCTGGGCACGCTGATAGGCATCGGACGACTGTCAGACAACTGGCTGTTGGCACGCCTCACCGCACTCTACCTCGAGACCATCCGCGACATTCCGCTGCTGCTGCAACTGCTGTTCTGGTACGCGCTGTTGCACAACCTGCCCGTGCCACGCCAGGCGCTGCACATCAGGAACGCGGTGTTCCTGTCCAACCGCGGCATCAGGCTGCCGCTGTTAGCGTGGCACCCGGCGCACGGTTGGACTCTGCTGACATTCGTTGTTGGACTGATCGGCACGATCCTTTGGCGCCGACATTGCCGGCAGCGCCAGGCTGTCATCGGCGAGCGCCCCGCCTTCTGGCCCATCGCACTCGGCTTGCTGGTCGCAATGCCGCTGCTGGTATGGGCTGCGCTTGGCGCGCCATTGGCGTGGGATCTGCCGGTGCTGCGCGGCTTCAACTTTCAAGGCGGCGGCGCCATCACTCCCGAGTTCTTTGCCCTTCTCCTCGGCCTGGTGATCTACACGGCGGCCTACATCGCCGAGATCGTGCGCTCCGGCATCCAGGCAGTACCGCCGGGCCAGTGGGAGGCAGGCCGCGCTCTCGGACTGCGCCGTTCCGTCGTGCTGCAGCGCATCGTGCTACCTCAGGCTTTGCGCGTGATCATTCCGCCACTCACCAGCCAGTTTCTGAACCTGACCAAGAACAGTTCACTGGCCGTGACCATAGGCTTTCAGGACGTCGTGTCGATCGCGAACACCACTCTGAACCAAACCGGCCAGGCAATCGAAGGCATTGCCTATATCATGGCAGTGTATTTGACGATCAGCCTGTCAATCAGCGCGCTCATGAGCTGGTACAATCGACGCGTCGCGCTGCCCGAGCGATGAACCTACGTATTGCCTGCGCCTGGGTGCGGCCCAACCTGTTCGCTACATGGCGATCCACCGCGATCACTTTGGCACTCGGCTACCTGACCACACGCTTCGCCATCGCGTTCATCCTGTGGGCTTTCGTGCACGCGGTCTGGACCGTGCCTTATAACGCGATGGGCGTGCCCGACACCCGTGCCTGCGCGAACGCGCACGGAATTGGCGCCTGCTGGGCCGTCGTCGCAGACAAATATCGCCTGATCCTGTTCGGCCGCTATCCGTTCGCGGAACAGTGGCGCCCGGCAATCAGCGTGGTTTTGTTCATCTCGCTCTTCATCATCTCGGCAATCCGCCGGTTTTGGCGCGCGGAGCTGATTTTGATCTGGGCTGCCACGCTCACCACAATCGGCGTGCTGATGTGGGGCGGTGTATTCGGCCTGCGCTTCATACCAGAGGACGAATGGGGCGGCCTGCCCATCACGCTGATCCTGGCGACATTCGGCATCGTCTGCGCATTCCCCTTGTCCATTCTGGTCGCGCTTGGCCGCCGCTCGCGGAAGCTACCGGCGGTGCGCATGCTCTGCATGCTGTATGTCGAACTGATCCGAGGCGTGCCGCTCGTGGCACTGCTGTTCATGGCCAGCGTGATGTTCCCGCTGTTCCTGCCCGGCGGCGTGGACATCGACGCGCTGCTGCGGGCTCAAATCGCCATCATTCTGTTTGCCGCTGCCTATCTGGCGGAAGTGGTGCGCGGCGGCCTGCAGGCAATCCCGAAAGGCCAGACCGAAGCGGCGGAGGCACTCGGCCTCACCTTGTGGCAGAGCACGCTTCTGATCATTCTGCCGCAGGCGCTCCGTCTCGTGATCCCGCCACTGGTCAACACATTCATCGGGCTATTCAAGGATACCTCGCTGGTATTGGTCGTCGGCATGTTCGATCTGCTGATGATGGGCAAGGTCGCACTGAGCGACCCTCTGTGGGTCGGATTCTCAACCGAGATCTACATTGCCTTGGCGCTCATCTACGCCGCATTCTGCTTCGCCATGTCGAAATACAGCCGCGGTCTGGAGCGCGCTGACCGCGCCCCGTGAGATTGGCCGGGGATCCCCTAAAGGGGATGGCCTGTATCGTGCCGACACCGGACGCGGTTGAATGGTCGGATGGCGACTCGCAGCACCCCAGGACCACCCGGCCTCGCAGCTCTGTTCCTCAGCTTCCTGACCATTGGCTCGACCAGCTTCGGCGGCGGCCTGTTGGGCTGGATCCGCCGCGAACTGGTGGAACGGCGCGGCTGGATCGACGACCAGCAGTTCCTGGTCTTCTACGGCATCAGCCAGATGGTGCCGGGGGCGACCAATGTTAACCTCTCGGTGATCATCGGCACACAGCTTCGTGGCATTCCGGGCGCGCTCGCGGCGGTCGCCGGACTGCTGCTGGCACCGCTGGCAATCCTGCTTGCGATCGGCGCGCTGTACTTTGCGGCCCGCAACGTCCCCGGCAGCCGGCTGATCAACGCTGCCCTGATTGGCGCCGGAGCCGCGGCGATCGGGTTCAATCTCGCCACCGGCATCCGGCTCGCGCATCACAACATCCGTCGCATCGGGCCGGCGCTGGTCGCCGCGGCCATCATCGTCGGCATCGGCATACTTCGCATCCCACTCCTCCAGGTCCTGCTGGTCATGCTGCCGGCGAGCCTGCTGGTCACCCTGGTGGAGCGCGCGCGGTGATGGCGACGCTGCTGCAGATCGCCGGGGTGTTCGGCGTGCTGTCGCTGCTCGCATTCGGCGGCGGCGCGGCGGTACTGCCCGACATGCAGCGCCAGGTGGTCGATGTCCATCACTGGATCACCTCGCGCGAGTTCCTCGACATGTTCGCACTGTCCCGCGCGATCCCGCCCGGCTCGATGATCGTCGTGCTGATCGGCCAGAAGGCAGCTGGCATCGCCGGAGCACTGGTGGCGCTGCTGGCGATGTTCGGTCCCTCCTCGCTGCTCGCCTTCGCCTTGGGGCGGCTGTGGCATCGCGCCGGCGGCGCCGCCTGGCGCGAAACGCTGGAGCAGGCAATGGCACCGGTATCGATCGGCGTCACCATCGCCAGCGGCATTGCGATCGCTCGCACCACCGAGCACGACTGGGCGACCTATGCGGTCACTGCGGCGACGACGCTCCTGCTGGCACTCACGCGGCTGCATCCGCTCGCGGTGATGGGCGGCGGCGCGTTGCTGCTCGCACTGGTCGGCGGCTAACGCCGCGCTTCTCCCATGCCTTGCCGACTGCTAAAAACCCACAGCGCAACCAGCGAAGGATGGCATGGCGATCCGCGTCGGGATTGGCATAATCACCTGCGATCGCAAGGACGTGCTGGCGGAGACGCTCGCTCGCCTGCGCGCACACACCGCCTCACCCTACACACTGGCAGTGGCGGACGACGGTTCCACCGACGGCACCGCGGATCTGGTCCGATCGCAAAACATAACCCTTGTGACCGGGCGCAACATGGGCATCGCCTGGAACAAGAACCGCGCGCTGTTCCTGCTGGATGCCATCATGCATTGCGATGTGGTCATCCTGCTGGAGGACGACTCATACCCCACCCAGGACGGCTGGGAGCAGGAGTGGGTGCTGGCGAGCCAGCGCTGGGGACACGCCAATCTGGCGGGTGCGTGGTTGAGCGACAGCTTCCTCGCTGGCACCGGCACCGTGGACGATCCGATCCTCAGCATCAATGTCAGCGCTCAGTGCAGCAGCTTCTCGCACACGGCGCTGCTGTACGGCGGCTATTTCGATTCGCGCTTTCGCGGTTATGGCCAGGAGCACGTTGAGCACACGCGCCGCCTGGTCCGGGTCGGCTACGGCGGCAGCTACGAGGAGATCGATGGCGAGGTCAGGCCGCTCTACAAGCTCCTGAAGAGCAGCATCGCGGTCACCAACCCGGGCAGTTTCTCCAACCCGCCCGACCGCGACCGCAACTTGCTGATGTGCCACGAGCTGCTGTTCGACGAAGCCTACCGCATGCCCTGGCGCGACGACGCAGAGCTTATGCAGTTCCGTCAGGAGATGGCGGAAGCTGCGCGAAAGCAATGATCAAACCATCAGCAGCGCAAATACGCCCGGACAGATCGTTCAGCCTGTCGCCATCTGCGTGTTTTGCGTGCATCTCCTTATATCTGCGTTACTTCTGACGTCATGGGCAGAACCGCGTCGTACTCTGGGCGTTTTGCCTTGACACAGCTCGCTTTCTGGGGGAAGCGCGAACGGTATGCCGTCTGCCAGCGACAACCCGGAAGCGACGTCCTTCTCCGAACTGGGCGATGCCCTGTCCGGACTGTTCGATCCGGCCTGGTATCTGTCTCGCTACCCGGACGTCGCAGCCTCCACTACGGATGCACTGCACCATTTCGTCCACTATGGCGCCGCCGAGGGCCGCGATCCCAACCGCTTCTTCGACAGTGCCTGGTATCTTGCGCACTATCCGGATGTGGCCGGATCAGGGCAACACCCCCTGCTGCACTATCTGCAGATGGGCGCTGCCGAGTTGCGCAACCCGCATCCGCGGTTCGATGCGGCGTATTTCGTGGAACAGCATCCCGAGGCGGCTGCCAATCCGCTGCTCTATCACCTGCGGTTCGGCGTAGTAAGCGGCTGGCTGACAGAGAAGCCAATTGCGATCAGGGACTATCTGCCAAGCCGCGCGAGGTCACCGTCCGCCCCGCCCGATGTGGTCGTGGATATCGTCATACCAGTCTATCGTGGGCTTGCGCAGACGAGGCGCTGCATCAAATCGGTCCTGGCTGATCCCGATCGTCCGGCCGGACGCGTGATCGTGGTGGACGACCACTCGCCGGAACCAAGGCTGTCAGCCTGGCTCGATGATCTGGCAAAGAAAGGGCGCCTCGATCTGCTGCGCAATAGACGCAACAGGGGTTTCGTCGCGTCGGTGAATACCGGTATCGAGGCGGCCGGTAGCCACGACGTGGTGCTGCTCAACAGCGACACCGAGGTGCCGCATGGCTGGCTGCGACGGCTGGCCGGTCATGCCTATGCGACGCCGCGGGTGGCGTCGGTTTCGCCGTTCTCTAATAACGCGACGATCTGCGGTTATCCATGCATCACAGGTGGCCCGCCCGCGTTCGGTCTTGGCGTGACCGAACTCGACGCCGCCTGTCAAACGGCGAACGCCAGGCGCAGCGTCGCGCTCCCCACCACGGTCGGCTTCTGCATGTACATCCGCCGTGCGGCGCTTGCTGAAATTGGCCTGTTCGATGCCGAGACGTTCGGGCGGGGATATGGCGAGGAGAACGACTTCTGCCTGCGTGCGAGCGCGCGTGGCTGGCAGCATCTCCTCGCCTGCGACACCTTCGTCTACCACGAAGGTTCCGCCAGCTTCGGCGCCAATGCGTCCGCCGCGGCCCGGCGGGCCATGGCGCTGCTTAGCGAACGCTATCCCAGCTATGCACGGCTGATCGCGCAACACGTCAAAGTCGATGCGGCCGGACCTTATCGCCTCGCTATCACCATGGAGCTGTTCCGTCGGTCGAAACTGCCGACCATTCTGATGCTGACCCACGATATGGGCGGCGGTGTGCGCCGGCATATCATGGACCTGGTCGAACGCACCACGGGCGATGCCAATTGCCTGCTGCTCGAATCAACCGCGCGTGGTGCAGCGCTGTCAGTGCCGAAACTGCCGGGCCATCCCGAGCTTGCCCTGCCCGCCGATCGCATGAACGACCTTGCCATGGTGCTGAAATCGGCCGGCGTGACGCGCGTGCACATCCATCATCTGATGAGCATGGACGTCGATGTCCGCGCTCTGGTTCACCGGCTCGGCGTGCCGTTCGACGTGACGGTGCACGACTACTTCGCAATCTGCCCACAGGTGAACCTGCTGCCCTGGCCGCATGGCGCCTACTGCCAGGAGCCGGACATCGCGAGCTGCAACGCGTGCATCGCCGATCGTCCAAGCCACGGTTCTGGCGACATCGTGTCGTGGCGGCGCAGCAACGCCTGGCAATTCGTCGAGGCGGAGCGGGTGATCTGTCCGAGCGAGGACGTCCGCGCACGCCTCGCACGCCACGGGTTCGCCCGCAACGCCGTCGTCGTGCCGCACGAACCGGTTGCCGCGGGTCCGTGGCCGCTGTCACCATCGACGCCATGCAAAGGCCGTGCGCTCCGCGTCGCGGTGATCGGCGTGTTCAGCAACCATAAGGGCGCAGCCACCGTGATGACCCTCGCTTCGGCAGCCGATCCGGCCGAACTGTCTATCCACGTGATCGGCCACGCCGACACGGAACTGCCGAAACCGCTCGCAAAGCGCATCGCAATGACCGGCGAGTACGAGGAGGCTGACCTGCCGGCCCTGCTCGCCAAGGTGAAACCACATGTCGTTTGGTTTCCCGGGCAATGTCCGGAGACCTACAGCTATACACTCACGACGGCGATCGACGCCGGTCTGCCAATCGTCGCCACGCGGATCGGCGCATTCCCCGAGCGACTGGAGGGGCGGCCGCTGACCTGGCTGGTCGATCCCGAGGCGTCGCCCGAGGAGTGGCTTGCGGTGTTCGCCAAGGTGCGCGGCGCGCTCACGAGTAAGCGGAAGCCCCCGACAGGCAGGCCGCGTGAGGCCGTGGCGGACTACTACCGCGACCATTACGTGAAGGCACCCGCCGTTCGCATCACAGGTGAACTCGTGGATCTGCGCAGCGACGAGAGCGTCAGCGTGGTGGTGATACCGGAGCGCTTTCCCAGCGGTGCACTGACACCATGTTCGTATATACGCCTGCTGCAGCCGCTCGACCATTCGGCGATCGGCGGCGGGTTCGACATCGTGCTTGCCGATGCGGACGAGGCGCTGAACTACCGTGCCGACGTCATCGTCACGCAACGGTACGCGGTGGAGGATCTCGATGCCGCCGAGAATCTGATCAGGCACTGCGACAAGCACGGCATCACGCTCCTGTACGATCTGGATGATGACCTGCGCCACATTCCCCGGGGACATCCCGATGGACAGCTGTTACGGCCGCGAGCGCGGATAGTGTCGCGGTTGGTGCGAGGCGCCGGGGCGGTGTGGGTGTCGACATCGGTGCTCGCCGGAACGTTGGCGGAATTGCGCGACGATGTGCGTGTGGTAGAGAACGGACTTGATGAACGGCTCTGGGCGGCAGCGTCGCCACCGCCGCCGCCCCGCCAGGGGCCAATACGCATTCTGTTCATGGGCACCGCCACCCATGACGCCGATTTTGCCATCGTGGAGGGTGCGCTTGCGCGACTGAAGTCGGTTTTCGCCGAGCGCGTATCGGTCGATCTCGTCGGTATCAGCAGCCGTTACGACATGCCATCCTGGGTCAACCGTGTCGGCATGCCCGCGCAAGTCGGTGGGTCGTATCCCGGGTTCGTCAACTGGTTCACGCAGCAGCACTGGGACATCGGCATCGCTCCGCTCACCGATACTGCGTTCAACCGCTGCAAGTCCGCGATCAAGACGCTGGACTATGCCGCAATCGGCTTGCCGGTGCTTGCGTCGGACCGCGATGCATATCGCGGCTCGTTGGCCGACGGCCCCGGCGGCTGGCTGCTACCCGACGATGAGAACGCCTGGTTCGTGGCACTCGCCCGTCTGGTGCGTGACACGAACCTGCGACGACGCCTCGCCGATGGTGCACGCGCCGCCTTCCCTGCCGGCACACTCGCGGTGCAGGCCGCCAAACGTCGCGCCGCCTGGCTTGATCTTGTTCCTACCAAGGAACCATCTCGGCGCGAGACCCTCGCGGCGGAATAGCCGACATCACAATTCGGTTCCCCGGCGCAACCGGCGGCAATCACATCAGTTCAGCGATGCGAAAGCTCGCCCCGAGGAGACAGTCCCATGATGAAGGTCCGCAATCTCGCCGCGCTAATGGCGCTTTCCAGCGTTGCCGTTCTGCCCGCCTGCTCGTGGCTAGGCATCGGCGATAACAACCGGCAAACCAGCCGCGCCACTCCTGCCAGCCAGAGTTACGCCGCTGCGCCAGCGTCGCAGACGATGACCGCGCCTGAGCTGACACCCGACATGATCCGCAGCGTGCAGCAGAACCTGCAGCAGGGTAACTTGTATCATGGGCGCGTGGATGGCGTCTGGGGACCTTCCACGCAGGCCGCAGTGCGAAGCTATCAGCAGCAGCACAACATGAATGCGACCGGACAACTGGACCAGGCCACGCTGGCCGCAATGAATCTGGGCCCGGGCCAGAACAACGCGCAGGAGCAACCGGCCAACCAGACGTACGGCAGCAACTACAATCCGCCGCCGCAGCCTGGGAGCCCGAACAATACCACTCGCTGATCCGAGGCGGGCGCGGTCAGACCATGTCCCGCGCCCGCTCGATATCCTCGAGCACATCGTGATGCGAGACGAGAAGGATCTCGTCGAAACCGATCTGCTTCATGCGGTTCAGCTTCTGCCGCACCTCGTCCGGCGTGCCGATCAGCGCCGGCTCGGCAACTTGCGCGAGTTCGGCTGATCCGGGCCGATTGCCGAAATCGACGCCGATGTTCGCGAGCACGGCGTTCGTGCCACCGGCCTCCCGAAACACGCGCATGCCAGCCTCGAGATCATCCCAACTGCTGTAGCGGCCAGATGGCGTCCAGCCCTGATATTCCTTGGCAGCCAATGTAATCCAGCGATGGCTGCGCCACGCGCCGATCAGAATGGGCGGACCGCCTTCGCAGCCCGGCCAGGTCGATAATGTCCCTCCGGTATTGGTGGGCTCACCGCGCCACGTGCGACGCATGATATCAAGCGACGAACGCAGCGTGCGGAATCGCGCGTCGTAATCGTAGCCGAGCAGATCGAAGTCGGCCTTCGTCGAGCCGCTGCCGACACCGAGCACGAGGCGGTTCCCCGACAAGGCCTGCACCGACTGCACGCGATGCGCTAGCTCGATCGGGTGACGCAGCGGCAACTGCAGCACCCCGATACCAAGTTCGACCTTCTGTGTAACAGCGGCCAGTGTCGCGAGTTCGACCAGTGGATCCAGCGTTGGCCGCCCACGGCCGAGCGAATCGCCCACCCAAATTCCAGGGAACCCGCTGGCCTCGATCCGACGAGCATAGTCAGCGACCCGGTCCAGCAAACGGTCATGTCGGTCCGTGTCGGGACTGAACCGTATCATAGTGCTCACGCGCATGATCCACCCATCCGTCAGTGGTTGAAGACGGCGAGATTGCAACACATCCACTACGCGCGCCATTCTTCTCCCCGCTGCCATTCACTGGGGAGGCCACGACCATGCCCAATAAGGCCCTGCGCTCGATCCTGCCGGTTGCCGGCATATCCACTGCACACGCTGACAGCGTGACGTTCACCGGCGGCACCGATCCCATTCTGCCGACACCGTTCCGCATCGGAGTGGCCGGTGCGGCAACGCTGGCCGCAACGGGGCTCGCGGCCGCGGATCTCTGGGAGTTGCGCACCGGGCGCCGTCAGTCCGTGGCGGTTGATGTGCGGCAGGCCACCGCGTCGCTGCGCAGCGGCCACTACATGAAGCTGGGCGACGGCGAGGTATCGACCAGGCGCAACTCGATCATGGGGGTCTATCCCACCAAGGATGGCCGCTGGAGCTACCTGCACTGCAACTTCCCCAACCATCGCGCGGCCGCGCTGAGCGTGCTTGGCGTAGCCGAGGATCGCGACGCCGTGGCGAAGGCGGTGCTGAACTGGAACGCCGCCGATCTCGAGGAGGCGATCATCGCCGCGAAGGGCGCCGGCGGAATGGTGCGCACCAAGGCAGAGTGGGCGCAGCATCCGCAGAGCGCCGCCATCGCCGGCCTGCCGCTGCTGGAGATCGTGCGGATCGGCGACAGCCCAGCGGAGCCATTGCCCGCCGGCAACCGCCCGCTCTCGGGCATCCGCGTGCTGGACCTTACACGCGTGCTCGCCGGCCCGACCTGTGCGCGGACCTTGGCCGAGCATGGCGCGGACGTGCTGAAGATCACCGCGCCGCATTTGCCCAATCTCGGCTATCAGGAGTTCGACACCGGCCACGGCAAGCTGTCGGCACATCTCGATCTGCGCGAGCCGCGGGACGTGGATGTACTGCGTGGCCTTGTGCGGGAGGCTGACGTGTTCTCGCAGGGCTACCGTCCGGGCACTCTGGGCATGCGTGGACTGTCGGCCGAGGAACTGGCGGCATTGCGGCCGGGCCTCGTTTATGTGTCGCTCTGCGCGTTCAGTCATGCGGGGCCGTGGGCATCGCGGCGTGGCTTCGACACCGTGGTGCAGACGGTCAGCGGCATCACGTCGCGACAGGCCGAGGTGGTGCCGGGCAAGACGCCGGGGCCGCAGTTCTATCCGGTGTCCGCGATCGACTATTGCACCGGCTACCTGATGGCGTTCGGCGCGATGGTCGCACTGGAACGGCGGGCACGCGAAGGCGGCAGTTGGCTGGTGCGCATTTCGCTGGCGCAGATCGGCAAGTGGATCGTCGATCTGGGCGAGGTGCCGGAAGCGGCCGCACGCGATGCATCGGCAGAGTTTGCGCCGGAGGAACTGGAGCGCTGGGCGACAGTGACGGAGACGCCGTCCGGACGGCTGCGCCATCTGCGGCCGACCGTGCAGCTGTCCGAAACGCAGCCTTATTGGGCGCGTCCATCGGTGCCGCTGGGATATCACAAGCCGGAGTGGCCCGCGCGCGAAGCGTCCTGATCCGGCGCGACAGGCCTATTCGCAGCGACCCGCCCAGAAGTTGACAGCCGTCACCGATCTTCCGGCGCTACCTCGCGCGCCGTCGTGATGAACTCCGCGAGTTCGGCGCGATCCCATTTCAAGTGGACACGCTGTGTCGCAGCGGGCTGCCTGCTGAGACACACACCGGAACGCCGCTCGGTCGTCGGGCGGATCGGCCGTGGCACGAACCCACCGGCGCAGTTCGGGCAGACGTTGAACAGCACCGTCTCAACGCAGCGCGCGCAGAACGTACATTCGTAGCTGCATATGCGGGCGTCTATCGCGTGCGGTGGAAGATCCTTATCGCAGTATTCGCAGTTAGGCCGCAGCTGCAGCATGGTTGATCCTCACACGTCGATTGAAGCAGTCGACAACCACGACCGGAAGGGTCCCGCCCGCGCCGGACGCACCCATGATGTGAATGGACGGGTCGGCATCAGCGCGGCGATCAGAGTTGCTCGCGTGCGACGCGTGCCAACTCATCTGTGGTAGTGCGCCATACTTGTCCATGGCCCAGCGTGCGCGCGAGCGCCTCGCGCAGCCAGCGGATGCGGTGCGCCTGTCCAGCGATCCACGGATGCAGCGTCAGGTTGAACGACGCGCCACCCTCATCGTGAAGGAATGCGAACGCCTCGGCGATGTTGTCCGCCCACACCGGTGGCGGCACGCGGCGCAGCCACATGCATTCGAGGTCGTTCCACTCCGGCTGTGGTGGCAGCGCGACAAGTCCACGGTCCAGTAGGAACGGCCGATCATCGCTCGCCCAGTCAGTGGTATAGGCAAAGCCTGCTTCCGCCAACAGCGCGGGGGTGCGAACCGACTCGTTGAAATCCTGGCCACACCAGCCGAGCGGCGCCTCGCCTGCCGCGGCGCGCACCGCGTCGCGACATTCCGCGATGTAGGCGCGTTCCTCGGCTTCGCTCATGCGACTCGTGATCCGTCGCGTCGCATAGGTGCCGTGCGCGAGGAAGCAGGCGTTGCGACGCATCAGTTCGTCCACCAGCTCCGGGTAGCGCTTCGCCGCGGCGGCACCCAGCGCCACACTTGGCGTCACACCGAACCGGTCCAGCACATCGAGCACGCGGAAAATGCCGACGCGTGCCCCGTATTCGCGCTGGCTCCAGGTCAGCCAGTCGGGAAAGAATTTTCCCAGTGGCGAGACAACACGCGGGTCAGGGCTGGCGTCCTTCGGTGGGTTCACCTCCCAGTAGTCCAGCATCAGCGTGACGGTGAAAGCGATCCGCGCATCGTCCGGCCAGGTAAAGCGCTGCGCCTCGGTCAACGTGCGGTATGCGTGATGCGTATGGTCCATGCCTGGCCCGCGCTGCTCGCCGACCGGCGGCGTGTTCGCGGGCTCAACCATTGGCCGCCTCCCGCGCCGCAAGATGCGATTCAATCAGCGGCAGATGATGTTGGTTGAACCAGTCGGTAATTTCACCTGCGGTAGTGAGCCAGACGCCGGGATGCGACAGGATGTATTCCATCGCGCGGCGGAACACGCGGATGCGATGCGGCTGGCCAACCCAATAAGGATGCAGAGCGATGCACATCACGCGGCCCTGTTCGGGGCCTTCCTCGTAAACCGTGTCGAAGTAGTCGCAGATCTGGCGCGCAAAGTCGTCCGCCTCTTGTCCGCGGCGGTGCAGGATCACGTCGTTGATGTCCACTGAATAAGGCATCGAGATCAGCTTCCCGGCCTTCACATTCAACGGGAACGGCTGGTCGTCATGGTACAGATCAGCGGTGTAGTCGTAGCCGCATTCGGCAGCGATCTCGAACGTATCCAGCGTGTTGGTGATCGCCGGACTGAACCAGCCGCGCAGCCGGCGGCCGGTCAGACGCTGGTGAATGTCCTTGCTTTCCTCCATCGCCGCACGCTCTTCGTCGCGCGAAAAGTCCCAGTGGTAGCGCGTGTTATAGATGCCGTGCGACATGTACTCCCAGTTGCGTTCCTCCATCGCACCGAGGATTTCCGGGAAGTGTTCGAGCACGGCCATGTTGAGGCTGACGGTGCAGCGGATACCCAGCGCGTCGGTCAGCTCAAACAGCCGCCACAAGCCGACGCGATTGCCATAATCGCGCTGCGTGTAGCCGAGGATGTCCGGATGCGGCGAGCGCGGCCAGGGATCGCGCGTGCGAGCGAACTTTGGCAGGTATTCGTAATGCTCGATGTTGGGCACCACCCAGAGCGCCACGCGCGCGCCGTTCGGCCAGCGCAGCGGCGGGCGGTGAAGGATGGGGGAGTACGGGACGAGGTTGGGTTCCATCGCAATTTCCTCCGCTGATCACAGAGTAGGTTTGGCCGGTGGTCGGGTCCAGCTTGGCGCGCGACTTGCTTGCGGTGGCCGGGTCAACGCCGGACGGAGGACCCCGATGAACGATGCCAAGACCGCACTCGGCCAGAAGATCCTTGCGATCAAGCAGCAGCGCAAGTTGAGCTGGGCGGATGTCGCCGACCGCCTGGGTTATTCGCCGACCTGGACCTGCGCCGCATGCCTGGGGCAGATGTCGATGACGGCCGAGACCGCGGTGAAAGCCGGTGCGCTGTTCGGCCTAACCGATGAAGACATGGCGCTGTTGCAGGCAATCCCGTATCGCGGATCGCTGCCTGGCGTGGTGCCGACCGATCCGCTGATCTACCGGTTCTACGAGCTGGTAATGGTCTACGGCACGACCTGGAAGGAACTGATCCAGGAGGAGTTCGGCGACGGCATCATGAGCGCGATCGACTTCGACATGGCGCTGGAGCGGCAGCCGGACCAGAAGGGCGATCGCGTGAAGCTCACCATGTCCGGCAAGTTTTTGCCGTATAAGCGATATTGACTGTCAGCGGCAAAGCGACATGGACACGAAAATCGACGAGATCGCCAACGGCATCTACCGGCTGTCGACATATGCGTCTCAGGTCGCCCCTCCCGCCGGCCTGACATACAACGTGTTTCTTATCCTCGGTGACGAGCCGCTTTTGTTTCATACCGGTAAGCGGGGCATGTTCCCCGGCGTCTCCGCGGCGGTTGCCCGGGTGTTGCCTATTGAACGCCTGCGCTGGATCACCTTCGGACACTACGAGTTCGACGAGTGCGGTGCGATGAACGAATTCCTGGCCGCTGCACCGCATGCGGAGGTCGCGCACGGGCAGACCGCCTGCCGCGTGACGCTCAGCGACATGGCGGACCGCGCGCCGCGAGCGCTGGCCGACGGCGAGGTGATCGACCTCGGCGGGGGCAGGCGCGCGCGCTATGTGGACACGCCGCACATCCCGCACGGTTGGGAAGCAGGCGTGCTGTACGAAGAGAGCACCGGCACACTGCTGTGCGGCGATCTGTTCACGCAGCTTGGCAATCCGCCGGCGCTGACCAGCGACGACATTCTTGGGCCCGCGCTCGCGGCCGAGGACCTGTTCCGGTTCTCCAGCCTGCATCCGAGCACAGGGCGCACGATCCACCGCCTCGCCACGCTTGCACCGCGGATGCTCGCGCTGATGCACGGACCCACCTTCGTTGGCGACAGCGCGGCGGCATTGCGCGGACTGGCGGATGACTACGACCGGCGTATCCGAGCGGCGCTCGATGGCGATTGATCACCTGGGTATGGAATGATCTCGCGGCAGCGGGTCCACGTCACGGTCCCGGTCCGTTGAAGCTCTGTACCAGGCTTCCAGAGACCAGCCGCCAGCCATCGACCAGCACGAAGAAGATCAGCTTGAACGGCAGCGACACCACGCTGGGCGGCAGCATCATCATGCCGAGGCTCATCAGCACGCTCGCCACCACCATGTCGATGATCATGAAGGGCAGGAACAGCAAAAACCCCATCTCGAATGCGCGCCGCAGCTCGCCCACCAGGAACGCAGGCACCAGCGCGCGCCATGGCGTGTCATCGGCCGTCGCCGGTGCGGGCAAATGCGCGATGTCGAGAAACAGTTGCAGGTCGGCAGGTCGCAGATTGGCAGTCATGAAGCGGCGGAACGGTTCACTGGCGAGCCGCAGGCCCTCCAGTTCGCCGACGCGGCCCTCGGAGAGCGGCAGGATCCCGGTGGTCCAGGCGTCGTTCATCACCGGCTGCATGACGAAGAACGTCAGGAACAACGCCAGCCCAATCAGCACCATGTTGGGCGGCGTGCTTTGCGTGGACAGCGCGCTGCGCAGCAGCGACAGCACGATCACGATACGGGTGAAGGCCGTGACCATCACCAGCAGACTTGGCGCCAGCGACAGCACGGTGACCAGCGCTGTGATCTGCACCAGTCGACCGGTGGCACCCGCCCCGCCCGCGCCACCGAGATCGATGCTGAGCGACTGCGCCTGCGCCATCGCCGGCAGCAGAAGGCCGCAGACAATGGCGAGGATGCGCGACAGGATCATGTCGGGGGTGGCTCGCGATCGAGCCAGCCGACCACGACGTCGTGCGCGCCTCCGGTCAGCAGCAGCACGCGCCGCCCATCGCATTTGATCAGATGGAGCCGCCGCCGCGCATCGAGTGCCAAGACGTCCTGCACCGACAGCAATCCGCCGGTGGCCAGGCGGCGTGCCATGCCGCCAAACCTGGCGGCCCGGCCGGCCAGCCAGATCAACCCAAGTACCGCGACCAATGCGACGACGACAGGGAGGACTGAGGTTATTCCAATTGTTCCAATGACCATGACGCGGCCTTTTGCCGAGTGGACGAACGCTGCAGGTCAGCCGGATGGCGCGGCACGCGCCAGCAAGACATGCGACAACGCCTCCATGGAACCGGACAGCGCGATCAACCGCGGCCGCACGCGGCGACCTTCATCCGATGGCAGATCGAGCGCCTTGGCGCACAGCAGACCAATCCGGCGATCGAGGCCGGTGAGGTCAATCACTCGGCCGGACTCCGCCAGCGCACAGGCGAGGCCGACCGTCCCCGTCAGTTCCTCGGCCAGCGCGCGCACCGCGACGATTGGATCGTATGGGTTGTCGTGGGGCATCGCTGCCGATTAAAGCGCAGCGCGATTACCGAACCCTTTATCGCGGCCTCGTCTCGCTGTCTCGGTCAGGTTTAACCGCGCGTTCAGTCCCGCGGCGCAAACTGCGCAGATGGACCCGAAGACCATCGGCCTGTTCGATCTGGCGGAGCGACGGCTGACGTGGGCTGACCAACGTCAGACGGTGCTCGCGCAGAACATCGCCAACGTCAACACACCCGGATACAAGCCGCACGACCTGCGCTCGTTCGCCACGACACTCGATGATGCAAACTCTGTGGCGCCGGTTCGCACGCAACCCAATCACCTGGCAGGCACCACCGCGGCGACATCGCCCAACGAGGTTGTCGATCGCACGCAGGCGCAATCACCCGACGGCAACGCCGTCGCGCTGGATGAGCAGCTCATGAAGGTGGCGGAGACTGATACCACGCATGCACTGGTGACCACGATTTACAAGGCATATCTCGGGATGTTCAACGTGGCGCTGGGCCGTTCATCGAGTTAGGGCAGGAGATCGGCATGGATCTCGACAAGGCGCTCGGCATCGCGGCAAGCGGTATGGATGCGCAGACCACGCGGCTGCGTGTGATCGCAGAGAATCTGGCCAATCAGGACAGCACCGGATCGACACCGGGCGCCGATCCGTACCGCCGCAAGACGATAACGTTCGAGAACCGCCTTGATCAGGAACTCGGCGCCGACACGGTGCGCGTCAAGCAGGTCGGTCGTGACGCCACCGAGTTCCCGCAGCACTACGATCCTTCCAATCCCGCCGCGAACTCCGCTGGCTATGTCAAGCTACCGAATGTCAACAGCATGGCCGAAATGATGGACATGCGTGAGGCGGAACGCTCGTACAACGCCAATCTCGCGGTCATGCAGACCTCGCGCAGCATGCTGACGCGCACAATCGGTCTGCTCAAATGAGCACCATCCCGACGATTGTCATTACACCCGCAGCGGCAGCCGACGCCTACGGGCGCGTGGACCGCGGTGAGCAAGGCAGCAGCGTCGGCGATTTCGGCGCCACGCTGCAGCGCGCGTTGCAGGGAGCGGTCGACAGCTTTCATGCGGCCGATGCCAAGACCGTGGAGGCGCTGAACGGTGGCGGGAACCTGACCGACGTCGTTACCGCACTGTCGCGCGCCGAACTGACGCTGCAGACGGCGACCGCGGTTCGCGACCGCGTGGTGCAGGCATACCAGGACATCATCAAGATGCCGATCTAGGATCGAACGTGAACGATACCGACACGGCCATGCTGCTGCGCGACGGCATGCTGGTAATGTTGAAGCTAGGCGGGCCGCCGCTGCTGGTGGCGCTCGCTGTCGGTCTGTTGGTCGCGCTGCTCCAGGCGGTCACCCAGATCAACGAAGCAACGCTGGCCTTCGTCCCAAAGGTGTTGGCGCTTTGCGCGGCGCTGATGGTGCTTGGACCGTACATGCTGTCCACGCTATCCAGTTACACCCACACGCTGCTGGACCGCCTGATCGTCATCGGCGGCTCATGACTGATGATGTAGCCACGCTGCTTGCCACGCTGCCGGCGTGGGCATTCGGTTTCGTGCTGGTCATGGCACGCATTGGCTCCGCGATCGTGCTGCTGCCAGGCCTGGGCGAGTCCCAGTCGCCCCCGATGGTGCGCGTCGGCCTCGCTATCGGCGTGACCGTGCTGCTCCTGCCGGCCATCCAGCCGTCGATCCCACCGGTGCCGGAAGTGGGCGCGCAGGCCGGCTTCATGGTCGTCGCCGAGGTGATCACCGGCCTGTGGATCGGCTGGCTGGCACGGCTTCTGGCGCTCGCGCTGGCGGTCGCCGGCCAGTTCATCGCCTACATGCTGGGCCTGGCGAACGTATTGCAGCCGGATGCCGACCTTGGCGGCCTCGCTTCGCCGATCGAGCAGTTGTTCGGGATGGTCGCGCCGCTCATCATCCTGATAACCGGCCTCTATGCCGTGCCGCTTGCTGCACTGGCCGGCAGCTATAAGCTCATCCCGCCGGGAACCATGCTGCCCGCCGCCGACACCGCCGAGACCGCTGTGCGCGCTGTCGCCGCGGCATTCGCGTTGGCCCTGCAGATCGCCTCGCCCTTCCTGCTCGTCGCCATCGTGTGGCACGTCGCGACCGGGCTGCTAGCCCGACTTGTCCCGCGGCTGCAGGTCTACTTCGTTGTGATGCCGGCACAGATCCTTGGCGGCATCGCATTGTTCGCCATGCTGGCGACTTCCCTGTTGACGGCCTGGCAGGTGTCGGTTCGGGCGGGCTTTGCCAGTCTGCCGGGTCTGTGACCGGCCATGGCTGGCGAAGTCACAGCATGAAGACCGGACCGAAGCCGCAACCGCACGACGGCAGCAGAAGGCGCGCGAAGAGGGCCAGGCCCCGGTCTCGCGCGAGCTGACCAACTTCGCCGGGCTGGCGGCTGTCACGTTGGCGCTGGTCATGACGGGACCTGGCGTCGTGCACGATCTGGCGCTGCGGCTCAGCATTTTCCTGTCTCGGGCACACGAAATGAAACCCGATGCTTCGCTGGCCCAACTCGCCGGCCTGGCCAGTTGGGATGGTGCCGCGCCATTCGTATTGGCGTCGATGATCGCCGGCGTCGCCGCGGTCCTGGTGCAAACGCGCTTCCTCCTCAGCGGCAAAGCATTGCGGATGGATTTCTCGCGCATCAGCCCGAGGGCCGGATTGAAGCGGTTGCTGGGGTTGGAGAGCCTGGTCGAGGCCGGCAAGTCTGTGGCCAAGATCGCCGTGCTCGCGATCGTGCTGTGGCGGGTGCTGCTGGCCGATCTGCCGGGGCTGTTGGTTGCACCATTCGGCGAGCCAAACCAGCTTCTCGCCCGCGCGGAAGTGCCAGTACTGCACGTGGTACTGGTCATGCTCGCCGCGCAGGCGGGGCTTGCCATGCTGGATGTCTTCTGGGTTTACCTGCGCCACTCGCGTTCGCTGCGCATGAGCCGCCACGACATTCTGGAAGAGCAGAAGGAGACCGAGGGCGACCCTCGGGTGAAGGCGCGGGTGAAGCAGATCCGTACCTTCCGTGCACGCAAGCGCATGCTGGCGGCGGTACCAAAGGCGACCGTGGTGATCACCAATCCGACTCACTACGCCATCGCGCTGTCCTACGATCGGGCAAAGCATGCCGCGCCGCGCGTGGTGGCAAAAGGAATTGATTCACTCGCGGCCCGAATTCGCGAGGTGGCGGAGGCGAACCGCGTGCCGGTTGTGGCCAACCCGCCTCTGGCGCGGGCGTTGTTCCTCGTGGAGCTGGATGCCGATATCCCAGCCGAGTACTATCAGGCGGTGGCGGAGATCATCGCTTATGTCTGGCGCCTTGCACGGCCTGCAGGGCGGCGGCCGGAAGGTGCTGCCATCGAGCCATGACGAAAGAAAGGGGCGGACCCAAGTCCGCCCCTTGTCCAATCAGAAGTCCATGTCGCCCATGCCGCCGCCACCCGGGGGCATGGCCGGTGCCTTCTTCTCCGGCTTCTCGGCGACCATTGCCTCGGTGGTCACCAGCAGGCCGGCAACCGAGGCCGCGTCCTGCAGCGCCGTCCGCACGACCTTGGTCGGGTCGATGATGCCGGCCTTCACCAAGTCCTTGAACTCGCCGGTCTGCGCGTCAAAGCCCCAGTTGTACTCATCCTTGTCCAGCACCTTGCCGGCGATCACCGCACCGTCCTCGCCGGCGTTCTCGGCGATCTGCCGCAGCGGTGTCTGCACCGCCTTGCGCACGATTTCGATGCCGAAGCGCTGGTCGTCGTTGTCGGCCTTCAGCTTGGCGAGGATCAGCGACGCGCGCGCCAGAGCGACACCGCCGCCCGGCACGATGCCTTCCTCGACCGCCGCACGGGTCGCATGCAGGCTGTCGTCGACGCGGTCCTTGCGCTCCTTCACCTCGACCTCGGTCGAGCCACCGACGCGGATCACCGCGACGCCGCCCGCCAGCTTCGCCAGCCGCTCCTGCAGCTTCTCGCGGTCGTAGTCCGAGGTGGTCTCCTCGACCTGCGCACGGATCTGATTGCAGCGGCCGACGATGTCCTGCTTCTTGCCGCCGCCCTCGACGATGGTGGTGTTCTCTTTCTCGATGAGCACTTTCTTCGCCTTGCCGAGGTCGTTCAGCTTGACGTTCTCGAGCTTGATGCCGAGGTCTTCGCTGATCACGGTGCCGCCGGTGAGGATCGCGATGTCCTCGAGCATCGCCTTGCGGCGATCACCGAAGCCAGGCGCCTTCACCGCCGCGACCTTAAGCCCACCGCGCAGCTTGTTCACCACCAGGGTCGCGAGCGCCTCGCCCTCGACGTCCTCGGCGATGATCAGCAGCGGACGGCCGGACTGCACGATGCTCTCGAGCAACGGCAGCATCGGCTGCAGGCCCGACAGCTTCTTCTCGTGGATCAGGATGTACGGCTGATCCAGGTCGGCGACCATCTTCTCGGCGTTGGTGATGAAGTACGGCGAGACATAGCCGCGGTCGAACTGCATCCCCTCGACGACGTCGAGTTCGGTCTGAATGCCCTTGGCCTCCTCGACCGTGATCACGCCCTCGTTGCCGACCTTCTGCATGGCTTCCGAGATCATCTTGCCGATCTCGGTTTCACCATTGGCGGCGATCGCACCGACCTGGGCGGTTTCAGAAGGCGTCGTGATCTTGCGGGTCCGCTTCTTCAGTTCGTCGACGACCGCTGTCACCGCGCGATCGATGCCGCGCTTGAGGTCCATCGGGTTCATGCCCGCGGCCACCGCCTTGGAACCCTCGCGGACGATCGCCGCGGCGAGCACCGTCGCCGTGGTGGTGCCGTCTCCGGCGATGTCATTGGTCTTCGACGCGACCTCGCGGACCATCTGCGCGCCCATGTTCTCGAACTTGTCGGCAAGCTCGATTTCCTTGGCGACGGTGACGCCGTCCTTGGTGATGCGGGGAGCGCCGAAGCTCTTGTCGAGCACCACGTTGCGCCCTTTCGGGCCCAGCGTGACGCGCACAGCGTCGTTCAGGATGTCCACGCCGCGCAACATGCGCTGACGGGCCTCACCGCCGAACCTTACGTCCTTGGCAGCCATATGTTGAATTCCTTCGTGTTGCAGTCTGGCGTATTGCAGTCTGGACTAAGCGGCCTTGCGCTTGGCGGCGGGCTGGCCCTCGATGATGCCCATGATGTCGGACTCCTTCATGATCAGGAGCTCCTCGCCATCGAGCTTCACCTCGGTGCCGGACCACTTGCCGAACAGGATGCGGTCATTCGCCTTGACGTCCAGCGGGACCAGCTTGCCGGTCTCGTCACGGGCGCCTGGGCCAACGGCGATGACTTCACCCTCCATCGGCTTTTCCTTGGCCGTGTCGGGGATGATAATGCCGCCCGCGGTCTTCTCTTCGGCCTCAAGCCGGCGGACCACGACACGGTCGTGCAGGGGACGGAACTTCATTCGGATCGCTCCTTGAGTGATCTCGCCAATGGGATGATGTGACACTTCCAACGGCCCTGCCGTGGCCCCTTCATGGGCACCACGGGCCGGTCCGTTAGCACTCCCCTCCGGAGAGTGCCAGCGATCTAGTCGCGTACGCGTGTGGAGTCAAGCGGCCGGCAGCAATTGACTGACGTGAGTGCCAAATCATTGAAATTGCTGCGATTTATGCTTGCGTTAGCAACCCGTGGTCATGTCATTCTGTTGTCGGAGACAAAGAGGACTGAGACGGAGACCAGAATGAGCCTCGCGCTGCAGCTAAACGACTACCGTCTGACAACGGCAGAAATCCTGTATCGCCTGCCGGATCACCCGGAGATCCTGCAGAGCTATATCTGGCAGGACCTGGATCTCTCCCCTGGCTTTCCCGTGCTGCAGAAGTTCCTGGAGTTCTGGCATCGCGAACTGGACGGCAAAGTTCATTCGGTGCGCGTGGCCTCAGCGAGCGTGATCAAACCGCCGTCGTATCGGAACCCCGGAGCCTACCTGCGCCTGCACTGAACACCGCCGCCTCGCCGTGATATTCACCTAGGGTGGCCCGATACGCTTATATAGCGGCCATGCCCTTCGACGATCGCGAATTCCCCGGGGCTCTGCCGGAGGACCGTGCGGCACGCCGTAGCCGCCGACTGGTCGCGGCCTGGCTATTCGCCGTCGCCGGCATGGTCCTCGTGATGATTGTTCTGGGCGGTGTCACCCGCCTGACCGGCTCTGGCCTGTCGATCATGGAATGGGCCCCGCTCGCCGGCACGCTTCCGCCGATGAACGAGGCGGAGTGGCAACGGCTTTTCCGCCTCTACCAAGAGATTCCGCAATATCACCTGGTGAATGAGGGCCTGGGTCTCGCCGGCTTCAAGCAGATCTTCTGGCTGGAATGGGCGCATCGCCTCTGGGGCCGACTGATCGGATTGGTTTTCATCGTACCGCTGATTTGGTTCTGGGCGACCGGCCGGATCGAACGGCAACTCCGCCCACGTCTCGCCCTGCTGTTTGTGCTCGGCGGCCTGCAAGGCGCGGTCGGATGGTTCATGGTTGAATCTGGCTTCGAGCCAGAGCTGACCGCCGTGTCGCCGTATCGGCTGGTGGTCCACCTGGTCTTGGCGCTGATCCTGTATACTGCCCTGCTCTGGATCGGCCTGACGGTGATCCGTCCCGTACCGCCACGCCCCGCGGCAGGGAGGCTGCTGCGCTCGCTGGCCTGGGCCTGTTGTGCGTGCATCGCCGTGACCATGGTGGCGGGAGGTTTTGTCGCCGGCACACACGCCGGCTTCGACTACAATACGTTCCCCCTGATGGACGGGCGGCTAATACCGATTGACTACGCCAGGCTCGAACCATTTGTGCGCAACCTGACGGAGAACATCGCCGCTGTGCAATTCGACCATAGGCTCCTCGCGACGCTCACCGTTCTCGTCACGGCCGCCACGCTGATTGCCGGATTCGCAAGCCGCCAGCCGCGTGGCACACGTCGTGCGCTGGCAGCCATCATGGGTACCGCGGTGGCGCAATATCTCCTCGGTGTAGCTACACTTGTGTTTGTCGTGCCGATCGCGCTTGCGGCGATGCACCAGGCGGTCGCCGTGCTGCTGTTCAGCGCCGCGGTCGTGTTGTTGCACAGCACGCGCCCGCGGCCGGTCGGGCGGTAGCGGTGAAACCGGAATCGTCGCTGATCGGTTGCCCGATAGTACCCGGGCCGTGACCGCTACGAAGGTCAACCCGCTGCCACCAGCCGAGCTGGAGGTCCACCGGCGAGCGACGCTGTTGCAGTCGATCTTGGAAGCGTTTCCGCATGGCGTCTGCGTCTATGGTCCGGACCATCGGGTGGCGATGTTCAACCGGGCATACGCGCAGGTGATGGAAGGGGCGCCGCTCAACATTGGAGATCGTCTCGAGGATGTAATCCGCCAGCGTGCCGAGGCAGGCGAGTATGGTCCCGGGACGATCGACGAGATCGTCGCGCTGCAGATGTCCTTCGACGTCACACGGCCGCAGGTGCGCAAGCGGCGGCGACCGAACGGCATGACGTTGGACGTGCGTACCACACCGTTGCCCGACGGCGGCTACATCAGCGTCGTGACAGATATCACCGCGCTGGCCGAAGCAGAGGTGCAGATATCGCAGCGCGCCGACGAAATGGCGGTCATGCTGTCCTGCATACGCCACGGGGTGATCCTGTGGGGGCCGGACAATCGGTTGCTTGCAGCCAATGCCATTGCCGCGGAATTGCTGGACCTTCCGCCGGGGCTGCTGACGCCGGGGCGGACACAGGACGAGATCCTGCAAAGTTTGCTGGCACGCGGCCATTTCGGGACCGACGAGAACGCACGCAAGCGAGCTCTCGAACTAGCTCAGCGTGGACCGAACCGGGTCCTACCGGAGGCAGATCAGTCACGCCGGCGGGCCGCGTTCTCGAAGCCTGCTCGGATCCCACGCCGGGCGGTGGCTGGGTCACCACATATACTGACGTGACAGAGGCACGAGCGGCGCAGGACGAGCTGCGGCGCGCCAAGGATGCAGCGGAGGGGGCGAATCAGGCCAAGTCGCGTTTCCTCGCGACAATGAGCCACGAGTTGCGCACGCCGCTCAACGCCGTGATCGGCTACTCCGACGCGCTGCTGCGCGAGGCCGGCTATCCGACGGGCGCGCAGGTGGCCGAGTTCGCCACGCAGATCAACGAAGCCGGACGCCAGCTGCTGGGGCTGATCAACATCATCCTCGACGTGGCTCGCATCGAGTCGGGCCACCTCGACCTCGCCGCGGACAGGGTCGACCTGGGCCGCCTTGTGCGGCACTGCTTGCGTCACGTGGATGCGGCCGCGGAGGCTGCCGGAGTAACCCTAGACGCGGACGTCCCGGATGGTCTGCCGGGGCTCCGGGCGGACGAAAGACGCCTGCAGCAGGTGATCGACCATTTGCTGTCCAATGCCGTCAAGTTCACTGAGACGGGTGGCACCGTGTCGGTCGGCGTGTCGCTGGAGGCGGATGGCAGGCTGCTGTTGGTCGTCCGCGACACCGGCATTGGCATCGCCGAACGGGACATGGAGCGCGTTTTCGAGCCGTTCACGCAGCTCGACGGCACGCTGGCCCGGCGCTTTCAGGGCGCCGGCCTCGGTCTCTATGTGTCACGTGCTCTGGTTGCCGGCCATGGCGGCGAGTTGTCGCTACACAGCGCGCCTGGCGCCGGGACATCTGTGGAGATTCGCCTGCCGGCTGGACGGCTAATTGCCGAGGGCAGTAGGAAACCCGGTGCCGGCATACCACCTGAATGATCGGTGACCGCTGTTTGAAGGAATGCGCCATGACGCCGCTGCTCGCCACCGACAAGCTGTTCTTCGAGCGCGCCGATGCCGCTCTCGACCGCGCCGCGGCCGAAGCGACGCTTGGCTCCGCCCTGACGCACAGCGACGACGGTGAGCTGTATCTGGAGTATCGCGAAAGCGAGCAGATCAGCCTGGACGATGGGCGGATCCGCAGTGCCGGGTTCGACACGTCGCTGGGATTTGGCCTGCGCGCCGTGGCAGGCGAGGCGACCGGTTATGCGCATGCCGGTGAGTTGTCGGAACCTGCCTTGCAGCGCGCCGCGAGCAGTGTCGCGGCGGTGGCGGCCGGCCATTCAGGCGTTGCCGCTGAGCCGCCGCGTGCCACCAACGCGCGGCTCTACTCCGACGCCAATCCACTCGGCGCGACCGAGTTTCCGGCGCGCACCGCGCTGCTGGCCGACATAGATGCATATGCTCGCGGCAAGGATTCGCGGGTCGTGCAGGTGATGGCCTCGATCGCCGGCGAATGGCAGGCCGTCCAGATCATGCGTGCCGACGGCACCCGGGTCGCCGACCTGCGGCCATTGGTGCGGCTCAACGTCGCCGTTGTGGTGGAACAGGCCGGCCGGCGGGAGACTGGAAGCTACGGCACCGGCGGCCGCTTCGCCTACGACCACGTCACCGCGCCCGCGGTCTGGCGCGGCGCCGTCGACGAGGCGCTCCGTCAGGCATTGGTCAACCTGGACAGCGTGCCAGCGCCCGCCGGCGAAATGGAGGTCGGTGCTCGGACCCGGCTGGCCCGGCATCCTGCTTCATGAGGCGATCGGCCACGGCCTGGAAGGCGACTTCAATCGCAAGAAGACCTCGGCCTTCGCTGGCCTGCTTGGCAGCCGCATCGCGGCGCCGGGCGTCACGGTCGTGGACGACGGAACACTGCCCGACCGGCGTGGCAGCCTGACGGTGGACGACGAAGGCACGCCGACCAGCCGCACCGTGCTGATCGAGGACGGCGTCCTGGTCGGGTTCATGCAGGACCGGCTGAACGCCAGGCTGATGGGGATGCGAGCGACTGGCAACGGGCGCCGTCAGTCCTATGCCCATGCGCCGATGCCGCGGATGACCAACACCGTCATGCTTGCCGGGCCCCACTCGCCGGAGGAGATGATCCGCTCCGTGCGTCGTGGCCTCTACGCGGTGAATTTCGGCGGCGGCCAAGTCGACATCACGTCGGGCAAGTTCGTGTTCTCGGCGAGCGAGGCCTACCTGATCGAGGACGGCAAGGTCACAGCCCCCGTCAAGGGCGCCACGCTGATCGGCAACGGCCCGGATGCGCTGACCAAGGTCGCGATGGTCGGCAACGACATGGCGCTCGATCCCGGCATCGGCACGTGCGGCAAGAATGGCCAGGGCGTGCCAGTCGGCGTCGGCCAGCCGACCCTGAAGCTCAGCGGCCTCACGGTGGGCGGCACCGCCGCCTGAGGCGTTCGCGAGTCGTCGTTGACGGGGCCGCGCTCAGCGCGGCCCCGTATCGTTGCCTTTGATTATCGTTAACAAAATGTTGGTTTGTCGTTGGACTCCCTGTCAGGTGGACGACCGGGGACCCAATCACGGCGCCTGAGGTGGGACTCTGGCCGGGTCCGGCGCCATCACGCTCTATTTTTTACGGTCAAGCAATAAAATCACGACTTGTCACGCGAGACGAGACGAGTCGCTGCGAAATCTCACAGGATTAGGCCCGTTTGGTCGTCGTGTCGCGACGAGAGCGATTTGACGACAGGATAACGTCAATTCAACGATAATAAATCCTTAACGTGGAATCATTGGAGTCACGTTCACGAAAGACGAAGGGGTCTTTCGGACGCAAGAAAGCTTAATTGGAAAGGGTTCGACCAATGCTTCACCTGATCTCCGCTCGCATCGCTTCCGTTATCGATTTCGGTAAGGTTCGTCTCGGCGCGTTCGCCCCGGCGCTGGCCCCAACCACTGATGCAGCGAAGGTTCGTCTGGGTGCATTCGCCCCAGCGCTGGCACCGACCGCCGATGCCGCAAAGGTCCGTCTCGGCGCGTTCGCCCCAACGCTGGCGCCCACCACCGATGCCGCGAAGGTTCGTCTGGGTGCGTTCGCCCCAACGCTGGCACCGACCGCCGATGCCGCGAAGGTCCGTCTCGGTGCGTTCGCCCCGACGCTGGCGCCCACCACCGATGCCGCAAAGGTCCGTCTCGGTGCGTTCGCCCCGACGCTGGCGCCCACCGCCGATGCCGCAAAGGTCCGTCTCGGCGCGTTCGCCCCGGCGCTGGCGCCCACCACCGATGCCGCAAAGGTCCGTCTCGGCGCGTTCGCTCCGGCGCTGGCGCCTACCACCGATGCAGCGAAGGTTCGTCTGGGTGCGTTCGCCCCGACGCTGGCGCCGACCGCCGATGCCGCGAAGGTCCGTCTCGGCGCGTTCGCCCCAGTGCTGGCGCCCACCACCGATGCCGCAAAGGTCCGTCTTGGCGCGTTCGCTCCGGCGCTGGCGCCTACCACCGATGCAGCGAAGGTTCGTCTGGGTGCGTTCGCCCCGACGCTGGCGCCGACCGCCGATGCCGCGAAGGTCCGTCTCGGCGCGTTCGCCCCAGTGCTGGCGCCCACCACCGATGCCGCAAAGGTCCGTCTCGGCGCGTTCGCTCCGGCGCTGGCGCCTACCACCGATGCAGCGAAGGTTCGTCTGGGTGCGTTCGCTCCTACACTACAGCAGGCGCGATGACGGCACCGCAAACCTGAAGACGGGTGACTCGGACTTGCCTATGGTGACGGACCGGGCGCCGCGTGTCCGGTTCGAGTGACTTTACCCTTGATAGTCAGGACAGCACCCGTGTCCACAACCACATCCCCTGGCACCAATTCGCAGAGGCCAGCAAAGAAAACGCCCCTTGTCACCTTTCATCGCTTTGTCCCGACCGCGCGCCTGCCACAGCGCGCCGATCGCTCCGCCGCTGGCTCGCTGCCCACCCGCGCCTTCCGTTATTGCGAGCCGGCCACCAGTGCATCCGGTTATGGCTATTACATCTTCCCCCCCATCAGCTTCAGTTTACAGTGGGACGGCCGCGATGTGATGTGGACCTGGGAAGGAGCCGGCACCTGGCTGCCGCTCCAATCCGCCCAGTTCCCGAATTTCCGTGACCTGTTCGACTCCGTCGCTCCCGCGGAGATCCGGGAATATTCACCGCCCTTTCTTGGTGCCTTGCAGGAGCCCGGCCTGATCCAGTGCTGGACCGGCATCGTGGCTCGCACTGCCCCGGGTTGGAGCTTGATGGTGCGGGCACCCGCCAACATTCCGCGCAGCGGAAGTTACGAATTGTTTGAGGGCATCATCGAGACCGATCGTTGGTTCGGTCCACTGATCACCAATATGCGCCTGACCAAGACCGATGTTCCGATCGACTTCCGCGCCGACTTCCCGCTGCTGCAGGTGCAGCCGATCCCGCGTAACGCGTATGACGATGCCACGCTCAACAACTATGAGTTGGTTCCCGACCTGAAGCAGCTGACACCTGAAGATTGGGATGACTACTACGACACTGTGGTCCGCCCACACGTGCAGGAGGTCAGGCCGCGAGGTCAGTATGCTGCGGCCGCCCGCAGGCGACGTGCTGCCGAAGATGGTAATTGATCAATTAACCGTCTGGACACGGGTGCTCGCTTATAGTTGAACACGGTCATGGACGCCGTTTTCCCCGGTTTGCGAGCCTTCCTGTGCGCAATAGCGTTGCTGCTGTTGCAAGTGGCCTCGGCGCTCGCCGCTGAGAACTGTCCCGCCACACCCAGCATGACACCGCTGATGTTGCCACACCTTCGAAGTGCACTGAGCCAAGGTATCGAGGGGGTGGTGGTGGCGCTCGGATCGTCCTCGACCCAAGGCGCCAGGGCGTCCGATCTGGCTCATTCCTATCCGGCGGTGCTGCAGCAGGCGCTGTCTGCCGGACGGCCGGACGCACATATAGCGGTCATTAATAGGGGCATCGGCGGCCAGGACGCGGCAGAGGAACTTGCCCGGCTGGACGCCGACGTGCTTGCGGTGCGACCTCAGCTTGTGATCTGGCAGGTCGGTGCCAACGGCGCGCTGCGCAATGCCGATCCGGCGGCGTTCCGCGCCATGGTCTCGTCCGGCGTGCGCAAGCTCCAGGCCGCCGGTGCCGATGTGATCCTGATGGACAATCAGCAGTCGCCGGCGTTGCTCGCGAAGGCGGATGAACCGGTCTTCGACCTAACCCTTGCGCAGGTGGCGGCCGAGACCGACACCGCACTGTTCTCTCGTCGCGCGCTGATGCGGGCCTGGCATCGGGACGGTGTGTCGCTGGCGGACTTCATCGCCGCCGACGGCCTGCATCACAACGACCGAGGCTATCTCTGCGTCGCGGCGGCCTTGGCGAAGCTGGTCCTCGCCGGTATTGCGCCGAGCCAGCCGGTGACGGCGGCGCTCAGCAGGTAAGTTCGCGCCGCACGATCGCGGCACCTTCCACCAGCGCGCGCAGCTTTCCAAAGGCACGTTCGCGCGGCATGTACTTCATGCCGCAATCGGGCGCGGGGATCAGCCGCTCGGCCGCGACATGGTGGAGCCCGGCGCGTATGCGCGCGGCAACCTGCTCCGCCGTTTCCACGTCAGCGCTGCCGAGGTCGAGCACGCCCAACATGATCTGCTTGCCTGACAGGTCGGCCAGCACGCCGAGATCGAGCTTCGGCTGCGCTGCCTCGATCGAGATCTGCCGCGCGACCGTGTCGGCGAGCTGCGGCAGGAAGGCGTAGCCGCTCGGCTTGTTCTGCACCACGTGGGCATATCCGAAGCAGAGATGCACCACTGTTGGCCCATCGATGCCTTCCAATGCGCGGTTGATCGCGCGCACGCCGTAGCGCTCGGCCTTGTCGGGCGCGGTGCGTACCCAGGGCTCGTCGAGCTGCACCACGTCGACACCGCTCGCCTTCAGATCCCGCAGCTCGGCGTTGACGGCCGCGGCGTAGTCCATCGCCATCTCCTCCTCATCCGCGTAGAATTCGTTCTTCGCCTGTTGCGACAAGGTGAACGGGCCCGGCAGCGTGATCTTCGTCGTGCGATCGGTCTGTCGCAGCAGGAACTCGACGTCGCGCAGCTCCACTGGACCGCGCCGGCTTATCTTGCCAACCACGCGTGGCACGGGTGTGGTCCGGCCCGTCTGCGAGCGTACCTCGCCGGGGTGTTCAGCGTCGATGCCGTCCAACGCGAGGGCGAAGCGGTTGGAATAGCTCTCACGGCGGATCTCGCCGTCGGTGATGATGTCGATGCCGGCGCGCTCCATGTCGCGGATCGCCAGTATGGTGCCATCGTCCTGCGCCTGCTCGAGCAGATCGGGTGGAATGCGCCAGATGTCCTGCGCGTGGGTGCGTGGCACGCCGTGCTTCTCCAGCGCCGCGTGATTCACCAGCCAACCAGGTTGCGGATAGCTGCCGACAACCGTGGTCGGCAGCAGGTGAGTTGGATAGGTCATCGTGACGCTCCTCGCGACGAAGTCGTGCTAAGCTATCAGCCACGTTGATCCGAGGAAACGTGCCGGCTTGCACTTCGATGCCGGCACTGCGTGATGCAGACGAACCAAAGCCGCCGTTGGTCACATTCGGGCTTCTGCCTCACGTGACACGCCGCCCTCCCACACCTAGGCTCGCGGTCAGACGAGAAACCCGGAAGGCAGCAACGATGGAGTTCGGCATCTTTCATGAGTTCCCGTCCCTACCGGGACGGTCGCACGCGGAAGCATTTGCGCAGTCATTCGAGCTGGTGGATGGCGCCGAGCGGTGGGGCCTCGATGCGATGTGGCTGGGCGAGCTGCACTTTGATCCGGCTCGCTCGGTGCTCTCGGCGCCGCTATGCATTGCCAGTGCCATCGCGGCGCGAACGCAGCGGATGAGGATCGGGCTTGCGGTGCAGGTGCTGCCGTTGTGTCACCCGCTCCGCTTGGCCGAGGAGGCGGCTACGGTCGACCAGATCAGCAACGGGCGGCTGATCTTCGGCGTCGGCCGCAGCGGTGTGGCGCGCACCTACGAGGCATACGGCGTGCCCTATGCCGAGAGCCGCGAACGCTTTGTCGAAGTTCTCGACATCGTGCGCAAGGCGTGGACGCAGGACAAGGTCTCGTATCAAGGTAAGTATCATCGCTTCGAGGACGTGACGGTGGTACCGAAACCATATCAGCAGCCGACGCCACCGATCCGCGTCGCCGCCACAAGTGCGGATACGTTTGTATCCAACGGCCGGCAAGCGTTGCCGATCTTCGTCGCTGTCCGCTACGAGACCGCGCCGGAGATCTCGCCGCATATTGCCGCATATCGCGAGGCGCTGGCGACATCCGATGATCCGCGGCGCGGCGGAGTGTTTCTGCGTGTGCCCGCCTATATCGCGCCGACCGACGGACAGGCACGTGCCGAAGCCGAACCAAGCCTGATCCACTTCTATCGCCAGCAGGCGGCGCTGCTGGCTGACTCGGCGAAGCGCGCGGGTGTCGATGGTGCGGACCGTCGCGCCGCCACCGCACGCCGGCTGGAAAAGATGACCTATGAAGAGGCGCTGAAGGGGACGGTGCTCATCGGCTCTCCGGCGTCGGTCGCTGAACGGCTGGAGGAGCTACGGCAGGAGCTCGGGCTGGACGGCGTGTTGATGGAGCTGAACTGCGGCGGCAGGATTCCGCATGAGAACGTGATGACCGCGCTGCGGCTGCTGTGCCAGGAGGTGATGCCGCGGTTTCATTGAGTGATGCGACTAGATCACGCCGCGACGACACGGTTGCGTCCCTGCCGCTTTGCCTCGTAGAGCGCAACGTCGGCACGACGCATGAATGCATGGGCAGGCTCGCCTGCCCCCCGCTCGACCACGCCAAAACTGGCCGTGACCGGCTCGATCAACGGCTCGACTTGCAACCCGGCGATCGCTGCGCGGATGCGCTCGGCGATGGCAATGGCGTTAGCAAGATCGGTTGCCGGCATGAGCACTACAAACTCCTCGCCACCGAAGCGCGCCGCGATGTCGGTTGCCCGTGTCCGCTGCCGTAGCAGTTCACCGAATGACGCGAGCACCTTGTCACCGGCCTCGTGTCCATATCTATCATTGACATGCTTGAAGTGATCCAGGTCGGCCATGAATGCGCAGAGGCTGCCGGCCGTGCGTTCGGCGCGGCTGACTTCCGTGGCCAGCGCCTGTTCAAGCCGGCGACGATTGCCGATGCCCGTCAGCGGATCGGTCAGCGAAGTGGCGAGAATCTGTGCCTCGCGCTGCTGCAGTTTGAGATTGATCTGGGCGAGTTCGAGCTGCGCATTCGCGTACTCGCGGTTGAGCGCCAGCACTGTGTCGTAGAGTTGCTCCAGTTCCGCGACGTCGTACTCCGCCAACACACGCAGCCGTCCGTTCGCCCGCCACACGCGGCCCTGCAGGGAGCGTGTCCGTCCCAGACGATCGCCGATTGTCAGCAACCCTCGGTGAATTTGTCCGTCGCAATCGGCTTGTGTTCGGATCAGGGTTGCGAAATCCGGTTGGATGAAAAACAGTGGAATACGCTGACCGATCGGCTGCGAGCCCTCAAGGCCGATCAGTCGCAGGAAGCCTGCATTCGCCTCGATCAACGTGCCGTTCTCATCCAGGACCGCCACAGCGATCGCGAGCATCGGCTCCAGCTCAGATGCAAACCACGGCACGGTCTGCTATCCGCCAATGACGCGGGCGGCTGCGGCGACGGCCGCCGACGCGTCGGCGCCGAACGCGTCCGCTCCCACCACGTCTGCCAGACGGCTGAAGCGGTTGATGGCAAGTCCGCCTATGATCACGGCAGGTCGTGAAGTTCCGAAGCGTTCGGCCAACTGCGCGACGATTTCCTTGGCAACCGGCACTTGCTGGGCAAAGGCCACCGACAATCCCACGAGATGGGCATTCCACTCCTCGGCCTGCTGGATGATTGACGCCGTGGGTACATCTGCGCCGAGATACTGCACGTCCCAGCCGGTGAGTTGAAACGCATCGGCCACCATACGAAGACCAACGGAGTGATTATTGCCAGCGACGCACGCCAGCAGCACGCGCCGGTCGATCATCGCTGACGGTGGCGAACGCAGGAGCCCCATCGTCATCACCGACACCGCAATCGCGGTCGCCATGTGTTCCTTTGCGACCGACACGCGGTTCGCCTGCCATTCCTCGCCGATATGGTAAAGTGAAGGTTGAACGACGTGCAGTTCGACACCGATGAGGCTGCGGCCATTTTCGATACAGCGGTTCACGACCGCGAATGCTTCGTGTTGAGAGCCGGCCAGCAGCGCTGCCTCAAATGGAGATGCTTCGGGCCACGGGGTCGGCGGTGCCGGAGCTGGAATGGAGTTTCCCAGCGCTGCCACGTTCATGAACCTCGTCGCCGCTGCCTGCAGCGCAGCGGTGACCACGCCGGCGTCCGCGGCGTCCATGTGCTCGCCGAAGAACTCGCCGAGCAGGTCAAGCGAACGCACGATGTGATCCGCCGGTATGGTTCGCGCGGCGAGTACGCTGCCCAGCCAGCACAGGTAGTCTACCATTGGCTGCAGCAGACCGAACTCCAGCACCGGCTGCAGAAACTCGAGGTGAAATGCCAGGTCCTCACGGCATGCCACACGCCCGCGCGGGCCGAACTGTTCATAAATCTGCCCATGGGTGGCGTAGAGGCGCGCGGTCACCGCACCGACAGCATCGTTCCGCAGCAGCCGAAATCTCTGCAGTCCCTTTGACCCCAGCGTTCTCACACTGATATCCCCCGGCGCAAGACTCCGTCGCTAATCAGCAAACACCTCGAAGAACCGCACATTGGCGCTGCCAGGTACCAGCTTGAGCCCTTTGGGGATGCCCTTGTGCGCTTCGTGGTACTCGTGACTGCGATGCCAGATCCGGTAGCTCTCCTCATCGCGCCAGTGCGTCACCAACCAGACCTCGTTCGGGCCATCGATCGGACACATCACCTGCATGCTCAAGAAACCCGGTGCCTGGTCGACGAGGTGAGGCCGATTGCGGAAGGCCGCCTGCACGGCATCCGATTTATCATTGGCAACAATAAACCGGCTCAATGCGACAAACATCGCGCTCCCATTGGCGGAACCTGGCGCGGCTATTCTGGCAGGTTAGAGCTGCGGAGGCGTTAACAGGTGTCGCGCGTCGCGACCGGACCATTGCCGCCTGCCAGTGCTGGCAGATGGCCACCCGGGAGTGGCTTGGTTTCGCCAGAAACCAGTTGCCCCGACGGCCAGTGTCGTGTCACGCTGCATCGCAGCATCCTGCCGGCAAATCAGGATGCACCGGGGGAGACAGCCGGAAGCAGCTCTCGAACGCAACTAGGGAGCGTGCCCAATGCTGGACAAACCCGCTGTCAATACGTTCTCGCACGTAAAGCCCGGCGACACGCCGTGGGTCGGCGAGGGCCTGCGCGACTTTTTCCTGTATCGTGACCTCGGTGTCGCCACTGCCACCGGCGGGCGCGTGCTCGCGCAGCTTGTGAAGGCCAACAGTCCGCCCGAGGAAGGCACCGGCTGGCACCAGCATGTCGCCGACTTCCACATCGTGATCATGCTGAAGGGCTGGGCGCGATTTATGTACGAGGGTGAGGAGCATCTGGTCGCGGCCGGCGACTGCGTGCACCAAAGACCGGGCATCACGCATTACCTGTTCGACTATTCGCCGGACATGGAATACCTGGAGGTCGTCGCGCCGGCGAATTTCCAAACGCTCGATGTCGAGGGGCCGTGCCCGGTACCGGCTCCGACCCCCTGGACCAAGATCGCCTGACCAGCGCGTCAGAACTCGACTTCCAGCTCCTCGATCTGCTCCGGCTCGAGCTGCGCCGCCGCGACCCACTCGACGAGATCGGGCCAGCCGCAGATATGTGCGCAATACGCGGCGCAGACGGGGTCGACCTCGACGGCATAGCTGCGGAAGCGGGTGACCACCGGCGCATACATGGCATCAGCGACCGTCGGCGTCCGGCCGAACAACCACGGGCCCTTCCAGGTATCCAGGCATCCTCGCCAGATTTCGGTGATCCGGTCGATGTCGGCCTGCGCTGCGGACCAGATGGCGATGCGCCGGCCCTCGGTGCGAAGGTTCATCGGCATTGACGAGCGCAGCGCGGAGAAGCCCGCGTGCATTTCGCCGGAGATCGAGCGGCAGTGGGCGCGGGCCATGCGGTCGCCGGGTACAGGCCCGCCTTCGGCCTCACCTCATTGAGGTATTCGGCGATCGCCAGCGTGTCCCACACGGTCACGCCGTCATGCACCAGGCATGGCACCCGGATCGACGAGGCACGCAACAGCAGCTCGGCACGAGTGTTGAGGTCATCGGAGGCGACGACCTTTTCCTCAAACTCGAGCCGCGCCAGCCGAGTGAGGAGGAAGCCGCGCAGGGACCACGACGAGTAGTTCTTGCTACTGATCAGGAGCGTAGCCATGTTGCCTTCCTTCATCGATCGGTCCATGCTGCGCTGCAATATAATGCCTCAAACCATCCGTACGCGAATCGCATGAATACTGCCTCCGCCGGTCGATGATGTACCAGCTCTATCAGGCGCAGGCGGATATGCTGTTTCCGCTGCGGCAATTTGCCCGCATCGGTGCCGGCCTGGCGAGGCTGGGCGATTGCGGCACATGCGTGCCGTCGCTGGTGCGGCATTTCTCGGCGGGCCTGACCATGTTCGCTGAAATGGGTCTTACCCATCATCGGCCGCAGTTCGGCATCGATGTCGTGGCGGTGAACAACCGTAGCGTCGCGGTGGCCGAGGAGGCGGCCGATGACACTCCCTTCAGCACGCTGCTTCACTTTCGCAAGGATCACGCAGCGCCGCAGCCGCGCGTGCTGCTCGTCGCGCCAATGTCGGGCCACTTCGCGACCCTGTTGCGCGGCACTGTCCAGGTCATGCTCCCGGAGCATGATCTCTACATCACCGACTGGAAGAACGCGCGGGACGTGCCTCTGGCCGAGGGACGCTTCGGCTTCGACGAGTTCGTCGATCATATCATCCGCTTTCTGCGTGTGATGGGCCCAGGCAGCCATATTGTCGCGGTCTGTCAGCCAGCAGTGCCAGCACTTGCCGCCGCCGCGGTGATGGCGGAGGCCGGCGATGCGGCGGTCCCACACAGCATGACGCTGATGGCTGGACCGATCGACACGCGGGTCAATCCGACCAAGGTCAACGAGCTTGCGAAGTCGCGACCGATCGAGTGGTTCGACCGGCATCTGATCAGCGCGGTGCCCTGGCGGTTTCCCGGTGCTTTCCGCCACGTATATCCTGGATTCGTGCAGCTCTCTGCGTTCATGAGCATGAACCTTGACCGGCACATCAGCGCGCATTTCGGGCAGTTCCGCAGCCTGGTCGGCGGCGACCATATCAGCGCGGAGGCTCACCGCAGGTTCTACGACGAGTACGGGGCGGTGATGGACCTGCCGGGGGAGTTCTATCTCGAGACGGTGCAGCGTGTGTTCCAGGAGCACGACCTGCCGCGCGGCGTGCTGACCTGGCATGGCGAACCGGTGCGGCCGACGGCAATCCGGCGCATGGGACTGCTGACGGTCGAAGGCGAGCGCGACGATATCTGCGCGATCGGCCAGACGATGGCGGCGTTGGACCTGTGCAGCCGAATCCCGGTCAATCTGAAGCAGGACCATCTGCAGACCGGTGTCGGCCATTACGGCGTGTTCAGCGGAAGACGCTGGGCGAACGAGGTCTATCCGCGGGTACGCGAGATGATCCAGGTGATGAACTGACGCGCCGCGCCGCGCTCAGACGGTCGCCTTGGCCAAAGCGTACAGGCCGGCTTCGCGGTTGGGATAGATCTCAAAGCTGTCGCTGAAGCCGGTCAGATCGAACAGCTCATTGACGATGGCGTTCAATCCGCACAGCGCGAGTGCCGTGCCGCAATCCTTGGCGCGACGATGCGCCAGGGCGAGCGCGCGAAACGAGGCGCTCGTGATATAGGCGAGGTGCGCCATGTCCATGAGCAGCGCGTTGGTGCCGGCATCGAAGTGCGCGTTGATGCGGGCGCTGAAGTCTCGCACGCTGGTGCTGTCCAGACGCCCGGCGAGCACCATGACAACCACCTGACCCACCTTTGATTCGACGATGTCCACTGCATCCCCCGTCATGTCTGATGCGGATTGGCACTCTTGCGTAACGTCAAGTGATTTCGGCCGTCTTTCCGTGCGTATGTTACCTCATCCATCAGCCTTGCGATGATCGTCAGTCCATGACCGCCCAATTGCGGCTGCGTCACACAGGACCCCAACGCGCCGGCCGGCGTCAGCGTCGGATCGAATGGCACACCATCGTCGATCACCTCAAGGACCACAAGCGCCGGGCCGGCCGACAGGCTCAACTCGATCGCATGTCGCGCGGTATCGGTATAAGCGTATCGCAGAATATTGCTGAGCACCTCATCCAGCGCGATCTGCAGAGCGGTACACAGCTCGGGCAGCAGGCCAACCGCCTGACTGCACCGATCGAGCCAATCGGCAGCCCGCGCGACCTCCGCCTGCTCGTTGCCGATCTGCAGGCGTTGTGCAGGATGTTTGATAGAGACCCCTGTGTCGTACTGCGACGCGGATAGAGTAGTGGTCAATCTCCGGCGGGTCGATGGCCGGCAAACCGAAGGCGCTGCCATCGGCCTGCAGTACGTTGCGGTCCCGTCGATACCGCTGCTCTACACCGTCGTGGTCGCGACCGCGGCAGGCGCGAGCCTTGACCAGGAAACTCGTCAGCCTTGGCATGGCTCGGCCTCGCGGTTGCTTGACGCATGCAAGAGATTCTACTCTCGCCATCGGTCGCCGCCGCGACGAACGGGACGCCGGAATGGCTGGCGCCCATCACCGAGTTGCCATTATTCCTGGGCGTTGCCGTCGCGCTGGCGCTCAATCCGCCTCTTCGCACCGGCATCGCCGACTGTCAGCATCACGGCAGCATGCGCCCGAGCGGCCGGCCGGCGAACAGATGTACGTGGAAATGCGGCACTTCCTGGCCGCTGTGCTCGCCCATGTTGGCGAGTAGCCGATAGCCCTGTGTCTCCAGCCCCAGGTCCATGGCCACCTTGCCGACCGCACGCACGAACCCGGCGATCTCGTCGGCGCCGGCGCTCGCGCTGAAGTCCGCGAATGATACGTATTTGCCCTTCGGGATCACCAGCACATGCGTCGGCGCCTGGGGGTTGATGTCATGGAACGCCAATGCCCACTCGTCCTCGTAGGCCTTCCGGCTGGGTATCTCGCCCCGCAGGATGCGCGCGAAAATGTTGCTTTCGTCATAAGGCGGCAGGCCGCTGACAGCCATGGCTGGTCTCCCCTCGGGTCAGGGGATTTTGGTCGTCTCCAGGCCGAACGCAACCGGCAGGTTCCGGGCACGGCTGGCCTTCTCGGCAATGCCACTGATGCCCTCACGGCGTTTCAGCTCATCCCACACCTCATCAGGACGGATGCCGCTCGCGACCCACAGAACGATCAGGTGGTAGAGCACATCTGCGCTCTCGGCCACCACGGCGTCGCGGTTGCCGGCGACCGCCTCGATCAGGCACTCGACAGCTTCCTCGCCAAATTTCTGCGCCACCTTGGCTGGGCCACGTGACAGGAGGCGCGCCGAATGGCTGGCGGCGGGATTGGCGGTGCGGCGGCTCATGACCACCGACCACAGCCGGTCCAGAACCATGGCCGCCGGTCCGAGTGCCAGAGGCGGCGGCGGACGCGGCACCTCGATTGCCTCGGACGGCTCAACCACGCGCTTGCCGGGCTTGCGGAGCTTGTTCGGCTTCGACAGCTTCTTCCGCTTGTTTTCGGGCCGTTGTTTGACTGCCTTGGCCATCGCAGCTCCTTCAGGCCGCGCAGCGCGGCAGGCGCACTTGCAGGCCCGCGCGGTGCAACGCCGCCTTGACCTGCGCGATGGTGAACATGCCGAAATGGAACACGCTGGCTGCCAGCAGCCCGGTGGCACCTGCCTCTGCGCCCTCAACGAAGTGCTGCAGAGTTCCGACACCGCCTGAGGCAATCACCGGAAGCCGCACTGCAGTAACCACGGCTTGTAGCAGATCGACATCGAAGCCACGACCGGTACCGTCACGGTCCATGCTGGTCAGCAGGATTTCGCCAGCGCCAAGCTCAGCCACCTGGCGGCACCATGCCACCGCATCGATGCCGGTCGGGCGACGGCCGCCGTGGGTGAACACCTCCCAGCGTCCCGGCGCAGACTGCTTCGCGTCTACCGCAACCACTACGCACTGGCTGCCGAATTTCTGCGCCGCCTCGCGGACCAGCTCCGGCCGCGCCACCGCCGCAGAGTTGATGCTGCACTTGTCGGTGCCGGCCAGCAGCAGGCGACGCATGTCCTCGGTGGAGCGAATGCCGCCGCCTACCGTCAGCGGCAGGAACACCCGGGCCGCCGTACGCGATACAACGTCCAGAATTGTATCCCGATTCTCATGACTGGCGGTGATGTCGAGAAAGCACAGCTCGTCGGCACCGGCCGCGTCATACAACGCGGCCTGCTCTACCGGATCGCCGGCGTCACGCAAGGACACGAAGTTAACCCCCTTGACCACGCGGCCGTCCTTCACGTCCAGGCAGGGAATGACACGTAATTTCAACATGTGCGCGATTTTTAGAATAGGCTCCCGGCGGCAAGGCAAGTGCTTATGCACAAGGTTTGATCTGCACAGGTTGCCTGTAGCAGATGTTCCAACGATTTGTACGGATCAACGGTTAAATGGCTGCGATAGTAACGTGAGTGCAAGCGTTGGGTCGATCCGCCCATCGTACAGGGCGCGGCCAACGATGACTCCCTCGATCCGCGTGCCGACAGCGGCGTTGCGCAGATCGATCAGGTCCTGCGGCCCGCCAACGCCGCCCGAGGCAATGACCGGCGTTGCCACTGCGTCCGCCAGCGCCACGGTCTGCGCCAGGTTGAGGCCACTCAGCATACCGTCGCGGCCGATGTCGGTATAGACAATTGCCGCCACACCCGCGCCCTCGAACGACCGCGCGAGGTCGCTTGCACCGATGGATGACGCCTCGGACCAACCCTCGGTCGCCACCTTCCCGTCGCGCGCGTCGATGCCGACCACGATGCGTCCGGGAAAGGCGCGGCAGGCTTCTCGCACCAGCGGAGGGTTTTTCACCGCAGCGCTACCCAGAATTATCCGATGGACGCCTGCGGCGAGCCAGGCCTCGATGCCAGCCATGTCGCGGATCCCGCCACCTAGCTGCACCGGGATTGTCACGGCGCCGAGGATCGCGGTTACCGCGGCCCCGTTCACCGGCTTCCCGGCGAAGGCGCCGTTCAGATCGACGACGTGGAGCCAGACGCAGCCCGCCTCCTGCCACGCAAGCGCCTGGCCGGCAGGGTCGGACGAATACACGGTTGCGTCGTTCATCGCGCCACGACGCAGCCGCACGCACTGCCCATCCTTCAAGTCGATCGCGGGGTAGAGAGTAAGGGTGGTCATGGAAAAAACCTTCCTCTCACCTTGGGGGAGGGGGCAGGTGGAGGGGGCGTTTCGAGGCCGAGGCCCCCTCCGCCCGACCCCCTCTCGCAAGGGGAGGGGCAGAAGAGGACGACCCGCTCCTCACGTGCCGTTCTGCGCTCTTCGCGTGCTCGGCCGGCGTAGGCGTTTGCTATAGAAGAAGCCACGCACCGCCTGACCGCGCACGAAAGCATAGTCTGGATGCACACCCCAGCGCTCGAAGCCCAGTGACTCATAGAGCCGGATCGCGGCCTCCTGCGTCTCGCGCACATCGAGATTGAGCACGTGATAGCCGAGTTCGCGCGCGCGCTCCTCGACCTCAATCGTCAACATGCGCGCCAGACCGTGACCGCGCGCATACGGGGCGATGTAGGCGTGCATGAGGTGCGCCGCATGGCCCTGCGCCTCGTTGTTGCGCGGCGGACGCACCAGATGCGCCGAACCGACGACAGAACCGTTCAGCCGGGCGAGAAACAACTCACGCTCAGGCACCAGGAGCACACCGCGAAAATAGGTCTCGAGCGCCATCATGCCCGGCGGGTTGACCCAGCCAAACCCGCCACCGTCGATGATCGCCGCGGAGGTCGACTCGCATAGCGCGTGCAGGTCGTCCTCGGTGAATTCGGTGACGCGCTCTACCAGACGCTGCGCAGGATGGGACGAAGCTTCGTCGGCCATTGTGTCAGGGCTTCCAGCACAGGAAGTTGCCGAGGATGCGAATGCCAACCTCCTGGCTCTTTTCCACATGGAACTGAGTGCCGGCCCGATTGCCGGATGCGACCATGGCCACTACCGGATCGCCATAATCTGTCATGGCAATTGCTTCATGCGGGTTGCCCCCGACCAGGGCGTAGCTGTGAACAAAATACACGTGGTCTCCCGGGCACAGACCATCAAGCAGTTTGTGATTGCCCGGAACGAAATCCAGTGCATTCCAGCCCATTTGAGGCAACCGCAGGCTGGGCGCTTCCATCTCGGCGATCTGGCCGCCGATCCAGCCAAAGCCTGGGGTGATCTCATGCTCCAGGCCGCGCTCTGCCATCAGCTGCATGCCGACGCAGATGCCGAGGAACGGGGTGCCGTGACTGGTGGCGGTCTCGATTGCCTGACGCATGCCGGTAACCGCGGCCAGTCCGCGCGAGCAGTCGGCAAACGCGCCTTGGCCGGGCAAAACGATCCGATCCGCCTTGGCGACATAGTCGGGATCCGCCGTCACACGCACCTCGGCAACGAGCCCGGCGCGCTCAGCCGCCAGGGCGAGTGCTCGCGAGGCAGATGTCAAATTGCCGCTGCCATAGTCCACCACTGCAACCTTCATCGCGCGGCCTGTGGCGGCAGGAATGTGCCTCTCAGATCGGGCCGCCGCTCCAGCAACTGCCCCAGCGCCTCCAATTCGGTGCGCGCCACGATGATCTGGGCAAGCAGATAGCCCCGATGGTCGAGCGACCAGCGGCGCAGGTCCTGGCCGGACAGGCCGAGCAGCACAATCAGCGTCGTGAGCAGGGTCGCCGAGACGCCATCCCTGGTCAGGAACACGATCAGGACGGCGGCGGCAAGGGTAAGTGCCGCGGCGATCCAGGCGCGATGAGCGGCGAGCCAAAAGGGGCCGAAGATCAGCGCCCCCCAGCTGAACCCCTCGCGCACCAGTACCGGGCGCCGCTCCCGCGCGAACATGGGCGGTCCAGAAATTCACAGCGCGCCTTTGGTGGAGGGGATGGCGTCGCCGGCGCGCGGGTCTAACTCGGTCGCCATGCGGAGCGCCCGCGCGGTTGCCTTGAAGCACGCTTCCGCAACGTGATGGGCATTGCGGCCGGCGCGGCGCGTGACGTGCAGCGTGATCAGTGCATTCATGGCGAGGGCGCGGAAGAACTCCTCGAACAGTTCGGTGTCCATCTCGCCGATCTTCGGACGCTCGAACTCCACATCCCAGGCGAGGAACGGCCGGCCGGAGATGTCGATCGCGGCCTCCGCAAGCGTCTCGTCCATTGGCACCAGCGCATGACCGAACCGCCGTATGCCGCGCTTATCGCCCAGCGCCTTGGCGAAGGCCTGGCCAAGGACAATGCCGACGTCCTCGGTGGTATGATGGAAGTCGATGTGCAGGTCGCCCTTGGCGCGAACCGTCAGATCAAACAGACCATGGCGGGCCAGTGCGGTCAGCATATGGTCGAGGAAGCCGATGCCGGTCGCAATCTCCGCCCGTCCCGACCCGTCGAGCGACAAGGTCAGGCTGATATTGGTTTCCGAGGTTGTCCGCTTCAGGCTTGCCGTGCGGTCCATGGCGCAGCACTTAGCGTGGCGAACAGCCTCGGTCCAGCGTCACACTCGTGTCATGTGGCGTCGCCCGCGCGGGATCGACAGCAGCATCGCGATCAGCAGCGCGATGCTGGTCGCCGCCTGGGCAATGCCGAAAGCGTGGCCATACGCCTCACGCCCATGGCCATGGCCCAGCACGGCGAAGAACAGGCTGCCGATGCCCGCCACACTGATCGCGGCGCCGATCTGCAACGCCGAGGTCAGCACGCCGGCGGCAACGCCCGCCTGGTGTGGCGCCACATCTCCCAATGCGGTGTTGAACAGCCTGGGATAGGCGATACCCTGGCCGAAGCCGGCGAGCAGCACGGTCGCCACGACAGGCCAGCCGTCATGACCTGTCGCGATGACCGCGGCGACGCCAGCATAGCCAACGACCTGGATTGCCATGCCGATGGTCAGCAGCCAGGGCCGTAATCGGACGAGCGGCGCGGTCACCAACGGGCCAACGAACAGGCCGATGCCGTAGGGCAGGATGGCGAGCCCGGTGAACAGCGGGTCGGTGCCGTAGCCCTCCTGCTCATAGATGGCGAACAGGACGTAAAAAGCGGTGGTGAAGAAGAACAGCGTGCCGACCAGCACGCCGCGGCGGAAGCTGGGGATCGTCATCAACCCGAGGTCGAGCAGTGGGCTGCCCCCGCGCGCGCTCACCTGGCGCTCGAACCACAGGAAGGTGGCGGCAAGCGCAGGCACCGCAGCCAGCATTGCGAATGTCCACGCGGGCCAGCCCTGCTGACGCCCCTCGGACAGTGGCAGTACCAGGCAGGCCAGCGTGAGCGAGATCAGCACCGCACCACCAATGTCGAGCTTGCGGCGACGACTGGCGCTGGTCTCGGGCACCATGAGCCAGGTGGCGAGCAGCACAGGAAGGCCGATCGGCAGCTTGGCGAGGAACACGGTGCGCCAGCCGAGGTCGAATGGGCTCCATTCGACCAGCGCTCCGCCGGAGAACTGGCCGATGGAGGCGGCAAGTCCCATCATCACACCGTAGAGGCTGAGCGCCTTGGCGAGTTCTGCCTCGCTCGGGAACAGCGCTCGGATCGAGCCAAGCACCTGCGGCACCAGCATGGCGGCGGAGATGCCCTGCATTATGCGACCTATCACGAGCTGGACTGGCGTGTCGGCGAGGCCACACAACGTGTTGGTAACGACGAAGCCCGCCATGCCGATCAGGAACAGCCGGCGGCGGCCGTAGAGGTCACCCAGCCGTCCGCCGGTTATCAGGAACACGGCGTAGCTGGCGGCATAGCCGGAGACGACAAGCTGCAATTCCGCCGCGTTGGCACCGATCGATGTATGGATGGAGGGCAGGCTGACGTTGATGATAAAGAAGTCGACCGATGGCAGCAGGCCGCCGGTGAGCATTACGAAGAACGCGAGCCAACGACCTGCCGGCGACAGGGTAATGGCCGTCGATATGGCTGGCACGGCGCTTTCCTGTCCGGCGGCAACAACGGGGGAGCATTGAGTAACCGTTGCACCGGTGTGTCACAAGGCGCTGGGGTGGCGGTCAGGGCATGGCAGGATGACCAACGATCCGGCTGGACACTATGCGGCGCTGGAAGTGGACCCGGCGGCGGCGCCCGATGCCATCGCGGCGGCATACCGCCGCAAAGCCCGGGTGCTGCATCCGGACGTCACCGGGACTGGCGATGCCACCGCGTTCATGCGGATCAAACTCGCCTACGACGTGCTCGGCGACGCCGCTCGCCGCGCCGCCTACGACCGCTCAGCTCTCGGCCCCAGTGTGTCAGAGGCGTCCCATCTGGAACCGGCACCACGAGGTCCGCGCCTGTCCGATCTGCCTGTCGCGTTATGGGCGGGCCTCGGCGGGGTGTTCTGTCTGGCGGCGGTCATGGCGATGGTTCAGTTCGGCGGTCCCTCGCCGCATCCGCAGGGACCAACCATCCGGCCCTTCGCGCCCCCCGCCGCGGTAGCGAGGCCGGCGCCCCCGCCTCCAGCCGTAGCATCCGCCGATGGGACAATGACGCACTACGTGCTGCCGGGGAGCGGCGATACCGTGGTGTGGCGACGCGATACGAAGCGTGACGACTTTATGCCTGCTGGTCACCTCACCGCGTTCAGCCCGGTAGGCGCGGTTGGACTGGTGACGCAGCACGGGCTCGTGGAGATCCGCCTCGCGGACGGCGGCAGCGGCTTCATTGACGCGACACGCCTGGAGCCGGGCGATCGTGCGGCGGCACGGCGCGCGTATTGTGCATACAACGCAGGGCCATCGCCGCAGAACGGCGAAGTGCTCGGTCGTCACGGCGCCGGCACGGTACGTCTTAGGATCAGCAACCGCGACGCGCAACCTGCGGTCGTCAAGCTGCGCGATCCCTCAGGCAGCGCCACCGCGACCGTGTATGTCGCGCCTGGCAGCACTGCCGCCGTGGCGGACCTGCCTGACGCCGCGTATCGCCCCGACTTCGCCATCGGCGAACTATGGAGCCGCGCCTGCAACACGTTTGCCGCCGGCATGAGGGCGGAGCGCTTCGCCGTGTATGTCCTGCCATCCGATCAGTCGCCACTGTTGATCCCACCCGACCTTTCCGTCACGCCGACCCCGGCGGATATTCCCGACGCGGAGTTCGAACACGAATAGAGGTCCCGGCAGATGGCGATCACGCTCCAGGAGTCGTTGCGCGGCGTGTTCTATGCGCCGTTCTACGTGGCACTGGCGCGCGACGCCTATGCAGTGGAAGGCGTCGACGTGCGATTCGTCAGCTCGCCACGTCCCGGCGATGCGGCCCGCAACGTGATGGATGGCGTTGTGGATGTGTGCTGGGGTGGGCCGATGCGCGTCATGCAGGCCTATCAGCAGATCCCAGGCTGCGACCTCGTCTGTTTCGCAGAGGTAGTGACGCGCGATCCATTTCTGCTGCTTGGCCGCGAGCCACGTCTGGACTTTGTCCTGCGCGACCTGATGGGTGTGCGTGTCGCGACGGTGGGCGAAGTTCCGACGCCGTGGATGTGTTTACAGGAGGATCTGCGTCGCGCCGGCATCACGCCATCTGAGCTCACACGCGTTGGTGATCGGACGATGGCGGACAATGTCGCGGCGCTGCGTCGCGGTGAGGTCGATGTGGTGCAGGTGTTTGAACCGTTCGCCACGGCTCTGCTTGCCGAGGGTGCGGGGCATCTGTGGTATGCGCAGGCGAGCCGCGGGCCGACCTCATACACCACGTTCTATGCGCGTCGTGGCCTGCTCGCTGAGCGGCAGGAGGAGCTACGCCGCATGGTGCGTGCGGTATACCGCACGCAGGGATGGATCGCCGCCGCCGGCGGTGCTGCGATTGCCGCAGAGATCGCACGGTACTTCGCTGACGTGCCGGCGGCAATCCTTGGCGATGCCTGCGCGCGGTACAAATCGCTCGGCATCTGGGGCGGCGATCCGCGCCTGCCTCGCGCCGGCTACGACCAGTTGCGCGCCAGTCTTGTCTCGGGCGGGTTCGTGTCGCCCGGCACGTCATACGAAGTGGCGGTGGACAACAGTCTCGCCGATGCGGTCGTCGCCGAGAATCCACCGCCGCTGAAATAGGGAGGGGAGTGACGATGCCACACGCAACGACGGACGATGGGGTGCGGCTTTACTACGAGGAGACAGGTTCCGGCCGTCCGGTGATCTTCGTGCACGAATACGCCGGTGACTATCGGAGCTGGGAGCCGCAGATGCGGCATTTCGGCCAGCGCTATCGCGCAATCACCTATAATGCGCGCGGCTATCCGCCATCCGACGTGCCGGAGGATGTCACGAAGTATTCGCAGGCCCGTGCGGCGGACGACATCAAGGCGGTGCTCGATCATCTTAAGATCGACAAGGCGCATGTTGTCGGATTGTCGATGGGCGGCTTCGCCACGCTGCATTACGGCTTCCGCCATCCGACGCGCGCGTTGTCGCTGTGTGTCGCGGGATGTGGCTATGGGGCAGAGCGCGGTCAGACCGAACGGTTCCGCGCAGAGGCGGAGACGATCGCGGCGTTCATTCTCGAACAGGGGATGGAAGTGTTTGCCGGGAAATACGCCTATGGGCCGACGCGCGTGCAGTTCGAGAACAAGGACCCGCGCGGGTTCGCCGAGTTCAGGCGCATGCTGGCGGAGCACTCGGCTCTGGGTGCGCGGAATACGCAGCTTGGTGTGCAGCGCGAACGGCCGTCACTCTATGATCTGATGGATCAGATGAAGGCGCTGACGCTGCCGACATTGGTGCTGACCGGCGATGAGGACTGGCCATGTCTGGCACCCGGTTTGCTGATGAAGCAGACCATCACCAGCGCAGCGCTGTCGGTGATGCCGAATTGCGGGCACGCGATCAACATTGAGGACCCTGACGAGTTCAACCGGATCGTCAGTGCTTTCGTCGCGCAGGTGGATGCGGGGCGGTGGCCGATGCGCGATCCGCGCGCGGTAACGGCATCGATCACCGGGATGCGGTAGCGGAGAAGAGAGACGACGTGGATGGCCGGCCCTGTGCCACGGCTGTCCGGTTGGATTTTGGTGGACGCGGCGCACGGCGTTGAATTCTCTCAGTTCGAGCCGTTTCCCGACGAATCGAACATGAGAGGAGCCCGCGCCGTGCCGCATCAGAATACTGTATTCCGCCAGGTGGCGAACCTGCTTCCCTGGGCCACGCTGGATCGACTGATTGCGGCGAGTGGCGCGGATACCGGCGTGCGCCGACTGAGTACCAAGGATCTGCTGCTGACCCTGTTGTTTGCCCAACTCTCCGAGGCAAAAAGCCTGCGCGACATAGAAGCGCTGCTGGCGAGCCAGGCGGCCCGACGCTATCATTCCGGTCTGCGCGAGGTGCACCGCTCGACACTGGCGGATGCTGCGGCAAGGCGGCCGGTGTCGGTGTTCACCGGCCTGCTGTCTGTGATGATGGCCGGCGTGGCGCGCCAGTATCGCCGCGACCTTGCCGGTTGTGTGCGGCTGATCGATGCCACCACGATCCGGCTGAACCGGCTGAGCGAGGGCTGGTCGCGTTTCTCCGCGCATCTGTGTGGCGTCAAGGCACACGTGGTCTACGATCCGGATGCTGACTGCCCGCTCTATCTTGGAATGACGCCGGCACGGGTGAATGACATCACGGCCGCGAAGGTCATGCCGGTCGAGGCTGGCGCGACCTACGTGTTCGATCTCGGCTACTACGATTACGGCTGGTGGGCGAAGCTGGATGACGCGGCGTGTCGCCTGGTGACGCGGCTGAAGTCCAACACGCCGTTGGAACTGATCGAGGAGCGGCCGTTGCCGGCCGACCCCGACAATATCCTCTCCGATCGGATCGGCTTTCTGCCGGAACGGATGGCAGCGAGCCGGCACAATCCGATGTCGAACGCGGTGCGCGAGATCAGGGTCAGGCTGGAAACCGGCAAGGTTCTGCGCATCGTCACCAACGACCTCGATGCGCCAGCCAGCGAGATTGCCGATCTCTACAAACGTCGCTGGGCGATCGAGCTGTTCTTCCGCTGGATCAAGCAGATCCTCAGGATCAAGCATTTCTACGGCACCAGCGAGAACGCCGTGCGTACTCAGATCGCTGTGGCGCTGATCGCCTTCGTGCTGCTCAAGCTGGCTCACAACGCGCAGACCATCATCACCAGCATGACCCAATTCGCCCGATTGATCCGCGCAACCATATTGCACCGCCGGCCCATCGACCGGCTGCGAACAGCCCACGGCCAAGTCGATCCCGTCCCTCGACATTCCACCCGACAAATGTCGTTACTTTCCGCATGATCAGCCAACCGGACAGCCGTGGGCCAAGCCCAGCCATGACGATTATGACGGTTATGCCCCGTCGAAAATTGCTTCCGGCAGCAGCGCTGAGACGACGTAGTTTGGCACATCGACCACGTTGGAAACCCGCAGGTCGACGGCGACGCTGCAGATCACATAGGCCTGCTGGCGGGTGAAGCCGCGTTCCTGCAATAGCTCCATCATGTTGAGGACCGCGTTGCGGCAGGCGAGGGTAAGGTTCTCGGCCTCGATCTCGCCTGATGCGTTGATCGGCATGCCCATGACGCCGAGAAACCGTTCCGGCACGGCGTAGCGCGGATCGGCGAAGTAGCTGGTACGCGAGAACACCGGCGCGCTGAACTTCCGTCGCGTGGCGAGGCCCTTGTGCACCTTGAAGCGCACCACACAGGTCGCGCCCATTTCGACCGCGGTGACGCAGACTTCGCCGTCACCCTGTGCGAAGTGGCCGTCGCCAGTGGAGAACAGCGCGCCTTCCTTGAACACCGGCAGGAAGAGTTTGGCTCCCTTGGTAAGCTGCTTCACGTCGAAATTGCCGCCGTTCTCGCGTGGGGGCAGCGTGCGCAGGCCGGTGAGGCCGCAGGGACCGGTCGGCACCGCGCCATTGGCATCGGGCGGCAACGCGAAACCTCCAGCGTCGATCACGCGCTGTTCGCGCGCGGTCCAGGCAGCGAGTTGCTCGGCGGTGGGCGCAACGGCGGACACACCCATGAACGGTGCGCCGGGAATACGCACACCGGGAAGCTGTGCGGATGTAGCCCAATTGTCCTTGAGCTGCCAGTGCACCAGGAACGGTTCGGTCATGACGTCGCGCAGGAAGCCGAGGCCGGGCATGATCGCACTGAACGCGATGGGCTGCGGGATGATGTCGGTGAACTCAATCTCGAGCATGTCGCCCGGCTGCGCGCCTTTGACGAAGACCGGGCCGGTGAGTGGATGCACCGCGCCGGCGTTGAGCGAGGCGAAATCGGCGACGGTCGTGGCGGGCGTGATCTGACCGTCGAGCGCGTCACGGGTTTCCAGGGCGATCTCTTCGCCTTCGCTGATCTCGGCGACTGGAGCGATGTCGGGGTGGTAGCGGTTGTGGCCGCAGTTCGGTTCGTCGCAGAGCGGCTTGGTGCGGTCGATCCGGATAGCGTGCATGGCGGGGCTCCTCTGCTAACTGGATGAAGCGGCAAATCGTTGCATCAGAAACTGTGCCAGCAACGCGCTGCCGGCCATGAAGTCGTCGATCGCCATTGCTTCGCGCGGATTGTGGCTGCCATTCTCGTTGCGCACGAAAATCATGCCCATCGGAACGCCGGCCGCGCCGAAAGCAGCGGCATCATGGGAGGCCGGACTGCCGAGTTGCAGGACCGGGATCGCCAGCTCGGCCGCGCAACGCTCCAAGCTGGATTTGATCGAGCGATCGACTGCACCGACCGCGGCACGCGCCTTGGGTCCGCGGTGGAAGCGCACGCCGCGGCGCTGCTCGATTGAGGCGATGATCGCATCCACTTTGTGGTCGAGTTCCGTGAGTACGGCTTCGTCATAGGCGCGCATATCGAGGCTGAAATGGAATTCACCCGGCACGATGGTCAGGCCATGCGCCGCCATATCGGTGTGGAAGCGGCCCAGCGTGCAGGCCATCGGCACACCCTTCGACTCGTATTCCTCCCACAGATGGTCGAGCGCCATGGCGAACTCGGCGCCGGCCATCGCGGCATCGCGGCGGAAGCGGCGCGGCAGGCCGACATGGTCATGGCTGCCCTCGATGCGCGCATCGGGATAGCGGAAGTTGCCGGGAATGCCGGTGCAGATGGCGACCGGCCGGCCAGCTTCGACCAGGCTGGGCGCCTGCTCGATGTGCAGTTCGAGATAGGCGGCGATGCGTTGCGGATCGAGGTAGCGTGCGCCGCCGCGCAGCGCTGCGGGATCTCCACCGCAGTCGGCGATGTGTTCGGCCAGCGTGCGATTGGTGTCGATGCGCCGCACATCGAGCGCGCCATCCGGCAGCATGCCGAGTGCGCCGCGGCTGCCGATATAGGAGACCTGAAACCAGATGCTTTCCTCCGCGCGGATGCCCATCACGGTAAGATCGCAATCCAGCGCGATGCCGGCGCGCTGCAGGGCGGCGACCGCGACAAGCCCCGCCACCACGCCCGCGGCGCCGTCGAAGTTGCCGCCATGCGGGACGGAGTTGAGATGCGAACCGACGATGACGCGCTTCGCCTGCGGATCGCGGCCGGCGAGGGTCATGTAGAGGTTGGCCGCGGCATCATGTTCGATGCGCAAGTCTAGGTGACGTGCTGCAGCGGTCACTGTCGCGTGTGCGCGCTGTTCGCCCGGGCCGTACGGATCGCGTGACACGCCAGGTTCGTCGAGCCCGTCGCGACGAAGCTGATCGAACAGGCTTTCTGCCAGTTCGCGTTGCGCCGCCACTGCCGCAGCGAGATCCATCATCCATGCCTTTCATCCATGTCCCGGCGCCAATTCGCGATACAGAGCCGCGTAGCGCGCGGCCGGCCGATGCCAGCTTACATCGGTCTGCATCGCGTTGCGCTGCAGCCGTCGCCACACGTCCGGCTGTCGCCACACCGACAGCGCGCGCAGGATCGCCGCAGCCAGCATTTCGCTCGTCACCGGCGAGAAGTGGAAGCCGGTGCCGATGCCAGCGGCCAGCGCCATCTCGTTGGCGTCGATCACGGTGTCGCAGAGTCCGCCGACATGCGCGACAACCGGCAACGTGCCATAGCGCATGGCACAGAGCTGGGTCAGTCCGCACGGCTCGAAGCGCGAAGCCATCAGCAGCGCATCGCACCCGCCCTGGATCAGATGCGCCAAGCCTTCGTCGTAGCCGATCTGTACGCCAACGTCATCCGGGTTTGCTGCGGCGGCGGCGCGCAAGCCCGCTTCCAGCGGTGCCTCGCCGGAGCCGAGAACGACAAGCTGTCCGCCGCCGCCAAGCAGAACCGGCAGCGCCGCGAGCAGCAGATCGATCCCCTTCTGCGCCGACATTCGACTGATCACGCCGAACAGCAGCTTCGCTGGATCGCGGCGTAGGCCGAGGCGGGCCTGCAGTGCCGTCTTGTTCGCGGCGCGTTCGGTAAGCCGATCGACATCGAACGTCGCAGCGAGATGCGTGTCGTTCGCCGGGTCCCATACATCCGTATCGATGCCGTTGAGGATGCCCGACAGCACGTCAGCGCGGGCTCGGAGCAGACCGTCGAGACCCACACCGCCGGCCGGTGCTCGGATCTCTGCGGCGTAGGTGGGCGATACCGTGGTGATCCGGTCGGCGAATTGCAGCCCAGCCTTCAGGAAGCCGATGCCGCCATAGTATTCGACGCCCTGGACGGTGAATGCATCCGGCGGAAACCCGAGAGGCCGCAAGAGCCCCGCCGGAAATTGCCCCTGGAACGCGAGATTGTGGATCGTCATCACGGTCGGCGGATCGATGGCGCCGGCGTAGTGCAGATAAGCCGGCACAAGCCCCGTCTGCCAATCATGCGCGTGCACGACGTCCGGCCGATATCCAGGGACCAATCCTTGTGCCAGCAGCACCGCTACACGCGACAGCGCGGCGAAGCGGAACGCGTTGTCGCTCCAGTCCACACCGTCGGGGCCGCGATACGGATCGCCTTCGCGCGCAAAGAGATGCGCCGCATCGATCGCGAACAGGTCAAGCCCCGCCGCTTGCGCTGCCACGATGCGTGCCGCGCCGCCGAACAGATCGTCCAGCGTGGCAACCACCACGCCGCCTTCGAGTGCGTCCAGCACGGGCGGATAACCCGGTATCACTGAACGCACAGCGACGCCCTGCGCGGCGAGCGCGCCAGGCAGCGCGCCGGTGACATCGGCGAGACCACCTGTCTTGATCAGCGGAAATATCTCCGAGGCCACCGCGAGGACGTTGAGCGGCGCCATCACCTCAAACGGTCGAGCATCGGCTGAGTGATCAGGCAGACGCCTTGCTCGGTGCGGCGGAAGCGTTTTGCGTCGGCGATCGGGTCTTCGCCGACCACCAGACCTTCAGGAATCCGCACTCCGCGATCGATGATGACGTTGCGCAGCCAGGCAGAACGGCCGATGTCCACGTACGGCATCACGACGGTGTTCTCGATGCTCGCGAAGGAGTGCATGTGCACACCGGTGAACAGCAGCGAGCGGCGCAGCGACGCACCGGATATGATGCAACCACCGGAGACCAGCGAACTGATCGCCTGACCACGGCGGCCATCCACGTCGTGCACGAACTTGGCGGGCGGCGTGACCTCGGCATAGGTCCAGATCGGCCAGTCGCTGTCATAGAGATCGAGTTGCGGGATCACTTCGGTCAGGTCGATGTTGGCCTGCCAGTACGCGTCGAGCGTGCCGACGTCTCGCCAATAGGCCTCCGCCTCGAAGCCGGATCGCACGCAGGATTCGGTGAAGCGGTGCACCTGCGCCTTGCCGTGCTTCACCAGATACGGGATCAGGTCCTTGCCGAAATCGCGATTCGAGTTGGGATCAGCGGCATCGCGTCGAAGCTGGTCGAACAGAAACTTCGTGGCGAAGACATAGATACCCATGCTGGCCAGCGCCTTGTCGGGCTTGTCCGGCATGCCTGGCGGGTCTTTTGGTTTCTCCAGAAACGACAGGATCCGATCGGTGCCGTCCACCGCCATGACGCCGAAATCGGACGCTTCCTCGCGCGGCACCTCGATGCACCCTACCGTCACGTCGGCCTGACGTTCGTGGTGCATTTGCAGCATTGGCTCGTAGTCCATCTTGTAGACGTGGTCGCCGCCGAGAATGATGATGTGGTCCGGACTGTAGCTCTCGATGATGTCGATGTTCTGATACACCGCATCGGCGGTTCCGGCGTACCATTCGGTCTCGGAAACACGCTGCGACGCGGGCAGTATGTCGAAGCTTTCGTTGCGTTCGACGCGAAAGAAGTTCCAGCCGCGCTGGAGATGACGGATCAGGCTGTGCGCCTTGTACTGCGTCGCAACCCCGATGCGGCGGATGCCGGAATTCAGCGCGTTCGACAGGGCGAAGTCGATGATCCGCGACTTGCAGCCGAAATACACCGCCGGCTTGGCGCGCCGGTCGGTGAGTTCCATCAACCGGCTGCCGCGGCCACCTGCCAGCACATAGGCCATCGTGGTTCGTGCGAGCGGCCCGGATTTCGGGATTGCCAGCATGGCATCACTCCGGTCAGGTGTTGGCAAGCTCGGTCAGGATGCGGTCGCGCGTCGCGGTGTCGCCGTCCTCGTGCACCGGCTGGATGCAGACCTGCGTCGCGCCCGCGGCGAAGTGCGCGCGCAGGCCCTCGCGGACCTTGTCGGCGCCGCCCCACAGCACCATCGCGTCGATGAACCGGTCGGAACCGCCGTTCGCCAGTTCGGCTTCCGAGAAGCCGATGCGCAGCCAGTTGTTGCGGTAGTTGTCGAGGGTCATGTAGCGCGACAGCTCCTTGCGCCCGAGCGCACGCGCCTTCGCCGGATCGGTTTCAAGTGAAACCTTCTGCTCGGCGACCAGCCACTTGCCGCGGCCGAGGATGCGTGCGGCTTCGGCAGTATGCTGTGGCGTGGTGTTGTAGGGCAGCGCGCCGCGTGTGTGGCTCGCTGCCAGCTTCAGCATCAGCGGGCCGAGCGCGGCGATGGCGATCGGCCAGGTGTCGGAGCCGGCCTCACCCTTGGTGATGCCGTCGAGGTAGGCGCGCATCGCCGGCACCGGCTTTTCGTATTTGTGGCCGCGAATGCCTTCGACCATCGGAACGTGGCTGACGCCGAGACCGAGGATGAAGCGGTCGCCGTAGAGGGATTGCAGTGAGAGCAGACCGCGGCGGGAGGTGAAGGCATCGCGCGCGTAGATCGAGGCGATGGAGCTGCCGAGATTCAGGTTATTCGTGTTGGCCAGCATGAAGCCGGCGACAGAGAGGGATTCATAGCCGCGGGATTCAGGGTACCACAACGTGCCGTAGCCGAGACGCTCGACGGTCTGCACGAAGGCCTTGATCTGCTGGGGGCCGCCCAGCTTGTCAGTCGAATACCACGCGCCAAGCCGACCGAGTTGCATCGTCGCCTCCCATTAGTTCATGACCAGCCGGACGTTCACACCACCTTGTCCGCGCGGAACCGCGCGATGTCCGCGCTGCTGTATCCCAACTCCCCCAGCACCTCGTCGGTATGCTGCCCGAACATCGGCGGCGGGCGGTCGACACGCGGCCCGTCATGCGCGAACTTGAACGCTGCCACGGGGACAGTGAACGGCCCCTCGATCCCTGGCGCACTTTCCTGCCGATGCAGCACGCCGCGCGATGCGATCTGTGGATCGGCCAGCGCCTCGCCCATCGTGCGGACCCTCGACGCCGGCACGTGGCGCTCCTGCAGCCACACCTCCCACTCCGCCGCACTGCGCGTCAGCATGATCTCGGCCAGCAGCTTTTCCTCGCGAGCATGATCGGCGCGGCGTTCGTCGTTGGTGCGCTTGATCATCTCGGGATGCTCGAGCACCGTCCACAGCCGCTTCTGCTGTCGCAGGTTGGATGCGCCCAGCATCACCATTCCGTCCTTCGTCTGATACGCCATGCTGGTGGCATGGCCCGTGGTGTTCCCCGACGGCTTCGGATGATGGCCGTTGCGCATATAGCCGGTCACGTGCGAGGCCATCAGGATGATCGCGACATCCAGCATCGCCATGTCGACGCGCTGGCCCTGGCCGGTGCGCTCGCGCTGGAACAGTGCCGCCGACAGTGCGTAGGCGCCCATCGTGCCGGTGGCATAGTCGATCGCCGGCGCGCCGATCTTGATCGGATTGGCCGCCGGCGTGCCGGTCATTGCCATGATGCCGGAGGTGGACTGGATCACGTGGTCATACGCGGTCTGCTCGCGCCGCGGGCCGCCCTGGCCGAATGCGGAGAACGACGCGTAGATCAACTTCGGGTTGATCTTGCGCAGGTCTTCATAGCCGAGACCGAGCGCCTCGAACGCGCCGGGCCGGTAGTTCTCCACCAGCACATCGGCGGTGGCGACCAGCTTCTTGAGGATCTCGCGGCCCTGCTCGGTCTTCAGGTTCAGCGTGATGGCGCGCTTGTTGGAGCCCTGGGTCAGAAACCCGGTGCCCATGTTGGCGTGGTTCAGGTCGTTGTCGCTGCCGGAATCGCGGCTCTGGTCCGGATCGTCCGGATGCTCGACCTTGATGACATCGGCGCCCATCAACCCGAGCTGATACGCGGCGAACGGTCCCGCCAGCACATGCGTGATGTCGATGATGCGGATGCCTTCGAACGGACGCGCCATGGCCGGTTCCCCCCTTGACATTGCAACGGTGGCGCCTTGCCCGCATGGCGTCAACACGCTTGGATATTGCCGACAATGCGGAGGAGCGCGGCGATGTCGGTGGATCTGATCATCGAAGGGCCGGTGGCGAAGATCGTGCTGAACCGGCCGGAGAAGCTGAACGCGCTGACCCACGAGATGCGCGCGCAGTTGCGCGACTACACGCAGCAGCTTCGCTTCGATGAGAACGTGCGGGTCATCATCGTCACCGGCGAGGGCCGCGCGTTCTGCACCGGCGCCGATGTCGGGCGCATGCAGCGCGGCGGACTGCGCGCCGAGCGGGAGAGGATGCAGGGTGGCAGCCACCAGTTTCTGCGCACGCTGCATGCGACCGAGAAGCCGGTGATCGCCGCGGTGCGCGGGCCGACGGTGGGCATCGGCTGGTCGTATCGCGCTGGCGTGCGACCTGATCGTTGCGTCGGAGACGGCGCGGTTCTCGCAGGTATTCCGACGCATCGGATTGGCGCCGGACGGCGGCGCGATCTGGTTCCTGACCCGGCGCATCGGACTGGCTCGCGCGAAGGAGCTGGTGTTCACCGCGCGCTTCGTCGAGGCGCAGGAGGCGCTGTCACTCGGGCTGGTCAATCATGTCGTGCCGGACGGCGAGCTGATGGCGAAGACCGAGGAACTGGCCGCGGATCTTGCGTCGGGTCCCACCTTCGCGTTCGGCATGGCGAAGAAGCTGTTCCACATGGCGAGTGGGCCAAGCTACGAGGATTTTCTCGACTACGAGGCATTCGTGCAGCCGCAGCTCGATCAGACCGAGGACCATCGCGAAGGGGTGGCGGCGTTCAGGGAGAAGCGTAAGCCGAACTTCGTGGGGCGGTAGCGGCGACGAAGCAATCCCCGCCAAAACGATGGGGATTGCTTCGCTTCGCTCGCAATGACAGGAGGTTCAGACCGGATCCCACGGATAGACGTCGCGCGTCCGTTCCAGCGGGGTGAAGCTGTTCTTCACCGCGGGCAGCCAGTGTTCGGCGAGCTTCTCCGGCGTCCAGCCGTCGGTGCGCGCCATGATGCGTATCGGCCGCGGTTGATTGTACAGATACACCTCGTTGCCGCGCACGCCGAAGATCTGCCCTGACACGCCTTCCGCCGCGTCGGTCCCGAGGAACGCGATGAGCTGCGCGATGTGATCCGGCCGCGTCCTCTCGGCGCGCGCCTTCATCTGCTCCTCGGTCTGGCCGGGCACCGTCTCGATCATGCGGCTGAATGCATGCGGCCCGATGCAGTTGGAGCGGATGTGGTAGCGCTGCATGTCCATCGCGATGCAGCGTGACAGCCCGGCGATGCCCAGCTTCGCGGCGCCGTAGTTCACCTGTCCGACGCTGCCGATCAGCCCCGAGGTGCTCGTGATGTGCACATAGCAGCCGCTTTCCTGCTTGCGGAAATGCGGCACCGCGGCGCGGCTGACGTAGAAGGCGCCGTAGAGATGCACCTTCATCACCGCGTCCCATTCCTCGGGCGTCATGTAGTGGAAGATGCGGTCACGCAGGATGCCCGCATTGTTCACCACCATGTCGATGCGGCCGAAATTATCGATCGCGGTCTGCACGATCTTCTGCGCGTTCTCCCACTCGGCGACGCTGTCGGTGTTGGCCACCGCACGGCCCTGGCCGTTCGCCTGGGTGATCTCGGCCACCACCTGCTGCGCCGGGCCGATGTCGTGGCCCTCGCCGGTCACCGCGGCGCCGACATCGCAGACCACCACCTTGGCGCCATTTGCCGCCAGGCAGATCGCCGTCGCGCGGCCGATACCGCGCCCCGCACCAGTCACAACGGCAACCTTGCCATCGAGCATTCCAGCCATTCGCTTCCTCCCATCGACAATAGATGGGCCAACAATGCGCCGGGTGGCAGCGTGTGTCATCCTCCCGCCCGGAGCGCCGTTACCGCTTCCCAGTATCCGCCCCGTTCAGCACGAAGCGCGCCAGCGCCTTGCCCAAGACACTTGTTCAGCTCATCCAGCGCCGTGTCGCGATCAGCCTGCTGGGTGTGCTCCAGATCGATCGTCCCTGTGTCGGCCCAGGAGCGCATCAGATCGAACCGATGGAACAGTGCCACGCCTGGCATCGTCGCGACCTGCTGCATTACGTTCTCGTACGGATCGAGGTCGGTATTGGCACGCAGGAAGCGGCTGAACTGCGGGTCGATCAGAACGAGGTCGCCGCCTGCGTCCCGCACGTGTTCGGCACCCTTGTGCAACAGGTCCAGCATGCCGTCGGGCTGCAGCCCGCGCACCGCCTCCACTGTGCCGGTCTGCCACAGCACCAACGGGTAGTGCTGCTGCTTCAGCGCCGCATCGATCAGTGGCAGCATATCCTCGGTCGTCATCCCGCGACCGCCGCGCACGGTAAGGCGGAATTCCACCGAGGGAAGTGCGGCGTTCAGCGCACGCACCATATGCCACGGGAATGCGCCGCCCTGAGCCGCACTGTGCTGCCCGTTCGACGTGGCCGAGCCGACTGTGGTCGCCGACCCGACAGCCAGAATGTCAACCGGCCCCCCCGCGGCTATTGCCGCAGCAAGCTGCGCCAACGAGGCATCGGTGGTGATAAATTCCTCTGGTGCGCCGCAGGCAGCGCCCAGTTCGCCCGCACGCGACTGTTGCGAGATAGCCAGAAAGGCGCAGAGCAGAATGACGGAAGCCGGACGGCGCATTTACCTATCCGGTATCAGTCCGGGCGACCGCCGGCAAGGTAACCGGCTGCCGCTGTGCCGGCGCAGATGCACGTGCCTTACCGCGATACCAGGCGGTAAGTCCCGCCACGGCAACCATCGCCACTGCCCCAAGCAGGTTCACCGCGATCTGCATCGCAGTATTGTCGCGCGCCTCGAGGCCAAGGCGGGCGAGGAAGCCCAGGAAGATGCCAGAGCAGAAGACCGGCAACGAGTTCTGCCCCAGCAGGACCAGGGGGCCGGCGACACGCGACCGCAGCCAGGCGGCGTCACGCGGCACCGAGCGCGCGACCAGCCAGGCGAGCGACAGGATGGAGAGCAGGCGGAACGGATGCAGCCCGGTCTTGTCCTCGGTGATGACGAAGCGGATCACCGGCGCCGGCATCGCGGCAAGAATACGCGGATGGATGTCGATCACCCATATGACGACGATCCCCGCCGCCAGGACCAGCATCGCGAGCAGATCAATCGGCCAGCGCAAGCGTGGCATACGTGGCGGCGCATAAGCCATGATAGCGCCGATCATGAACAGCAGCTGCCAGGCAAAAGGGTTGAAGAACCACCCCTCTCCGGTCCAGGCCGGCAGATTAATGCCGGTCACGCGAACCGCGGCATAAACCGTTGCCGATGCGGTGAACAGGAGCGCCGGTTTCCGCAGCAACGGCAATGCGAGTGCGAAGATCAGCAGCAGCCCCACGTAGAGCGGCAGGATGTTCAATAGACTGGGCTGGAATCGCAGCAGGAGCGCCTCGAGCAGGGCTCGATACGGCGCGTCGGCCAGGACGTCGAGCCGGGTCTCCTCCAGGTAGAAGGTGCGGTCGAGCGCGGCAGCCGAATACGCCACCTGCGCCGTGTAAACGACGAACAGGAAGATGTGGGCGATGTAGAGCGTCCAGGCGCGGCGCAGCGTGTCGGCCGCAGCATACAGATAGCCCTGCCTGTCCATCACCGAGCCATAGGCGATGCCCGCGCCGAAGCCGGCAAGCAGCACGAACACCTCGGTCGCGTCGCACATGGCGAAGTTGCGCAGGCTGTAATCGCCCAGGACGTCGCCCGGAATGTGGTCAGTATAGATCCACCACAGGGCGAGGCCGCGGAAGAAATCCACGCGCAGATCGCGGGCCCGGTTGCTGCGGATCAACGCCATGCTGTTTCTCCGCCCGCCATGTGGTGCGGCGCAGCGGAAGCTACAATGAACGGGCGACTGCCTCCACGTCGGTGGCGGCGGGCGAGGTTGGATATCGTGTTACCAACAGTGTCTGGCGACGTATCGCGTCGCGCACCCTGTCGTCGCGGCGCACGATGCCGGCGAGCTTGGGGGCGCGGCCGAGAAAAGTCTGGCAGGCGCGCTCCAAAGTGGCGAACGTCCGTTGGCCGGCTTGGCGCGTAGCGGCCAGGTTGACCACGACCCGAACATCGCCCTGCGGCCGGTCCATGGCGTACAGCTTGATCACGGCATAGGCGTCGGTAAGACTCGTGGGCTCGTCCGTAGCGAGCACCAGCATCGTGTCCGCCCAGGCCGACATCCGACGCACCGCACGGTCAAGGCCGGCGCCGAGATCGAGCAGCACCATGTCGTAGTGCCCGGTCTCGTCATGGAGGGCGGCGAGAACGCGTTCCAGCGCCGCCGGCTCGATCCCAGAGAGGGCGCCTGAGCCGGAATGGCCGGCCACGATCGCAAAGCCACCCTCGGTCTGGTGCAATATGGCGTCGGCCAGCGTGGCACGGCCGGCGATGACACCCCCCAGGTCCTGCTTCGGTGTCAGACCGAGCTGAATGTCGACATTGGCGAGACCCAGATCAGCGTCAAACAGCAAAACGCGACTTCCGTGTCGCGCGAGCGCGTGGGCAAGCGTTATGGCGAACCAGGTCTTGCCCACGCCGCCTTTGCCCGAGGCTATGGCAATCGTGCGGCCTTCCGTCATTGGCGCGATCCTGTCAGCAGGCGAGCAGCGAGCCACTCTGGGGTGATCGGCAACAGTCCGTCCGCTGCGCCGGGACCGATCCCGGCCTCGGTCAGGGCCAGGCCGGCGCTGGCGGCAGCCAGGACGCTGCCGAGGCGATGCGCCAGGTCGAGCCGAGTGACTACCAACAGGCTGGCGCCGGCAGCGGCGAAGGCTCGCGCGAGGTCTGCCGCCTCGGCAGCGTCGAGGCCGGCGGGCAGCACCAGCACCATAATGCCTGAGATTGCGGCCGCGAGTGCCGTGAGTTCTTCGACCTGCATTGGGTCGAACGGGTCGCAGCCGGGCGTATCGACCAGCACTGGGGTAGCGGGCGGGCGACGCGTGAGCGCGCGGCTGAGGGTGACCGGATGACAGGCGACGATGAGGCTGATGCCAAGCAGCCGGGTGAAGGCGGCCAGCTGCTCCGTCGCGCCGGCGCGCTTGCCGTCGGCGGTGATCACCATCGGCATGCTGCCGGCCATCACGAGACGGGTCGCCAGCCGCGCCACGGTCAATGTCTTGCCGGCGCCCGGCGGCCCGACCATTAGCAGTGGCTGCTGGCCGAGCGGGAGAGCGGCAAATGATATCGCGTCAGCAAGGACGGTTGCCAGATCTCCGTACCGCAAGGCGGTAAGCACTGGGTTGGGGATGGCATGGAATTCGAGGGCGGCGAGGCGGCCGGGATCGGCCATTAGCAGCGGCGATGGCGGTGGATGGTCTTCAGGCTCCAAGGCCGCGGTGACCTCGACGCCGTCGCCAACTCGGCGGGTCGCGAGGATCAATGCGTCCTCACCGAGTTCGGCGCGCACGCGCGCCATCGCCTGGGCCATTGCGGGAGCGCGATAGAGTTTCAGGCGCATCGCAACACCCGGCGGACGGCGCTCATATCGTCCCCACTGTGCGGATCCGTGCACGCGGATGGATCTCCGCCTGTGCCAGCACCGGCGTATTCGGCCGTATCCGTTCGACGATCGCCCGCACCTGGCCGCGGATGCCGCCCGAGGTCAGCAGCACCGCCGTCTCCCCGGTGCTCGCGGCGGCATCGAATGCGGCGCGGAGCTTCTGCATGAAGTCCTGCAGTTTGCTCGGCGCCATGGCGAGCTGGCGATCCTCCGGCGGCCCGCCAACCGCCTCCGCGAACTCGGTCTCCCACCCAGGCGACAGCGTGATCAGCGGGATGTAGCCGCCCGCGCCGGTGTGGCTGTCGCTGATTTGTCGCGCCAGCCGCCCCCGGACATGTGCGACGATCGCCGGGATGGCGCGGGTCGCGCCGCCGCATGCCTCCTGGACGCCCTCCAGGATAGTCGACAGGTCGCGGATCGACACCCGTTCGGCCAGCAGACTCTGCAAGACACGCTGCACTCCGCCAGCGGTGATCTGCGACGGGATCAGGTCGGCCACCAGCTTCTGCTGCTCGCGTGGCAGCTCATCCAGCAGCTTCTGGGTCTCGGCGTAGGACAGCAGCTCCGACATATTTTCCCGCACCGTCTCGGTCAGATGAGTGGTCAGCACGCTGGGGGGATCCACCACGGTACAGCCACGGAACAACGCTTCTTCCTTCAGATCGGGATCGATCCACAGCGCGGGGAGGCCGAACGCTGGCTCGCGCGTCGGCTCGCCTTTCACGGGGGGTGTGCCGCCCTTTGGATCCATCGCCAACAGCATAGTGGGGCGCAGCTCACCACTGCCGGCCTCGATCTCCTTCACGCGGATCGAGTAGTGATCCGCGCCGAGCTGCATGTTGTCCTGAATTCGTACTGGCGGGAGGACGAAGCCCATCTCGGCGGCAATCGAGCGGCGCAGGCCCTTGATCTGCTCGGTCAGCCGTGGCGCGTCGCCACCGGCCAGCGTCAGCAGGCCATAGCCCAGCTCCAGCCGGATCATATCCATCCGCAGCGCATCACTGATCGGCTGTTCGGTGACGAACGAGGGCGCTGGCGTATCGGTAACCACGATCGAGGGGTTCTTGTAGCGCAGCCAGGCGCCGCCGCCCGCCAATCCCGCGAGTGCGATGAATGGCAATGTCGGCAGGCCGGGGAGCAGGGCCAGCACGGTCGCAGCGCCGGCGGCCATGGCGAGCGGCTTTGGGCTCCTGCCGAGCTGGCGGATCAACGCAACGTCCGCGGTGCCCTCCATGCCGCCCTTCGTCACCACGATGCCGGCGGCGGTGGAGACCAGCAGTGCCGGGATCTGCGACACCAATCCGTCGCCCGCGGTCAGCGTGGTGAAGGTGCCGGCTGCATCGGCGAACGACATGCCGTGCCGCAGCAAGCCGATTGCCAGGCCGCCCAGGATATTGATTTCTGAGGGGACAGCTTTGCTGGACTGTCCCATATCGTTCCAGCTCATACCCAGATTAGTCGATTAACTCCGATATTCGGATTGCTGCGCGCTCGAAGCTGCCGACAGGGGTGGGTCTCGTGGCGTCCCAGGCCATGCCCTGTTATTGAAGCCCTGGTGAAGCCCCAGTGAAGCCCCATCGGGCTGGAGTGCAACGATATGCCGGTGCGGCTGACTGATACGGCGATCAACAAGGCGATGAAGGCGGTCGCTGACGGAACAAGGCGGGATTTGGCCGATGCCGGCTTGTCCGGGCCTCCGTTTGCGGTTGACGCCGGCGGGTACCGCGACTTGGGTTCTGGCCTGTCGGGATCGGCAAGGGCGCATGCGGCGCTTCCCCATCGGGAGCTATCCCGCGAAGGGTGTAAGCGAAGCGCGAAGCGACGCGCGGGCACTCCACACGCGGGTGAAGCACGAGGGCGCCGATCCCATAGCCGAGCGGCGACGCGAGCGCGCCATCGGCGAGGCAGCCAAGGCCGGAATCGGGACCCTGGCTGCCGTGCTGGACACATACGGGGAGAAGCGCGGCAACCAACAGCGGGCGTGGCCCGAGAGTCGCAAACGGATAAACTTGGTATTCAGGGCACTCCTGGCCCGGCCTGTTACGACACTGACCCTGGCGGACCTGCAAATGGCTGCGGACAATTACGCCTTCCCGAAATCAGCGGCGTTCGCGGTGCGCACCATCCGCCCCGCCTTGAAGTGGGCGGCGCAGCCAGGCCGGAAATATGTACCGCCGGAGTTGGCGAACCTCTCGACATCGGCGACCGTTGAGCGGCGCAAACGCGTCTTGACCCGTGACGAACTGGCGGCGCTGCTGCCGGTCCTGCGCGCGTCCAGCCGTCCCTATGCCGCCGCGCTGCGGTTCATGTTGTTGACCCTTGCCCGCCGCCAGGAGGCCGCCCTGGCCCGCTGGCGCGACGTAAACTTGGGGCGCGGACCTGGACCATTCCCGAGACGAAGAATGGCGAGCCGCACGTTGTGCCCACTGTCTCGGCAGGCAATCGACCTGTTGCGGTCCCGGCTGCCGACTGACGATGCCGGCAACCCTGACGCAGCCGGACCCGAATGTGCTGATCTTCGCCACATCCACCGGCGCGCCGCTCGGCAATTGGGATCGCGAGACGAAGGCGCTGCAAGAGGCCAGCGGCACAGCGGGGTGGACCCGCCACGATCTGCGCCGCACTGGCGCGACGATGCTCGGCGAGATGGGCGAACTGCCGGACATCATCGAAGCGGCGCTGAACCACGTCAGCATCCGCTCGCCGCTGGCCGCGACCTACAACCGGAGCCGCTACCGGCCGCAGGTGGCGGCAGCGCTGCAACGGCTGGCGGATGCGCTGGACGGGATCGAGGCGGGGGCCGCGAAGGTGGTGCCGCTGCACGCAGCGGGCGGTTGATGGTCAACGCACTGGCGAAATGGTCGCGGGAAGTCGAAAAGATCAGGACCGAAACTCGTGAGATGATGGCTATTTGCTTCCAACAAGTGGTCAGTCAATTGGGCGAGGCAGAAGCAAGGCGGTGTTGGACTGAAGTTGCGAAGCGCAAAGGCCGCAAAGGTGGCAAGCCAAGGGGCACTACTAATCCGAGCCGTGATGCTGTGATTTTGGAACATTATGATTACTGGGTTCGTCGCCATCCCGACGACAAGAGCCGGCGCGGAGCTGCCCCCTTCGTTGGGCACTATTTGGCAGCGGTGTCTCCGGGAAAAGGTACGGCCCGAGTGCTGGGGCGATCACGAAGCGCCTTCGCCGCCTATTGCGCCAACGAAAATCTGCCTTCAATGCGCTGGCAGAATTTGCGCGGACCGGAAAATTCCCCATAGGTGATCCACCATGGAACACGGACAAATAACCAACCGGCAAATTTGTCCTTTCCCCTCCCGGAAGTGGCCTGATATTTGGTGTGTCCCGCGATAGCAAGGGACACCCTGTGATGAACACGACCGATGAAGTTTGGCGTCGCCCAAACAGAGGCGGAACGGCACTTGAGCCGCTAGCCCTACCAATAGCCGACGCCCAACGTGTGAGCGGTTGAGCCGTTCAGAAATTTACCGGCGCCTGGCTGCGGGCGATCTCCGCGCTGTCAAAAGCGGAGCCGGACGTTGATCCTGATGGCGAGCTTGCGAGAGCACCTCGACAGCTTGCCGGTCGCCACATTCCGTAACCCCAAGGCAGCCGCCTAAAACAAACCGCCGATCCCAACTGGCGGAAACGGCGGCCTGTCTTGGAACTATTGCAGCGTAGCAACTGCATTTTACAGAGACGACGCGGCTATTGCCAAGTGTAGACGGCGGGGAGATCCCCGAGAATGGCTACTTTCAGAGAGAGCCTAAGCGCAACTACCGCCCTGACGGCAGAGGATCGTCGCGCAGCGGCTATCCGTGTTTTGCTGGCATTGGTGGACGTTGACCCGACCGTATCGGGCGCAACTCTGATCCTTCCCGATGGCAGTGTGACCTATCTCAGCGCGGCGACGCTGCGTGGCATGATAGGCCCGACCCTGACGACCTCGCATCCGCCCCGCGGTGGGTCGCATGGCGCACTGAGCCGCAGCGCGGAGGTGGGCGCATCACGAAAGTGCCGAAAGACCCCCGTACACTGCGCGATGCGTCAAGCACGGCCCCGAAACATGGGGCGCACGCCCGATGGCCGATGCAGCGGACATGAGGTTGCCCGCCTCCCCGCACGGCCCTGGCGGCGTTGGGCTGATCCTCGGGGAGTGGCCGGACGGCTACAGTATCGGCGGTGTTGATCTTGACAGTTGCCGAGATCCTGAAACCGGTGCGATGGCGCCCTGGGCGTGCGACGTGCTCGCATTGTTGGATACATACGCGGAGGTCTCACCCAGCGGGACTGGCGCCAAAGCGTTCTTCCTGATGGCTTCCGGTGCAGTCCCTGCTTCGAAAGGCGGGCCTACTATAATCCGCTGCGTTCGGCCGATCCTTCAAACGCGAGAGACCGGCGTGGATCACCCACCCGCAATCGAGCTGCACCTTGGCGGGCGCTATTACGCGGTCACAGACGACCGGCTGCCGGAGGCATCGGCCGAGTTACGGCATGTCCCCACGGATACGCTTCGCGAATTGCTGGGCAATGTCGGACCAGCCTTCGCCAAAGGCGACGGCGAACAGATCGACAGTCGGACCGCAGCGCGCGGGCTTTCCGCCTGGCGCGGCAGATGCGGGCCGAAGGTGGAAGTCCTTCCAGGACTACTTGGCCGCGCTGGACGCGGACCCGGAACTTGCCGCGTGGAAACGGAAAAGGGCGAGGCGCAAGACGGACGCGAATTGCACCGCGCCTGGGAACGGCCGCGGACACTGACGCCCTGGCCCAGACCTGACCTCGGCCTTGCAACTGCCGAGACACTGCCCGCCCCAGCGCTGAATCTCACGTTGTTCCCCGGCAAATGGCAGCCGTGGATCGATCGAAGCGGCCGAGCGCGCCGGCGCGCCCAGCGGATTACGTCGCGGGCGCGCTTTTGGCCACGATCGGCGCCACCCTCGGCAACGCACGGTGGGGGAGCCCGTGGGACGGGTGGGAACATCCTGCCGAACGTCTGGGTTGCCTGCATTGGCACTGCCAGCGCCGGAAAAGCCCCGGTATCGACGCGGCCACCAAGCCACTGTCGGAACTCGGCGGGCAACTGAACGATGATTGGGAGGATCGGCTGCGCGAGTACCGCACGGCGAAGCAGGAAGCGAAAGAGCGTTCGCGCCGCGTGGGAATCCGAAGTCAAAGAGGCGGTGAAGGACAAAGGCTGGCGCCACCGCATGGAGCCGGACGGCGCGCGTGAGCCGGACGCGCCTCACAAGCGCCGCATCTACTCGACCGACCCGACCATGAGACAGCCCGCGATCTGAGCGCAGCAAACCCGCGCGGTCTGCTGCTGCACCGAGACGAACTGGCGGGCTGGATTGGCGGAATGGGGAAGTACGGCAACGGGAACGCCGGCGGCGATCGGGGGTTCTGGCTACAAGCCTATGAGGGCGGGCGCTGGGCATCAGATCGCGTGAAAGATGGTGACGACGCGCCCGATGTTCCGCACCTGACCTGGGGCATCGTCGGCGGGTTCCAACCGGATCGGCTGGCATCGGTGATGCTGGCAGGCGATGACGACGGGCTGGCTGCACGGTTCCTCTATTGCTGGCCGATGCCGCCGGCCGAGGTGTCAGCTCGCCCATCGGGCCGCAGCCTTCCGTTCGACCTGATGGCGGCGCTGCGCCGACTACGGGAGTTGCCGACGCCCGACGGCAATCCAGTGATCCTTCGCTTCGACGACGACGCGGCCGAGGCGTTGCAGGAATGGCGCCGAGAAGCGAAGGCGATGGAGGCCGACCGGACCGGGCTGTTCCTGTCGTGGA
>CAVZNH010000072.1:0-40059 GCA_963776505.1 uncultured Alphaproteobacteria bacterium
GCTGGACGATCTGGCGCGTCAGTACACCACGCGCGTGAAGATCGAGTGGGCTCAGACACTTGACCTCGCGATGCAAGTCCATCGTTTCACGGTGCAGATACGTCGGCGCAAGGCGGATCGGGTAATCCAGCTGGACTGGAACCCGTTGGCGCGGGCGCTGGAGCCGCCGGCGTGCGAGTTCACCGCCTCGACCCACCGGCCGCGCCTGGTGTGCGATGACGCGCTTCACCTGGTTGTTCCTGCGGCGCTGGCTCCGTGCCCGGCTTGTAGCCGTACTTTCTGCCGCGCGTGCCATCCGGAACGCTGCCCAAAGTGTGGCGCGAACGAAGCGCCGCGTGCTGGGTGGGGCGTCCTGACGACGTAAGCAGCTCATTACGCACAATGCCATGCTGCGCGAGGCAAAAGTGCCGAACCCAAGGCGGTGCTTTCAGCGTCGCCGTGCCGTATCGAGATCAGCGCTGGATGGATGTCCGTTCCCCACAGGCGATCTGCGACAAAGCCATCTCTCGCTCCTGACCGTGCGACCGGTGCCAACCATCAGGACCACACGACCGTCGGGCAGGCTGCGCGCCGTGGAACTTTCAACTCGCGGAATTATCGCAGTGTCGCGCAAGGGAATTCGGCGGCGCCGTGTGCGGTCTGCTCGTTGAAGCTGGCGAAGCCGATGCCGAGCGCCCATCGGGCTCGCCCTGTCGAAGATTTCAGCAGCTCAGCACAAAGCCGCACGCTTTGCGGGTAATCACCTGTGTCATACCGCATGCCCGTGACCGACGTGTAGGTATCTGTGCTGACCGGGCCATGTTCTCGATCCGCACCGTCACGGGGTCACGGCCGACCGCACGACGACGCGGGATCGGCGAAAGATGCTGCGGTTTGCTGAAGATGAATGCAGGCGACGCAAGGTGTTCAGGCTCGATCTGAGCACGTCGGAATTGCAGGACGCAGCGCTGTCGCATTACCGGAGTGTGGGCTATCGGCTCGTGCGGGAAGAAGTGGCGGCGACGACGAGCAACAAGACTGTCGGGGCCGGAATTCGCCGGTTCTACTTTGAGAAGACTTTGTAGGGCCGGCTGCGTGCTTTAGCGTCTCGGCACTGGCCCTGGACCGCAAAGGTGGGCGAAATCGGTGCCCAGCTCGCGGCGCGCCATGGACAGGAAGGCGGCGAGGCTGTTGTAGCCGAGACCGGCGGCGACACGGGCGAGCGGCTCGCCGTCCGCGCAACGGGCTGCGCCGCGCAACAGGCGCAGACGGCGACGCCAGGCCGCGAAGGAAAGCCCGGTCTGCGCGCGGAACACGCGCGTCAGCGTGCGCCGGCTCACGCCAACCTCATCAGCCCAATGGTCGATGTCGAGCGGTGAGCCCGGATTCTCGATCAGCCGCTGAGCCAATCGGCGCAGGCGACGGTCAGCGGGGACCGGCAGTGCAAACGGGGTCGGCGGAGCTCGCGCGATCTCGTCAAGGATCAGTGACGCAAGATGGCCGCCGCGGCCGTCCGTGTCGTACGCGGGCGGCTCAGCCGACAGCTCGACGAGTGCCGCTTCCAGCAGTGGCGGCACGGTCACTATCCGGCAGTCGCGCGGCAGGTTACGTACATCTCCCGCTCGCAGGTAGGCGGTGCGCATCGACACGGCGCCATGCATTGCGACGTTGTGGCTGATTCCGGCCGGCAGCCACAACGCGTAGCCCGGCGGCACGAGCCAGGTGCCTGCCTCCGTCGTTGCCACCATCAATCCACGGATCGCAAAGATGAACTGCGCGCGCACATGGCTGTGCAGGCCGGTCGTCGAGCCGGCGGCAAACTCCTTGGCCACCGCGACGACCGTTCGATCCACATCCGGGTAATGTGGTGCGTCGTCGGGTGCCGCTTGCATCACTGCGGTGGCGGCGTTTTGGCCCATTTGCGTCGGCAAATGGCCCCAGCGCGTGCGCGGGTCAATCTAGCATGCCCCAATCACAGTGAGGGACACTCAGCATGCATCTCCATCCCACATTGCAGCGCCTCGGGATCAGCAAACCGATCTTTCAGGCCCCGATCGGCGGCGTTGCCTCGCCTGAGCTCGCAGCGGCCGTGTCGGAGGCCGGTGGCTTCGGGCAATTGGCCTGCACCTGGCGCAGCGTCGAGCAGCTTGACGCGCTCTTCCGGCGGATGGCTTCGCTGACCTCTCGGCCATACGGGGTCAACTTTGTGCTCGACTTTCCCATCGAGGCGAAGCTCGAGGTCGCACTTGCCCACAAAGTCGCTGCCGTATCGTTCTTCTGGGGCGACGGCAGCGCGTATGTCGATCGCGTGAAGGCGGCTGGTGCGCTGGCCATACAGGTGGCCGGATCCATCGCGGAGGCGGAGCGGTCCGCCGCGGCCGGGTTCGATCTGATCGTCGCGCAGGGGTTCGAGGCAGGTGGCCATGTCCGAGGCGGACTCGGGCTGATGGCGTTGCTGCCGCAGGTCGTCGATGCGGTGGCGCCGGTTCCCGTATTGGCCGCTGGTGGCATCGCCGATGCACGCGGCGTGGCTGCGGCACTGGCGCTGGGCGCAAACGGGGTGTGGGTGGGAACCCGATTCCTCGCCGCCGACGAGGCCAACATCCATCGCGTGTATCGCGAGCGTGTCTTGGCAAGCAGTGGCGACGATGCGGTGTACTCGACACTCTATGACGTGGGTTGGCCGAATGCGCCGGTCCGCAGCTTAAGAAACGGCACACTGGCCCGTTGGCAGGCGGCGGGCGAGCCGCGCGCACCGGATCGGCCGGGCGAGGGCGATGTCGTTGCCAGACGCGCCGACGGCAGCAGCATTCCACGCTACCACTTCAGCGCGCCGACACGCGATGTGATCGGCGCCGCCGAAGAGATGGCGCTTTACGCCGGTGGCGCTGTCGGACTGGTCCGATCGCAAATGCCGGCCGCGGCGATCGTCGACGAGCTCGCGGCCGGCATCGCCTGAACCAGATGACAGCGGAATTATCGAGAGAGGACAATATCATGTCGAGAATAGCGCCGCTTGAGCCGCCCTATGCACCGGAGGTCCGCGAGCAGTTCGAGCGGATCATGGGGCCGGATGCGGATCCCCTGTGCTTTTCCGGGTCGTGGCGAAGGACAAGCGCGCCTGGTCCAAGTTTCGCGCGGCCAGCCTGTTGGATGGCGGACCGCTGTCGTTGCGTGAGCGCGAGATCGTCATCGATCGCACCTGTGCGCTGACCGGTTGCGAATACGAATGGGGCGTGCATGTCGCGTTCTTCGCCGGGAAGGCCGGGCTTACGGAAGAGCAGGTGAAGGCGACGACCACGGGGGATGCAGACTGCTGGTCCGCGGCCGAACAGTCCTTGATCGGCGCGGTTGACGCGCTGCATTTCCGCATGACGTGGAGTAACGAGGAGTATCGCGCGCTGGCGGCACACTACACCGAGGCGCAGATCTTCGAGATCCTGCTGCTCTGTGGGCGTTACCGAACCGTGTCCTACATCATAAATGCGCTGGACCTGCCGCTCGATCCTCGTGGGGCTCGGTTTCCGAATGGCCGCCCGTGACAGCCTGCGGCCTTGCAAGCGCGTCGGCTGCGTGATCCAACGCCGGGGATCAAGCAAGGACCGCGAATCCGATGCCCGATTCCCTGCCTGATCCAGCCGCCACCGCCGCGCTCGCCGGCCGAGCGCGTGCTGATCCTCGACTTCGGCAGCCAGGTGACCCAACTCATCGCGCGCCGGCTGCGCGAGTCGGGCGTGTATTGCGAGATCTGGCCGTTCAACGCCGATCCCGAGCGCATTCGCGGCCTGGCGGCCGCGCGGCATCATCCTGTCCGGCGGGCCGGCGAGCCTGACCGAGGGCAGCCTCGCCGCGCGCGCCGCAGGCGGTGTTCGAGGCCGGCGTGCCGGTGCTCGGCATCTGCTACGGCATGCAGACGATGTGCGACCAGCTGGGCGGCGAGGTGCAGGGCTCGGACCATCGCGAGTTCGGCCGCGCCTTCGTCGATCTGACCGATGACTGCGTGCTGTTCCAGGGCGTCTGGCACAAGGGCGGGCGCGAGCAGGTCTGGATGAGCCACGGCGACCGCGTCACGCGGCTGCCGCCGGGCTTCCGCGCGGTGGGCGTGAGCGAGGGCGCGCCGTTCGCCGCCATCGCCGACGACGCGCGGCGGTTCTATGGGCTGCTGTTCCATCCCGAGGTGGTGCACACGCCGCATGGCGCCGCGCTGCTGCGCAACTTCACCCATGGCGTGCTGGGTCTGTCCGGCACCTGGACGATGGCCGGCTTCCGCGCCACCGAGATCGCGCGCATCCGCGCCGAGGTGGGCAGGGCAGGGTGATCTGCGGCCTGTCCGGCGGCGTCGATTCGTCGGTCGCCGCGGTGCTGATCCACGAGGCGATCGGCGACCAGCTGACCTGCATCTTCGTCGATCATGGGCTGCTGCGGCAGGGCGAGGCCGAGGAGGTGGTCCGCACCTTCCGCGACCGGTTCAACATCCGCCTGGTGCATCGCGACGCGTCGGAGCTGTTCCTCGGCGCGCTGGACGGCGTCACCGATCCGGAGGTGAAGCGCAAGACGATCGGCCGGCTGTTCATCGACGTGTTCGAGGAGGAGGCCGCGCAAGCTCGGCGGCGCCGATTATCTGGCGCAGGGCACGCTGTATCCGGACGTGATCGAGAGCGTCAGCTTCACCGGCGGTCCGTCGGTGACGATCAAGTCGCACCACAATGTCGGCGGGCTGCCGGAGCGGATGCGGATGAAGCTGGTCGAGCCGCTGCGCGAGCTGTTCAAGGACGAGGTGCGCGCGCTGGGCCGCGAGCTGGGCATTCCCGAGGCGATCGTCGGGCGGCATCCGTTTCCCGGGCCGGGGCTGGCGATCCGCATCCCTGGCGCGATCACGCGCGAGAGGCTGGCGCTGCTGCGGCGGGCGGACGCGATCTTCCTGGAGGAGATCCGCGCGGCCGGGCTGTACGACGCGATCTGGCAGGCGTTCGCCGTGCTGCTGCCGGTGCGGACCGTGGGGGTGATGGGCGATGGCCGCACCTACGACCACGCCTGCGCGCTGCGCGCGGTGACCTCGACGGATGGGATGACGGCGGATGTGTATCCGTTCGATGCGGCGTTTCCTGACCCGCGTCGCGGGCCGGATCGTCAACGAGGTGCGCGGCATCAACCGGGTGACCTACGATATCACCAGCAAGCCACCTGGCACGATCGAGTGGGAGTGACGGAAACTACTCTGGGGTAGTTGTCCAGTTGTCCCAGCGATAGGGGTCGATAGTCTTACCTCGTCCGTGCCCCCTCAGCGTCACACTATCCTAACCGAACAGTTCGCCATCGTCCGGGTTCGGCGTTCCCTTCCCAGTCTCCAGATATCGTTTGAGGCTGAGAAGATATAGGCCCCAGCGCGTCGTCGCGTTGGCATAACCTTCGTCGGCGCGCGGGAAACCGTGGTGGGCAAAGACAAGAGTTGCGTCGTTCCCTTCAGCCTTCAAGTTGAACTCGATGTCGCTACCTGGCCAAGCCGCGTTGCTGACCTTCCAGCGCACGCGGGTAACCGGGTTAAGCTCTTCGACGATTATTTTCGCGACAAAACGCCTCCCGAAGAACCCAAACTCTCCGGCGCCACCAACTTTCGGCTCGATCGACGCGTCGCGCGTCCACCATTGATGAATTCCTTCGGTCGTCGTGATCGCCTGGTAGAGCCGCTCTGACGAGGCGTGAATTTTGATCAGATGCATGATGTCGTGCATGGCGTCTTCCTTTGTGGGTTCAGCGTGTCCAGAGCTCGTTGCAGTCGGCAGAACCGCGAATGCTCGCCCCGAGCCCGAAGCCGCGCAGGCACTCTCGTCGCGAGGACATTCGGCCGAAAAGCTGGATCATGGCGATTTCCCAGGCTCTGCACTCTGAACGGGCTATCGGTCCTGCAGGACGATGGAGCCGGTCTCCAGCAGGGACTTCAGGTTGGAGATGATCTTCGGCCAGCCGCCGGAAACCGCCGCGATGAATTTCGATGCCTCGCGTTCGATGGTGTGGGTGATGGAGAGCTTGACCGCCGTTCCACTAGGTTCCAGTTCCATCGTGCAGAGCGACGCGCCTTCGGCCTTGAGCTCGGTTCTGTTCTGGTGCTGCCAGCGGATCACCAAGCGCCTTGGTGGGTCGGCTTCGACGATCTCGCCGGCGTCCAAGACTTGGCCGTCGCCGGACACCAGTGTCCACGAAGATCCCGCTGTCCACTGGCTTTCGCAGTGCATGCCGAACCAGTACTGCTTCATGAACTCCGCGTCGGTCAGCGCTGACCACAGCTTCTCCGGCGTCGTGCGGATATAGGCGACGTAGACAAACTGCGACCTAGCCATCTTTGCTTCCTTCCAAGCGATGTTTGAGTGAGTGAAGGGCGCGCAGGCGCGGCTTTTCGAACTTGGCAATCCAGCGCTCGTAGATCTCATGCAACGGCACTGGATTGAGGAAGTGCAGCTTTTCGCGGCCACGCCGCACAGTGGCGACCAGATTCGCCGCCTCCAATTGGTCCAGGTGCTGCGTCACGCCCTGCCGCGTCATGTCCAGGTGTTCGCACAGCTCGGTGAGGGTGCGGCCGTCGTGCGCATGCAGCAGGTCCAGCAACATGCGCCGGCTGGGATCCGCCAGGGCCTTGAACAGCAAGTCGGCGTCATCGGGGGGCTCGACCATGGAGACCTAAATGCAAGTAATCACTTGCCTGATAATAGGCAAGCCTCCACTTGCATGTCAAGCCCGCCTTGCGCGCGTCCTAGGCCTGAGTGTCCGTCCGGAAGCCCCGTCGTTGCTGACTGCATCCACCGCATAGCCGCGCCGTGCTCTTCCCGGCATCGGACAGATATCGAGATGCGCCATCAAACTGCGCGTATTCAGCAAGCGGCAATCCGTTCATCTCGACGTACTCGTTCCACGAAGTGAATCGGGTTGGGCACAGGTCGTCACTTCCTCGTCTTCCTCGTCATGGCGGGGCTTGGGTTCGTTGAAGAGACGCGGACGGCAACTGGCGCCGGGAGAACCAGGACGCGATCGAGGGGATGCAATCAGCAAAGACGTGGCTGGCGGGACCACACTGGCGTCCGATGAAGCAGCCCGTTCCAGCTACGACCCGGCGTACCCCCGCGCGGCGGCCTGTTCATCGGCGGCGAACAGTCGCTCGGTTTCATCCATGATGGCCGCGGCGAGAGTCTGGCCCTCGGCACCAGCCATTCGGGCGAGGCGCAGCACGCGTTGCTCCTCGGCCGCAGCTACCGTGAGGTCCGGCCAGGGCAGCTGCTCCGCGGCACGCAGCTCCGAAAGGATTTCCGCCAGCTCTTCCAGCGGCGGACGAGCCGGAGGCGACGGCTCGGGGGCCGTGGCAGGTGCGAACAGGTCGGGTTGGCCGGGAGCGAATCGGGACATGACGGCATTATAGCTTGGCCGTCGCCATGTCGGCAGGCGCAGTCCCCGGACGACGCAGGGCTCGCCAACCGTTGCCCCGTCGAGGCCTATTGCGAAACGGCCTCCGCTCCCGTCACGATGACGACAGATGCCGCAACAAATCCTTTCAGACTACCTCGCGGAAATCGCTCGTATCCGCGCCACGCGCGCCGGGACAGGCGAGATCAGCTACTATGGCGCGCTGACAGGAGCGTTGAACGCGGTGGGCGAGCGCCTCAAGCCACGTGTCTTCTGTGTGCCAAACCTGCGCAACCGAGGCTCCGGCTTTCCGGACATGGGCCTGTTCGTCGCCGCGCGCGGAATGCAATTGGAGGATTGGCCGGAAGTCCGTGCCCCGGAGCGCGGCGTGGTGGAAGTCGACGACATTCCGGCCGACCTGTCGGTCAAGACCGGCAGCGCTCAGGTGCACCGATATCTCGCTGCCTACGGCCTCGTGCTGGTGACGAACTATCGCGACTTCGTGCTTCTGGGGCCCGACGCGCGCGGCCAGCCCGAACGGCGGGAAATCTTCAGTTTTGACTGCGCTGACGCAACCGCGTTCTTCAACTTGGCCCGCGGCACAAGGCGCTCTCCGGGCCTCGCCGCGCGTTTCGCCGAGTTTCTCGAACGCGTGCTGCTGCAACAAGCGCCGCTGGCCCGGCCGGAAGACGTTGCCTTCTTTCTCGCGTCTTACGCGCGCGACGCGCTGGCCCGGGTCGAAGCGCAGGCGAGCCTTCCCGCTTTCGCGGAACTGCGGAATGCGTTGCAGGAGGCGCTGGGGCTGCGGTTCGAAGGGCCGAAGGGTGAGCATCTGTTCCGCAGCACCCTGGTACAGACCCTGTTCTACGGATTGTTCAGCGCCTGGGTCGAAGTTGCGCAAGATGGTCAGGCGAACTTCGATTGGCACGCGGCGGGCTGGACTTTGCACGTTCCGTTCGTCGATACACTGTTCCAGCGTATCGCCACGCCGCAATACTTGAAACCGCTTGGGCTGGAGGAGCCGCTTTCCTGGGCTGCGGCTGCGCTCAACCGCGTGGATCGCGCCGCTTTCTTCGCCCATTTCGAAGAGGCTGATGCGGTCCGATATTTCTATGAACCATTCCTGGCAGCGTTCGACCCCGAACTGCGGAAGCAACTCGGGGTGTGGTACACCCCGCGCGAAATTGTCCGCTATATGGTCGAGCGGGTTGATCAGGTGCTGCGGAGCGAGCTCAAGCTGGCGGACGGACTGGCTGATCCCTCGGTGTGGATTCTCGATCCATGTTGCGGCACTGGCGCCTATCTGGTGGAGGTGCTGGACCGTATTGCTCGCACACTGCACGCGAAGGGCGAGGACGCGTTGACGGCAGAAGACTTGAAGCAAGCGGCAATGACGCGCGTCGCCGGTTTCGAGATCATGCCGGCACCCTATGTCATCGCGCACTGGCAGGTGGGGCATGCGCTGCGCGCCGCGGGCGCACCGTTGCGCAGTGACGAACGCGCGGCGGTTTATCTGACCAACGCACTGACCGGCTGGGCCGCGCCGCGCGATGGCGAGGCGGCGGATGCGTCGCAGCGTGGGATTCGCTTTACATATCCGCCTCTCGCCGATGAGCGGGATGAGGCGGCGCGGGTGAAGCAGGCGCGGCCGATCCTCGTGGTGCTGGGGAACCCGCCGTACAACGCCTTCGCCGGGACTTCGCCTGCCGAGGAATCGGGGTTGGTCGAGCCTTACAAGGAAGGGCTGCAGCGCGACTGGGGTATTCGCAAGTTCAACCTGGACGATCTCTACGTGCGGTTCTTTCGGATAGCGGAGCGGCGGATTGCCGAAGGCACGGGCCGCGGCATTGTTTGTTTCATCAGCAACCATTCGTGGCTTTGGTATCCTTCATACGTGGTGATGCGAAAACGACTGTTGTCGGAGTTCGATCGCATCTGGGTGGATAATCTGAACGGCTCGAAATTCGAGACCGGCAAGGTCGCGCCGGACGGTAGTCCCGATCCATCGGTGTTCAGCACCGAGGCCAATCGCGAAGGCATTCAGGTGGGGACGGCGGTCGCATTGCTAACGAAGCGAAGCATGCCCGAGGGCAGATTGGTTCTTTATCGTGATCTATGGGGTACAGCGAAGCGTGCGGCGCTGTTGGAAGATATTGACCAAGCCGACTTTGACGCAAGATATGCGAGAGTTACGCAACGTAGCGCAAACCGCTTTACTCTGCGCCACGGGATAGACTTCACAGTCCGATTCGAGCTAGGTCCCTTGCCAGACTTAGCTGCGATCGCTCCGTTCAACGGCCCAGTCGAACGCAGGGGCCGCGCACTGGTGTCCCTCGATCCCGAGCGTGCTGAAGGTGCGCCTGTCGGCATATTTCGACCCTGCAGCAGTGATGAAGTCGTCGCGGAGATGGCACGGTTCCCTGATGATGACAGGGAACCGAATTCGTCGGCCCTGAAGCGCGACGGAAACTTCTCGAGGAAGCCCACTTCGACAGGCACTGCATAAGCCGCTATCGTTCAAGGCGTTCGAATTGCGTTGGTGCTATTTGGCGAACATTCGCCCGCTGTTTGAGTGAGCCAAGTCCGGACCTGCTCGATCAGGCGGCGATCCCCAGAATCCAATTCTTAATGCCCGCGATACGGCGTGATAAGGGAAATGAGGGGCCGCCACTGGACTCAGCTAACGATGGTCGTTGACCAGATTATCTTTCAGGACACGTGCTGCACCCCAACTGGGCGGACATACGGCAAACCCGTTTTTCGCAGGTCGGCACCACCGGCAGCATAAATCGCGCCAATCTCTCGTCCTCTGCCCGTGCGTGGCTCGCAGCACTCGACCTGCCGGACCCCGACAGCGACCGCGAAATCGCCGTACTCCCCTGGCACCACGCACTCGCCATCGGCTACGCACCCGCCTGGCTAATCGAGAACGCCGATGGCATCCGCCAGGACTGGCCCCGCGTGCCGCTGCCGGACAACGCCGATCTGCTGCGCGCCTCCGCCGCGCTCGGCGCCCGCGTCGCTGCACTGCTCGATCCCGATACACCGGTGCCCGGTGTCACCTCCGGCACGCTCAATCCCGCACTCGCGACCATCGCAGCCCCGACCAAACGCGGCGGCGAGCCATGACCGAGGCCGATCGATGCTCACCGCCGGCTGGGGCCATGCCGGCAAGGGCGGCGCGGTGATGCCGGGCCGCGGACGCATCGTAACCCGCGACTACGCGCCCACCGAGGCGCCCGCCCAGGCGGAAGCCGCCCTGCTCGGCACCCGCACCAACGACGTGTTCCTCAACGACGACGCCTATTGGCGCAATATCCCCGAGACGGTTTGGAACTTCACCATCGGTGGCTATCAGGTGCTGAAGAAATTCTTGTCCTATCGCGAGCAGCCTCTGCTTGGCCGCGCACTCACGACAGTTGAGGTGCGCTATGTGCGCGACGTGGCACGCCGCCTCGCCGCGCTGCGCCTGATGGCACGCGAACTGGATGCCAACTATCGCGCCTGTGCTGCCGCGCATCGTCCGTTTGAGGCGGCTGAGGTGAGTTAGTATAACTCAACGCAACTTGAAACCCTGCCTAACCAACACCACCTCCCACCCCCATGTCCGATCCGCCCACCACCGAACCCCCAACCGACCCCTTCCAGCTTCTCCCCAAGGCCGTCTACCGCACCATCGTGGCCGACCTCTACACCGACATCCCGCCCCCACACCTCACCGACCCCGAACTCATCGCCGAGCGCGTCCACGCCGCGATCGCCGAGATCGCCTCCATGTGCCCCGTCAACGCCGAGGAGGCCCGCATCGCCGCCCGCGTCGTCACCGCCGACACCCAGGCCAGGGACTGCATCCGCCACGCCCGCGCGCTCTTCAACGACCACACCCCCGCCATGAAGTGCCAGGCCCAGACCAGCCACCTCATGCGCACCGCCAACGCCGCCCGCGCCTTGCTGCTGCGTGTCCAGACCGCCCGCCGCAAGCGCGATTCCGTCCAGGCCGCGCGCGAACAGGACGCCTGGACCGCACACGCCGCCGAGGGCCTCCTGCTCGCCGCCGACGGCCACGCCCCCGTCGAACCGCCCGAGCCCGAACCGCCCCCGCCACCCGCCACCGACGATGACGACAAATTCGCCCGCTGCGACCCGGCCGAGCAGTACGCCCTGATGTATCCGCGGCGCGCCGCCGAGATCCGTGCCTGCGGTGGCGTCCCGCCCACCGCCACCTACGGCCTGCCGGACCCAGAGACCGTGCGGGCCCTCATCGCCAGCACCAGCCCCATCCTCCAACAGATCGACCAGGAATACGCCGTCCCCGCCCCGGCCTGATCGCCAGCCATGACGGCGGGAATGGTGGCGGCACCTTCATCGTCATCCCCGCGAACGCAGGGATCCCAGGCGAACGGCATCGAGCGCTACCTGCGACCAGTGCCAACCACCCGTCACGCCAGCGCACCATCCGCGCCCCGCGCCGTCTCATCCGAAGGGCAATGAGACACCTGCGAGATCTCCCCAAACTCAAAGGGGCCGCCCAACACGGCGGCCCCTCGCACCCGCTATCCCGCCAGCGTCACGCCTGCACGCGAGCAAACCCGCACAGCTTGTTGCCGTCCGGATCCCGCAGATACGCCAGATACATCGGCCCGGCGCCCCCTTGCCGCACGCCTGGCGGATCCTCGACCGACGTGCCGCCATTCGCGACCCCCGCCTTGTGCCACGCGTCCGCCTCGGCGGGGCTGCTCATCGTGAACCCCACCGTGCCGCCGTTGGCGTGGCACGCCGCCCCGCCGTCGATCGGCTTGCTCACCATGAAACGCCCGCCGTTGTGCGAGTAGGCCACCCGACCTTTGGCGTCCACGGTGCCGGGCTTTGCGCCCATCGCGCCGAACACTGCGTCATAGAACTTCTTCGACCGCTCGATGTCGTTGCTCCCGACCATGATATGACTGAACATCCACTTCCCTCCTCACCAAGATTGCACGCTGGGCGCGCCGAGGATCAGAACCCGACCACCTCGGCCACCGCCTCAACCTGCTCCGCATACCGCGACACCGGGTTCAGCAACAGATGGTTGGCGCCCATCGCGATCACCGCCTCCAGCTTCTCCCGCACCTGCGCGGGTGTCCCATGAATCCCCGACGCGTCGGTGCCGGGGGGATTGTGGTACACCTCGGTGAACCACCGATGCAGTTCCGCGCGCGCCCGCTCCGGCCGCTCATCCACCGCCATGAAGATGCGCTTGGAAATCGGGAACCTCGCCGGGTCGCGTCCCGCCTTCTCCAACGCCTCCCGCAGCACCGGCACGGACCGGCCGAACTCGGCGATGCTCGACCCACCGGACCCCATCCAGCCGTCCGCGATCGACGCCGTGCGCCGCACCGCATCGGGATGCCCAACCCCCATCCAGATCGGCAACGGCGTCTGCACCGGCTTGGGCGACATCGTGCCGCCGTCCAACGAGTAGAACCTGCCGCGGTAATCCACCTTCGCCTGACTGCACAGCGCGCGGATCAGCTCGACCTCCTCGCGGAAGCGCCGCACGCGCCCCTCCTCCGGCACCTCGAACTGCCGATAGTGATGTTCGCGCCCCAGGCCCACACCGAGGATCGCCCGGCCGCCGCTGACGTAATCGAGCGTCGCCCACTGGTGCGCCACCATCAGCGGACTGTGGATCGCCAGCACCACCACCGAGGCACCGAGACGGATACGGCTGGTCACCGCGGCCGCGTAGGTCAGCACCACCACCGGATCGAAGCACATGACATGATCCAGCGTGTTCTCGGTCACCCACAGATCGCGGAACCCCAGCGCCTCGGCGCGTTGCGCCACAGTCCGCACATCGCTCATGTCGATCGCGTCAGGTGAGCGGTGCGGCAGCGACATCCCGAACGGAATGCGGTCCTTCAGCGCCATGCGGCAGGCCTCCGATGCTAGTGCGCCGGCGCCGCTCCCTTCGGCATTCGAGGCAGGAACAGCGCCAGCGGCCAGATGCAAAGCCCCAGCATGCCCAACAACCAGAAGATGTCGAGATAGCTCATGATCCCGGCCTGCGCCTGGATCATGCCGTCGATCGGTGCCAGCGGCGTTGTCCAGCCATAGCCGTTATACGCGGTGATGTGCTCGGCCAGCCGCTCATGATGAAACTGCAGCCGCTGCTCCAGCATCGTCGTGGTGAACGAGACACCGACGCTGCCGCCCAGGTTGCGCATCAGGTTGATGATGGCCGACGCCTCGTTGGTACGGTCCGGCGGAACGCCGACATAGGAAACCGCGCTCAGCGGGATGAACACGAAAGGCAGCCAGATCACCTGCGTCACCCGCACCAGCGATATGTTCCAGAACGCAACATCGAGATCGAGCCGAGCGGCGCTGAACAACGCCCACCCGGTGCCCGCGAGCGCCACCATGATCAGCCATTTCGGCTGCACCAGCCGCCCGGTGACGACACCAGCCACCGGCATGATGACCAGCGTGATGATCCCGCCCACGCCGAGGGTGAGACCGGCCGTCGTCGCATCGTAGTTCAGCAGTGTCTGGGCAAGCTGCGGTATCAGCTGCGTGGTGCTGATCAGCATGAAGCCGAACAGGAACATCACGAGGGACGAGATGGCGAACGCGCGCGACCGCAGCAGCCGGACGTTCACCGCCGGCTGCGGATGCCACATCTCCCACACCACCAGTGCCAGCAGGCTGACCGCGGCGATCGACACCAGGCCTGGTGATGAAGTCGGACGAAAACCCATCATCGCGCTCATAGCGGTCGAGCATGATCTGCAACGCGCCGAAGCCGACCACCGTAAGCGCGATCCCGATGTAATCGACCGTCAGACCGCCGGCGAGCAGACGCTTGCGATCTCGCTTCAGCGCCTCGGGCTCCACGATGAACAGCTGCACCAGGCGTCAGCGACAGCAGCCCGACCGGCAGGTTGATCAGGAAGCACCAGTGCCACGACAGATTGTCGGTCAGCCAGCCGCCGAGTGTCGGGCCGACCGCCGGCGCGGTGACCACCGTCAGGCCGTACAGCGCGAACGCCTGCGCCCGCTTCTCCGGCCGGAAATGTGTCGGCGAAGATCGACTGCTCGGTCGGCGCCATGCCGCCGCCGCCAATGCCTTGGATGACGCGCGCAATCAGCATCATGCTCAGCGAGGTGGACATCGCGCACATCACGCGAGGCGCGCGGTGAACATCGCGACGCAGATCATGTAGAAGCGCTTGCGGCCGATCACGTTGGCCAGCCAGCCGCTGATCGGCAGCACGATCGGCGTTGGAGACCAGATAGCTGGTAACGATCCAGGTGCTCTCGTCGAGGCTGGTCGCCAGGCTGCCGGCGATGTGGCGCAGCGCGACATTCACGATGGTGACGTCGAGCACCTCCATGAAGGTGGCGATCGAGACGATGACCGCGATCAGCCAGGGACTGCGATTGCCGGCAGCGGAGCGCGGCAGGCTCGGATCGGCCATCAGCGCACGTGCGACGTACGGCACCACCGACATGCCAGGCGAGATCTGATAGTTCCTCACCCGGTCATCGTCGAAGTCGATCTTCACCGGCAGCCGCTGCACGACCTTCACGTAGTTGCCGGTGGCATTCTCCGCCGGCAGGACGCTGAATTCCGAACCGGTGCCCGGCTGGAAGCTGTCCACCCGGCCGTGGAATGTCACCGAGGGGATGGCATCGATATCGATATCGACCGGCTGGCCGGCACGTATGTCGGCGAGCTGCGTCTCCTTGAAGTTCGCCGTCACCCAAAGTTCGTCCTGCACAAGCGCGAACATGGCCTGACCGGGATTGACATAGTTGCCGACATCGACATTGCGGTGCGCAACGCGTCCGGTCACCGGCGCGACGATCGTGCAATACGAAAGCTGCAGTTGCGCGGTTGCGACGTTGGCATCGGCCTGCTGCACCTGCGCCTGCGCCGCCACCACCTGCGCGTGCCCGGTCTGCAGCTGTGCATCGGCGCCGTCGCACCGCCTGTCGCGCGGCCTCGAGCTTCGCCTGCGCCGAGTGGTACGTGGCTGTGGCACTGTCGACCTGCTGGCGCGACACCGCATGCGGATTGATCGAGGTAAAGCGGTCGTAATCCTGCTGTGCCTGCAACAGGTCGGCTTCGGTGACTGTCACGTTTGCCCGCGCCTGATCGAGATTGGCCTGCAGCACGCCAATCTGCGCCTCGGCTTGTTGCAACCCGGCCGCAGCGTTGCTGCGCTGCGCCTTCGCCTGATCGAGCTTCGCCTGATAATCCCGCGGGTCGATCAGCACCAGCACCTTCCCCGCGGCCACGTGCTCGTTGTCGGTGAACTGCAACGCTGTGACGCGCCCCGCCACCTGCGGCGCGATCTGGGTCACATAGCCATCGACGAACGCGTCATCGGTGGTCACGAATTGCCGCGCATGCAGCCACCACAGAACTGCCGCGCCGATCACAGCCAACCCGACGACAACGGCGAGGGCGATGCCCAGCGGGCGCCGCCAGCGAGGTGGCGCACGCTCGGTCTGCCGCTCCGCGTCGCTCTGCCAGGTCGCATCGTCGCGAACGGAGACAGGGTATGGGTCGTCCATCGAATCTCCACCTAGGAACCCCTCCCCGATTGCTATAAGGCTCGGGCGTTGCCACGGGTTCGATCACGGACGGCTGATCGCTCGGTCGGACCTCCAGTATCCGCAGGAGTTCCCGCATGCCCGTCCCGTCCGCCGACACAGTCGCCGCCGTCCTTCGCCACGCCGACGCCTCGCTCGACAAGTCGCGCGGCCGGCTGTTCGATCTGCTGCGAATTGCCTCCATCAGTGCGCAGCCAGACCACCGGAAGGACTGTCAACGCGCCGCCGAATGGGTGCGCGACCAGCTTGCCGGCCTCGGGTTCTCAGCCGAAGTGCGGCCCACCGCCGGCCATCCCGTCATCGTCGCGCATCACGCGGCGCCCGCCGGTTATCGTGGGCCGCACATCCTGTTCTACGGCCACTACGACGTGCAGCCGGTCGATCCGCTGGACCTGTGGCATAGCCCTCCGTTTGATCCGCAGCTTGTCGACGGCCCGCACGGGAAGCGCTTCGTCGCGCGCGGCGCGGTGGACGACAAGGGCCAGGCGATGATGTTCATCGAGGCCATGCGCGCCTGGCAAGGAGGCCACCGGTGGCATCCCGGCGCACATCACCGCGTTGATCGAGGGCGAGGAGGAAGTCGGCAGTACCAACCTCGAACCGTTTCTGATCGGCCAACAAGAGCGAGCTCGCCGCCGATCTCGCGCTGATCAGCGATACCGGCATGTGGGACGTCGATACGCCGGCGATCACCACGCGGCTCCGCGGCATGACCTATGTGCAGCTGACGCTGAAGGCGGCCAATCGCGACCTGCATTCCGGCCTGTATGGCGGCTCGGCGCTCAATCCGATCAATGCGCTGGCCCACGTGCTGGGCGACCTGCAGGATGCCAACGGCCGCATCCAGCTCCCCGGCTTCTACGACAAGGTCAAACCGGTCTCCAATGCACAGCGCGCGCAATGGGACGCCCTCGGCTTCGACGAGGGCGCGTTCCTCGGCAACATCGGCCTCGAGGCACCTGCCGGTGAGCGCGGCTATTCGGCGCTCGAGCGGCTTTGGGCGCGTCCCACCGCCGACATCAACGGCATGTGGGGCGGCTACACCGGCGCCGGCGGCAAGACGGTGATCGCATCCGAGGCGTCGGCCAAGATCTCCTTCCGCCTGGTGCCAAACCAGGATCCGGACGAGGTGTTCGAACAGTTCAAACGCTTCGTCAGCGAGCGCCTGCCCCTGGGCGCGGCTGTCACGTATGACGTGGGCACGCGCTCGCCGGCCATCGAGGTGAACCTGGACAGTCCCTGGGTGCGCGCCGCTCAGGCGGTGCTCACCGAGGAATACGGCAAGCCGGCAGTCCTGATGGGCAGCGGCGGCTCGATCCCGGTGGTGAACTCGCTGCGCAAGCGTACTCGGCATCGACAGCCTGCTGATGGGCTTCGGCCTTGACGATGACCAGATACACAGCCCCAACGAGAAGTTCGAGCAGCGCTGCTTCCATCATGGCATCCGCTCCCACATCCGGCTGCTCGCCAAGTTTGCCGGCGGGTAGCGAGAGCTCTCGCCGGCCTCGCCTGCGCATCGTCGCCCTGCGCAGTCGCCTGGCGGGCCCGTTCGATCTCGCGCTGGACGCCGGGGAATGCCTCGCGATCACTGGACCGTCCGGCTCCGGCAAGAGCCTGTTCCTGCGCATGGTTGCCGATCTCGACCCGAACCAGGGCGAGGTGTTCCTCGACGGCGTCGAGCGCCGATCGCTGCCGGCGCACGAATGGCGCCGCAAGGTGGTTTACAACGCCGCCGAGCCCGGCTGGTGGCACGAACGGGTCGCCGACCACTTCCACGGCGCGGCGATGGACTTCGCCCGAGCCACCGCGCCACGGCTCGCGCTTGCCGCCGCACTGCTGGATGGACAGGTGGTGCAGCTTTCCACCGGCGAGCGGCAGCGCGTGGCGCTGCTCCGCGCGCTCGCCTTGCAGTCACCTGTGCTGCTGCTCGACGAACCCACTGGCGCGCTGGATGAAGCCAGCACAACGCTGGTCGAGGATGTGCTGCGCGAGCGCCTCGCCGCGGGCGTCACCATCGCCATGGTCACCCACAGTGCCGCGCAGGCTGCTCGACTGGGCCACCGGCATCTGCGCATGGAAGATCGCCGCCTGGTGCCGGCATGAACCCTATCCTGCTCACCCCGTTCGACGTCGCCATCGCCGCGGTGCTGATCGTGCTCGACGGTGTGCTGTCGCTGCTGCTGCGGCTTGGCCTGCACACCCAACTCGCCTGGGCCGCGACGCGCCTGGTCGTGCAGCTTGTGCTGATCGGCTTCGTCCTGCGCCTGGTGTTCGCCATCGCATCGCCGCTTGTGACACTGGCGGTGATACTGGTGATGGTGGCGATCGCCGGACGCGAGGTCGCGGCCCGCCCGGAACAGCGTCTCGGCCGCTTCGGCAACTATGCGGTTGGTGCATCGGCGGTCGCCATCGCCACGTTCCTCACCGCCATCCTCGCGCTGACCACGGCGATCCGTCCGCAGCCTTGGTACGACGCACGCTACGCCATCCCGCTCGCCGGCATCATCCTGGGCAGCGTGCTGAACGGCGGTTCGCTGGCACTCGATTCGCTGCTGGGCGGCGTGGTGCGCGAACGCGCCGCCATCGAGGCACAGCTTGCCCTCGGCGCCCGCTTCAGCCACGCGATGCGCGGGCTGATCCGCGCCTCGGTGCGCCGCGCGCTGCTGCCGATCATCAACCAGATGTCGGCCGCCGGCGTGGTGACGCTGCCCGGCATCATGACCGGCCAGATCCTCGCCGGCATGGACCCGATGGAGGCAGCCAAATATCAGATCCTGCTGATCTTCCTGTTGTCAGGCGGCAGTGGCCTTGCCGCGGTCGCTGTGGTTTACCTTGCGGCAATGCGGTTGACCGATGATAGACAGCGCCTGCGGATCGACCGGCTGACCGCCAGGGCAAGAGGATCGCGATCATGATCGCCAGCGACGTGATGACCCGGAACGTGCTCTCGGTGGCGCCGGACGCGACAGTGGCGCAGGCGGTCGAGCTCATGCTGGAGCGGGGCATTTCTGGCCTCTTCGTCGTCGACGCCACCGGCACGCTGGCGGGTATCGTCACCGAGGGGGATTTGCTGCGCCGCGACGAGCTGGGGACCGAGCGGCGGCGCTCCTGGTGGCTGCGCCTGATCGCCTCGCCGGGCAGGCAGGCCGCGGACTTTACCCGCACGCACGGTCGCCGCGTCGCCGATGTGATGACGCACGACGTGCTCAGCGTGAAGGCCGACGCTCCGCTCGAGGAAATCGTCACGCTGATGGAGGAGCATCGGATCAAGCGCGTGCCGGTGCTGGAGGGTGACCGCGTGGTCGGCGTGGTCAGCCGTGCGGACCTGTTGCGTGCATTGGCCGTGGCCGCGCGCGAGCACGCCGCGGGCACAGCGGATGACGGCAGCATCCGAGTTCAAATTCTGAACACACTGAATCGCGAGCCCTGGGCTCCGAAGACAACGCTCAACGTCACCGTAGTGAATGGCGTGGTCGATCTGTGGGGCACCATCAGCAACGACCACGAGCGTCGTGCGATCAGCGTGATTGCCGAGAACACGCCAGGCGTGAAGAAGGTGATCGATCATCTCGTGTTCGTGGAAGCCTACACCGGCACGGTCATCGAGGCACCGCCGGAGACCTGATCTAACCTGCAAGAGTAGGTGAACCGACACAGTTCGGCCGCATTGCCAAGGCCTCGGTGCTCCAGGCATGGCGCGCCCGCTTCCCCGCAGACGTGACGTTCTTACCCTCACCGCGATGGCGGCGCTTCAGGCGTGCGCCTCCACGCCGAACGTCGACGCGTATCTCGATCCGGATCCGCTGCAGCGGCATTTCGCGCTGCAGCACGCGCTCTCCGATGGCCCACTGGTGTTCGGCAATCAGACGCGCCTGCTGACGGACGGCGGCCAGGCGCTGCCTGCGATGTTCCAGGCGATGCAGCAGGCGCAGGACCACATCAACCTGGAGTACTTCATATTCGAGGACGTCGCCGTTGGCTCGCAGCACCTGTCCGATCTGCTGATCGACAAGCTGAACAGTGGCGTGACGGTCAACATCATCTACGACGCCTACGGGTCACGCGACACGCCGGCCGCCCTGTTCGACACCCTGCGCCATGCCGGCGCCAGTGTCACCGAGTTCAATCCGATCAACCCGGTGGCTGCGTTGACCGGCCATTCCCTGAATGACCGTGATCATCGCAAGATCATGGTGGTTGACGGCCGCATCGGCTTTGTCGGCGGCATCAACCTGTCACGTACCTACGAAAACCCGCCCTCGGCAGGCGTCCCCGCCGACGGCAACACGCAGCACGCCTATTGGCGCGATACCGCGGTGGAAATCCAAGGTCCCGCCGTCGCGGAATTGCAGCGTCTGTTCTTCGACACCTGGAAACAGCAGAAGGGCGCCCCGGTCCCTGCGGCCAAATACTTTCCGGTCCTCTCGCGCCAGGGCGTGCAGACCATACGCATCATCGGCAGCGCGCCAAGCGATCAGGAGCCGCTCTATTACATCTCGTTGGAGGAGGCGATCCGCGTGGCGGAGCGGCGCGTCTGGCTGTCGAGCGGCTATTTCGTGCCGCCGCACCAGGAGCGAGAGGATATGGCAAAGGCGGCACGGCGAGGCGTCGATCTCAGACTGGTGGTGCCAAGCCATAGCGACGTCGAATCCGCCGTGTATGCCGCGCGAGCTGCGTACGGCGACCTGCTGGAAAGCGGCGCGCAGATCTTTGAGATGCAGAACGCCGTGCTGCATTCCAAGCTCGCCGTCGTGGACGGCGTCTGGACTGCAATCGGCTCGTCCAATCTCGACCGCCGCAGCGTCGTCTTCAACAATGAGGTCGACGCGATCATTCTCGGCGCCGACACCGCGGCGCAGGTCGAGGCATTACTGCAGCGCGACATGGCAGCGTCCACGCCGATCACGTTGCACGCCTGGCGGAGGCGATCGTTCGACGAGCGCCTGGATGAGATGAAGGCCAGACTTTGGGAGTATTGGATGTAGCGGTGTACGCTGGCCGCCTGCATCCGTCAGGAGGTGTCCATGAACATCCGCTTCGACGGCAAGACTGTCGCCGTCACTGGCAGCGGGCATGGCTTTGGCCGCTGCATCGCACAGACCTTCGCCCATCTCGGCGCACGCGTGTTTGCCACCGACATTTCGGCCGACGAACTTGCCGAGACCGCATCGGCGGGCGGCATCGCCACGAAGGTGGTCGACCTGCGTGACCGCACCGCCGGCACCGCCTGGATCCGTCAGATCGAGACGCAGACCGGTGGGCCGATCCATGTGCTGGTCAACAACGCCGGCGGCGTCGCCGGCCAGGAACCCAAGCCTTTGGAGGATGTCGCCGACGAGGACTGGAACATCCTGTTCGACATCAATGTCAACGCTGCATTCACGCTGTGCCGAGCGGCCGCGGCGGCGATGAAACGTGCTGGTGGCGGCCGGATCGTCAACACCAGTTCCGGCGCCGGCCTGCAGCCGTCGCTCACCGGCATTCAGGCGTACTGTGCGGCGAAGCACGCGGTGGTGGGGCTGACGCGCCAGCTCGCCCACGAGTTCGGGCCATACAACATTACGGTGAACTCGGTGGCGCCAGGCTTCATCCGTACCAACCCGGCAACCGAGCGGCAATGGGAAAGCTATGGCCTGGATGGGCAGAAGACCTTGCTGGAGCGGATCGCGATGAAGCGGCTCGGCACTGCGCAGGACATCGCCAATGCTGTGGTGTTCTTTGCTTCCGACCTGGCAGGATTTGTCAATGGACAAATTTTGCAGGTCGATGGGGGTCGTTAGTAGTCGTTGCGCAAAAGCCACATCCGCGATGCGGATTTATCGAGTCGTGGCGAGACTACAGTAAATGACGCATAATACATCAGCGAAACCGATTCGACAGGCCGATTTGGGCGACACCACAAAGGGCGCTTTGCTGCCCTCTGAGGTGCGGAGCGGAACGATTCTGGCCACCCTGACAAGCGGGAGTTTTGGGTTGGTCGCACTGTAAGGGATTCAAAGGCGGCGCGTGACATCACCGCCTCAATAACTGGAGGTTACGCCATGAGCGATGCGAGACTCGACCGGATCCGCCGGGATCCGCGCTTCGAACAGCTCTGCCGATCGAGAAGCCGGCTCGCCTGGACGTTGTCCGCGATCGTACTCATCGTCTACCTGGGCTTTATCCTGCTGGTCGCCTTCGGCGGCAGCTTCCTCGCGACCCCGCTGGTCGCGGGCGGCGTTACGACAATCGGCATCGTGGTCGGCGTCGGCGTCATCCTCATCGCCATCGTGCTGACCGCCATTTATGTGTGGAAGGCCAACACGACCTTCGACGATCTGACGCGCGAACTGATCGAGGAGACACGATGATGCGCTCGCTGTTCCGCTTCCCATGCGTCGTGGCCGCGACACTTGCGCTGCTGCCGACCGCCGCACACGCCCAGGGCGCAGCACCCGTCGCGGCGCCGGTCAACTGGCATGCCATCGTGATGTTCCTGATATTCATCGGGATCACCCTCGGCATCACCTACTGGGCGGCCAAGCGCACCAAGACCGCCACCGACTTCTACGCCGCCGGGCGCGGCATTTCCGCACTGCAGAACGGCCTCGCGGTCGCCGGTGACTATATGTCGGCGGCTTCCTTCCTCGGCATCGCCGCGCTGGTCTATTTCAACGGCTTCTACGGCCTGAATTACTCGGTTGGCTGGCTGGTCGGCTGGCCGATCGTGCTGTTCCTGATTGCGGAGCGGCTGCGCAACCTCGGCAAGTACACCTTCGCCGACGTCGCCGCCTACCGCCTGAAGCGCGAGCCGATCCGCATAATGGCCGCGCTCAGCACCCTGGTCGTAGTGATCTTCTACCTGATCGGCCAGATGGTCGGCGCCGGCCAGTTGCTGCATACCTTGCTTCCGCAGATCGAATACTGGCAGTCGGTCATCATCGTCGGCGTGCTGATCATCATCTACGTCACCTTCGGCGGCATGAAGGCGACGACCTGGGTGCAGATCATCAAGGCAGCGCTGCTGCTGGGCGGCGCAACCCTGATGGCGTTGCTGGTGCTGGTGCATTTCGCATTCAGCCCAGGTGCCATGTTCGCCGAGGCGGTGCGCATCCATCCTGCGCACGACGCCATCATGAAGTCGATGGCGCCGATCGGCAGCACGCCCAACCCGATCGAGGCGATCTCGCTCGGCCTCACGCTGATGTTCGGCACAGCCGGCCTGCCGCACATCCTGATGCGGTTCTTCACCGTGACGGACGCCAAGGCGGCGCGCAAGTCGGTGCTGTACGGCACCTGCTTCATCGGCTACTTCTACATCCTGACCTTCATCATCGGCTTCGGCGCGATCGTGTTCGTGGCCAGCAATCCGGCCTATCTGGTGGACGCGGCCAAGGGCATCGCACTGAAGGGCGGTGCCAACATGCCGGCGGTCTATCTCGCGCAGGCGCTGGGCGGCGATCTCTTCCTCGGCTTCATCGCCGCGGTCGCCTTCGCCACCATCCTCGCGGTGGTCTCCGGCCTGACATTGGCCGGCGCCTCGGCGATCTCGCACGACCTCTATGCCAACGTCATCGCGCATGGCCGGGCGAGCGAGCAGACCGAGGTGCGGGTGTCGAAGGTGGCCGTCGTCGCCCTGGGCGTCGTCGCGATCCTGCTCGGCCTTGCCTTCGAGCGGCAGAACGTCGCCTATATCGTGGCACTCACCTTCTCGATCGCCGCCTCCAGCAACTTCCCCATCCTGGTGATGGCGATGTTCTGGCGTGGGCTGACGACGCGCGGGGCGCTCGCCGGCGGCTATGTCGGCCTGCTCGGCTCGGTGCTCCTGGTGGTGCTGGGGCCGACGGTCTGGGGGAAGGTACTCGGCATGGGGGCACCGGTGTTCCCGATCGACTTCCCGACCATCATCACCCTGCCGGCCGCGGTCATCGTCGCCTGGCTGGTATCGAAAGCCGACAATTCCGCGGCGGCACGGAACGAGCGGCTCGCGTTCGAGGACGAGTATATACGCTCGCAGACCGGCCTTGGCGCGGAGGGGGCGGCGGTGCACTGATCGCGCCGCAGAGCTGTTCACAGGTTGGATGACGGGCTCCCGCGGAGCGGGAGGCCCGCTCCGACCTTCAGCGGGCCCTCAGACTTGTCGGGATGTTGGCCGAAACCGAAAGAGCTGCTCTGCGCCGGCTTTGTCTGCTCTCGAAGGCGCAATGCGGCCAAGCGGACGATGACCTCGAGCAACAGAAGAAGTCACTTCGGCTGCTTGCCGCAAACTCACGGCGGCTCCCACAGGCGCAGCACGGCCCGGCGCAAGCTTCCCGCCTGCCATACCGCCTTCAGTGTCAGCCATAGCTCCTCATATGCGATCACGAACGGATTGTTCGGCGACGAACGCTGGTGCGCCAGGCCGTAGCGGATCGTGATGTCGGGTCGCTCGGCCTGATACGAGCCAAATAAATGATCCCAAATGAGCAGGATCCCGCCAAAGTTCTTGTCGATGTACTCCGGGTTGCTTGCGTGATGCACCCGGTGTGCCGAGGGCGTGTTGATCACCCACTCAAGCCAGCCAACGCGTGGCACCAGCTCGGTGTGAACAAAGAACTGGTAGGCCAAACTCCCGGTTACCATGCCATATACCCAGACGGGATCGTAGCCGATCCACACGATCGGCAAATAGAAAGCAAACACGCCGGATAGGATTGGGGTCCACGATAGTCGGAATGCGGTGGTGGCCTGCATCCTCTCACTGCTGTGATGCACGCTATGCGATGCCCATAGCAGCTTGATCCGATGCGAGCAGCGATGTTCCACATAGAAGCCCAGATCGACCAGGAGGAACAGTATGACCAGATTGGTCCAGTTGTTGAACGACACCGGTATCGTGGTGAGCCTGATCTTATAAATTGCCGTGGCAATGATGCCGAGAATTAGCCCATGCGCTATTGCTTGTGTAATGAGGTGGCCGAGTGCCATGCAAAGCGACACGCCCGCATTCTTCCAAGGGTATGTACCAGATCGCCAAATGATGACCATCGCTTCGAGCGCGATCACGATCAGGAAGATTGGCAGGAACACCGCACTGACGGGATTGGATATCTTTCCAGCCAGCTCGGCGAAACTGAAATAGACCTCCATTTGCCCTCCCCGCGTGTCAACTCGCCAGGCTCAATCTGCCATCGGCCCTTTTCAGCGAGCATGACAAGCATATTCCTGGAGCCCAACCGGGGCGAGGAGGAACTGCAACGAAAAGGCTCCATCCGCTATTGGGCAGCTTCAATAGGGGCCGCAATGGTCAAAGTAGGTGCATAGCAAATCTACGCCGGTTACACGCCCCCTCTCCCAGTGGTAAGAAAACAGGGCAGACCAAGACTCGTCTGCTGCCCCTCCCCCGTAACGCGTGAGAAATGGTGCCTTCCATGCCGGTCGCACTCGATTTCTCAATCCCACCCCTCGAGCACCTGACCGCGGAGCAGCGGCGCAAGCTCGCGGCGGCAGCCGACATCGCCTTCCTCCAGCCGGGCGAGGTGCTGATCCGGGCGGGCGAGGCGCCGGCGCATCTCTACCTGATCGTGAAGGGGCTGGTCAGCGAACGGGCCGGCGAGGACGTGATCACCGTCCATGGCGCTGGTGACCTGGTCGGCGCCAGTGCGCTCGCGGCTCCCGCGCCGACGACCGCGGAGGTTCGCCAGGAGACCATCGCGCAACTGCTGCCGCGCCGCCTGCTGCTCGATCTCTGCCGCGCCAACCCGGCCTTCGACGCCTGGTTCGCACAGCGGCTCGGCGAGCGTCTCGCCGCCCGAGCGGAGCGCGATGCGACGCGCGGCATGGCGCCGTTGATGATGGCGAAGGTCGGGGAGGCGTTCCTGCATCCGCCGGTCGTCGTTCCCGCCGCCACGCCGATGCAGGCGGCGGCGCTGCGGATGCATGGGGAAAAAGCCACCAGCCTGCTGGTCCGCCGCGCCGACGACGCGCTGGGCATCGTGACCGACGCGGATCTCGCCAGGGCCGCCCTCGTCCGCGCGCTGCCGTTCGACGCGCCGATCGAGCAGGTGGCCTCGTTCCCGGCCGTGACCATCGACCACGACGCGTTCCTGTTCCGCGCCCAACTGCTGATGACGCAGCGTGGCGTGCGCCACATGCCGGTGCTGCGGGATGGCACCGTCATCGGCGTGCTGGAGCTCATCGACCTGATCGGCCACATGTCGAGCCGCTCCTACCTGGTCATGGCGGAGATCGAGCGCGCCGCCAGCATCGACGAACTCGGCCGCGCCGCCGCTGCCATCGGACCGCTGCTGGAAGCGCTGCACGAGACCGGCATGAAGATCCAGGCGATCGCCGAGATGGTCAGCGACCTCAACCGCAGCATTCTACGGCGGCTGTTCGGGTTCCTGGCGCCGCCCGAACTGGTGGCGAATGCCTGCCTGGTCGTTATGGGTTCGGAGGGCCGCGGCGAGCAGCTTGCCCGCACCGACCAGGACAATGCGCTCATCGTCGCCGACGGGGCCACGATCGACGACGCGGCGCTGCGCGAGGTCTGCACCCGCTTCACCGAGACGCTGATCGGCTTCGGCTACCCGCGCTGCCCCGGCAACATGATGGTTTCCAACCCGCAATGGGCGCAGCGAGAGGCTGCGTTCCGCGCCGACATCGATACCTGGCTGGCGCGCCCGAGCGGCGACGGCTTCCTCAATCTGGCGGCTCTGACCGACGCCGCCGCCGTGGCGGGCGACCCGGCGGTGCTCGAGCGCCTGCGCCGCCACCTGTTCGAGAGCATCGGCAATGCCGGCGGCTTCCTGTCGCATTTCGCCCGGCCGATCCTGCAGTTCGATACCCCGGTCGGGTTCTTCCATCAGATCCTGCTCGGCCACGGCGAGCACGCGGGTGAGATCGATGTGAAGAAGGGCGGCCTGTTCCCGATCGTGCACGGCGTGCGGGCACTCGCCCTGGAGCGCCGCATCGAGGCGGTCAACAGCTTCGCGCGCATCGACGCGCTTGTCGCTGCCGGGGCGCTGGAGCGCGATGTCGCCGCGGATCTCGCGGAGGCCCTGCAGTATTTGATGGAGCTGAGGCTAAGAGCGCACCTCGCCAGTGACCGCGGCGGCGCCGGCGCAGCGGGAGACAATTTCGTCCGCGCCCGAGACCTCTCGCGGCTGCAGCATGACGGCTTGCGCGACAGCCTGCTGATCGCCAAGCGCTTCAAGGAGCGGATCAGCTATCATTTCCGCCTCGACGCCTTCTGACTGAGAGCAAGTCTGTAAATGACATGTCGAAACAGCCGCTATGCGCTTGGGCAACGGCACCATCGCATTGTGTTCCGGCATGTCTATGCGACGCACCCAGCGATAGACGCGTCTTGGCGCGTCACGCTCGTTGGTGATCGTCCCACAGAAGGACCGTTGATCCAACTGACAGCAGACGCGTGCGCTGGCGGCCAGAAACTGGTCAAAATGCCCATTGCGGCCTTCGATCAGCGCAAGAGGCAGCAATTTGTTGCGTGCGTGTTGATCCGTGCTCACCAATAAGCGCCGCGCCTCGGTCACCTCAATCCCGCGACCTCCGCGTAGGCCCTCAGCTCCCGCTCGACATCATAACCGCTGGTCCCGAAGATGATGCCGGTGGCGCCCCTGGCCTCGAGCTGCATGAGACGTTCGCGCAACTCCTCGCGAGTGCCTGTGAAGGTCATCTGTTTGGCGGCGGACACGTCAACGAGCGGGTCGTGGCCGTTTGAAACGTCGAGATTATGACCGCGGTGAACGGAGAGGTGGCGAACTTTCTCGTCCACACGTTCGACACTCGCCAGCCACGCTTCGCCGTTCGGCAGCGCCTTCACACTTTCCGGATCGGTCGTGTACCTATGGTGATAAGCGAGCGCGATGATCGGTTTGAGGGCGGTCGAGGCGCGCGGCGAGGTGACGTCCTCGCCATCATCGAGGACCGTGCCGTTGGTCGATACAAGGCAGGTCTCGAACCCTTCGGCCGGACCGCCGAGGGAAATCAGACCGTCGGTAATCTCTTTGGCGAGCGCGCGGGCCTTGGGGCCTTGGCCTGCCATGTAGAATGGCACGTTGATCGGACGGTCGGGCAGCCAACCGGGGGACGCGAGGATCTGGGCAAGACCGCCGTCGATCTCGGCAATGTCGCCTCGCAGCAATGCCTTAACCTGCGCGATATGCGTACGCATGCTCGCGAGGCTCAAGGGCTTCTTGCCCATCCCCGCACGGCCCGTAAAGCCGGTGCCGAACCCGACCATCAGGCGTCCCGGCGCGATCTGTTCGAGCGTCGCGATAGCCGACGCCTGAGCCATCGGGTGGCGATAGCTCGGGATCAGCACGGAGGGGCCAAATTTGATGCGGTTCGTCTTTTCGGCGATGCGGGCGAGAGTGACCCATATGTCGTGGCCGAAAGCGGGAACCTCGGGACACCAGACCGCTCGAAAGCCGAGGTCTTCTGCTAGAAGCGCGTATTCGACGGTTCGCGGACCGGGCGGCAGGCGAAAATCATAGGTCAGCACGGGGCGCTCCAGGGATAAGTGCTTTTAGGAGAGCATTACGATGCGTGGGGTGGTCAAGGCTGTCAATCAGCAGCCTCACCGCCCATACGGCTGGGCTCGTGCTCTCTGATTGCAGACACTGGTTCAGCAACGTAGCATGCTGCAAGCAGTAGGGGGGCTGTGGTGGGGCGTGTCAGAGTCGCGGGGTTTTCCTTGTCCCTGGATGGGTTCGGAGCGGGCCCGGAACAGAGTCTTCAGGATCCTCTGGGAAAGCGCGGGACGGAGCTCCACCGCTGGTTCGTCGGAACGAAGACCTTCAAGGCCATGTTCGGCAAGGGCGGTGGCTCGGAGGGCGTGGACGAGACCTTTGCCCACCGCTCGATGGATGGCTTCGGTGCCTTCATCCTTGGCCGGAACATGTTCGGTCCTGTGCGTGGGGAATGGCTGGACGACAGCTGGAAGGGCTGGTGGGGAGACAATCCGCCCTATCACGCTCCGACGTTCGTCCTAACGCACCATGCCCGCGAGCCGATCGTAATGGAGGGCGGCACCACGTTCCACTTCGTCACGGACGGGATCCACGCCGCGCTCGAGCGCGCACGCGACGCCGCGGGAGCACGCGACGTCAAGATTGGAGGTGGCGTCTCGACAGTTCGCCAATATCTGCAGGCCGGCCTGATCGATGAACTGCACTTCGCGCTTTCGCCTGTCCTGCTCGGACGGGGCGAGGCGATGTTCGAGGGCTTGGATCTCCCCGCCCTCGGCTACCGCGTGATGGAAGCCACTGGCACAGCCCTCGCGACGCACGTCGTGCTCGGGCGCGAGGAGAGCCAATAAGCGTCCGCTTCTGCGGGTTCGTCGCCGGATAGTTGTCGGGCAGCAAACCACCCAAAGCGGCCGTCGCCTCAGCCGTTCCGTTCCGGCGCCGTTCAGAGACAGGGGAGACCGGCCCGTGCGCGAGTTCCTACAACGCTGGATCTCCCACCGCGCCCGATCGCGCGCTCGCCTGCGCGACCCCGCTTACGCCTTTCTGTTCGAGCCCGAAGATGCGGCCGAGGCGGTCGTGTTCGACACGGAAACCACAGGCCTCAGCCGCAGGCGCAGCGACATCATCAGCCTTGCCGCCATCCGTATCCGTGGCAATCGCCTGCTGGCGAGCCAGAGTCTGGAACTGCTGGTGCGCCCCTCCGCCGCGATCGAGCACGCCGCGGTGGCGGTACACGGACTGCGCCCGATGGATGTCGCGGACGGGCTGCCGGCACGCGAGGCCGTGGGCCGCTTCCTGCGGTTCATCGGCACGCGGCCGCTGGTCGGCTACTACCTCGAGTTCGACATCGCCATGGTCAACCGGGTGATCCGGCCGTGGCTCGGCATCAGCCTGCCCAACCGCGCAATCGAGGTCTCGGCGCTCTACTACGACCGCGTGATGCGCGACCGTTCCGCCCGCGACGCATTCTATACCGGCACCGTCGATCTCAGTTTTACGCGAATTCTCGCCGACCTCGACCTGCCGGCGCTGCCCGCGCACGACGCGCTGAACGACGCGCTGATGACCGGGCTGATCTATCTCAAGCTGACCGCGCCCGGTGGCTGATCGAGCACGCCGAAATGCGCGCCTATGATGAACTGAGAGAAGGATGGCGCGCGAATTCGTTGAGCTTGACGTTATCCCAGCCGGCCGTGGCAGTGCTTGTACTTCTTGCCCGAGCCGCACGGGCATGGCGCATTGCGTGATGTATTGCGCCAGGTTGCGGGGTCGTTCGGATCGACGGCATCGGACCGCATCGGCTGCGCCGCGGCGATCGTCATGGAGCCGGCACCTTCCATCGCCATCTCCGGCTCGCCGGCGAACACCGGCACCGGCTGCGGATGCATCTCGATCATCTGGATGGGCGGCGGCGGCTGTACCGGCTCAGGCGCCAACTCGACCCGCGCCAGCATCGCCGTCACCCGCTCCTTCAACTCGTCCAGCATCGCGTTGAACAGCGCGAATGCCTCGCTCTTGTATTCGTTCAGCGGGTCGCGCTGGCCGTAGGCGCGCAGGCCGATGCCCTGGCGCAGATGATCCAGCGCATACAGATGTTCCTTCCACACGGCGTCCAGCGTCTGGATCAGCAGCGACTTCTCGATGAAGCGCATCAGCTCGGGGCCCATGTTGGCCGCCTTCGCCGCCATCAACGCGTCCGCCGCCTGGTCAACCCGCTCGCGCAGATGGCTTTCGTCGATGCCCTCCTCGCGGCCCCATTCCTCGATCGGCAGATCGAGGTTCAGCACGCGGCGCAGATCGTCTGCCAGCTCCTTCAGTTCCCACTGCTCGGAAAATGCCTTCTCCGGCACCCGACGCATCACCATCGTCTCGATGACCTCGGCGCGCATATCCGCGACCGTCTCGGTTACGTCGGTCGCCTTCATGAACTCCTTGCGCTGCGCGTAGACCTCCTTGCGCTGCGCGTTCATCACGTCGTCGTATTTCAGCACGTTCTTGCGCGTATCGAAGTTGCGCGCCTCGACCTTCTTCTGCGCCTTCTCCAGCGCCTTGTTGATCCAGGGATGGACGATCGCCTCGCCATCCTTCAGGCCGAGCCGCTGCAGCATCCCGCCCATCCGGTCGGAGCCGAAGATGCGCATCAGATCGTCTTCCAGCGACAGGAAGAAGCGCGACCGCCCGGGATCGCCCTGGCGACCTGACCGGCCGCGCAACTGGTTGTCGATGCGCCGGCTCTCGTGGCGTTCCGTGCCGATCACGAACAGCCCGCCGGCGGCCTTCACCTTCTCATGCGCTGCGGCCACTTCGTCGTTGATCTCGGCCACGCGTGTCGCCTGCTGCGCGGGGTCGTCGATGCCGGCGAGTTCCTTCTTCAGCAGCATCTCCAGATTGCCGCCGAGTTTGATGTCGGTGCCGCGGCCGGCCATGTTGGTGGCGATCGTCACCGCACCTGGCGCGCCGGCCTGCGCGATGATGTCCGCCTCCTGTTCGTGGAAGCGGGCGTTCAACACCGCATGCGGGATACGCTTCTTCTTGAGGATCTCGCTGATCGTCTCGCTCTTCTCGATCGAAGTGGTGCCTACCAGAACCGGCTGGCCGGCTTTGCGGGCCTCCTCGATCAGCGTCGCCACCGCCTCGTATTTCTCGGCCGCGCTGCGATACACTTCGTCGTCTTCGTCATTGCGGACGCAGGCAACATTGGTGGGGATTTCCACCACGTCGAGCTTGTAGATTTCGGCGAACTCGTCCGCCTCGGTCATCGCCGTGCCGGTCATGCCGCCGAGCTTCGGATACAGACGGAAGTAGTTCTGGAAAGTGATCGAGGCGAGCGTCTGGTTCTCGGCCTGGACCTCGACGTGCTCTTTCGCCTCAAGCGCCTGGTGCAGGCCGTCGGAATAGCGGCGGCCCTCCATCATGCGGCCGGTGAACTCGTCGATGATCACCACCTTGCCCTGGCGCACGATGTAGTCGACATCGCGGGTGAACAGCGTGTGCGCGCGCAGCGACTGCTGCACGTGGTGCACCACCGAGACATTGAAGATGTCGTAGAGGTTGCCTTCGGTGATGATGCCTGCCTCGCGCAGCATGTCCTCGACGTGCTCCGACCCGGGCTCGGTCAGCGCGACGGTGCGGAACTTCTCGTCCTTGTCGTAGGTGCTGGCGTCCTTCACCAGCTCCTTCACCACCGCATCCACCTGGCGATACAGATCGGAGCTGTCCTCCGCCGGGCCGGAGATGATCAGCGGCGTGCGCGCCTCGTCGATCAGGATGCTGTCCACCTCGTCCACGATGCCGAAGAAGAACTCGCGCTGGACCATGTCCTCCAGCCGGTACTTCATGTTGTCGCGCAGGTAGTCGAAGCCGAATTCGTTGTTGGTGCCGTAGGTGATGTCGGCGGCGTACTGCGCGCGCCGCTGGTCATCGTCCAGGCCGTGCACGATCACGCCGACGGTCATGCCGAGGAACTGGTAGATCTGGCCCATCCATTCGGCGTCGCGGCGGGCCAGGTAGTCGTTCACCGTAACGATATGCACGCCCTTGGCGGCGAGCGCGTTGAGGTAGACGGGCAAGGTGGCGACCAGGGTCTTGCCCTCGCCGGTCTTCATCTCGGAGATCTTGCCGTCGTGCAGCACCATGCCGCCGACCAACTGCACGTCGAAATGACGTTGGCCGAGCGTCCGCTTGGCTGCCTCGCGGACCACGGCGAACGCCTCGGGCAGCAGATCGTCCAGCGTCGTCGCCATCGGCCAGCCGCTGGCGGAACTCGGCGGTCTTCGCGCGCAGTGCCTCGTCCGACAGCGCCTCCATCGCCGGCTCGAGCGCATTGATCTGCGGCACTCGCCGCTGATAGCCCTTGAGCGAACGATCGTTGGCGGTGCCGAATACGGCGCGGGCAATGGCAGCGAACATGGGACCTTCTCAGATGGCCGGCCTGGGCCGGGCAGGCAGGCCCCGGATTCCCGGGTCAGGCCCGGGGATGTCCGGGCGACGTTCAGATAGGACCCGTACCGCCTCGGGTCAACGACGCCGCGATGTCAAGCGGTTGCCCCGCGGGGTTTCTGGAGTCGGTCAAGTTTAATCGGTGTGATTCTTGTGGCGCCATCTTGCTTCGGCCATGATCGAGGCCCGCTTTGAACAGGTGATTTTATGTCGCGTGCCCTCGGTACCGCATTTTGTCTGCTCGCCGCGACGTTGCTCGGTTGCGTGGCCGCGCGGGCGCAGGGAACGGCGCCGCCGCCAGCCGACCCGATCGTGGCCAAGGTCGACGGCCAGGCAATCCATCTCAGCGACCTCAAGGACGCGACGCAGGGGCTGCCCGCCAATCTCCGCGGCATGCCCACCCAGACACTCTACCCGATGCTGCTGGATCAGATGATCGATGGCCGCCTGCTGGTCGCGGAGGCGCGGAAGTCGGGCCTGGACAAGGACCCGACCGTGCAGCGTCAGGTTGCGGCGGCCGAGGACCGCGCGCTGCAGACTGCGATGCTGAACAAGGAAGTCGGTCCGTCGGTTACCGAGGAGGCGGTGCACGCGCGTTATGACCAGGACATCGCCGGCAAGCCTGGCGAGGAAGAGGTGCACGCCAAGCACATCCTGGTGGACAATGAGGCCGAGGCGAAGAAGATCATCGCCGAGCTCAAGGGCGGCGGCGACTTCAGCGCGCTGGCGAAGCAGTACAGCAAGGATCCCAGCGGGGCGCAGCAGGGCGGCGATCTGGGCTTCTTCAAGAAGGACGAGATGGTGCCGGAGTTCGCTACCGCGGCCTTCGCCCTGCAGCCGGGGCAAGTATCGCCCGAGCCGGTGCACACCCAGTTCGGCTGGCATGTCATCCTGCTGGTGGAGCGCCGTCGTGCCGAGCCGCCCAGCTTCGAACAGGCGCACGACGAACTGCGCCAGAAGATGATCCAGGAAGGTGTGCAGAAGGCCGTGGCGAAGGCGCGGGCCTCGGCGTCGGTCGAGAAGTTCAACCTGGACGGCTCGCAGGTGCGCGCCACGGACACCGCCGAACCGCCGCCCGCGCCAAGCAAGCAATAAACCTGCCCTATCCAAGGAAACGCTCATGGACTCGCCTGTCTCGCCGCTCGCCGTGCCGTTGCCGGACCTGCCGCCGCTCGCCGGTGTGCGACTGGGTGCCGCTGCGGCAGGCATCCGCTACCAGGGACGCAACGACCTGGTGATGATCGAGCTTGCGGCGGGCACGACGGTCGCCGGCGTCTTCACCTCCAGCAAGTGCCCCGGAGCGCCGGTCGACTGGTGCCGCGCCTCGCTTGCCGGCGGCAAGGCGCGCGGCGTGGTGGTGAATGCCGGCAATGCCAACGTGTTCACCGGCAAGGCCGGGCGCGATGCCTGCGCGGCGAGCGCGGCGGCGGCGGCGAAGCTGGTCGGATGCCCGGCGAAGCAGGTGTTCATCGCCTCCACCGGCGTAATCGGCGAGGTGCTGCCGCACGATAGGCTGATAGCCGCGCTGCCCGCGCTGCACGCCGGGCTGCGCGACGATGGGTGGGAGGACGCGGCGCGCGGCATCATGACCACGGACACCTTCCCCAAGGCCGCGACGCGGACCGCGCGGATCGGCGAGGCGGAGGTGCGGATCAGCGGGTTCGCCAAGGGCAGCGGCATGATCGCGCCCGACATGGCGACGATGCTGTGCTTCGTGTTCACCGACGCGAAGCTGCCGGCCGGTGCGATGCAGGCGCTGCTGAAGAAGGGCGTCGATGCCAGCTTCAACTGCACCACGGTCGATTCGGATACCTCGACCTCGGACACCGTGCTGCTGTTCGCCACCGGCCAGGCGAAGCACCCGCGCGTGCCGGCGGAGGGTGGGAGCATGCTGGCCGATTTCGCGCGCGCGCTGGATGCGGTGCTGCTGGATCTGGCGCTGCAGGTGGTGCGCGACGGCGAAGGGGCGCAGAAGCTGGTGCGCATCGACGTGACCGGCGCGACGACGGCGCGGTCGGCGAAGCGCATCGGGCTGGCGGTGGCCAACTCGCCGCTGGTGAAGACGGCGATCGCCGGCGAGGACGCCAACTGGGGCCGCATCGTCATGGCGGTCGGCAAGGCCGGCGAGCCGGCGGACCGCGACAAGCTATCGGTCGGCGTCGGCGGCGTGTGGATGGCGCGGAACGGCGGCGTGGTGCCCGGCTACGACGAGGCGCCGGTGACGCAGCACATGAAGGGCCGCGAGGTGGCGATCGCGATCGATCTCGGCCTGGGCCGCGGCAAGGCCACCGTCTGGACCTGCGATCTGACGCACGGCTACATCGACATCAACGGGTCGTATCGGAGCTGACGGCGCGGCTACAATACGATCAATGGCTTAGACGGCCTTCTGCACTCTCATTGGACCACTCAAACACCCGGCATCTTACCGGGTAAGAGGATATGAGAGATGCGGGTAAGATTGACGCGAGCGTTGGTTGATAAGGCGCGGCCAGGGCCGGCGAAGGTGTTCCTTTGGGATACCGAGGTGGTGGGCCTGGGGTTGGTCGTGCACCCGACCGGGCGGCGAACGTGGGTGTTTCAGGGGAACGCCAGCGGCGGGCACCGGGTCACTCTGGCTGCGACGGAACTGGCTGAGGCTCGCCGGCAGGCGATGGCCGTCAAGGTCCGCGTGGCACCCAGACCTCCCGGGCTGTCGCCGATGGCGCCGCCAACGAGGTGACAGTGGGGGAATTGCTTGATCGCTGGATTAACGCCCTGAAGGGCCGCCCAACGCCCCCGGTGAGTCTGTTCAAGATCATGTCATGCCTGGACACCCACGTGCGTCCCCGTGTTGCCACCAAGACCATGACCCAGCTGGCGCGCGCCGACGTGCTGGGCATCAGGGATGCCCTGGTAGCGCGCGGGAAGCGCGGGATGGCCAACCAGACTGTGGCTTACTTGCGCGCGGCCCTTCGCTGGGCGGAGGACACGGGCCTGATTTCCGAGGCGCCTCGCTGGCGTGTTTCCCGCCTTCGCCTGTCCAGTCGCGCCCATGCACTGAACGAAGATCAGTGGCGCCGGCTACTGGAGGTGCTCCACGATGCCAACGCCGGTCTGCACCCGATAGGGCGCCTGGCGCTGCTTGCACTCGCCCTGACAGGGTGCCGAAGGGCGAGATCGCGGGCCTCCGGTGGGCTGATGTGACCGACGACGGCATCTTCCTGACCCGCCACAAAACATCAACGCAGACGGGACCGAAGATCATCGAGGTGCACGACGCACTGCGGCTCGTGTTGCTGGATGCGAAGAGAACCGCAACGGAATTGGCAAACACGCAACCCAGCGTCGGCCTCCGAAACGCTCTGCTCGCCAGCCCCTTCGTCTTTCCCAGTGTCTCACGTAGCTGTATGGGCGGTCGGGTCGGACGCATCATTGACGACACCTGGGCGGAGGTGCGCCACAGGGTCAGCCTGCCGCGGACAATGACGATCTATGGGCTGCGAGGGGCATTCATCACGCAAGCCCAGAGACTAGGCGTTCCACTAGCTACGGTAGCGGCCATGGTTGGTCACGAGTTGCCGTTGACCACGTTGCGACACTACTCAGCGCCGACACGTGGCGAGGTGGCCGAGAGTGCACAACGGGTGGCGACGTGGATCGGTGAAAGGGTGGACACACTCTCCCAGGCCGCCCAGCCATATGTATATTCCGACTCCCAGAAGACACCTACAGGCCCGCGGGGGGCGTGACGTAGGAGAATAGCCGGGACATCTAGAAGGCGCTGGAGGGGCCCCCAGAGTCACGCGCGGGGCATGCATGTGGGCCGCGCCGCCAATGGCATCGCGCAGTGCACCTTCAGTCACTACCGGCCGCTTCTGGCCCCTTGATGGTCCACCTGACGTGCACCTTGGCTGAGCGCGGCGAACGCGCCGTCAAGACCACCACCCACATGGCCCGCGCCAGATAGTGGTCTCAGGCGAGCTGCCTCCAGGTCCTCTGCGCGCATCGCGACGCGCGCTCAGTTGTGTCAGTCAAATCTCTGCAAAATCGCCGTCGGGTATGCTAAGTGATGTTTCCTTGTTCGGCTGGGCGGCGTTTCCTCGTCCCGGCCTGAGACGATTGCCGCGAGCGTCCGGAGCGTCTGCCCTGGCACCTCTCGCATGGGGCATCGCTCTGGGGGTAGTATTTCCGCCCCAGGTTGCGGGTCCACCGAGTTGCGGGGGAAGGCGGACCTTCATACTGGCGTCTCTTCGTTCGTAAGTGCCTCCGCTTGCCGCGCCGGCACGATCGTGGGGCAATCATTATGTTAGGGACAAGGGATCAGACCTGAACGGTAAGTCGCCAGATCGGCGAAAGCTGATAGCCGTGGTCTATGCCGACATGTTGGTTACAGCCGTCTGATCGGCTTGGATGACGTTGGAACGCTCGAGCGGCTACGACTGCTCCGCACCGAGTGATCGACCCAGCGATCGACGAGCATGGCGGCAGGATCGTCCAGACCGGGGGCGATTCCTGCTATCGTGTTCGATAGCATCGATGGGGCGGTGCGGTGCGCCGTGAAGGTCCAACAACAGGTCCGATCCACGACGGCGACCAGCCTCCCGATCGGCCATCCGTTTTCGGGTCGGGATCAACATCGGCGACGCGATTGCCGATGGAACCGACCTGCACGGGGACGCGGTGAATGTAGCGGCCCGACTTCAGGCGGAATGCCCGCCCGGCGGCATCTGTGTCTCGCGGCGGTGCGCGATCATGTGCAAGGGCGGCTCGATCTCGCTTTCGAGGCGCTTGGGGCGCTCAATCTGAAGAATATCGCCCGGCCGGTGGACGCCTACATGTTGCAGCCGGACGCGATTGCTGCCCTACCTGCTTTCGATCCAGCGCCCTTGCCGGTTGCGCCGGCACAACGCTAGCCAACGCACGATCGGGTCCAGTATACGGAGTTCGGGCGACAGTCGGCGATCGCGGTGCTACCGTTCCGAAACTACGCGTTGGGCGATGAACCTTTCGCCGATGGGCTCACCGACGAACTGATCAATGCGCTGTCGCGCTGGCGCAGTTTCCCGGTGATCGCGCGCAATTCGGTTTTCGTCTATCGGGGCCGCAACATCGATGTCCGGATGATCGGGCGCGAACTAAGGCGCGCGCTATATCAGTCAGCGGCAGCGTCCGTCGGAACGATGCCGAGGTCCGCTTGAGCCTGGACCTTGTCGACGTCGAGACCCGCGGAGAACCTGCTGAGCGAGCACTACGAATATGCCTCGGCGGACCCACTCGCGCTGCAGGATGAACTAGTGCGCGCGATCGCCGGCGTCCTGGCGCCCGAGGTGCTGAAGCTGGAACGCGAGCGCGCGGTTCGCCGGTCCGAGGCCGAGGAGAGTGCCTACGATTTTCGAACGCGGCATGTGGCACCGTTACCGCAACACGCGTGAGGACCTGGAGAGCGCCGAGGCCTGTTCCGCTCGGCGCTGGAGATCGACCCCCACTATGCGCGGGCGACCGCCGCGCTCAGCCTTCGCCACAACTTCGCCGCGATCAGTCGTTGGGTGCCGGAAGTACCGGCCTCGTGCCGAGTTCCTGGCCCTGGCACGGCGAGCAGTTGCCGACGACCCGCGCGATCCGCACGCTCATTTCGCGCTCGGGGTGGCCTGCATGAATGTCAGGCGCCTGCCAGAGGCGATAAAGGAGCTGCGCGAGGCGGTGCGCTTGAACCCAAGCCACGCCTTCGCGCACGCCAATCTCGGCCAGGTGTTCAACTATCTCAACCGCCCCAAGGAGGGCCTGCCACCGATAGAGTTGGCCCTGCGCCTCAATCCGCACGACCCGCGGCGTTTCATGTGGCTGCCCTATCTCGCCACAAGCCACTACCTCAGCCGGCGCTACAAAGCCTGCCTGGAGGCCAGCGAGCAGGCCTTGCAGGCCAACCCCGACTACCCCCACGCCGTACGCTACATGGTGGCGGCCCTGGGTCAGCTCGGCCGGGTCGCCGAGGCGCGGCCGCTGCTGTCACTATTGCGACGCTACGACGGCGACCTTGCCGGGCTGGAGGCGCTGACGCGGCACTATTTTCAGCAGGAGGCCGCTGACCATCTGTTGGACGGATTCCGCCGCGCCGGTTTCACCTGATCGAAAGGCGCGGCCTACATGCCGCCGCCGTCCTTGCCCGGAAAGGGCGGAAATTGCAGTTGGCGAATTGGGATGTCATGCGCCTGTGATAACGATCGTCGGTGGCGTGCCGCCCGCGACCGGAAGGAGATAGGCGATCGTCCCGCCATCGGGCCGCTCTCGAAGATCTGCCCCGGAAAGTCTTTCGGCGTCACATCCTTCTGCACCGGCAGTCAGCCGGGTGAGCAGAGCATTCGCCGCCTGTTCGCCGCCCGCCATATCGCGGACGCCTATGGCCGCAAAACCGACCCGTTTGCCGCCCGGCAACAGGACATCGGCGAGCGTCTCGCCTGGCTTTAGCGCGGGACCGCCACGTCATCTGCCTTCGCCGGCGAAATGGCCGGACAACCCAAGACCCAACCGGCGGCAAGGGTGATAAGCGGCGAGAGCGACACCGGCGGATCTGGCGCAACCAAGGTGTTTGTGGGTGTCATGTTGACCTGCCCATTTTGTTGTTGCGGTCACACACAGTTTCTTGAGCGGACCAGTAGGAAATGGACATGGAATGAAACGCAAGATCAACCGCGATCAATGAAAGCAATCTGATCCTTCGGATCGTTCTGTGTTCGCGGTGTGGGCGCCTGAGTGCGACGTGCAGCCAACGACCAAAGCGTTGGGCCAAATCCCAAGTAGGCGTCGATCCGCATTTTGCTGGCGCTTCGAAGGTCACGTTGCCCGTGATCGTCCCGATATTCTGCGAATTTGCCCCGCTGCTGCTCTGCGTGATGACCGGCCCGCTGTTGGTCGTAGTATTGGTTGTGTTGTTTGTCGTGACGCTCTTGTCCACCCCCGTCGTAGTGTTCCCATTGCCAGTGATGTTCTGGACCGGCGCAATCATGTCGCGCCCGGCGTTGTTCGCCGTTCACGTCACGGCCGGCGTTATTCGTCTGGTTGACCGTGATGCCGAAGGTTTCGCGGATCTTGGCGATCGCGGCCTCGCGCTCTTCGTCGGGCACGCCGCCCTGCTTCAGGATCGTTGTTTGCGGTATCCAGCATCGCTCTCTTGATGATGGGCTTGTTGGTCCGAATACAAGCCTTCGACCCATTTCCT
>CAVZNH010000073.1:0-73173 GCA_963776505.1 uncultured Alphaproteobacteria bacterium
TGCAGCACCCTGCTGGCCGATCCGGGCCATGCCGCCCGCACAATCGACAAACTGCGTGGGGCCGGCGGCACCCGGGGGCTCGCGCCAGTCGGGCAGCACGGCGGGCGCGAGCGGGCTCTGCGCGAATGCATGGAGCATGTCGGTGAGCAGCAGCTCCTGATGCTGTTGTTCGTGCTGTAGGCCGAGCTCGACCAGCCCGGCGGCCTCGTTGGGGAGACGCACCAAAATCCGGAGCATTGCCGTATCGACATGGTCACGAAACCCGCCGACACGCGTGGCGGACGGCCGCGTCAGCAGGCCTCGGTTCGGCCGCGGATGCCGCGGGCCAACAGCCTCGTAGTAGGAGTTGAAAAGATAGGAAAAAGTGCTGTCGAACGGCTGATAGTCCGGCACCAATGGGGTCAGCACGAACTGTTCGAAGAACCATGTGGTATGGGCGCGATGCCATTTCGCCGGGCTGGCGTCCGGCATGGACTGGACACATTGGTCCTCGTCGCTCAGCGATGCGGCGAGGTGTTCCGTCCAGGCACGGATCGCCGCGTAGCGCCGCGGCAGTGTCGCTTCTTCGACAGCGTACGCTGCCCCAGCCAGATCGTTCATCGACGCTCTCCCGCCGGCGGTCGCCCGGCAACTATGGCAGCACAGTGCGCCGTACAAAAAGATGGGCGGCTCATCGCCGCCCATCCCGCATAGACCGTATCGGTTGTGGCGAATCCAACCCAGGTCACGCGTTAGTGTAGTGATAGTCCGGCATGCCCTCCAGCGAGGCCTTGGTGGCGCCCGGCATCACGATCTTGTCGTTCTCAATCTTGAGTTGCTCGAACGGCACCGACACGAGCTTGCTGCCCATGCCGAGGAAGCCACCGACCGAGAGCACGACAGTGTCTGCCTTGTGATTGCTGTCGCTCATCAGCACGTCGTCGATCGAACCGATCGACTGGTTCTGATCATTGTAGACGCTGGCGCCCACCACCTTGCTCACCCGCACCTGATGGTCAGCGGTCACGTATTTCGATGAGCTGGCCGCCGCGGACCGAGGTCGTGGTCGGGTGCGTGGTGGTTGTCGTTGTCGTAGTGTGGCTGGATGTCATGCCGGGCGGCGGTGCCGGCGGCGCGGCCGCAGGACCGGTGCCAGTGGTCTGGGCCAGGACCGGCCACGAAATCAGCGCCGTGGCGGCGAGCATGGTTCCGATCGAAGCGTATCTAGCCATGATTGAATATCTCCTTTGGACAGGCACCGGAACGGTTTTTTCATTGTGGGGTTGCGCTCGGTTCGACCACAAAAGAACGTGTGCCTGTGATTGGGTGACAGATACCGCGACCCCAAGTCAGGTTTTTCTGGAGGCGGCAATGGCGCAGCGACCGATCTGGCGCGGACATCTGCGGCTCGCTCTGGTGAGCTGCCCGATATCGCTGCATAGCGTATTGCGTGCGAGCGGCGATCTGCATTTTCACTTCATCAATCCGAAGACCGGTCATCGCGTGCGGACGGTCACACTGGATGCCGAGACGGACAAGGAGGTGCCGCGGGCGGAGCTGGCTCGGGGCTACGAATTCGAGAAGGATCGCTATGTGCTGCTCGATGACGAAGACTTCGCCAACGCACGCATCGAGAGTTCGTCAACCCTGACCGTGGACAAGTTCATCGCGCGCGATGTGATCCAGCCGATCTACTTCGATACCAGCTACTACATGGTGCCGGATGGTGAGGCGGGTCAGGACGTGTACGTGGTGCTGCGGGATGCAATTGCGGCGTCGGGCATGGCGGCGCTATCGCGTCTGGTCATCTCGCGACGCGAGCGCGCGGTGACGATCCTGCCGCTGGAAAAAGGCATGGTCCTGCACACGCTGCACGAGCCGCGCGATCTCTATGCGTATGACAAGCTGTTCGACCAGGTCCCGAATGCCCGGCCCGATGCGGAGATGGTCAAGCTTGCCCGGCAGCTGATCGACCGGCAGAAGGGCAAGTTCGAGCCCGCCGACGTCGAGGATCGCTACGAGACGCGACTGCGCGAGGTGATTGAGGCAAAGCTGAAGGGCGAAGGCGTCAAACCAGAAGCGCCGGAGGAGCCGCGCGGCGACAACGTCATCGACCTGATGGCCGCATTGAAGCGGAGCCTCGGGCAGGCCGCGGCCCCGGCACCGAAGAAGTTGACGCGCGCGCCTGCGAAGAAGGCGAAACGCGCACCGGCGCGAAAGCGCGCGTAGCCTCGCATTCCAGGCGGTCGTGGTAGCGTGCGCCCGCAAACTCCGGCGGGGGCGAACGTGACCCATGTCATTGCGAGGAACGCAGCGACGCGGCAATCTCCAACGTAATGGGCTTGCTTCGTTGCTGACGTTCCTCGCAATGCCATCGAACAAGCCGACCCTCTCGCGCCTGATCAAACCCAGGCACCGCATTTTCTCTTGGTGCTGCGAGGTTAAACCACCGCCGCAGCGACACCGCACGCCGCCAGCAGCCCCAGCGCAGCCGGCGCCGCGCGCGCACGCCCTCCTCGAGTACACAATCGCATACACCGCCTTGACCAGATTGTTCGAGGACGTGGCAACCAGGATGGCGCCCATGCCGATGCGGATGGTGATCTGCGCCGCATCCCCCTGCGCCAGGCTCAGCACGAACGGGTCAATATCGGACACGCCGACGATGGCCGCCAGCGCGTAGATGCCCGCGGATCCGAAATGCTGCGTCGCCCACGCCGTCGCGATTGAGATCACCACGAACAGCGCGGCGAAGGTCGCGGCGGTGACAAGTTCCAGCGGATTGGCCGGCGAACTTGCGTGCCCCGCATCGGGCCGGCGCCGGGCCGCCGATCCAGTACCATCCCAGAGCCATCGCCAGGCCAAGCGCCGACAGCGCCAGCAGAGGCGGGAGCAATGCCAGCGCCAGATCGCGATTGAACACGAAGATGATGATCAACAGCCGCAGGTACATCACCGCGGTCGCCAGCACGATGCCCGCCTCTGACTGCCGCACCGCCGAGGGCTCATCGCGCGCCTGGCGCGCGAGCACCAGCGTCGTCGCGGTGGAGGAATAGAGGCCGCCGAGCAACGCCACCAGCAGGCCGGCGCCCGCCGGCGCGACGTAGCGCTGCAGCAGATAGCTCGCGTAGGACACGGTGCAGACCGCCACCACCGCCAGCCAGACCTGGTGCGGCGTGATCGGCGTGAGATCGGTCACCGGCTTGTCCGGCAGCAGCGGCAGCACGAAGCCGGTCAGCAGCAGGAACCGCCCGGCGTTGACGATCTCCGCCAACTCGATGCGGCGGGCGAACCCGTGCAACTCCTGCCGCGCCGTCAGGAACAGCACCGCGGCGACGGTGGCGCCCACGGCGACCCAAGGCGGCTCGGCAAGCGCCACCGGCCCGAGCAGGAAGGCCAGCACGTTGCAGATCGGCACCATGAGGCCGACGTTGGGAAACCCTTCGGCGTCGGTCTCGTCCAGATGGCGCCAGTAATAGCAGGTGAGCCAGGCGCTCAGCGCCAGCAGCCCGGCGCTCAACGGCACCAGATGCGCCGGATCGAGCCGGTACAGCAGGGCGCCGGTCAGCGCCAGCAGCGGAAAGGTCCGCACCCCACCCGGGCGCTTCTGATTGAGGCGGGCGTAGAATTCCTCGTAGGCGAGGCCGAAGAAGAACCCGAGGCCCAGTAGCAGCAGCAGGCTGACGATGGGAGTTGTGGTGGGCATCGTGCCGGCCGATCCTGCACCTTTGGCGCGTCCTGGGCTATGCTGGCGGAAACCGGGACAAGGAGGCGGAGGACATGGACGACCTGTTCGAGATCATGCAGACGACGCGCTCGATGCGGCGGCTGAAGCCGGATCCGGTGCCGGATGAGCTGATCCGCAAGATCCTGGAGGCGGGGTCCTGCGCGGCGAATGGCGGCAATACGCAGCGCTGGCGCTTCCTGGTGATCAAGGACCCGAAGATCAAGCAGGCGGTGCAGACCTGGTACAAGAAGGCGTTCGACGAGGTGGTGGGGCCGCGCTACGCCACCAGCGCGCCGCCGCCGGGCGTGACGCCGGAGCGCTACAAGCGGCAGCATTCGGCCGTGGAATACCTGACGGATCACTTCCATGAGGCGCCGGTGTGGATCGTCGCCTGCATCGACGAGGGCACGGCGCGGCCGACGCGCTGGTCCGGTGCATCGATCTATCCGGCGGTGCAGAACATGCTGCTGGCGACGCGCGCGCTGGGGCTGGGCTCGACGCTGACGACGCGGCACCTGCTGTACGAGAAGGAGGCGGAGGCGGCGATGGGCCTGCCGGAGGGCGTGCACTCCTACGCCATCCTGCCGATCGGCTATCCGATGGGCCGGTTCGGCCCGGTCGGGCGCGGCAAGCTGGCGGAGATCGTGTACCAGGATAGTTGGGGCAAGCCCTACGCCGCCATGAACTGACGGAGGCGAACATGCCACGCATTCCCCCAGTCGCCAGCAAGGCCGATGTCGCGCCCGAGCACCACTATGTCTTCGACCAGGTGATGCAGGTGTTCGGCCGGGTACGCGGTCCGTTCAGCGTCTTGCTGCACAGTCCGCAACTGGCCGAGCACCTGCTGCCTCTGGTGCCGTTCGCCCGCGAGGGCACGATCGTCGAGCCGCAACTGCGGCAGATCGCGGTGCTGGCCGCGGTGCGCGAGCGTGAGGCGAACTATGTCTGGGCGGCGCAGGTGGATGCGTCGCGCCGCGTCGGACTGCGCGAGGAGGTGATCGACCTGCTGCGCGCCAAGGGCGACCCGGCAGGGCTGCCGGCCGACGAACGCGATATCGTGGTGTATATGCGGCAGCTCATGCGGACCAACCGGGTGGATCAGGCGGTGTTCGACGCGTTGCTGGAGCGGCATGGCGCGCAGTGGCTGGTCGAGCTGACCGCGTTGGCGAACTTCTATGTCGCGCTGTGTGGCGTGGTGAACGCGTTCGACGTGCCGGCGCCCGACGGCGGCGATCGCTTTGCGCCTTGAGGCCTGCATCCCCGTCGTCATGGCCGGCGCAGGCCGGCCATCCACGTCTTTGCTTTGATGCCGTCAACAGATCTTTGTAGTCTGGGGACAAGAACAGGAGTTTCGTTCATGAACGCCCCCGTGCATTTCGACCCGACCGAGGACGCGTATTCGCTGCCCCTCGATGCGATCGATGTCAGCGACCCGAAGCTGTATCAGAACGACATCTGGTATCCGTATTTCGAGCGCCTGCGCCGCGAGGACCCGGTCCACTACACCAAGAACGGCATGTACGGCTCGTACTGGTCGGTGACCAAGTACAAGGACATCATGCACGTCGAGACGAACCACCAACTCTACTCCTCCGAGGCTCGTCTCGGCGGCATCACCATCAGGGATATCCCGCCGGAATTCCGCCGCCGCAGCTTCATCTCCTCCGATCCGCCGTATCACGACGAGCAGCGGAAGGTGGTGAGCCCCGTCGTCGCGCCGATGAACCTGCAGCGCATGTCGGAGCAGATCCGCGAGCGCACGCAGCGCGTGCTGGACGGACTGCCGCGCAACGAGACGTTCGACTGGGTGGAGCGCGTATCGATCGAGCTCACCACGCTGATGCTGGCGACGCTGTTCGACTATCCGGTCGAGGAGCGGCGCAAGCTGACCTTCTGGTCGGACGTGGCGACGATGGACCCGAAGGCCGGCGGCATCGTCGATTCCGAGGAGAAGCGGCTCGAGCTGCTGACCGACTGCCTGGAGACGATGACGCGGCTGTTCTACGAGCGGCAGAAGGTGGAGCCGCGGCCCGATCTGCTGTCGATGCTGGCGCATGGCGAGGCAACGCGGAACCTGCCCGAGCGGCCGAGCGACTTCCTCGGCAACCTGGTGCTGCTGATCGTCGGCGGCAACGACACGACGCGGAATTCGATGTCGGGCAGCATCTGGGCGCTGAACCGGCACCCGGACGAGTACCGCAAGCTGCGCGAGAACCCGGCACTGATCCCAGGCGCGGTGTCGGAGATCATCCGCTGGCAGTCACCGATCGTGCACATGCGGCGCACCGCGACCGCGGACGCCGAGATCGCCGGCAGGCGGATCCGCGAGGGCGACAAGGTGTGCATGTGGTACATATCCGGCAATCGCGACGAGGACGCGATCGACCGGCCGAACGAGTTCCTGGTGGACCGCTGCGCGGCCGCGGCAGCACCTGTCGTTCGGGTTCGGCATCCATCGCTGCGTCGGCAACCGGCTGGCCGAACTGCAGCTCTGCATCCTGTGGGAGGAGATCCTGAAGCGCGGCATGGTGGTGGAGATGATGGAGGAGCCGAAGCGTATCTACTCCAACTTCATCCACGGCATCACCGCGCTGCCGGTGCGCATCGCCGGCTGACCTCCCTACGGCCGCTACTCATTGAAATCAGTGGACTAATCATCGCGTTCTGGGCATAGTTCCGCATCGCTTTAGCGAAACGTCCAGCGGTCACCGGCTTCGCCCTGCGGAGCACAATGCAGGATAGTCGACGCATGATCTCACGTCGTATGGTCAAGGCGCTCGCCGCACTGTTGCCGCTCGGTGCGCTCGGGGTATCCGTCGCCTTGGCGGCCGCACCCGGGCAACCCGCTGCGCCGGCACAGCAGGGCGACGCTGCCGAGCGGGGCGTGGCAGATCGCCTTCAGGCAATCCGTGAGGCGATATCCGAGATCACCGCGGAACAGACCGATCTCGAGCCAGGCGACCCCAACATCGGGAAGGTGCAGTGGCTGAACTTCGGTGGTCCTGGCTGGCGCAACGGCGGCTGGAACAACTGGCGCAATGGTTGGCGCAACGGTGGCTGGGGCAACGGCGGATGGCGCAACGGCGGCTGGAACAACTGGCATAACGCCTGGCGCAACTGGTAATGCCGGCGGACGCCTCCGGCGTCCCGGCGGGTCCGGTCATCGAGACACTCGTTGTCCAGCCGACGCCGTTCTGCAACATCGCATGCAGCTACTGCTATCTGCCCAACCGCAGTGATCGGTCGGTAATGTCGCGCGAGACGCTGGACGCTGTCTTCCAGCGGCTCTTCGAATCCGGATGGGCAGCATCGGACCTGACCGTGATATGGCACGCCGGCGAACCCCTGGTGCTGCCGGTCGCTTATTATCGCGAAGCATTTGCCCGCATCGAGACTATGCGCCCGGGCGACCTGTGCCTGCGGCATTCGATCCAGACCAACGGCATGCTGATTACGCCGGAATGGTGCGAGCTGATCAAAGAATATCAGGTCGGGATCGGCGTCAGCCTCGATGGACCACGGCACCTGCACGATGCGCATCGGCTGATGCGAAGCGGTCGCGGTACATTCGATCAGACGATGCGGGGAATTCGCAGGCTGCGGGAGCACGGTGTGCCGTTCCACGTCATCACCGTCCTGTCGGAGCACAGCCTGGACGATCCCGATGCGCTGGTCGAATTCTACCTGAGCGAGTCGATCGATGAGGTGTGCTTCAACGTCGAGGAATCGGAAGGCGACCACGCCTCCGGCCTGTTCGCGACAAGCGACCTGCGACAGCGCTTCCATGCGTTCCTCGATCGCTTTTGGCGCCGTGCGCGGCAGAGCAACCGGTTCGCCTTCATTCGCGAGATCGACGGGATGCTGCCGCGCATTCTGCGCCCCGAGGAAGCCGAGATTGGCAACGGCCAGGTCGTCCCATTCGGCATGCTGAACGTGGCATGCAACGGCGACGTGTCGAGTTTCTCCCCGGAGCTCCTCGGCATGCGCAACGCCGAGTACGGCGACTTCATCATCGGCAACGTCCACACGCACAGCCTGGCGGAAATGGCGACAAGCCCACCGATGCAGCGGATGGCGCTGGACATTCAGCGCGGCGTGAATGCCTGCCGTCGCACCTGCGAATATTTTGCGGTGTGCGGTGGCGGTGCTCCGATCAACAAGCTGACCGAGAACGGCAGCTTTGACAGCGAACGGACGCGGTACTGCGAATTAACCCAAATGGTGCCGACCGACATTATCCTGGACGCGCTGAAGCAGGTTGAGCTGACAGGTCAGAAACTGCAACCTGGATCATCCTAGCTGGTTTGGAGGGAACAATGTTGCGATTCGATCGATCGGCCCCCGTCGTGGTCGTCGCGCTGTGCAGCATGCTGGCATTCGGGGCCGCCGCTCAGGGACCATCGGCAGCGCCGCCGTCCGAGCCGCAATCAGGCGCTGCCGGCCCCGACCTGACCGCAACGAACGAATCGGTCGAAAGCCTGCCTGTGCTCACAATTGCCAGCGTAGAGGTGCTGCGCAGCCCGCATTCACCCACCCTCGACATCGTGGTCGCACGCGGGCTGACCAGCTCGGAGGGTTGGACCGACGCCACGCTGGTGCCCTTAACTCGCGGCACACCCGCGGATGGTGTGCTGGATATGGTGCTGGTGGCGCAGCCCCCGCCGGACGCTGCGGGGGCGGCGGGGCGGCCACCGATCCAGGCAGTGCTCCTGCTGGCGCCCGATCATCCCTTCAAGGCGATCCGTGTGCGTGGTGCCAGCAACGCCGTGACGCTGCGCAGCATGCCGGGTTTCGCCGAGGCAAAGTCACCGGCCGCGGTCTGTGATCCGTGCGTCGGCAAGGATTTCCTTGCCAAGGGTGCCACTGCACCAGCAGGGATCGCTGCCGACCAGATCGTCCGCGAGGAAGACCTGCCGCCCAATACCCGCGTGGTCCGCCCGAACGGCGGCATCAGCGACATGCACGCCGACCCGAACCGGCTCACGCTCGTAATCGGCGACGACGGCCGCATTCTCGACGCCGTGTGGGAGTAGACGCTCCGCACACCCTCAGCCGGTCGGCGGCGCCAATACATCGAGTGCCACCCCGCGCGATTCCGGACCGAGCAGCTTGACAGTAAAGGCGGCGATCACCAGCACGGTCGCCACCGAGATGAACACCGCTTCAATACCGTAGCTGGTCTGGATCCACAGGATCGCCGGGATGATGAATGCGGTGCCGAGACGGCCCGCCGCCTGCGCGATGCCGAAGCCCGAGGCGCGCGCGTTCGTCGGGAACACCTCGGAGGCAAAGATCTGCATCGAGTTGCCGGCAAGCTGGATGAAGAAGATCATGCAGAAACCGACGATCAGTAGCATGGTGTCGCTGGTGGCGTTGACAAATGCCACGGCGAACGCGCCGGCGAGCACGAACGACACAATCGAGGTGGGCTTTCGACCGAAGCGTTCCAATGCGTACATCATGCAGAGGCTGGCGCAGGGGAACGCCAGCGTCATGCCGAACGTGTAGGTCAGCGACTTGGTGATGGTCATGCCGCGATCGGCCATCATGTTCGGCAGCCAGGTGCCAAGTCCCAGCGCCACGCCGAAGAACGCGACGAAGCACACCATGCCTGCGATGACTCGGCCGCGGTACAGGCGGAACACTACGGCGATCGGATCGCTGTGCGTGTTGCTCGCGGCGTCCGTCGTCAATGGTTCGCGCGGGCCGGCGATACCCATGCGCCTCAGCAGCTCGATCGCGCGATCGCCCTGGCCGTGTATCGCCAGCCAGCGTGGCGATTCCGGCAGCGAGAAGCGGAACAGGAACACGATCAGCGCACACACGCCAATGACGATCCAAATGCCGCGCCAGCCCAATGTGTCGCGAAACGCGAGCGCGAACAGGGTGGAAAGAGGCCATGACCAGGCGCCGCCAATCATCTGCACGCCGGCGATGAACCGGCCACGAATATTCTTGGGCGCATATTCGCCAGCATAAGCAAAACACAGCGGCTGCTCGGCGCCGAGACCGATGCCCGCAACGAAACGCAGCGCGGCGAGCCAGATGTAATTGGGCGAGAACGCCGCGGCGATGGTCGCCAGCCCGTAGAGCAACAGGTTGAACTGATACACCGTCTTGCGGCCGTAGCGATCGGTGAACTCACCCTGCGCCAGCGTGCCGACGAAGAGGCCGAACAGCGTGGCGCTGGCGACGGTGGCGATCTGCGCCGGTGTCGCGAAGCCGCTGCGCACCATGTCGGGGATCAGCGCTCCCAGGATCACATAGTCGCAGACATCGAAGAAATAACCGGCGGAGATCAGCGCGAAGACACGCCAATGGATCGGGCTCATGCGGGCATCGTCGAGCGATGTGCCGACGAAGCCCTCTATTGTCTGGGCCATGTATTTCCTCCGCCGATATGCCGTCTGCGCGGCAAGTCGGCGGAGCGTTGCAGAGAGAGACGCGCCGGGTCAACCGCCAGGCAGTTCCAGCACGTTCTTCGCCAGGATGTTCCGCTGGATCTCGTTCGATCCTGCGTAGATGGTTGACGGCCGCGATTGAATGAACAGCCCTGCCGGGTTGAGCTCGCGATTGCCATCCAATGGACCGAATTGACCGCCGTGCTCGCCGGCGATCTCCAGCATCGTCTCGGTGATACGCTGATAGAGCTCGGTCTGGTACACCTTCAGCATCGACACGTCCGGCCCCAGCGGCTCGCCGCGATACACCTTCGCGACAAATTCGCTGTACAGCGCCTTATGGTCCTCGAGATCCAGGCGTAGCCGCGTATAGCGATCCTGGAACCACTCCTCCTCCCACACGCCCATCCGCTCCGCCAGCAGGCGCAGCCGGGACAGCGCATACGACGACTGCCGCGGTGCACCAGAACCGATGCGCTCGAACCCCAGCAGGTTCTTCGCCATGGTCCAGCCCTTGTTGATCTGGCCGACCATGTTGCCTTTCGGCACGCGCACGTTGTCGAAGAATGTCTCGCAGAATTCGTCGCCCATATCGATGTTGGTGATCGGGCGCACCGTGACGCCCGGACTGTCCATCGGTACCAGAAGGAAGCTGATGCCGTCCTGCTTCTTCGCCTGCTTGTCGGTGCGCACCAGGAGAAAGATCCAGTTCGCGTCCATCGCCAGCGATGTCCAGATCTTCTGGCCGTTCACCACCCACTCATCGCCATCAAGCACCGCCTCGGTGCGCAGGCTGGCGAGATCGGAACCGGCATTCGGTTCGGAATAGCCCTGGCACCAGATGTGTTCGCCGGTGAGGATCTTCGGCAGGTAGTAGTCCTGCTGCTCCCTGGTGCCGTAGCGGATCAGCAACGGGCCCAGCATGGTGATGCCCATCTCGTTGAAGCGCGAGCAGCCGTGACGCTCCTTCTCCTCAAGGAAGATGAGCTGCTTGCCGGGCGACAGTCCCATGCCGCCGAATTCCTTCGGCCAGCCAGGGCAGAGCCAGCCCTTGCGCGACAGCTTCTGATACCAGGGCTTGGTGTCCTTGTAGTGCAGTCTGCTGGGCGGGTTGCGGATCTCCGGCGGATAGTTCGCCTCGATCCACTGCCGCACATGCATGCGGAAGTCGCTCGTCTGGAATCTCGTTGAGATCATCGATGACTGCGGACACGATGCTTCTCCCCTATGGCACGAAGGCCGCGGCCTTGGCTTCGCGGAACGGTGTGCCGGCTTCCGCGAGCTCGCGCAACAGGCGCGATGGCGCCCAACGATCGCCGTACTGCTGATGCCACGCGGCGATCTGGTTGTACACGTCGCGCACGCCGATGCCGTCGGCCCAGTAGAACAGGCCGCCGCGATAGCGCGGAAAGCCGAAACCGTGCAGCCACATCACGTCGATGTCGCTCGGCCGATAAGCCTTGCCTTCCTCGAGGATCTTGCAGGCCTCGTTCACCGACGAGAACAGCAACCGGCGCAGGATCTCCTGGTCGGTGAATTCCCGCTGCGCAATGCCGAGACCGACGGCGACCTCCTTGATGATCGCGGCGACCGTCGGATCAGGATGCGGCGTGCGGTCGCCCTTTTCGTAGCGATACCAACCGGCGCCGGTCTTCTGGCCGTGACGTCCCATCTCCACCAGGCGATCGGCAATCGGCTGCTTGCGGAAGTTCGGATTCTCGGCCGCACGGCGCTTGCGGCTGGCATAGCCGATATCGAGACCGGCCAGATCGCCGACAGCGAACGGCCCCATCGGATAGCCGAAGTCCACCATCACCTTGTCCACCTGCTCGGGCAGACAGCCTTCCTCGAGCAGGATCACCATCTCGGTGTTGAACGGTGCGCGCGAGCGATTGGCGACGAAACCATCGGTATTGCCGGCCATCGCCGAAATCTTGCCGATCCGGCGGCCTAACTGCATCGCCGTCGCCAGCGTCTGCGGCGATGACGACCGGCCACGCACCACCTCCAGCAGCTTCATCACATTGGCGGGGCTGAAGAAGTGCGTGCCCGCCACATCCTGCGGTCTTCGCGTCATCGTCGCGAGCTGGTCCACGTCCAGCGCCGACGTATTGGAGAACAGCAGTCGCGCCCGGCTTCATCACCTCGTCCAGCTTGGCGAACACCGGCTTCTTGACGTCCATCTCCTCGAACACCGCCTCGATGACCAGGTCGCAATCGGCGATGTCCTCATAGTCCGCGACCGGTTCGATGCGAGCGAGCCGGCGCTTCATCTCGGCGTCAGCCAGCGAGCCGCGCCGCACCGATGTGGCGTAGTTGTCGCGGATGCGCTGCATGCCGCGCTCCAGCGCTTCCGGCGTGGAGTCCATGATCTTCACCGGGAATAGCCGAAGTCCGCGAAGCTCATGGCGATGCCGCCGCCCATCGTGCCTGCGCCGACCACCGCGGCGTTGGCGAAGTCGCGCGCCGGCGTGTTGGCGGGAATGTCCGGCAGCCGCGAAACCTCGCGCTCGATGAAGAACGCATAGCGCAGCGCGCGCGCTTCGTCGGAGTTCTCCAACTCCTTGAACAGCTCCGCCTCGCGGCGGCAGCCATCATCGAACGGCATCATGCACGACGCCTCGACCGCGTCGATGCAGTAATACGGCGCCTTCTGGTTTCGCGCGCGGCGGGCAATCGACTTGCGCATCGCGTCGAAGATGCCGGGATCGTCCAGCTTCACGGCGCGGTCGCGCACGCGCGGCAGCGGACGCGCGTCCATGATGCGCGTGCCATAGGCGATCGCTGCTCTCGAGCAGATCAGCGTTCTCCGGCAGCAGTTCGTCGATGATGCCGAGCTTCTTGGCTTCCGGCGCCGGCACGTGACGGCCGGTCACGATCATGTCGAGCGCCGCCTTGGCGCCGATCAGTCGCGGCAGGCGCTGCGTGCCGCCGCCGCCTGGCAGGATGCCGATCAGCACTTCCGGCAATCCAACCTTCGCACTCGGCAGCGCGATGCGATAATGGCAGGCCATCGCGATCTCCAGCCCGCCGCCCAGCGCATAGCCATGAATGGCGGCGATCACCGGCTTGCTGCTGGCATCGAGCACATCGTAGACGCGCTGGCCGAGCGGCAGGCCGGGGACGATTGGTGCCGAAGCCACGGATATCGGCTCCAGCGATGAAGCTGCGGCCGGCGCCGATCAGCACCATCGCCTTGATCGCCGGATCAGTGTTGCCGCGCGCGATGCAGTCCTTGATGCCTTCCGCAACGCCGGGTCCGAGCGCATTCACCGGCGGATAGTTGACGGTGATGACGCCGATGTCGCCCTGACGCTCCAGGCTGACCGGTGACGCTCCGCTCATGGATGCTTCCTTTGCCGAAGTAGATCGATGCTAGGAGCGCGAGCGCCTCTGCGTCCATGCTGGCCGGTATGCGGAACAGGCGCCCGGTCGCCTCCATCGCATCGGTCGTCCACTCGCCGCCGACACCTTCGATCATCCAGCGCAGGATCGACCACAGATCGCGATCGACCGCCGCTTCATCGATTGGCTCGAGCGCCGGAACGACGGCGTGGATTTCCACACCAGACGGGAACGCCTCGCCGCTGCGCCCAATGAAGATCAGCGCATACACGGTCCCGGACTGCGCCTGCACATAGCCCGGTCTGCGCGAGGCCGACGCGATCGAGATCGAAGCTGCGAACGAAGAAGGCGCGAAACTCGGGATAGTGGCCCAGCCGATCTTCGACGAGCACGAAAGCCAGACGCTTGCCGTCGAGCGACGGCTGCCGGGATCGTGATCATGTCAGCCGTCGCAGGAAATCGACGATGTGCGCCGGCGATCTCGGGGCCGGAGTCTTCCTGCAGGAAGTGCCGGCCGGTCACCAGGTGCGGTCCCTCGGCATGCGGCAGCAATTGCCTGAATCGTGGGATGAAGACCGACGGGTCGAATACATCGTCCTCACGGCCCCAGACCAGCAACGCCGGCAAGCGGCACGTCGCAAGCTCGCGTTCCAGCCAAGCGAAGCGTTCGAAGGCACGCGCGCTCGCGTCCAGCGGGATCCAGCGCGGCCACGTCCATGTCAGCAGACGGCTTGCCGGATCGGGCAATACCGCTTCGTACGCCACCTGCGCGCGTTCCTGGAATCGCTTGCGATCGACCACCGACAGATAAACACCGCGACTGGCCAGCGCATTGTGCCGCCCCAGCAGATAGGGCCCGAGCAACGGCGCGTGCATCATGCGCCAGGGAAAGATGCGAGTGTGGAACTCGGCCGGTGGCAGCGGCCAGGCCCAGGTGCTCATCAGCACCAGCGCTCGCATGCGCGCGGGGTTTGACAGCGCGAAGCCGAGGCCGGTCGGACCGCCCCAGTCGTGACACACCAGCGTGACGCGCTGCAGATCGAGCGCGCGCAGAAGCGCGGTCAGGTTGGCGATGTGGCCGTCGAGGCTGTGCGCCTGCTCGCGCGCCGGCTTCTCGGAAAGTCCGAAGCCGATCATGTCTGGAATGATGACGCGATATCCCGCCGCGGTCAGCGGCGCCACAAAGTCGCGATACAGAAAGCCCCAGGTGGGATTGCCGTGCAGCAGCACGACAGGATCGCCGCTGCCTTCGTCCACATAATGCATGCGCCAGCCATTGACGCGGGCGAAACGCGGCTGGAACGGCCATTGGCGGCGGACAATGTCCGGCAGATCGATGCCGAGCACTGCGATGCTACAGCACCGCCTCGGCCACCACACGCAGTGCATCGACCGTGGCGCCGGTCAGCACCATCGTGGTCAGCTTCCCGCCCTGCGCCACCTGCTTCCAGGCCTGCAAGCGATCCTTGATGCGGTCAGCGGAACCCACCAGCGCGATTTCGTCGATCAGCCGATCCGGCACCAGCGCCTCGGCGTCCTTCTTATGCCCGCCGAGGTAAAAGTCCTGGATCTTCGCCGCCGCTTCCTCATAGCCAAGCCGCACGGCGAAGTCGTTGTAGAAATTCTTCGATCGCGCGCCCATTCCGCCGATATACAGCGCCAGGTTCGGCCGCAGTGCATCGCGGCACGCCTGTAAATCATCACCCATGGCGACCTTCACATAAGGCGCGAGGTCGAACCCATCCAGATCGCGCGGCTTTCCCGCCTTGGCACGACCGTCAAGGATCGGCTGCACGACCTGATCCGCCTGTTCGGGCGAGAACCAGATCGGCAGCGTGCCGTCGGACACCTCGCCCGCCGTGCGCAGCCCGGCCGGCGTGATCGATGCTGTGTAGATCTTCATGCCGGGATCGCCGTGCACGATGCTGCGCAGCGGCTTGCCCAGGCCCGTGGCGCCAGGTCCCGCATAGGGAATTTGATAGTGTTCGCCTTGGTACGTCAGCGGCGCCTCGCGCGCCAACGCCTTGCGGATGATCTCGATGTATTCCTTGGTGCGACCGAGCGGCTTGCCGTATGCGACGCCATGCCAGCCCTCGATCACCTGCGGTCCCGACGGACCGACGCCAAGCAGGAAACGGCCGCCGGACAGCGCATTCAGCGTCATCGCTGTCATCGCCGTGCATGACGGCGTGCGCGCCTGCATCTGCATGATCGCTGTGCCTGCCTTGATCTTCGTCGTGCGCGCCAGCACCCAGGCCACCGGCGACACCGCATCGGTGCCCCACGCCTCGCCCGACCATACCGAAACATAGCCAAGCCGTTCGGCCTCCAGCACCTCGTTCATGCTGAGCTGCGGTGTCGCGCCGTTGATGCGCATGGTGATGCCGAGTTGCATCGCGTATTTCCCTTCTATCGAACCTTCGTCATCACCTCGTCGCGGAAGCGGCGCATGTTGTCGATCGTGGCATCGAGCGTTGGGGCGAACAGACGCACATCGACAGCACTTACGCCCAGTTCCGCCAGAGCCTTGATGTCGGCAACATACTCAGCAGTGCCGCCGGTGAACATTTCAGCCTCGCCGTCGATCGTGCGGCGTGCGCGTGCGGAAGGGCCCACGAGAACACGCAATGCAACCTCGAGGCTCGCGGGATCGCGGCCGCCTCTCTCGGCGAAGCCACGGAACCGCGCCAGGCCAGCCTTGAAGCGACTGATCGTGTTCATCGGGAATTGCGGATTGGTGCCGACCGGATACCAGCAATCGGCGTAGCGTACGGTGCGTCGCAGCGCTGGCGCACTCTCGCCGCCGACCCAGATCGGGATCGGCTGCTGCACCGGCTTCGGCGTGAACACGACATCGGAGAACTTCACATACCTGCCGTCGAAGCGTGGATCGTCGTGCGACCACAGCTCCTTGCAGGCCATCATCCATTCATCGGTGACGTGGCCGCGATCGTCGAACGGTGCGGCGGCGATCGCCTCGAACTCCTCGCGGCACCAGCCGACGCCGATACCGAGAGTGAGGCGGCCCTTCGACAGGTAATCGATGGTGGCGAGCATCTTCGCGGTCAGCACAGCCGGACGATGCGGCACCACCATCACCGACATGACAAAGCGGAGCTTCGAGGTCAGCGCGGCGATGTACGCGGTGGTGGTGAGCTGTTCCAGCCAGGCCGCCGCGGTACCGGCCGGGAATTCGCCGCTGTCGGTATAGGGATATTTCGACCCCAGATTGCGCGGCACCATGATGTGGTCGCTGACGGTAGTATAATCGAAGCCCAGCGCCTCGCCCTCGGTTATGATGCGGCGCAGACTGTCCGGTTCGATCAGGGCGCCCGTGGTGGGTGCATTGAAGCCGATTTGCATTCAACTGTCTCCTGACACTGCGTGTCACTTCACCTTCGCCACCACCTCATCCTTGAACCGGCGCATGTTGTCGAGCGTCGCCGCCAACGTCGGACCAAACAGGCCGAAATCGAATGCCGTCACCCCCACATCGGCCAGCGCCCGGATGTCGCCCGCATAGTCAGCGGCGCCGCCGGTAAACAGCTTGCGCTCGCCATCCACGGTGCCCTTCGGCTGCGCCTCGGGATTCGACGACACGCGGTACGTCAGCCCGACCGAAGCGGGATCACGGCCGAACTTCTTCGCCAGATCGCGCAGCTTCGCCGCGCCGCCCTTGAACCGCGTCAGCGTGTCCATCGGGAACTGCGGATTGGTGCCGATCGGATACCAGGCATCGGCGTATTTGGCCGTGCGCCGCAGCGCGGGGCCGCTCTCGCCACCGACCCAGATCGGGATCGACTTCTGTACCGGCTTCGGCGTGAACACCACGTCGGCGAACTTCACGTATTTGCCGTCGAACTTCGGATCGTCGTTCGACCACAACTCCTTGCAGGCCATCATCCACTCATCGGTGACATGGCCGCGGTCCTCGAACGGCGGCGCGCCGATCGCCTCGAACTCCTCGCGGCACCAGCCGGCGCCGATGCCCAACGTCAACCGCCCTTTCGACAGGTAGTCGATCGTGGCCAGTATCTTGGCGGTCAGCACCGCGGGTCGATGCGGCACCACCATCACCGAGGTGACGATGCGCAGCTTCGACGTGGCGGCGGCGATGAACGCGGCGGTCGCCAGTTGCTCCAGCCGCGCCGCACCGGCGCCAGAAGGAAATTCGCCCAACTCGCTGTAGGGATAGCGCGAGGCGATGCTCTTCGGGATCATTACGTGATCGCTGACCGTGACATAGTCGAAGCCCAGCATTTCGGCCTCGGTCGCGATGCGCACCAGACTGTCCGGCGCGATCAGAGGTCCACTGGTCGGCGCGCTGCACCCGATCTGCATTTGTTCCTCCCGCTTGAATTGCGTCGGCGACAACGATAGCACACGATCCGCCGCTGCCAGCAGACGAGGGGGCAATGGACTTCGGCATTCACATCGGCACCCGTGGCTGCCTGACGTCGCGCGAAAACGTGATGGCGGTCGCCCAGTGTGCCGAGGCACTGGGCTACGCGTATCTTGGCGTATCGGACCATCTGATCGTGCCGGTGCAGTCTGAAGTGCGCTATGCATACACCGCGGATGGCCGCTGGCCGGGCGCCGACACCGGCGATTGCTTCGACTGCATCGCAACGCTGGCTTTCCTCGCCGGCTGCACCCACCACATCAAGCTGCTGACCTCCGTTGTGGTGGTGCCATACCGGCCCGCCGTGCTGACGGCAAAGCTGTTCATGACGGCGGACGTGCTGTCCGGCGGACGTGTCGTTGCCGGCGTCGGTGTCGGCTGGATGCCCGAGGAGTTCGCCGCCCTCGGGACGCCCCCTTTCGCCGAGCGCGGCGCAGTGACCGACGAATACCTGGAGGCCTGGCGTTTGTTGTGGTCCGACGCAAGGCCCAAGCACGACGGCAAGTATGCGAAATTCGCCGATGTGCTGTTCTCGCCAAAACCGGCATCAAAGCCCAGGCTGCCGATCTGGGTCGGCGGCGAGAGTGCCCCTGCGTTGCGTCGCACGGTGAAGTACGGCGACGCTTGGTATCCGGCGTCGAACAACCAGGATAACCACCTCAACACGCCGGCGCGCCTCCAGAAGGGCATCGAAAGACTGCATCGCGTCGCGGAGCGCGCCGACCGAGATCCTTCATCGATCGATGTCGGCTATCTGTGGTTTGCCCCGCCGATGTGGACTACAGAGCGAAGTCCCGAGCCGTGGCAGTTGTTCAGCGGCAGCTCGGATGACATGTTGGCCGACGCAGCCGCCCTGGAGACAGCCGGGGCGCGCCATGCGATCTTCTATGTGCAACGCCCGACAATTGAGGAGACGCTGGACGTGATCCAGCGCTTCGGGGAAGAAGTGGTACGCAAGGCATGATGAACGACATCGAGACTGAGCCGCTCGCAGACCTGATGGCGCGTGCGGCTGCCAGACGCGACGCTGCGCATGGGCGCCTCGTGTCGTATTCGCGGAAAGTGTTCATCCCGCTGACCAAGCTGTGTCGCGACGTGTGCCACTACTGCACGTTCGCAGAGCGGCCGCGTGCCGAACGGCCAGCGTATCTGTCGTCCGAGGCGGTGCTGACGATCGCCCGTGCCGGCGCTGCGGCAGGCTGCACCGAGGCGCTGTTCACCCTGGGCGACAAGCCGGAGCTTCGCTATCGCGCCGCGCGTGAGGCCCTGGCGGCATTGGGTCACGAGACGACCATTCAGTACCTGCGCGAGATGTGCGCTCTGGTGCTGAAGGAGACCGGCCTGCTGCCCCACATCAATCCCGGCATCATGACGCGCGACGAAATTGCGTCGCTGCGCGAGGTGTCAGTCAGTATGGGCATCATGCTGGAGTCGAGCAGCGATCGTCTGTGCGAACCAGGCGGTGTGCACTACGGCTCGCCGGACAAGGCACCCGCGGTACGGCTGGAGATGATGCGCATCGCAGGCGAACTGGCGGTGCCGTTCACCACCGGCATTCTGATCGGCATCGGCGAAACGCGGGCCGAGCGCCTCGAATCACTGGCCGCGATCCGCGATCTGCATGCGCGCTATGGCCACATCCAGGAAGTGATCGTGCAGAACTTCCGCGCCAAGCCGAATACCAAACGCGCGACGGCACCGGAACCGGACCTTGACGACCTGTTGTGGAGCATTGCCGCGGCACGGGTGATCCTGCCCGACGATGTACACGTGCAGGCGCCACCGAACCTGTCGCCCGGCGTCTACGAGAAGCTGATCAACGCAGGCATCGACGACTGGGGCGGCGTGTCACCGGTGACACCGGATCACGTGAACCCCGAGGCGCCGTGGCCGGAAATCGAAGCTCTTACACAGCGCACGGCCGAGATGGGCAAGGTGCTCGTGCCACGGCTGCCGGTGTATCCGTCCTATGCGTTCGCGGCGGATCGCTGGTGCGCGCCCGGCATCGCGACACGTGTGCGCCGCGCGATCGACGCGGAAGGCTGGGCACGCGAGGACGACTGGGCGCCGGGTCTCACCGTGCTGCCGAAGCCACGCGCTCCGCTGCTGGACCGCGTCGATCCCTTGGTCACTGCGGCCGTCGCCAAGGCGGTATCCGGCGGACGGCTGGATGAACAAGAGATCGTCCGGTTGTTTGCGGCGCGCGACGCCGACTACGAGCATGTCATCACCGCCGCCGATGCGCTGCGCCAGACGGTCAGCGGCGAGACCGTGCGCTACGTCGTCAACCGCAACATCAACTACACCAACATCTGTTATTACCGCTGCAAGTTCTGCGCGTTCTCCAAGGGCAAGACGCACGAAGCGTTGCGCGGCACGCCTTATGACCTGGATCTCGACGAAGTGGTGCGGCGCTCGCGCGAGGCCTGGGATCGCGGGGCCACCGAGGTGTGCCTGCAAGGCGGCATCCATCCCGACTACACCGGCGCGACCTATGTCGGCATCTGCCGCGCGATCAAGGCCGCATTGCCCGACATGCACGTCCATGCGTTCTCGCCACTCGAGGTCACTCAGGGCGCCGCGACCCTCGGCCTGTCGCTGCACGATTTCCTGACGCAACTGAAAGACGCCGGGTTAGGCACGCTGCCGGGTACCGCCGCGGAGATCCTCGACGACGAGGTACGCAAGATCATCTGCCCGGACAAGGTCAACACGGCGCAGTGGCTCGACGTGGTCAGCACCGCGCATCGGCTCGGCCTGCGTACCACCTCGACCATCATGTACGGCCACGTCGAACGCCCGATCTCCTGGGCGCGGCATCTCTTGGTGTTGCGCGACCTCCAGGCGGAGACCGGCGGCATCACCGAGTTCGTGCCGCTGCCCTTCGTGCACATGGAAGCACCGATGTATCTACGCGGTCAGGCACGCAAGGGCCCAACGCTGCGCGAGGCGGTGCTGATGCACGCGGTGGCGCGGCTGGCGCTGCATCCGCTGATCACCAACATCCAGACCTCGTGGGTGAAGATGGGCCCGGACGGCGCCGCGCTGTGTCTGAATGCCGGCGCCAACGACCTCGGCGGCACGCTGATGAACGAGAGCATCTCGCGCGCCGCTGGTACGCAGCACGGGCAGGAATTCCCGCCCGAGGCGATGGAGACGCTGATCCGCTCGATCGGACGCATCCCGCTGCAACGCGACACGCTGTATCGGCCGGCATCTCAGGAGCGGCGTGCCGTATCGTTCGATGCGCCGGAACTCGCCCCGGTGGTGCAGACCCCGCCGCGCAAAGTGCTGGCCGCGGAATAACGCACCGCCGGGCACTCCCTCTCCCGCGTCAGCGGGGGAGGGTTGGGGTGGGGGTGCCTTGCAACACAGCCAGCGCCCGCGTCATCATCCGCGGCCTCGCACGCGAGAGCGCGTGCACATCGTCCGGCTGATCAATATCCAGTCCGATCCCCGGCAGCTTCACAACGGTGGGCTCAATCCCAAGCGCGCGCGCCGTCGCCAGATGCGGCACGAAGCTATCGTCGCCAAATTGCAGCGGCATCACCAAGGCCGGCGAGCACAACACGGCATTGGAACCACGTCCGTCATGCGCGGGAACGATGGTAAGCGATGGCGCGGTGCGACGCGCCTCAATGACCGCGGCGATCTCCGCTGCCGTAACGCGCGGAATGTCGCCAGGCAGCGCCAGCATGTCGTGGCCCTCCACCGCAAGAATGCGTGCCATGGCGGCAACTGCGCCCGTGTGGCCGTCGCGCGCATTGTCGGTGATCACCCGCGCCCCATAGCGACTGGCAAGCTCGGTTGCGACTGGATCAAGCGTGTTGACCATGATCCCGGCGATCGGCGCCGCGGCCAATGCCGCCAGCACGTCCTCCAGCATCGCCGCCGCCAACGCCTGACGCTGCTGCGACGTCAGCAACGACGACAGACGCTGTTTGGCTCCGGCGAATTCCTTCACCGGCACCGCAGCCCACACGCCAGATGTCATCGATCGCGCCGCAGCACGCCAGCCGCCCCGAGAACGGTGCGCGCCAGCGCCTCGCGGTCGGCCAGCGTGTTCATCATCGTCTGTCCCAGCGTGACCTTGGCGCTGATGCCGGCCACCTGGTCCATGTCCGCAAAGTCGCACACATAGCCATCGATCAGGTCGTCGTAGCGACGCGCCACGCCGCCGGCGCTCGGTGTCATCCCAAGCTCCGCCATCATCTTCGCCGTCGGCCCCTTGATCGCGCGTCCGCCGATCAGCGGCGACACCGCGACGACGGGTGCCGCGCAGTCGGCAAGTGCCGCACGCACACCAGGCACCGCGAGAATAGGCTCGATGCTGATGAACGGATTGGACGGGCAGATCACCACCGCTTTGGTTTCGGGGTCCGTCAACGCCGCCAGGAAATCCGGCTGCGCGCGTGCCGTGGTGGCTCCATGGAACGCCAGCTCGTGCACCGCGGGCTCGCACCTGCGGCGCACGAAGTACTCCTGGAAGTCGATCCACCCTTCGTCAGTGCGCACGCGCGTGCGCACCGGATCGTCGCTCATCGGCAGCACGCGCGGTCCCACGCCAAGCCGCGTGCACAGCTCCGCTGTGATCGCCGACAACGTTTCGCCAGCGTGCAGCCGGCGTGTTCGTTCCACGTGAACAGCGAGATCGCGATCGCCCAGGCGGAACCACGTCTCCCCGCCCAAAGTCCCGAGTGTATCGATGAACGACCAGGTCTCGTCGCCGCGACCCCAGCCGAGCTCTTGGTTTGCCACGCCCGCCAGGGTGTACATCACGGTGTCTATATCAGGCGATATACACAGGCCAAGATGCTCGAAATCGTCGCCGGTATTGCAGACGACAAGCAGCTCCTCAGCCGGCAACACGCGGCTGAGGCCAAGCGCCAGCTTGGCGCCCCCGACACCTCCGGACAGTGCGACCACGGTCACCGGAACAGATCCTCCTCCAATGGGCGCACCAATTCAGCGGCCGGCGCAATGGGCGCCGACCAGTCGAGTCCGCGCACCAGCACGACCGGTTGCGCTTCCGCCGCCTGACCCTGCAGCAGCGACGCAGCCGCAGCAATCTCGTCGGCAAATCCGATGATGCTGACTTCGAGAGTGCGGCCGAACAGGTCGGGCTGACCGCGCAGGTCGATCAGGCTCGGCAACCCCGCCGCGCCGATCGCGATGCCACACGTGCCGCGGCGCCAGGCGCGGCCAAAGCTGTCGCTGATGATCACGCCGACCGGAACACCATAGTGCCGCGCAAGCTTCGCGCGCAGCGCCTCGGCCGAGCCATCGGGATCGCGCGGCAACAGCAGCACGCGATGCACGCCATCGGCCGGCGCCACGTTCGACTGATCGATGCCGGCATTGGCCATGACGAAGCCCAGCCGGTGCTGCACGATGATCAGATTTGGCCGCGAGCGAACAACCCGCGTGGACTCACCCAAGATGACCTGAACCAACCGAGGATCCTTGCCGACCTCGGCCGCCAACCTTTCCGCCTCGGCCGTTGGCATGACGGTGGCGAGGTCCACCGTGCGGCCCTCGGCCTTCGACACGATCTTCTGCGCCACCACCACGACATCGCCCTGGCGCAGTTCTCTGCTGCCCAGCGCAGCGATGATCAGCGCGGCGATGTCATCGCCCTCGCGGACCATCGGAATGCCGGACAGCGCCACAAGTTCGAGTGCGGCACTCATGCTGGTGGCACTGTCATCGCCCCGCAGGCTAATCGAACCGGCGTCGCAGCTTCGGCAGCACCTGTTCACTGTAGAGCCGCAGGAACCGTTCCTGGTCCGGTCCCGGCGCGTGGAACACCAGGTGGCGGAATCCCATCTCGACGTATGGACGGATCTTCTCAATATGCTCGTCCGGGTCGCTCGAAACGATCCAGCGGCTCGCCGCGCGCTCTACCGGCAGCGCTGCGGATAGCTTCTCCATCTCGATCGGATCCTCGACCGACATCTTCTCCTCGGGTGTCAGCGCCAACGCTGCCCAGTGGCGCGTGTCCTGCATCGCGCGCTCGAGATCGGTGTCGAACGACACCTTCATCTCGATCATCCTGTCGGTACTCGGCCGGCGGATTCGACGCGAGCTTCAGTCCCTCCGCGACGTTCGGCAGCAGCGTCTCGGTGTACAGCTTCCATGCCTTGCCGGAGGTGCAGATGAAACCCTGCGCCGATCGACCCGCATACTTGGCAACCTGCGGCCCCGCCGCCGCCACGTAGATCGGCACTGGCTTGTCGGGCTTGTCGTATATCGTCGCTTTCTCTGTGCGATAGAACTGCCCCTCGAAGCTGACGCGATCCTCGGTCCACAGTTTGCGGATCAACTGATTGGCCTCGCGCAGACGAGCAAAGCGCTCCTTCGTCTCCGGCCACGCCATGCCAGTCGACGGCACCTCGTTCAGCCCCTCGCCGGTGCCGACGCCGAGCACCACGCGCCCGGGGAACATCGCGCCCAATGTGCCGAATGCCTGCGCTACAATCGCCGGCTGGTAACGAAAGGTCGGCGTCAGCACCGACGTGCCCATGACGATGCGCTGTGTCGAAGCGCCCAGAGCGCCGAGCCACACCAGCGCATTCGGCGCATGGCCGTCGGTGTGCTTCCACGGCTGGAAGTGGTCGCTGATGAACACCGAGTCGAACCCGACCTGCTCGGCCAGCACCGAAAACGCCAGCAGCTTCGATGGCGCGAACTGTTCGGCCGAGGCCTTGTATCCCAGCTTGAGCACGATGCGTCTCCTGTTGTCCCACTCACGCTACTGCCCGCCCCGACGGCCATCAACCGGCCCTGGCGTCTCCTGCCAGTCGCACCAGCTCGCGGCGCACGCCGTCAGGATCGGTCACCGATGCCGACCAATGGATGCGGATCACCCGCTCGCCCTGCGCCAGATCGCAGCCATCGACATCGACCGCGACCATGCGCCAGTCGCCCTCCCCGCCGGCGATGGCCGCCAGCGCATCCGGGTGATCGGCGTTGCAGTGCGCCATGATGCCAGCCTCCGCCGCGACGATAGCCGCGACCGACGCCGGCTCTGGCGTGAGATCGGCGGCCCGCAACCGAGCGGCACGTCCGAAGCCACCGACATACAGGCCACCCAGCGGCCGAATCCGCCACAGCGAGAAATCGCCGAAATCCGCATACATCGCCGCATAGGGATGCACCGCCAGATACCGCGCCTTCAGTGCCGCGTCGGTCAGTCGCTCCGCCAGCCCGGTAATCGTGACGCGCGGCGCGGTCTGCGGATTGGCGCTCTCCGGCGCCCCGGCCACAAGCACCGAACAGCGCGGCTCGGCGCGCAGATGCCGCGTGTGCTCCGAGAGGTCAGACAGCAGCAACAGCAGGGAAAGATCAGGCGCGCTGGCCGGTGTGACCAGCGACGCGAACGGCTGCCCGTCCGCCGCGCTGGCCAACGTACCAACCCGCCCCGCGCGCAGCAGCTTGCGCGCTTCCCACCCACCAGCCCGCTTCTCCCCCTCCCCTTGCGGGAGGGGGTCGGGGAGAGGGGGCGAACCCGCCATCACGCCTCCCCTTCCGCACGTCGGGCGATCAGCGCGTAGGTCGCGATCACCTCCGGCAGCATCCCCTCGGTCGCCATCGGTCGCAGCAAAGCCTCGATCTCCCCCGCAAACCTGGAAGCCGCCGGTCCAAGCCGCTCCGGCGTCGTGCTGGACCGGGACAGAGCCCGCCGCACCAGCTGCTCCACGCCCACCTGGCGCCGCTCAACAACCGCCACCTCGTCCAGCACGCTAAAGGCCGAGTCGAGCAAAATCGCTTCGTGCCCGACCCAGGCATCCGCCTGGCGCTTCACATGCGTCTGGTCGTCCGCCGCATAGCGGTGCACTAGCGCCCGATAGGGGGCGATCCAGTCCATCTCCGGCGCGTCCCGATGCCCGCTGTTGAACAGCACCACCGCGCCCCCCGGCTCGATCATCTCATCCAGCCGGCGCAGCGTCTCGACACGGTCCATCCACTGAAACGAACGCCCCATCGTCACCAGCCGGAACCGCCCAAGCGCGGGTGACAGATCGAAGGAACTGCCCCGCACGAAGCTGATCCGTCCCGCACCGCCGAACTCCGCCTCGGCGATCCGCAGCATCTCGGGTTCTGGGTCCATGGCGGTCACTTCGGCCCCCGCCATAGCGAACGCGCCAGCCAGCATCCCCGGCCCGCAGCCCAGGTCCAGAACCCGGTGCTCCGGCGCCAGATCGGTGAACCGCACCACGTGGCGGATCAGTCGGGGCGAATAGGCCGGGCGCCCAGCCAGATAATGCTGCGCCGCGGTGCGGAAGCGACGAGGCTGGAAAAGTTCGGCATCCGCCATAATCCGTTCACCCCCCGTCCGCATTGCGCCACAATCTGGTGCCAGCGTCACCATGTTGGAAGGACGGAGCCTGGCCCATGACCGTACCCCCGAAGGAACCCTCAATGAAGCAGACCATCGCCCTCGTCGACGACGACCGGAACATCCTGACCAGCATCCAGATGACGCTGGAGCAGGAGGGTTTCCAGGTCCGCACCTACACCGACGGCGAAAGTGCCCTGCAGGGCATGAACGCCCGTCCGGTCGATCTTGCCGTCCTCGATATCAAGATGCCACGGATGGACGGCATGGAGCTGTTGCAGAAGCTTCGGCAGCGCAGCTCGATGCCGATCATCTTCCTCACCTCCAAGGACGAAGAGGTTGACGAGCTGATGGGCCTGCGTCTCGGCGCGGACGATTACATCACCAAGCCGTTCTCCCAGCGCCTGCTGATCGAGCGTATCCGGGCATTGCTGCGGCGCAACGAGGCGAGCCGGGCGGAAGGCTCCGGTGCCACGCCCGGCGGGGTGATGGTGCGCGGCGAACTGACCCTGGACGAGACCAAGCACCAGTGCACCTGGCATGCCCAGGATATCCAGCTCACGGTCACCGAATTTCTTTTGGTAAAGGCGCTCGCGGCGCGACCGGGCATGGTAAAGAGCCGCGACCAGCTCATCGACGCGGCGTACGGCGAGAACATCTACGTCGATGACCGGACGATCGATAGTCACGTCAAGCGCATCCGCAAGAAGTTCCGCACCGTGGATGACACGTTCGACCACATCGAGACGCTCTACGGCATCGGCTATCGCTACAAGGAGCACTGAAAGCGGTCCAATGCCCGACGGCAGCACCCTCTCCGCACTTGCGCCACCGGTTGTTTCGCAGCCACGGCGGTTCCGCGCGCGCTGGGTATCGCCGCTGCTTCGCCGCATCCTGCTGGTGAACGCCCTGCCGCTGGCGTTGCTGGTGGCGGCACTGCTGTATCTCGACCAATACCAGAACGGCCTTCTGGAAGCCGAGGTGGCAGCGCTGCGCGAGCAGGCGCGCATCTACGCCGGCGCGCTGGGCGAGAGTGCCGTGAGCACGACCGACCCCGACAATCCGAAGCTCGTGGCCGACATCGCACGGCCGTTGCTGCGCCGGCTGACCGAGCCGACGCCGGGCGCGCAGGCCAAGCTGTACGCGCCGGACGGGACGGTGATCGCTGACTCGCGGGTGCGCGAGGGTCCAAGCGGCGCGGTCAGCACGGAGCCACTGCCGCCAGCGGCCGAGCATGGGCCGATCGTCGGGGCTGTCGGCTGGATCTACGACAAGGTGATGAATCTGCTGCCGCACGAGACGCCCACACCGCTGGTCGTCGACATCACGCCGGCCGCGGGCGGGCTGGAGTGGCAGCCCGACGTGAAGGAAGAGCTGCGACTGAACAGCTCCGGCCACAGTCGTGAGATGCAGCCCTATATCAGGCGCACCAAGGACAATCAGTTGCTGGTGACGGTGGCCGAGCCGGTGGAGCGCGATCGCCATACGGTGGGCATCATCCTGCTCACCCGCGATGCGCGTGAAGTTGAGACCAGCCTGTTCGTCGTGCGCATTTCCATCCTGGGGCTGTTCGGCCTGGCACTCGGGCTGACCGTTCTGCTGTCGTGGTATCTGTCGCTCACCATCGCGCGGCCGATCCTGCGTTTGGCCGGCGCCGCGGCCGAGATGCGCGAGGGCCATGGCAGGGCAAGTGTACCTGCACCGCTGCTGCAACGGCGCGACGAGGTGGGCGCGCTGGCCACGGCGTTGTCGGATTCAGCACAGGCGCTGTTCGCGCGGATGGACGCGATCGAGAAGTTTGCTGCCGACGTGGCGCACGAGATCAAGAACCCTCTGTCCTCGATCCGCAGCGCAATCGAGACGCTGCGTCGCATCGAGGACCCCGAGCGGCAGAAGCAGTTGCTGACCATCATCGCGCAGGACGTCACGCGGCTCGACCGGCTGATCAGCGACGTGAGCGATGCGTCGCGACTGGACGCGGAGTTGTCGCGTGTCAGCGCCGAACCAGTCGACGTGGTGCCGATGCTGCATGCGTTGCGCGAACTGGACGAGGCGACGCGGGATGCCGGGAACGATCCGCGTCTTGTTGTCGATGCGCCAGCGAGCCTGATGGTCTGGGCGGTGGAGGATCGCCTGGTGCAGGTGCTGCGCAACCTGGTCGCCAATGCGCAATCCTTCAGCCCGCAACGCAGCCGGATCACGCTGAGCGCGCACGAGGTCGGTGCGATGGTGGAGATCAGCGTTGAGGACGAGGGGCCCGGAATCCCCGAAGGCAATCTCGAACAGATCTTCGACCGGTTCTATTCCGAGCGGCCGCAGGGGGAGAAGTTCGGCCAGCACTCGGGGCTCGGGCTGTCCATCAGCCGCCAGATCGTTGAGGCGCTACACGGGCAGATTTCCGCCGAGAACCGACACGGCATTGGCAACAGGGTGCTGGGTGCACGGTTCGTGGTGCGCCTGCCGAAAGCATAGCTTGGTCATCGCCGGTCCTGCCTCTCGGCGTCATGCCGGGCGAAGGCCCGGCATCCACGTCTGCCGGATTCACTCCGGCATCAGCTCGCGGACCGTCTGAATCAGCGTTCCCATCGCCAGTGGCTTGGCGAGGAACCGTTCATGGGTACACAGCGTGAGCTGCGCGGGCCAAAGCGCCGCCATGTAGATCACGGCAAGCAACGGACAGCGTTTCCGTATCGCCCGGCCGAACACAAGACCCCTCATGTCATCGCGCCGGCGATTTATGCCCGTGACCACGACCTGCGGCACATCTGGCTCGCAAGCCGTCAAGGCTTCCGCCTCATCACGCACGACCGCCGCTTCGATCCCTTCATCGGCCAGCGCGTCGGCGAGCACCGCAGCGAGTAACTCGTTTTGCTCTACGATAAGCACGTCCATGCTCACCCAACGAGTTCTCTGGATGGATGGTGTGGGGTGGTTGGTGGTGGGAGGGTTGGGTAAGGTGAGCTGGGGGAGGGTGTAGATAGGAGCAGGAAGCGTGTTGGGCCGAACACAAGACCCTCATGTCATCGCGCGGCGATTAGCCGTGACACGATCTGCGGCACATCTGGCTCGCAGCCGTAAGGCTTCCGCCTCATCACGCACGACGCGCTTCGATCTTCATCGGCAGCGCGTGGCGAGCACCGCAGCGAGTAATACCACTCCCCTATGACCCCGACTTACGAGGGGGATTCCCGAATTGGTTGAAATGGGATTTACCGTGACAAACGATGGAGGTTTGTCATGGCAGCGGCAATCGCGCTGCGGGGCGACTACGAGAGCGCGCAGCTACGCGAGCTGGCGAGGCAGTCGGAGGACGCCGATCAAGTGCGGCGGCTGCTGGCTTTGGCATTGGTTTATGACGGCGGCTCGCGAAGCGCCGGTGCTCGCGCCGGCGGGGTGGGTTTGCAGACCTTTCGGGATTGGGTTCTACGGTTCAATGCGAAGGGTCCAGCCGGTTTGGTGGACGGCAAGGCGCCAGGCCAGGTTCCGCGACTTGATCGGGCGCAGCGAGGTGAGTTGGCTCAGCTTGTCGAGGATGGTCCGATCCTGGGCGTGCATGGCGTGGTTCGCTGGCGGCTGAGCGATCTGGCGGCGTGGGTGATGGAGAAGTATCGCACCTCGATCAGCGAGCAGACGCTCAGTCGCTATCTGCGTGAGATGGGCTATCGCAAACTGTCGGCACGACCACGGCATCACGCGCAGAACCGCGAAGCTGTGGCGGCGTTTAAAAAAAGTTCCCTGAGCGCCTGGCAGAGATCGCGGCGCGTGATGCACCAGGCAAGCCGATAGAGGTATGGTTCCAGATGCTATGAGGGCGGACACCGGCTTGCTGATTGTTCAGACTGGCAGGCGTCCACAATCAACCGAGGAGCCTGCCTATGTCGCCCGACAATGTTGCCTACATTGCCATCGAACTCAGCGTCACGTCGTGGCTCGTTGCCGCGCGGCTGCCTGGCGCTGAGAAGCCGCGGCTGCATCGCATCGAAGGCGGAGACACGGCAGCGCTGCTCGCGTTGATCGCCGAGCTGCGCTCACGCGCGTCGGCCAAGGGAGGCAGGCCCGCGAAGGTGGTGTGCTGTTTCGAGGCTGGCCGGGACGGTTTCTGGCTGCATCGATTACTGGTGGCGCACGACATCACCGCGCACATACTCGAGCCGACAAGCATTCTGGTGAATTGTCGCGCGCGGCGGGCGAAGACAGACCGACTAGACGCAGAGGGCATGCTGCGCGTTCTTGTCGCTTGGCTGGGTGGCGACCGGCAGGTGTGCAGCATGGTACGCGTGCCCACACCAGATGAGGAGGACGCAAAGCGCCCACACCGCGAGCGCGAACATCTTATCCAAGAGAAGCTGCGCATCGAGAACAGGATCGAGGCTCTGTTGTTTACGCAAGGAATCCGGGGAAGACCGTCGCTACGCTCATGGGAACGCGACATGGCCGAGCTGCGCACCGGCGACGGACGCGCGCTCCCGACCTTGCTCCGGACCGAACTTGATCGACTTCGGCGGCGGCTTGTCTTGACCTTGGAACTAATCCGCGAGCTGGAAGCCGAGCGCGCAACGGCGCTGGAAGCGGCGGCTGCACGACGCGATGACCCACAAGATCATCGCGCTACAATGCATCCGAGGCATCGGCGAGAACTTTGCCGCCGTGCTGGCGCGCGAGGTGTTTTATCGCTCCTTCACCAATCGCCGCCAGCTCGCCAGCTACGTCGGCATCGTGCCAATGCCTTATCGGAGCGGCGGCATGGGCCGCGACCAGGGCATCAGCCGAGCCGGCAACCCTCGTGCGCGCACAACCTTGATCCAGCTCGCCTGGCTTTGGCTGCGCTATCAGCCCGGCAGCGCGCTCGCCGCGTGGTTCCGCGACCGCGTCGGTACGCTGCAGGGGCGCACTCGGCGTATCGCTATCGTGGCAATGGCCAGGAAGCTGTTGATAGCGCTTTGGCGGTACGTGGAGACCGGGGTAATCCCCGATGGCATCACGCTTAGGCAGGAGACGCCGGCCACGGCCTAGGCTGACGGGATTGCCGCAGCCTGATCTGCACCTGCGGCAACACGGGGGCGCGCGACCGTCTTCGTCATTGGTGGCCTCGTGCCACCGCGTTTCAGGTGGGTCGCGTCTCACCGGGGCAACGCCTCGTGTATGAGGCATTATGGTGTGGGCTCTCGTCGGGCCCGACCGCATGTAAGGTGACGCAGCCGCTGCTGCGATACAGCACAGCTCCGGACCCAAGCCTGTCAAGATCCATTTGCTCTCGAGGGGAGGCGACACTGCGATACAGCCCTTGACAGCCGAAGCCCCATGTAAGGACGAGGCCCGGATCGGACAGAAGAACAAGATCACCCGTCGCTGGGCCAAGCGCGGCAGCCGACCGTCCGCACCGCGCGACCAACGCACTGCTTCGAGCTACATCTTTGGCGCGATCTGCCCCGAGCGCGGGGTCGGCGCCGGGCTCGTGCTGCCGTGGTGCAACAGCGCCACGATGAGCTTGCACCTCGCGGAGGTCTCGCAGGCAGTATCACCCGGCGCGCACGCCGTGGTCCTGCTCGACCAGGCTGGTTGGCACACGTCACCGAAGTTGAACGTGCCGGCCAACATCAGCCTGCTCGCGTTGCCGCCCAAATCGCCGGAGCTGAACCCGACTGAGAACGTCTGGCAGTACCTCCGCGACAATTGGCTGTCCAACCGCGTCTTCACTTCTGCCCGCGATATCGTCGATCATTGCTGCGATGCTTGGAACAGGCTCATCGATCAACCCTGGACCATCATGTCCATCGGACTTCGCGAATGGGCCTATCGGTGACAATCACTGAGGGCTGGTATAAGTCGTTTTGCTCTACGATAAGCACGTCCATGCTCACCCAACGAGTCCTCTGCCGAATGGATGCATCAACTTTTTTGGTTCTTTTGACAGAAACGGCCCCCAGAATTCTGGTTTGAGAATTCACTGCGGGCGCAGACGCAGAAAACTACTTCTCCAGCGCGACGCCCTGCAGTCGGATGAGCCCGTCCGGCACCTGCTGGAAACCCGTCAGACTCTTCTTCATCCCGACGATGTTCTTGCCGGTCCAAAGATAGATCAGCGGTAGGTCCTTGCGTTCCTGCTCCCACACCTTGGCATAGAACGAACGCCGCTGATCCACCGCGGCGACGGTGCGCGCATCGTCAAGCGCCTTGTCGACATCGGCGTTGCTGTAATGGCCATAGTTGAACGTTCCGCCGGTGTGCAGCATCTGCCACATGTTGCCGTCCGGATCGGAACGGCCCGACCAGCCGATCAGATAGGCCTGAAAATCACCGGCATACGCCGCCTGGAGCGATGAGGCGAACTCCATCGCCTTGATCTTCACCTCGAAGCCCGCCTCGCTCGCCATCGACTGGATCACCTCGCCGGCCTGCTGGATGTCCGATCCGTTGGTGATGGTCAGTGTCACCGGCACGGGCGTTGGCACGCCGGCCTGCTTCAGCAGCGCCTTCGCCTTCGCCACATCGCGTGCCGGAATTGCCAGGTCCTTGAAGAAGAATGGCGAACTCGGCGGATTGGCCTGGATCGTCGCTGTATACATGCTCGAATACACGACCTGGATCAGCGCCTGACGATCGAGGCTGAGCTCGAATGCCTGGCGCACCAATGCGGTCTTGCCCAGCGTTGTGTCCTTCGCCGGGCCGTTGTCGGTATTCACCGTGATACCGGTGTAAGCAAGCAAATCGTCGATCGCTGCCTTCAGCTTCGGGTCCTTCTGCACCGCCGGGACATCGGTCGGCAGGATGTATTCGACAATGTCCAGTGCACCGGCCTGCAGATTGGCCAGTCGCACCGAGGAATTCGGGTTGGGCAGGTAGACCACCTCATCGAAGTGGATGGACTTGGCATCCCAGTATCCAGGGAAGCGCTTAGCTACGATGCGGTCCTGCGCCACGCGGCTATCAAAGCTGAACGGTCCGGCGCAAACCGGATGCAGACCGAATTTGTCCCCGGCCGCCTCCGCAGCCTTGGGTGAAATCATGATCCCGGCACGATCGGTGAGCTGCGCCAGCAATTGAGCGGCTGGGGCCTTCAGGTTCAACCGCACCGTAAGAGGATCAACGACATCGATGCTGTCGATGGAGTTCACTTCGCCACGGCGCATGCTGCCCTTGGCGGTAAGATCGCGTGTCAGCTTGTACTTCACCGCGTCGGCATTCAGTGTTTCCCCATCCTGGAACCGCACGCCGTCGCGAATGTGAAGCACAAGATGCGTCGGATCCTGCCATTCATAGCCGGTCGCAAGCATGGGCACGATGTTCAGGTCGGCGTCGATATCGAACAGCTTGTCGCAAAGCCCGGAAAAAACGATGCGGCCGACATAGGAGGAGCCGAGCGTCGGATCGAGCAGATCGGGATCCTCGCGCAGACCGACATGCAGGATGCGCTCCTGCGCCAGCGCTGTGGCAGCCAATGACAGAGCACAGAACAGACCGATCGCCAGACCGCATCATTCCCTCCTCTCATACCAAGCCCCGCTGACGATAACTCATACCGTCATGCCGGGCGAAGGCCCGGCATCCACGTCTTTGTAACTCGCGGCAAAGAAGACGTGGATATCGGCAAGCCGCTGACGGTATAGGTCGTAATTACCGGGCATTGGTGTAATCCTGTGGCTAAGCCGGTCCTTGTACCACCCCGGCCGCCGTTTCTCGCGAAAGGCGGCAGTGCCCTCACGACCCTCAGCCGACTGCCGCTGCATCCACCCCTCATGTGCAAGCAGCTCGACCTCACGCTCATCCAGCAGCAGATCATTGGCACCGAGCACGGAGAGCTTCGTCCGCGCGATCGCCCCCGGCGCACCGAGCAGGATCGCCTCCAGCACCTCGGCCACCCGCGCCTCCATCTGATCCGCCGGCACCACTTCGTGCACCAACCCGATGCGCGCCGCCTCCGCTGCACCGAACCGCTCGCCGGTCAGCGCATAGCGGCGCGTATGCCGAAAGCCGATCGCGTTCACCATGTGCGTCGAGATCGGCGTCGGCGCGATGCCGTGCCGCACCTCGCTGATCGCGAACAGCGCATCGGGTGTCGCCAGCGCCACATCGACGCAGCAGGCGATGCCAACACCACCGCCGAAACACGCGCCATGGATCACCGCGATCGTCGGCTTGGGCAGCTCGTTCAGCGTCTTGCTGAAGCGTACCGTGACGACTGATGCGGTGTGGTTCTGCTCTGGGCCCTGGCGCGACAGCCGGTTAAGCCAATTGATGTCGGCGCCGGCCTGAAAGTGCTTCCCGGCACCCCGGATCACCAGTGCGCGCACCGAATCGTCAGTCGCGATCCTCTCCAGCTCCGCCGTCAGCGCCCGCAACAGATCCTCGTCATACGCGTTCGCCACCGCCGGCCGGTTCAGCGTCAGCGTCGCGACGCCACGGCTGTCCGTGGCCAGGAGGAAATGGTTCTCGCTCATGAGCCGACGACTTTCGCTGGATCGGTGTTGGCGCCACACACAAGAACGCCGACCCGCGCGCCTGCGGGTGGCTTGAACGAACCGCAGAGCAAGGCCGCGAGCGCGGTTGCGCCGCCCGGTTCCGCGATCAGGCGCAGCCGATCCCAGATGAGCCGCTGACGTGGCGGCGATAGCCGCATCCGGGACCAGCACGGCAGCGGCCACGTACGCCTGGGCAATCGGGAACATCAGTTCGCCGACCTGGCGCGCCCCAAGACTGTCCGCCGCCAGACCGCCGACCGGAGCCTCGATCGGACGCCCGGCCCGAAGGGCATCGTGCAGCGCGGGACAGCCCTCGGGCTCCACGCTGATAACCTGCACACCTCCCGCGTACCACGCGGCGATACCGCCGATCAGCCCGCCCCCGCCGGTGGCCACCAGCACATGCGTAAGCTCTGGCGCATCGTGCTCGAACTCGCGTCCGACCGTGCCCTGACCGGCCAGCACGTCCGGATGGTCGTAGGCATGCACCTCCAGCGCTCCGGTCTCAGCCTGACGTTCGCGGGAGGCGGCGAGCGCTTCGGCGTAGGTCGCGCCGGTCTGCACGACCCGCGCGCCGTAACTTGTGATGCGGGCGACCTTCATCGCCGGGGTGGGAGCGGGGACGAAGATTTCCGCGCTTGCGCCCAGTGCGCGCGCGGCATACGCGACCGCCGCACCGTGGTTGCCGCCCGACGCGGCAATCACGCCGGCCGCAGGTAGGTTGACCGACAGCAAATGGTTGAACGCCCCGCGCGGCTTGAAACTTCCGGCATGCTGCAGCAGTTCGAGTTTCAGAGCGACGGGAATGCCGAGGCCCAGGTCAGGGGCGGCAAGCCGCAGGAGAGGCGTGTGTCGGACGAATCCCTCGATGCGGATAGCGGCAGCGGCTACGTCCTTTTGGCTGATCATGGCGGCGCTTCCCTTCCGGACCGTGCCGGCCCAGTATGCGTGGTTATGCAGACCCACGGGAGCTGCGCCAGTCGAACAGGCGACGGCGTGCTGCTGATCGGCCCACCAGGTGTGGGTAAATCCGATCTGTTGTTGCGCCTCTTGGCACGAGGCTTCGATCTGGTCGCCGATGATCGGGTTGACATCGATGAAGGCATAGCCCGGCCGCCGCCCGGGCTGGCCGGCCTGCTGGAAGTGCGCGGCCTCGGCATCGTGCGCCTGCCGCATGCCGCTGAGGCGCGGCTCGCGCTGGTGGTGGATCTGGGCAGCCCCGCCATGCGACTGCCGGCGCCAACACGTCATCAAACGTTCGATTTGCCGTTGGTGCTGGTCGATCCCAATGCCGCATCCGCACCAGAACGCGTGGCCCTCGCGCTCGACTGCGCTCTCGGACGCATCGCACAAGTGGCCGGAGCCTTCGCCGCATGAAAAACCAACGTCTTCGGGTGGTGCTGGTTACCGGCCTCTCGGGCGGCGGCAAGTCATCCGTGCTGCGCGAGCTGGAAGATCTCGGCTACGAGGCCGTGGACAACCCGCCGCTGCCCATGCTCGAGGACATGGTGACGCGGAGTGAGCGCAACCTGGCCGTCGGCGTCGACGCGCGCACCCGTGGCTTCGATGCGGACCTCGTATCGCACACCCTGAAGCGGCTGCGCGCCAATTCCGCGCTGCGACCGGAGCTGATCTTCACCTATGCGGACGAAGGCACCCTGCTGCGGCGCTATACTGAGACACGGCGTCGCCACCCGCTGGCGCCGCAGGGACGGGTGACAGATGGTATCCGGCGCGAGGAACTGCTGACGGCGCCCCTTCGGGAGCGAGCCGACCTGCTGATCGACACTTCGGATCTGCCGCTCGCCTCGCTGCGCCTGTTGGTCGACCAGCACTTCGGCATCGGCAGCGAAGCCGATGAAAATCAGTTGGTGGTCTCCTTGGTCTCCTTCGCCTATAAGTTCAACCTCCCGCGGGAAGCAGATCTGGTATTCGATGCACGCTTTTTGAGAAATCCGCACTATGACCATATGTTGCGCGAGCGGACGGGACTGGACGCCGAAGTTGGCGCCTTTATCGAAGAAGACCCCGACTTCGCGACATATTTTCGCCAAGATAGCCGACTTGATTGAAATGCTCTTGCCGAGGTTCATCCAGGAAGGCAAGAAATATGCGTCTATCGCGATTGGGTGTACAGGCGGGCGCCATCGATCGGTCTATCTGGTCGAGAGGCTCGCTGGCCATTTGGCTGCCCGGGTCGCATCGGCGCAGGCTGCAGGAGGCCCAGGCCCAGGTTGGCGGCTGCTCGTAAGGCACCGCGAATTGGCCCGGGAAGGACTTGAGGCGGCATACCTGACCGAGCGGCTACCGCCGCGGGCAGTTATCGCCCCGGAATTTGGCGGCCCGGCTGCGACATCCGCGCCGGTTCAGGCACAGGAGGCCTGAGACAACATCATGAGCGACCGGGTAACTTTCTCCGCCAGGGAAGCCTATTACCTCCGATGATCGGCATGGTCCTGGTAACCCACGGCCGACTGGCCGAGGAATTGCGTTCCGCCATGGAGCATGTGGTCGGTTCGCAGCGAAACGTCGATACGGTCTGCATCGGGCCCGAGGATGACATCGACAACCGCAGAGCCGAGATCGAGGCATGCATCCACCGATGCGATACCGGTGATGGCGTCGTGCTGCTGACCGACATGTTCGGCGGCACGCCATCCAACCTGGCGATCTCTCTGATGCAGCGGCAGGGCATTGAGGTGATCGCGGGCGTGAACCTGCCGATGCTGGTGAAGCTCGCCAAGGTCCGGTCCAAACAGCCGCTGGCCGACGCGGTGAATTGCGCCGAGGAGGCGGGACGCAAATACATCGCGGCCGCCTCGCACGTCCTGCACAACGGCAGCAAGTCCAACGGCACCTGCGGATGACGCCGCAGGACGGCGACCTTCCTCCCCAGGAACAACCATCCTCTGCCATAACGCCGGTCCTGACGCGCAACGTCACAGTGCCCAACAAGCGGGGACTTCACGCCCGCGCCGCTGCCAAGTTCGTCATGCTGGCCGAGCGCTTTGACGCCTCGGTGGACGTGATCCGCGATGGGCAGTCGGTGCCGGCACGCTCGATCATGGGTCTGATGATGCTGGGGGCCGGCAAGGGCGCGGTCATCGAGCTGCGCGCCGAGGGCTGGGACGCCAAGGAAGCGCTCGACGCGCTCGCTGCGCTGGTCAAGTCCGGCTTCGATGAGCAAGGCTAGTCCGCCGCCACCCCAACATAAGCGCCTCGGTCGCGCGCGGCCCGATCACGCTCGGCGGGAGACGCGGTTCACCGGTATTCCCGTATCCGCCGGCGTCGCGATCGGGCCTGTCTTCCGGGCCTCCGAGCCGGCGCCGAAGATAACCCGGCACAAGATCCAGGCATCCGACTGCGCCGCGGAAGGCGCCCGCTTCGAGGCCGCCCTGGCCCAGTCGCGCAAGCAGCTCAACAAGCTCCGGAACCGGCTCGTGGTGTTGCCCGAGGAGAGCCAGGTCGAACTGACACCGCTGATCGATGCCTACATCCGCATGTTGGGCTCAACCCGCATGATCAGGGCAGTGCGCCAGCGCATCGAGGAGACCCTGGTTTCGGCCGAGACCGCCGTGGACGCAGAGGCGGAGGCGATCGCCGGAGCAATTCTGGCGCAGGCCGAACCCGGAATGCCCGCCGACGACCGAGCCGGCCTGATGCGGCGCGCCGACGAGGTGCGCGAGATCGGCCGTCGCCTGGTGCGCAACCTGACGAGGGCGCCGTTCCGCAGCTTCGCCGGTCTCCCCGAAGGCGCCGTGCTGATCAGCGAGTCGCTGCGGCCTTCCGACGCCGCGTTGCTCGACCCCTCGCGACTGGCCGGCGTCGCGACGGAAGAGGGCGGCGCCGAGGGCCACACCTCCGTAATGCTGCGTGCACTGGGCGTGCCGGCAGTACTGGGTGCCACAGGTCTGGCGCATGCGATCCAACCGGGCGACCTCGCGGTGGTCAATGGCTCGGCTGGCACCGTCGTGCTGAACCCCGGGTCGGAGACGCTGACGACGGCCCGGCGGGCCGTCACCACGTTCGCGCGTGAGCGTCAGCGCTTCGCCAAGCTCCGCCGCCTGCCCGCCGAGACGTTGGACGGTGAAGCCGTAGAACTGCAGGCCAACCTGGAATTGCCGCTCGAACTGCCGCTGATCGCCCAGTCGGGCGCGGTCGGCATCGGTCTCCTGCGCACCGAGTTCCTGTTCATGAACCGCGAGACGATGCCGGACGAGAACACCCAGGCGGAGACCTACCGCTCCATCGTCGAGGCGATGGGCGGCGATCCGGTGGCGATCCGCGTGCTGGACTGGGGCGGCGAAAAGGACATCGAGGCCCTCTCCAGCGCCGGTATCGTCCCCGACATCGCTGATGCGAACCCGGCCCTCGGCCTGCGTGGTATCCGGCTGCTGCTCCGCGAGCCAGAGCTGTTGGAGACGCAGTTCGCCGCGATTCTGCGTGCCGCCACCGCAGGCCCTGTGCGGGTGATGCTGCCGATGGTGACCAACGTCGGCGAGGTACGCGCCGCGCGCGAGATATACGAGCGTGTGGCGCGTCGGCTGCGTCGCCGCGGCGAGCGGATCCCAGAGAAGCTGCCGCTCCTCGGGATCATGATCGAGACGCCAGGTGCTGCGCTGTCGGCCGACGCGCTGGCGCTCGAATCGGACTTCTTCGCCATCGGCACCAATGATCTGACCGCCTACACGCTGGCGGTGGATCGCGGCGAGACCGATGTCGCCGAGCTGTACGATCCGCTGCACCCGGCGGTATTGCGGCTGGTGCAGTTCGCCACCGAGGCGGCGCTGCGGATGCGCATGCCCGTCTCAGTGTGCGGCGAGATGGCGGCGAACCCCCGGCTGATGCCGCTGCTGCTAGGCCTGGGATTGCGCAGCTTCAGCATGGCTGCCTCGGCCGTGCCGCGGGTAAAGCAGGTAATCCGTGCGGTGGAGATTGACGCCTGCGCGAGGTTCGCCCGGCACGTGATGGAGCAGTCCGATCCGGACAAGATCGAGGAACTGATCGCCGGCTTTACCCCGACGGCAACGGCCATTAGTCGACTGCGGGCAAACGAAGTCGTCGTGTCCCAGGTCCATACCGCGACATTGCTGGCGGCGGTGGCGGCCACCGACAGGCCGCAGAACAACGCCGCCGTTCCCAGCGGGGTCGCAGAGCCGGCTCGCACCTCTGATAGCCGATCATCGCTCCGCGCGCACGATGCCACCGCCGCCTCGGGAAAGCCCGCTGGTTGCACACCCTCCACCAGCACCGATTGCGCGGCAGCGGCGCAACCAGCAGAGGTCCAGCGAGCAGCAGAAGCGCTACGATGGATCGCGTTTGCATTGCGCCACGTTACCCGATCGCCAGTCAGAATGAAACCGACCGTCGCGCTGCGGATTGCCGCTGCCCATCGGCGCTGACATGCTCCAGCCACTGCATGACGCAAAGAGGAGCGAGCGATGAAATTCGGCCTGATCATTCGCGGCCAGTATCCGCAGGGCGACGACATGCAGCTTCGCCTGCGCGAGGACCTGGAGGCAGCGAAGCTGCGCAGAAGAACTCGGCTACGACCTCGTCGCCAAGGGCTCGCACTACAGCTCGCATCCGTTCCAGTACATTCAGCAGATCCCCTACCTCTGCCAGGTCGCGCTGGTCGCGCCGAAGCTGCGGTTGGTCCCCGGTGTTGTGCTGCTGCCGCTGCACAGCCCGCTGCACATCGCCGAGGAGCTCGCCTCGCTCGACGTGATGTCCGGCGGCAAGCTCGTGTTCGGCGCCGGCATCGGCTATCGCGAGGTGGAGTTCCGCGCCTTCGGCACCACGCTGAAACAGGCCGGCCGCCGCTTCGAGGAATGCCTGACCGCGGTGAAGCGGCTATGGACCGAAGACTTCGTCACCATGCAGGCGTCGTATTTCGCGCTGGAGAACGCGAACTGCACCGTGCTGCCGGTGCAGAAGCCGATGCCGCCGGTATGGATCGGCGCCAACATCGATGTCGGCATCCGGCGCGCCGCGCGCATGGCGGATGCGTGGTTCGTCAATCCGCACAACAAGCTGGCGACGATCGCGCAGCAGATGGAGGTCTACAAGCGCGAGCTTGACGCGTGCGGCAAACCGTTCCCGACCGAGTTCCCGATGGCGCGCGAGGTGTTCATCGCCCGCACTCGCGCCGAGGCGATCGAACGCGCGCGGCCTTCGCTCGAGGTGAAATACAAGGCGTATCGCGACTGGGGCCAGGACAAGGTGATGCCGTCGAGCGATCACTTCGATCTCGACTTCGACGACCTGGTGGACGACCGGTTCCTGATCGGCTCACCGGCCGAGGTGACCGAACAGATTCTCGATCTGCGCCGCCGCTTCGGCGTGACCACGCTGATCGCCGGCGTGCACTGGGTCGGCATGCCGCAAGAGCCTCGCACTGGAGCAGATGCAGTTGCTGGCCGAGGAAGTATTCCCGGCCGTGCGCCAGGCGGCATAAGCAAGCGCCACCCCACCACCCGTCATTGCAATTCGTCGCGACGCTCCTCGCAATGACAAGGGCTTGCAGTCAACAGGAGGAAACCGGGTGAAATCGACATATCGATGCCGCGCTCGCGGCCCTGCTGCTGGCTTGCGCACCGCCAGCCGCGCACGCTGCGCAGCCGCTGGTTGATCGGCTTCGACATCGAACTCACCGGTGGCCTCGCACCGAACGGCAAGGCGGCACTGCTGGCGATGCAGATCTGGGCCGAAGAGACCAACGCCAAAGGCGGTCTGCTCGGTCGCCCGGTGAAGCTGTTGTACTACGACGACCAGAGCAACCCATCGACGGTGCCAGGCATCATCACCAAGCTGCTCGAGGTCGATCATGTCGACATGCTGATCGGTGGCAACGGCACCAACATGCTGGCGCCGGCGATGCCCGTGATCATGCAGCGCAACCTGACTTTCCTCGGGCTGTTCGGTCTCGATGTGAACAGCGAGTTCCACTACCCGAAGTACTTCTCGATCATTCCTGCCGGCGGACCGACTCCGAAGGAGGCGTTCTCGCAAGGCTTCTTCGCCGTCGCGGCGACGCTGGATCCGAAGCCGACGACGATCGCGCTGGTCGGCGCCGATGCGGAGTTCTCGAAGAACGCGGTGGATGGAGCGCGCGCGCAGGCGAAGCGGGCCGGCTACAAGATCGTCTACGATCAGACCTACCCGCCGACCACCGCGGACTACACCCCGATCGTGCGCGCCATCCAGGCGACAAATCCGGATCTGGTGTTTGTCGGCTCCTATCCGCCCGATACGGTCGGCATGGTGCGCGCCGCCAGCGAGGCAGGATTGAAGGCCAAACTGTTCGGCGGCGGCATGGTCGGGTTGCAGGCGACCGCGATCAAGGCGCAACTCGGCCCGCTGCTCAACGGCATCGTCGATTACGATTTCTGGCTGCCGGTGGGCGACTTCGCATCGCCGGAAGCGCTGGCGTTCCTGAAGAAGTACCAGGAGAAGGCGGCCGGCGCGGGAGTGGATTTGCTCGGCTTCTACCTGCCGCCGTTCGCTTACGCCGACATGCAGGTGCTGGGGCAGGCGATCGAGGGAGCGAATAGCCTGGATCAGGACAAGCTCGCGGACTATCTGCGCACGCATACCTTCCACACCATCGTTGGCGACATCGCGTTCGGTCCCAACGGCGAATGGACGAAGCCGCGTGTGCTGGAGGTGCAGTTCCAGGGTGTCGCGGGACACGATGTCGACCAGTTCAGGGATCCGAAGACGGAGGTGATCCTGTGGCCCGGCGAGTACAAATCCGGTGACCTGCGATCTCCGTACAACGAAGCGAAGCAATGACCTCGTGCCGCCGCGCGGCTGATTGACGCGGCCGGGACGCCGGCCGAACATCCGCCTGAACGAAGCGTCGACAACAAGGTACGCCGCCAAGGGGGCTGTCCATGATACGTCTTGCCACGACTATCGCACTGCTGGCCTGCGCATTGCTGAACTTCGCGCAACCTGCGGCAGCGCAGAGCAAGTACCACGAAGCCCCCGCGTTCGACGATCAGGTGAAGGCCGGCAAGCTGCCGCCAGTCGATCAGCGGCTGCCCGAGCAACCGCTGGTGGTGCCAGTGGTCGAGAAGATCGGCGAGTACGGCGGCGTCTGGCGTCGCGCCTTCCTCGGCCCCGCCGACGCCAACAACTACGTGCGCGTCGTCTATGATGGCCTGTTCCGCTTCACCCCCGACGGCACGGAGATCGAACCAAAGCTCGCATTGGGTGCGAAGTCCTCCGACGACTACAAGGTCTGGACGATCCTGCTGCGCAAGGGCGCGCGCTGGTCGGATGGCGCGCCATTCACCGCCGACGATATCCTGTTCTGGTACAAGGACGTGATCCAGAACAAGGACCTGACGCCTTCCCTGCCGACCTGGATCCGCAACACCGACGGCTCGGCCGCGAAGGTCGAGAAGCTGGACGACTACACCGTGCGGTTCACCTACGACCGGCCGGCGACGCTCTTCCTGCAGGAAATTGCCAACCAGGACGGCCCCGACCTCAGCTATGCCATGTTCCTGCCGGCGCACTATCTGAAGCAGTTCAATCCGGACTACACGCCGAAGGACCAGCTCGATCGTCTGGCGCAGGCCGCCAGCTTCAGGTCGTGGACCGAGCTGTTCGCCCAGAAGGCCACGCCGACGTCGAACCCGGAGCGTCCGACGATGGCGGCATGGATGCCGGTATCGCGGGTCAGCGACCCGGTGTTCACCATACGGCGCAATCCCTACTACATCGGCGTCGACAAGGACGGTAATCAGCTGCCCTACATCGACGAGGTGCGCTTTACCTACTTTGCCGATCAGCAGGCGCTCAACCTGCAGGCCATCGCCGGCAACTTCGATATGCAGGCGCGGCACATCCAGATGACCAACTATCCGGTGCTGAAGGAGCAGGAAAAATCGACCGGCAAGTACCACGTCCTCATCTGGCCGACCTTCGGCGGGTCGGATGCAGTGGTCGCGTTCAACACCACCTACAAGCCGATCCGGCCATCGGCAAACTGATGGCGACGAAGGATTTCCGTATCGCGCTGTCCTATGCGATCAATCGCGACGAGATCAAGGAGTCGGTGTTCCTCGGTCTCGGTGAGGCGCGGCAGGCCGTGCCGGCGCCGTCGCATCCGTATTTCCCCGGCAAGGAATGGGCTCAGAAATACACCGAGTTCGATCGCGACAAGGCCAACAAGATGCTCGACGCACTCGGCCTGACGAAGCGCGACCCGCAGGGCATTCGACTGATGGACAACGGCAAGCCCGCGACCATCGAGATCAGCGTGGTGCCCGCGTTCGGCGCCTGGCCGGATGTGGCGCAGCTCATCGCGCAGGACTGGCAGGCGGTCGGCATCAGGGCCGTGGTCCAGATCCGCGAACGTGCGCTGCATCAGAAGATGCGCGAATCGAACGAGCTGATGACCGAGATCTGGAACGAGGACACCACGGCATTCCCGTTCACTGGCGGTTCCAAGCTCGATCCGCGCAATTCGCCGCTCCAGACGCTGACGCTGGGGCCGCTGTACTATCGCTGGCTGAATTCGGGCGGCAAGGAGGGCGTTGAGCCGACCGAGCCGCTGAAGCGGATCATGGCGCTTATCGACACGGCGCGCCGTGAGGGTCGCGACGGCCAGATAAAGGCGGCGCAGGAGCTGTTCCAGATCTGGGCAGACAACGTGTTCGAGATCGGCACGGTCGGGTTGACGCCGATGGTGCAGGGCGTCGTGGTGGTCAACAGCAAGATGCACAACGTGCCGACGACGATCGGCAATGACTGGCCGTTGCGCACCCCAGGCAATGCGCGCACCGAGCAGTTCTTCTTCGCCAAGTGACTCGCTACATCGCCCAGCGCCTGCTGCTGCTGCCGTTCCTGCTGCTGGTCTACTCGTTCGTCATCTTCGTGATCATCCAGGCGCCGCCTGGCGATTTCCTGACGGCCTACGTGGCGACCCTGTCGGCGACCGGCACCTCGATCACCGCCGATCAGATTCAGGCGCTGCGCCATGAATACGGCCTCGATCAGCCGTTCATCGTGCAGTACCTGTACTGGGTGCAAAATCTGCTGTCCGGCCATCTGGGGCTGTCGCTCGAATACCAGAGGCCGAATGCGGAACTGATCGGCGCGCAGCTTGGGCTGACATTGGCGCTGGCACTGATGGCATTCGTGCTGACCTGGCTGATCGCAGTGCCGGCAGGGATCTATTCGGCAACGCATCAGCGCTCGGTGCTCGACCACGTGATCACGGTGATCAACTACGTGGGCGTCGCCACGCCGAACTTCATGTTGGCGCTCATCCTGATGTGGATCGCGTTCGCGTATTTCGGGATCAGCATCACGGGGCTCTACTCGCCGCAATTTGTCGATGCGCCGTGGAGCATCGCGCGCGTGGTCAACCTGCTGGAGCATATCTGGCTGCCGGCGGTGATACTGGGCATCGCCGGCACCGCGCGGCTGACGCGCATCATGCGAGCCAACCTGCTCGATGAGCTGAACAAGCCTTACGTGGTGACCGCGCGGGCGAAGGGATTGCGCGAGTGGCGCTTGGTGCTGCGCTATCCCGTACGGCTCGCGCTCAATCCGCTGGTCAGCACGATCGGATGGTATCTGCCGCAGTTGTTCTCCGGCAGCCTGATCGTGGCAACGGTGATGAACCTGCCGAATATCGGCCCACTGCTGCTCCGCGCCCTGATCAATCAGGACATGTATCTGGCCGGCGCGATCCTGCTGATCTACTCGTTCCTCACCATTGTCGGTACGCTGCTGTCCGATATCGCATTGGCGATGATGGATCCGCGCATCCGGATGGAGACGTAGGTGGACGCCGCAAGAAATCTCCCCCTCCTTGCGGGAGGGGGTTGGGGGGAGGGGGCCGCGCCCACTGCCCACCGCCCCTCTCCCCAACGGGCAGCCTAGCATGTCCGACGTGCAAGCCATCGGCGCGGTAGCCGAGGACCGGATCGCCGTCGCTCCCAACTGGAAGCTGGTGTGGTGGCGCTTCCGCCGTCACCACCTCGCACTCGTCAGCGCCGGCTTGCTGATCTGCCTCTACCTCGTCGTGCTGTGTCCCGACTTCTTCGCCACGCAAAGCCCGGAACAGACCGACGCGCGCCAGGCCTTCATCCCGGTGCAGATGCTGCACTTCTTCGACGATGGCTGGAACCCTTGGGTCCCCGCCATCGTCGGCAAGCGCAATCCGGTGACGCTGCGCATGGAGTGGACGACCGACCCGCAGCGCAAGGTCCACGTCAGCTTCTTCACCCGCGGCTTCCCCTACAGCGTGTTCGGCCTGTTCGACACCAACATCCACCTGCTCGGCGCCGCCGATCCCGGTCAGCGCATCTTCCTGCTCGGCTCCGACCGTCTCGGCCGCGATCAATGGTCGCGCATCATGCGCGGCACGCAGACATCGATGACCGTCGGTCTGGTCGCGGTCACCCTCAGCGTGATCTTCGGCGTCGTACTCGGCGGCATATCAGGCTACTTCGGCGGCATCACCGACCAAATAATCCAGCGCCTGATCGAGCTGCTGCAATCGGTGCCCACCATCCCGATCTGGCTCGCGCTGTCCGCCGCTCTGCCACGCGACTGGACGCCGATCCAGGTGTTCTTCGCCATCACCGTGATCCTCTCGCTGGTCGGCTGGACCACGCTGGCGCGCGAAGTCCGCGGCCGCTTCCTGGCCCTGCGCGAGGAGGACTTCGTGCTCGCCGCGCGCCTCGCCGGCTGCAGCCAGATGCGCATCATCCTGCGCCACATGGTGCCGACCTTCCTCAGCCACATCATCGCCACCAGCTCGCTCGCCATCCCGGTGATGATCATCAACGAGACATCGCTGTCGTTCCTCGGTCTCGGCATCCGCCCGCCGGCGATAAGCTGGGGCGTGCTGCTGCAGGAGGCGACAGAACATCCAGACGTTGGCGCTGGCGCCTTGGCTGCTGATCCCTGGCCTCATCGTCATCGTGGCGGTGCTGGCATTCAACCTGGTGGGCGACGGCCTGCGCGATGCCTCCGATCCCTACAGCCACTGAACCGCTGCTGCAGGTGCGCGACCTGCGCGTGTCGTTCCGCCTGGACGAAGGCACGGTGCGCGCGGTCGACGGCGTGAGCTTCGACGTGTTCCCCAGCCAGGTTGTCGGCATCGTCGGCGAAAGCGGCTGCGGCAAGAGCGTCACGATGCGGGCGGTCCTGCAACTGATCGATCCACCGGGTCGCATCACCGGCGGCGAGATCCTGTATCGGCAAGCACACGGGCGGCGAAAAGCCGATCGACCTCGCGCGCCTGTCACCACGCGGTCGGCTGATGCGCGATCTGCGCGGCGCGGAGATCGCGCTGATACCGCAGGAACCGATGGCGGCGTTCAGTCCGGTGCACACCGTGGGCACGCAGATCATCGAGGCGATCATGCTGCACGAGCGTGTCGGCCGCGAGCAGGCACGCGCGAGAACGGTCGAGCTGTTCCGCGATGTCGGCATCTCGATGCCCGAGAGCCGCGTCGATGCCTATTCCTGGCAGTTGTCCGGCGGATTGCGACAGCGCGCGATGATCGCCATGGCGCTGTCGTGCAAACCGCGACTGCTGATCGCCGACGAACCCACCACCGCGATCGACGTGACGACACAGGCGCAGATCCTCGCACTGCTGCGCGAGCTGCAGCACAAGTACCACACCGCGATCATCTTCATCACGCACGACCTGGGCGTGATCGCGCAGATGGCCAACTATGTGGTGGTGATGTATCTCGGCCGTGTCATGGAAGAAGGACCCGTGGACGAAATCTTCCATGCCCCGCGACATCCCTACACCAGGGCGCTGCTGCGTTCGATCCCCAGTTTGCAGACTGAGACCCGCTCCGCGTTGCCGGTGATCGCCGGCACTCTGCCGCACCCGTTCAATCGCCCGCCCGGTTGTCCGTTCCATCCGCGATGCGAGGACATTCTGCCCGAGCGCTGCGCCACACTTGTCCCCGCGCTGCATTCATTGGGTCCGCGACGCGCGGTGAGCTGCTTCCTCCATAGCAGAGACGCTGAACCGGCATGACCGCGCCGCTGCTCGATGTGCGCGGGCTGCGGAAATACTTCCCGATCGCCAAGGGCATGCTGCGTCGTGTCGCCGGTCACGTCCGCGCGGTGGATGACGTCAGCTTCACCGTACAGGAAGGCGAGACGCTCGGCCTCGTCGGCGAGAGCGGCTGCGGCAAGACCACGACCGCGCGGTGCATCCTGCGCGCCATCGAACCGACCGAGGGGCAGATCCTGTTCCGTTCGGGCGACAAGGTCGTGGATCTGGCGCCGATGTCGTCCGCGCAACTGGGCCCGCTGCGCAAACAGATCCAGATGATCTTTCAGGATCCGTTCGGCTCGCTCAATCCGCGCATGACACTGTTCGACAATGTCGGCGAGCCGCTGCTGGTGAACGGCATGCGCAGTCGCCGCGACGCGCATGGATCGCGTGGCCGAACTGCTGCGGCTGGTCGGATTGCGGCCCGAGTTCATGCACCGCTTTCCCCACGCGTTCAGTGGCGGCCAGCGCCAGCGCATCGGCATCGCCCGGGCGCTGGCGACCAGCCCGCGGCTTGTCGTCGCCGACGAACCCGTGTCGGCATTGGATGTATCGGTGCAGGCCCAGGTGCTGAACCTGTTGCTCGAGCTGCAATCGCGGCTGCGGCTGACATTCCTGTTCGTCGCGCATGATCTGTCGGTGGTGCGGCACATCTGCGATCGCGTCGCTGTGATGTACGTGGGACAATTGGTGGAGCTGGCACCGACCGACGCTGTGTTCCGCCGACCGCGGCATCCCTACACGGCGGCACTGATGCGCGCAGTGCCGGTACCCGACCCGCGGGTCTCAGGCGCCGATGGCATCCTCAAGGGCGAGGTGCCGAGCCCCGCGTCGCCCCCGTCGGGCTGCTATTTCCATCCGCGCTGCGAGTTTGCCGAGAACCGTTGCAGGCAGGAAGCACCGGCACTGCAAGAGGTGACCCCGGGACACTTCGCGCGATGTCACTTCGCCGTCGATCTCGACCTATCAGCTGGCCAACGTGCCTAGGGCTTCAAGTCAAGCCGTCATGCCGGGGCATGGCCCCATAGGCGCAGAGTGCCGGCCTCCCTCCGATCGTCATGGCCGGCCCTGTGCCGGCCATCCACGTCTTCAACTCAACAGCGCTGCACACAAGTCTTCCCGAGTCCGGGTTGCCATTGGCCGGCGGCTTATGTCAGCGCCTATAGGGGCCAAGCCCCACCATCCACGACTTTACTTTTCCGGGTTGCATGATCGCGCAGCGTGTGTGTAGTGACGCGGGGGGTCACATGAATCAAGGGGTATCCTCGCTCCGCTCGCGCTCGGTGGTCGCACTGACCGCACGCTGCGTCGCCCTGTCGGCATTGATCGCCCTGACCGCCTGTCAGCCAGCAGTGCTCGATCCGCGGGGTCCGATCGGCGAAGCCCAGAAGACCATCCTGATCGACTCACTCGCCATCATGCTGGCGATCGTTATCCCAACGCTCGCCGCCACGCTCGGCTGCGCCTGGTGGTATCGAAGGTCAAACACCAGGGCACGCCATCTGCCCGACTTTACATATTCCGGCCAGCTCGAGATGATCGTCTGGGCCATCCCGCTGCTGACGATCATGCTGCTGGGAGGCGTTGCGTGGATAAGCTCGCATGAGCTGGACCCGGCGAGGCCGCTGCCGTCGAAGGACCCGCCGCTCGAGGTCCAGGTCGTGTCGCTGGATTGGAAATGGCTGTTCATCTACCCGAGACAGCATGTCGCCAGCGTGAACCACCTTGTCATCCCCGCCGGCGTGCCCGTCCACTTCAGCCTGACCTCGGCGAGCGTGATGAATGCCTTCTTCATCCCGCAGCTCGGCAGCATGATCTACACGATGAACGGCATGGCGACGGAGCTCAATCTGCACGCTGACGAACCCGGTGTGTTTCTCGGCCTGTCGACCAACTACAGCGGCGACGGCTTCGCCGACATGCATTTCGACGCCGAGGCATTGCCGATGGACCGCTTCTCTGCCTGGGTCGATGCAACCCGTGGCAACGGTCCGACGCTGACCTCGCAAAGTTACACCGAGCTCGCCAAACAGAGCATCGGCGTTGCTCCGTTCACCTACCGCGACGTCGATCCCGATCTGTTCAAGAACATCGTCACACAGGCGCTGCCGCCTGGCCCGGGGCCGGTTGAGGAACCCAGTCCGGGCGCGTCCAAGCGGGCGGAGAAGTAGCATGTTGGGCAAGCTGACCTGGGCCGCGATCCCCTTCGACCAGCCGATTCCGTTGTTCGCGGCCGGCTTCGTCGGATTTATCATCTTCTGTGTCCTCGTCTATATCACGCTCAAGGGGTGGGTCCCCTATCTGTGGCGCGAGTGGATCACCAGCGTCGACCACAAGCGGATCGGCGTGATGTACGTCTTCCTCGCCGGCGTCATGCTGATCCGTGGCTTCACCGATGCGATCATGATGCGATCGCAGCAGGCGCTGGCCTTCCAGGCACCCGGCTATCTGCCTCCCGATCACTACGACCAGATCTTCTCGGCACACGGCACGCTGATGATCTTCTTCGTGGCGATGCCATTCGTGATCGGGCTGATGAATATCGTTGTCCCGTTGCAGCTAGGGGTACGCGACGTCGCGTTCCCGACACTGAACTCGGTCAGCTTCTGGTTGACGGCAACGGGTGCGCTGCTGGTGAACGTCTCGCTCGTGGTTGGCGAGTTCGCGCGCACCGGCTGGCTGGCCTATCCGCCACTGTCCGAGCTGACGTATTCACCCGGCGTCGGCGTGGACTACTATCTGTGGTCACTGCAGATCTCCGGCGTCGGCACGTTGCTGACCGGCGTCAACTTCGTCACCACGATTCTGAAACTGCACGCGCCCGGCATGACCTATATGCGCATGCCCATGTTCTGCTGGACGGCGCTCGCCTCCTGCCTGCTGATCGTCGCCGCCTTCCCGATCCTGACGGCGACCTTCGCCATGCTGCTGCTGGACCGCTATCTCGGCTTTCACTTCTTCACCAATGAAGCCGGCGGCAACGTGATGATGTACGTCAACCTCATCTGGGCGTGGGGACATCCCGAGGTCTACATCCTCGTCCTGCCGGCATTCGGCGTGTTCTCCGAGGTGGTGTCGACCTTCTCGGGCAAGCCGCTGTTCGGCTACCGATCGATGGTCGCGGCGACGATGGTGATCTGCATCCTCGCCTTCATGGTCTGGCTGCACCACTTCTTCACCATGGGCGCGGGCGCCGACGTGAACGCAGTGTTCGGCATCACGACGATGATCATCGCGGTGCCGACGGGCGTGAAGGTGTTCAGTTGGCTGTTCACGATGTACGGCGGGCGGATCGTCTACGCATCGCCGATGCTGTGGTCGATCGGCTTCATGGTGACCTTCGTCCTGGGCGGCATGACGGGCGTGCTGCTGGCGGTGCCGCCGGCCGACTTCGTCCTGCACAACAGCCTGTTCCTGGTGGCGCACTTCCACAACGTCATCATCGGCGGCGTGCTGTTCGGCGCCTTCGCCGGGTACACCTACTGGTTCCCCAAGGCATTCGGCTTCCGTCTGCACGAGGGCCTGGGCAAGGCCGCGTTCTGGTGCTGGTTCATCGGCTTCTACCTGGCCTTCATGCCGCTCTACGTGCTGGGCTTCGAGGGCATGACTCGACGCATGCAGCACTACGACGTTCCGGCGTGGCATCCCTGGCTGCTGATAGCCGCGGTAGGTGCTGCCGTCATCCTGGCCGGGATCGTGCTGCAGATCGCACAGCTTGTGGTCAGCTTCCGCCACCGCGAGCAGCTTCGCGACGTGACCGGCGACCCATGGAACGGCCACTCGCTGGAATGGGCCACGGCGTCGCCGCCACCGCCGTTCAACTTCGCCGTGCTGCCGCATATCGCTGCAGACGACACCTATTGGGGGATGAAACAGCGCGTCCTGCGGCTGGCCGACGCCGGTGAAGAACCGCGCTATGAAGACATCGAGTTGCCGCGGAACAGCCCGACCGGGTTCATCTGTGCCTTCTTCGCGACCTTCATGGGCTTTGCGTTGATCTGGCATATCTGGTGGTTGGTCGCGGTGGCGTTCCTGGGCGCCTTCGTGACCTTCGTGGTGTTCGCCTGGCGGGACCGGACCGAGGATCGCATTCCCGCCGACGAGGTTGCCCGCATCGACCGGGCCAACCGCGCTGCCCGCCGCGTGGCGCTCGCCCAGATGCAGCCCGCGCAATGAGTGCCGCACAGGGAACCGCCGGCCATGACGTGCGAATGGGGCACGCGGCACGCGACGTCGTCTCCAAGCGCATCATCGTCGGCTACGGCTTCTGGATCTTCCTGCTCAGCGACATCATCATGTTCTCCGCGTTCTTCGCGACCTACGCGGTGCTGTCAGGACAAACCGCCGGCGGCCCCGCCGGGAAGGACGTGTTTCACCTCCACATCGTCGCGATCGAGACGGCGTGCCTGCTGCTGTCCAGCTTCACCTGCGGCATCGCGAGCATCGGCGCCAGGGCCTTCAACAACCTGATGTACTATGGCTGCATGGCGGCGACGGCCGTGCTTGGCGCCGGGTTCCTGTTCCTGGAGATTCGCGAGTTCGCCGGCATGGTCGCCATCGGCGCTGGGCCGACGCGCAGTGCGTTCCTGTCGTCGTTCTTCACCCTGGTCGGCTGCCATGGCCTGCACGTGACGCTAGGCCTGCTATGGCTGCTGACCATGATGGCGCAGGTGTTCGCCAAGGGTTATCGCCACGACATCCTGCGCCGCATCCTGTGCTTCGCTCTGTTCTGGCACACGCTGGATATCATCTGGGTCGGGATCTTCACGGTGGTCTATCTGACGGGGGTGGCTCAATGAGTGACGCCGGACGAAGTCTGCGTCTGCACTCAGGCGACACCGCGCCCGGCGACGAGAGGGCCGACGGGCGCGAGATCGCCGAAGGTCTGCTCGGATACCTTGTCGGCCTAGCCCTCGCAACGCTGATCACCGTGGTGGCGTTCTTCCTCGCAATCAGTGGCCAGTCACTGGTGTGGGGACCCAGCATCCCCATCGCGCTGTTCGTGCTGGCGGTCGCGCAGATGGGGGTGCATCTGGTGTTCTTCCTGCACATCACCACCGGCCCGGACAACGCCAACAACGTGCTGGCCCTGGCGTTCGGCGTGCTGATCGTCCTGCTGCTGATCGTCGGGTCGCTATGGATCATGACCCACCTCAATCAGAACATGATGCCGATAGACCGCATCATGGAGATGCAGCGGTAGCAAGCGCCTTCGCGATGTCCAATGCGCGGCGGATCAGGTTCTCCGACGCCTCGGGCGTGCGGAACGCGCTGTGCGCCGACAGCGTGACGTTGGGCAGGGTCGCAAATTCGTGACCTGGCTCCAGCGGCTCCTTGGTGAACACATCCAGCGCCGCATGTCGCAACCGGCCCGATCGTAGTGCTGCGATCATCGCCGCCTCATCGATGAGTGCGCCGCGCGCCGTGTTCACCAGCACCGCGCCCGGCCGCAGCTTCGCCAACCTCGCCGCGTCGAGGAAGCCGCGCGTCTCGTCGGTCAGCAGCAGATGCACCGACAGCACGTCGCTGCTCGCCAGCAACGTGTCGAGATCGACGAACGTCACGCCGGGCGCGGTCTTGGGCGAGCGGTTCCACGCGATCACCCGCATGCCGGAACCCGCCGCGATGCGTGCCACCTCGGCCGCGATGCCGCCATAGCCGAGCAGACCAAGCGTCTTGCCGGTAAGCTCCATGCCCTCGGTGCGGATCCATTCGCCGCGCCGCATGCCGCCATCCATGATCGCCAGCCCGCGCGCCGCCGCCCACATCAGCGCGATGGTATGTTCGGCGACGGCCGTGTCGCCGTAGCCCTTGATGATGTGCACGGTGATGCCGTGCTCGGCCAGCTCGTCCGGATGCATGTAGCTGCGCGCGCCGGTGCCGAGAAAGATGATGTGCTTCAAGCCAACGCAGCGCCGCATGATCTCGGTCGGCAGCTGGCTGTGGTCGTCGAACATGAAGTCGTAGCCGGCGAGCAGTCCGGGCAGAGTGTCGGGTGGCACCTCGAGCTGTTCGTTCACTGTCACGGGCGGGTCGTCCGGGCGCACCACGCGGTGGAACACATCCGCCAGATCGTCCACGGCATCGAGAAACAGGCCCTTCATCACATCCCCCAACAGTGCGCGCCACTGGAGATTGCTTTGTCGCTCGGCTCCTCGCAACGACAGGCTTTCGCGACACGCCGCCAATCCCGTATCAGTAGCGCACCAATGCCGCGCGCCCCTCGCCTTGCTCCCAATGAACGCCGGCCGTCGGTGCGGACGCGCGCGCCGCTGCGACGGGCGGCGTCGGTGCCACGCCGCCGGCGCTTTCGGCTGATCGGCTACGCCATCATCGCCGCCGTGTGGGGAGCGGTGGCGATTGCCGTCACGCTGCTGTGGTTCGCGCGCGACCTGCCACGGCCGGACTCCGCGCTGGCGGCGGCACGGCGGCCGAGCCTCGCGCTGGAGGATCGCACCGGTCGTGTGTTCGCCACCTTCGGCGATATCGTCGGCGATCCGCTGCGGCTGAGCGACATGCCACCATATCTGCCGGCGGCGGCGGTCGCGGTGGAGGACCGACGCTTCTGGCACCATCCCGGCATCGATCCGGTCGGGTTGGCGCGCGCCATGTGGGTCAACCTGACCAGCGGCCGTGTAACGCAGGGCGGGTCCACCATCACCCAGCAGGTCGCCAAGAACCTGTTCCTGACCAACGCCCGAACCTATCGCCGCAAGGTGCAGGAACTGCTGTTGACGCTGTGGCTGGAGCACACATTCAGCAAGCGTGAGATCCTCGAGATCTGGCTCAACCGCGTGTATCTCGGCTCTGGCACCTGGGGCATGGATGCCGCGGCGCGGATGTATTTCGGCATCTCGGCGCGGCGTGTGTCGCTGTGGCAGGCGGCGATGTTGGCTGGCCTGCCGCGCGCGCCCTCGCGGTTCAATCCGCGCACCGATCAACGCGCCGCCGCAGCGCGTGCCCGCGAGGTGCTGGCCGCGATGGCGGAGACCGGTGCGATCACCGCTGAGCAGGCGCGTGCCGCCGAGGCGCAGATCGCATTCCCGCCGGCGCCACCGCTCGCCACCGGCTGGTTCGCGGATTGGGTGGCCGACCAGGCGCAGTCGCTGGCACCGGAGAGTGTCGACACGAAGCTGGTCACCACACTCGACGCGCGCTTGCAGGCGGTCGCCGAGGCTCGTCTGACGGCGCTGCTGGAGGGGCCGGGTGTCGCGGCCGGCGTCACGCAAGGTGCGGTCGTGGTGCTGGACATGGCGACCGGAGCGGTGCGCGCGATGGTCGGCGGTCGCGACTATCGGCAAAGCCAATTCAACCGCGCGGTGCTGGCGCGGCGCCAGCCGGGTTCGGCGTTCAAGCCGTTCGTGTGGCTGGCGGCGCTCGAGCAGGGCGTGCGCCCGGACGACACGGTGCTCGATGCGCCGATACGCATCGGCAACTGGAGTCCCGTCGACTTCGAGCGACAGTACCTTGGCGAGATCACGGTGGAGGAGGCGCTGGCGCAATCGATCAACACTGCTTCCGTGCGGCTGCTGCAGGAAGCCGGTGGCCCGCGTGCGGTCGCGAACGAGGCGGCGCGTCTCGGCATCGCCGACAAGCTGCCCAACAACGCATCGCTGGCGCTCGGCACCGGCGAGGTCGGTCTGCTGGAGCTCGCGTCGGCCTATGCGGCGTTCTTCAACGGGGGAGAGCGCGTCGTGCCATTTGGCATAGCGGCGCTACAGGTTGCGCCGCGGCCCGCCATCGATCCCGATCTCGCGGAGATGATGGCGCGCATGATGACGGCGGTGGTGACACGCGGTACAGGGCGGGCTGCGGCAGTGCCAGGGCATCTGGTTGCCGGCAAGACCGGCACGACGCAGGACTACCGCGACGCGTGGTTCATCGGGCGGTTCGATGACGAGATCATCGGCATCTGGCTTGGCAATGACGACAATCGGCCGATGAAGTCGGTGCAGGGTGGCGGTCTGCCGGCGCGGCTGTACCATGACATCGCAATGACGGGCCGATAAACAGCAGCATGTGACTTCGGCAATGGATCCACGCCATGCAGGCCAATGCCCCAATCATGACAGCCGCCATGAAGGGAGGGGAGGCAACCTTCAAGGCGGAGCGCGCGTGGCAACAGGGCGCGATCTACGCCGCGGTCAAGAGCTGGGCCGGTATCGACGCTGAGCTTGTGCACCAACGGCAGCACCACACACTTGTCCTGACGCTGAGTGGTGGAACGGAACACACAGGAACGAAGATCTCGGGTTCGCCGACGTATGAGGGCAAGGACAGGGTAGGCTCCTTGACCTTCATACCATCGGGGGCGGAGCGCCGGGCGTGGTATCAAAACGCCGATCTGAACTTCGTCGTGATGCTGATCGATCCGGCGTTCCTGGCACGCTATGATCCCGGCCTCAGCACTGGCGATCTGCGGCCTTTCACGAACCACCGGGACGGTCTCCTCAATGCGGCCCTGGCCTCGCTGGCGCGGGAGATGTTGGGTGCCGGCCCCGATCTCCCTTCGCTGTACGCCGAGCAGGTGGCCGGCCTGTCGATTTCTCACCTCATGCGGTCAGCTCGGCGGCATAGGTCATCGCGAGTTTCTCGCACCGGTCTGTCTGACGCGCAATTGCGTCGTGTCGTGGAATTCATCGAGGCCAATCTGCACCGCAACGTCTCGCTGTCTGACCTGGCTAACCTGGTCGGCATTGTTCCGGATGTGCTTGCGCGAAAGATGAAGATCAGCATTGGCGCGTCGCCGTACAGTTATCTGCTGGAACGCCGGATACGCCGCGCCGAAGTCATGTTGCGCGCAAGTAACATGCCTATCGCAGAGATAGCGCTCGAGGTCGGCTTTTCAAGCCAGAGCCATTTCACGCGCAGTTCAGAAAGCATTCAAACCTCACGCCCGGCGCGTATCGAGCTTCGACGCGCAATTGACCTCGGCTACGCCGTACGGTCGGAAACACGCAATCCCGTCGGTTTCATGAAAGACGTGCTGTCATCGATCCCTTTATGAAAGGGCGTCGCCGACTTGGCGTGACACTCGAAACGGGAGACAGAACATGGGACATTTGCGAAATGCGACGTTCGTCGCCTTGTTGTTTGGCACGACGATCTGTGCGTCAGCACTGGCTGACAATCCAGCCACTGGCTGTCGGCCGGCTGTTGCACGTGCCGAGGCGGAGGGCGGCGGAGTCGGAAGCGTCAACAGTGCAACTCGCAAGGCGGAAGCGGAAGGCGGCGGCGTTGGAAGTGTCAGCAACGCGACCCGCAAGGCCGAAGCGGAAGGCGGTGGAGTCGGTTCCGTGAACCAGCCCACACGATTGGCATCGACGCAGCCCTGTAAGTAGTGCGATCGATGTATAGGCTGCGTGGCCCGACATTTGCGATCGTCATTACGCTGTGGGGCGCTCATGCATTCGGGCGCTCCATGGAGAGCGTTGACGCGTCGATCGCGCGGCAGGCGATGCCAGCAGTGGTGAACATCTCCGCCTGGCAGGTGCACCCGTCGGCCAAGGCTGGCGGGCCACCGCGCCGCGTGAAGGTCTATGGGTCGGGATTCATCATTGATCCAACCGGCATCATCATCACGAACAAGCATGTTGTGGATGACGCAACCAACCTGACGGCGATCTTCCGCGATGGCGATCCTGCACCGGCGCGGTTGATCGCGACCGCGGCGATGCTCGACCTCGCAGTGCTGAAGGTCGATGTCGGCCAAACGTTGCCGTTCTTGAGGTGGGGGAACAGCGATGCGCTGGAAGTCGCCGACCCGGTTCTCGCGATCGGCAATCCATTGGGCATCGGCGATGTCGGTATCCACCGGGGTGGTAAGCGCGCTGAACCGAGACCTGCAGGATACGCCGTTCGACAGCTACATCCAGACCGACGCGGCGATCAATCATGGCAACTCTGGCGCCCGCTGATCAATCAGGCCGGCGAAGTGGTTGGGATCGATACGGCTCTGTATAACCGCGACCAGAAGGGCGGGTTCATCGGAATCGGTTTCGCCATACCGTCCAGCACCGCGAAGTTTGTCGTGGGCCGCCTGCTCGATCCCAGTCATCCCAAGCCTGCGTGGCTCGGTGTCACCTTGGATGACATGACGCAGGAACTGGCGAAGGCATTGGGTCTGCCACAATCGACGGGTGCAATCATATCGGAGGTGGATCCGACTGGGCCCGGCGGCGCATCCTTGCGACCAGGCGACGTATTGGAAGCGCTGGATGGCGTGCGACTGAATAACTCGCGCGCCTTCATGCGGGCGATTGTCACGATGGCGATCGGACAAGCCGCGCACCTGACGGTCTGGCGCGACGGCAAGCAACAGGAGATCACCGTGACAGCCGCTGAATGGCCACATCACACGCCTGGCGCGGTAATGGTGGTTGCGAAAGTTGCGGGTGGGGTGATCTCAAATGCGCCTGACATTGGCATAACTGTCGGGCCCATCACCGAGGCAGCTCGCAGACAATACGGGCTCGACACAAAGCTGACCGGCGCATTGGTGTCCGCGGTCAAACGCAGACTCTGAGGCACAAGATCTCGGGATCGCGCCCGGCGATGTCGTCATCGCCGCGCAAGGCAGACCTGTGGTGACGCCCGATGATTTCAGACGCGCGGTCAGTGCGGCGCAGGCGCAGCAACGTCCCTATCTCGCGGCGCTCGTGCGGACGAAGAACGGCGCACGATGGGTTTCACTGTCACTCGATGACGCCGGCTCCTAGTTTGACTGGTGCCCGGCCTTCCAATGTGCGCAGCCATTGAGGAACAGGTTGACGCAGTCATCGGCCCAGCGGTCGAGTTCAGCTCCGGTCATCGGCACGCCGAGGCCGAGGGCGCGGCGCTGCGGTACGGTGATCAGAAGAGAAAGGAACTGCTCGGCGGCGAATTCCGGGCGGTCGATCGCAAGCCGGCCGGCGCTGCTCTCGCGCTCCAGTATTGCCGCGATCTGCCTGACCGCTTCGGCGCGGCTGCCCTCGCGTGCGGCGATTGCGGCAAGCTCGGGGAAGCGTTGCGCCTCGACCAGCATCAACCGGGTGAGCGCCAGTGTCATCGGGGCGACGGATGCATGCACGGCTAGCCGCGCGAGACGGGGCAGAATCTCACCGAGGCCGCTGCCCTCAAAGAGCGGTACGTCGGGCGGAGGCCTGACCCCTTGGATGATCCGGTGCACGACGGCGCCGAAGAGCGCCGCCTTGTCGGGGAAGCGGTGATAAAACGTACGCTTGGAAATCCGGGCGCGTTGCGCGACGGCCTCGATGCTGGTGGCGCCGTAGCCTTCGGCCAGGAACAGGTCGGTTGCGGCATCGAGGATGCGGTCCCCGAGCAGGGCTGCCTGCGCGCGCGAGGGGCGGCCGCCGCGCCGAGGGGTTGGAGGCTCGGCGGCGGCAAGGGCGGCCATGACGTTTGGTGTGCCGCGCTTCAACGATTCTGGGTGCTGGCGGCGGCGCCTAGTAGCCCGGTGGTCGATAATATCCCGGCGGCGGGTAATAGGCCGGGGGTGGAGCGTAGTAGGCGGGTGCGGGCGGATAATAGGCTGGCGGCGGGTAATAAACCGGAGCTGCCAAGGCCCGTATCGGCGCTGTGGCGATGATCGCGGCACCGGTCACCACTGCCGCTCCCAGCGCAAACAGGCCGAATACTGGACCACCACGGTGGTGCGCGAAGGCCGGATTGACCGGCGCCGCGGCCACCGCAATCAAGGCAACGCCGCCGATTGCCGCATCTCTCAACCTGATCATGACCAACTCCCTGGGCGAGCTCTTGCACGAACCACCAGAAGGGACGCATAGCATCGGCCATAACTAAACGCAACCGTTCCGTAGCGTTATTTGCATCCTTCACTCCATCGCTGCATGCGGCTCTGCGGCGCGTGGCGCCTGGCGCGGCCTTCGCATCAGAAACAGCAGCAACAGGGCCGGGAGGGTGGTGAAGATCATCATCTTGTAGTCGTCGACATAGGCGATGATCTGCGCCTGCTGGTTGATGATGTGATCGAGCATCGCCGCGCCGTGGTGGGTCGCCGGATCGAGGTGCTGCTGCACCGCCGCGCCATCCTGAAGTGCGCGGTTGAACGGATTGACCGAGGCGCCGATCTCGGCGTGCAGCACCTGGGTGTTGTGCGCCAGCATCGCCGACGTGACCGATACGCCGATGGCGGCACCGATGTTGCGTGCCAGGCTGAACAGCGATGCGCCGTCGGTGCGCAGCATCACCGGCAAGGTGGCGAACGCGACCATCTGGAGCGGGATGAACAGAAAGCCCAACCCGAATCCCTGGACGGTGATGGTGAAGATCAGCCGCCACTCGTTGATGTCGGGCGTCCAGGTGGTCATTTCCCAGACCGACCACACCACGCACAGGATGCCGAAACCCATCGCCATGCGCGGATCGATGCGGGTTGCGACGCGGCCGGCGAGGACCATGGAGACCATCGTGCCAATGCCGCGCGGCGCCATGATCAGTCCGGCGGTATCGACCGGATAGTTGGCGAGGTTCTGCAGCCACGGCGCCATCAGCGACGAGCTGGACACCAGGATGGTGCCGGCGGCGAACATCATGCCGACGCCGGCAGTGAAGTTGCGGTCCTTGAACAACGCCGGCGGAATGAACGGCCGTCGTGCGGTCAGCATGTGCACGACGAACAGGTAGATGCCGAGACCGCCGAGTACGGTCTCGACGATGATCTCGCGCGAGGTGAACCAGTCCCGGTCCTGGCCGCGGTCCAGCATCATCTGGATGGCGCCGATGCCGAGACCCAGAGCGGCGAAGCCGACCCAGTCGAACCGCATGCTGTCGTTCGGGCGGGAGCGAGGCATGAAGAAGATCAGCCCCACCGTCGCGAGAATGCCGAACGGCAGGTTGATGTAGAAGACGAAGCGCCAGTTGTACATCTCGGTCAGATAGCCGCCGAGGGTGGGCCCCAGGATCGGGCCGATCATGACGCCGACGCCCCAGATCGCCATCGCGTTGCCGCGCTGCTCGGCTGGGTAGATGTCGAGCATGGTGGCCTGCGACAGCGGCACGAGTGCAGCGCCGAACATGCCCTGGAACAGGCGGAACAGCACCATCTGATCCAGCGACTGCGCCGCGCCGCACAGCATCGAGGTGATGGTGAAGCCCGTCAGGCAGCCGATGAACAGGTATTTCCGGCCGAACCGGGCCGCCAGCCAGCCCACCGGTGCGGTCATGATCGCCGCGGCGGTGATGTAGGAGGTGAGTACCCAGGTGATCTCGTCGAAGCTCGCCGACAGGCTGCCCTGCATGTAGGGCAGCGCCACATTGGCGATCGTCTGGTCGAGCGCCTGCATCAAGGTCGCGCCGACCGTGCAAAGAGTGATGATCAGGCGATGGGGCGCCTGATCATGCGGGCCTGTAGTCATGGGAGGTGCGGACTAGAACAGGTCGGCGAGCGTACGGTGGTGCCCGGTGTCGATCTCGGCTTCCACACTCATGCCGGCGCGCAGCTCGGGATCGCCCGGCTTGCGCTCGACCTTGATGCGGACCGGGATGCGCTGGACCACCTTCACCCAGTTACCCGAGGTGTTCTGCGCTGGCAGCACGGAGAATTCCGAACCTGAATTGGGCGCGATGCTCTCGACCACTGACTTCCAGGTACGGCCTGGATAGGTATCCACCGAAACGTCCACCGAATCGCCTGGTTTCACCCAGGTGAGCTCGGTCTCCTTCGGATTGGCCTCGACCCAGACGTCCTCGGTGGAGACGATGCCGAACGCGGCAGTGGACGCGGCGAGGTACATGCCCGGCTGCACGGTATCCACCTGGGTCACGATGCCGTCGAACGGCGCGTAGATCACGGCGTGGTCGAGTTCGCGCTGCGCTTCGTCAACGCGCGCCTTGGCCTGAAGGTATTCGGGCATGGTCCGCACATCGACATCCGGATTGCCCAGAAGTTTCGCACGCTGCACCTCGGCCATCGTCTTCAGCGCCATAACCGCGCGCTGATTGGCGGCAAGCTGGAAGCGCATGTTGTCGTAGTCGGCACGGGTGACGCCACCGGACTTCACCAGGTTCGAGTAGCGATCGAAGTTCGCCTGGTCGGATTGCACCTGCGACTGCTTGACCTCGACGTCGCCCAGCAGGCGCTGATAGTCGAGCTTCATCGCGCTCACGTTGGTCACGACGCCGTTGAGGCTCGCCTTGGCGGAATCCAGCATGATCTGGAACTGCTGCGGATCGAGCCGCAGCAGCACGTCGCCCTTCTTCACGTGCTGGCCTTCGTGCACCGGAACCGCGGCCACGAGGCCGGAGACATCGGTGGACAGCGTCTCCTTGGCCGCGCGGACATAGGCATCGTCGATCGAGACATAGCGTCCGCCGGTGAGCCAGTAGGCGCCTGAGGCCACTGCGACGAGCAGGATCCCGCCCAGCATGAGGATCGGGCGGAGCAGGGCGCGGTTGATACGCCGGCTGCGGACGGGTGCCTCGGTGACGCGCGGCGCGGCGCCGGCGGTGGCAGCCTGGGACATCAGGCGACCTCCCGCGCTTCGGCTTCGACCTGCGGGTAGCGGCGCGGTGGGTGGGCTTCGTGAGCCAAGGTCAGCTTCATCGTGAGCAGCGCTTCCGTCATCGTATCGATCGTTGCCTCGTCCAGGCCGCTGGTCAACAGGGTGCGCATCTGTTCGCGCTGATAGTCGATCTCGCGCAGCACGCCGTATGCGGGCTGGCACAGATGGAGGCGCCAGATGCGGCGGTCCTTCGGGTCGGGTCGCCGTTCGACCATGCCACGCCTTTCCAGGCGGTCGATCAGACGGGCGACAGTGATCGGCTCGACTTCCAGGAATTCGGACAGTTCTTTCTGGGACAGGCCTGGCTGGCGCTCGAGCCAGATCAGGATGCCCCACTGCGCGCGGGTCATGCCGTGGGCGCGGGCGCGCTTATCGGCGTCCACGCGGATGAGCCGGGCGACGTCATGCATCAAGAACATCAGGTCGCGTTCGAAATCGTGCACTGCGGGATCGGTCCTGTCGGAGGGGCTCTGATCATAAGCTGCGTTATGATAAGGTGCCAGTGGCATTTCCATGCATCGCGCGCAAGGCCGATCTGCGGTCAGGGAGCGAGGATGGTCGGCAGCACTGGGGCGAGCGCCGTGGAGCTGTGCCATGCCGTCCGCTGCGACGTCTGGGTCGCGGCGCCGGAGAGGCCGGGGATCTGAGCCGGGAGTTCGGCGCGATGACGCACCTGCGATGTCGGTGCCGGCATAGGCGCATTGCGACCGGACCGGTTAGGCCGGTGGTCTGCGTCGGACAGTTGGCGCTGCTGGCGGCGGTGGTTTTGCAGCGTTGCGCTGAACACGCGACCTGCGGCCAGGGCATTGGCACGCAGCCGGACGGCTTTCTCGTCAGCCACGCCCAGTCTGGCGGCGCGGGCGAAGCTGTCCATCGCGGCGAAATGCGCGGCGACTGCGCGGGCCGCCTCGGCGGCTTCCATCGGGTCGGAGGGGTGGAACGCCTCGATCATGGTGCGGACGATCGAGAGGTTGGCGGCGCGATCTGCCTCGGTCTGGTCGGCGGTGGTGGGGATGGTGCGGACGAGGGTGCCGATCAGCAGGGTGATGAAGGCGTCGATGGTCATGGACTTTGGCTCCCGCGGGGCTTGGTTGGCGGGATTGTAGCGGAGGTATGTGAACAAATAGTGAACATCATGCGGTCGGCTGGGCCTCCTGACGATGGGGATTGCTTCGTCGCAACGCTCCTCGCAATGACAGCAGGTAGCCGGCGCCCGTTAATGGTTTCGTCACTTCTCACTGGGTTTAGTGCGGGAGGGAGGAGTGACGATGAAGCGGACCATTTTGGCTGCCTGCATGGTATGCGCGATTGCCAGTGGCCGAGCGGCCATGGCGCAAAGCACGTTCGACCTGGACGCGCCCCCGGTCGGCAAGGCGGCGAACACGCTCATGATACGCGTGCGGGCGATCGGCGTTATCCCGCTCGATACGAGTAGTTCGATCTCTGGGATTGGCGGTCAGGTGAATGCCACTGCGCAGGCCGCACCCGAGGTGGATTTCTCATATTTTCTCACCGACAACATCGCATTCGAGCTGATCGCTGCGACCACGCGCCACAACGTCTCGGCCAGTGATACCGTGCTAGGGCACGTAGACGTTGGCAGTGTCTGGGTCCTGCCACCCACGCTGACCGCGCAGTATCACTTCTTCCCGCATGAGCGCTTGAGCCCCTATATCGGTGCCGGCATCAACGCCTCGTTCTTCTACGGGGCACACGCCGCCGGTGCGCCGGTGACACAGGTCGCCTTCAGCAACAACGTGGGCGCGGCGATCCAGGCAGGCGTCGACTACAACTTCGCAGGACACTGGTTCGCCAATTTCGACGTGAAGCAGATCTTTCTGAACACGACGGCCAGCATCAATGGCGGCGCCATCAAAGCGCATACCGCGCTCAACCCGCTGGTGATTGGCGCCGGCATCGGTTACCGGTTCTGACCGGGTCGTCAGGCCGGTTGGGACGCCCAGGGCGCGGCGAAGACCGCTGCGGGTGCCGCGGTCTCGAGGCAACCCGGGCGACTTCTGCTATAGCCGCGGCATGGGAACCGGGACGACGTGGCTAGCGGTAGCGGTTGGTGGCGCGGCGGGGAGTCTGGCCCGCTTCTGGCTTGCCGCGGCGATGACCATGCTGACCGGCCCGCGCTTCCCCTGGGGCACCTTGCTGATCAATGTCGCGGGTTCCTTCGTGATCGGTCTGGTGGCGGCGGTCACGCTCACGCCGGCCCGTGTCGCCATGCATCCCGACCTGCGGATCTTCCTCATGGTCGGCGTCTGCGGCGGCTTCACCACCTTCTCGGCCTTCAGCTTGCAGACGCTGGAACTGCTGCAATCCGGCGATACCTCGCCGGCGATGGCATACGTTGCCGGGTCGGTCGTGCTGTGTCTCGCAGCGGTCTGGGCCGGCTGGGTACTCGGCAGAGCGTAACTTTGCTTCCCATGCGCCGCTGGAATGAAGTCATAAGCGAAGGATGAGCCTCTGATCACGGGACCGTGGGAAATTGTTACGTGCAAGTAAGGACGCCTGAGGCATGAAAGTCTTGCTGACCGGCGGATGCGGCTTCATCGGTTCGGCTGTGGTGCGCCATCTGATACGCGACACGGACCATGTGGTGATCAACGTCGACAAATTGACCTATGCCGCCTCAGAGGACGCGCTGGAGAATGCGAGAGGTCACAACCGACATGTCCTGATCCGCGCCGATATCACCAACGGCGCGGCGATGCGGCAGATCTTCGCGACCCATCAGCCCGACGCGGTGATGCACCTGGCGGCGGAAAGCCATGTCGATCGCTCGATCGACGGCCCGGCCACGTTCATCGAGACCAACGTTATCGGTACATTCACGCTGTTGGAGGCATCGCGGCAGTACCTACGCCGGGCTGAGCCCGGAGCGGCGCAGGACTTTTCGATTTCATCACGTATCCACCGACGAGGTGTTCGGCGCGCTTGGCGCGGATGATCCGCCGTTCGACGAGACGACAAGCTACGATCCGCGCAGCCCATATTCGGCGAGCAAGGCGGCGTCCGACCATCTGGTGCGGGCGTGGTTCCACACCTATGGGCTGCCGACCCTCGTCTCCAACACGGCCAACAACTACGGGCCGTGGCAATTCCCGGAGAAGCTGATCCCGTTGGTCACGCTGAACGCGCTGGAGGGCAAGCCTCTGCCGGTGTATGGCGACGGCTCGAACCGGCGCGACTGGATCTTCGTCGAGGACCACGCGGTCGCGCTGGTGCGCGTGCTGGAGCTTGGCGAGCCAGGCGTCACGTACGCGATCGGTGCCCGCCAGCCACGCAGCAATCTCGACGTGGTGCGCGCGATCTGCGCGGAACTGGATCGCCGGCTGCCGGATCCCGCTGGAGCGCGCGAACGGCTGATCCACTTCGTCACGGATCGGCCGGGGCATGATTTCCGCTACGAGATCGATCCGACGCGCGCCGAGACAGCGCTTGGCTGGACCGCGCCGCACGACTTCGAGGCCGGCCTTGCGCGCACCATCGAGTGGTATCTTGCGAACCGCGATTGGTGGCAGACGGTGCGCGTCGGGCGCTATGCGGGACAACGGTTGGGAACTGCGGCATGAAAGGCATTCTGCTCGCCGGTGGCTCCGGCACGCGGCTGCATCCGATGACCTTGGCGGCGTCCAAGCAGTTGCTGCCGGTCTACGACAAGCCGATGGTGTATTATCCGCTGTCGACGCTGATGCTCGCCGGCATCCGCGACATCCTGGTGATCTCGACGCCTGAGGACCTGCCGCAGTTCAGCAAGCTGCTGGGCGACGGCGAACGCTTCGGCGTGCACTTCACCTACGCTGAACAGAAGCGCCCCGAGGGGATCGCGCAGGCCTTCCTGATCGGCCGCGATTGGATTGCCGGCGAGGCCTGCGCGCTGGCGCTCGGCGACAACCTCATTCACGCCGACCATCTGTCTGCATTGCTGCGCACGGCGGCGGCGCGACCGCATGGCGCGACCGTGTTCGCGTATCAGGTGCGCGATCCGGAGCGCTACGGCGTGGTGTCGTTCGACGCGGCGGGGCGCGCGATGGATATCGTGGAGAAGCCCACCGCAACGGAATCCAACTGGGCGGTGACCGGCCTGTATTTCTACGATCGAGACGGTCAGCGACCTGGCGCGCACCATTCGTCCCTCCGGGCGCGGCGAGCTGGAGATCACCGACCTCAACCGGCTGTATCTGGATGCCGGCGTGCTGGCGGTGGAGCGGCTGTCGCGCGGCTGCGCGTGGCTCGATGCGGGCACGCCTGATTCGCTGCTGCAGGCGGCGACCTTCGTGCAGACCATCCAGTCGCGCACTGGAATGCTGGTTGGCTGTCCGGAGGAAGTCGCATTTCGCATGGGATATATCGACGTGGATACGCTGCGCTCACACGCGCGTCATTTGGGCAAGACAGAACTGGGACGCGTGCTGATGGAACTGGCCGAGGGGGAGCAGGAATGATTGTTGAGCCGACCTGCATTCCGGATGTTCTGCTGATCACGCCGCCGCGCTTTCTCGACGACCGCGGGTTCTTTTCGGAAACCTGGAATGAACGCCGCTTCGTTGAGGCGGGCGTGCCGGTCCGTTCGTGCAGGACAATCACGCGCGGTCGGCCGATCGCGGTGTGGTGCGCGGACTGCACCTGCAGATCGCGCCGAACGCGCAGGGCAAGCTGGTTCGGGTGGTGCGCGGATCGATCTGGGACGTTGCGGTGGACATCAGGCGCGGCTCGCCGACATATGGCCGCCATGCCGGCGTCGTGCTGTCGGCGGAGAACTGGCAGCAGCTTTGGATCCCGGCGGGATTGCTGCATGGCTACTGCACGCTCGAGGCGGACACCGAGGTGATCTACAAGGTCACCGCGCCGTGGGACCGGCAGGCGGAACGCGGGGTGATCTGGAACGATCCGGAACTTGCGCTTCCGTGGCCGATCGCGCCGGACGAGGCGATCCTGTCAGACAAGGATCGCATCCTGCCGCGCCTGGCGGAGTGCGGCGAGTGGCACATGGCGTGACATGACGGCACCGATCCTGGTCGTCGGCGTTACCGGGCAGCTTGCGGTGTCGCTGGCGGAGGCGGCGCCGGGGCGCGGGCTGGCGGTGGAGTGCGTGGGGCCTCCGGGGCTGGATTTCGATCGGCCTGACAGCGTGCGCGAGGTATTCGCGGAGAGGCGCCGACGCTGGTGGTCAATGCCGCAGCATATACCGCGGTGGATGCGGCCGAGGACGATGCGGCGGCGGCGTTCAGGGCGAATCGCGATGGGCCGGCGGAGTTGGCGCGGCTGTGCGAGGCGGCTGGCATTCCGCTGATCCACGTTTCGACCGACTATGTGTTCGATGGGCTCAAGGGTGCGCCGTATGTGGAGACCGACGCGGTCGCACCACAAGGCGTTTACGGTTCAAGCAAGCTTGCCGGCGAGCAGGCGGTGCTGGCGGAGTGCTCGCGCGGGATCGTGGTGCGGACGTCGTGGCTGTATTCGCCGATCGGCAACAACTTCGTCCGCACCATGCTTGCCGCCGGGCAGCGCCACAAGCATCTGCGTGTCGTGGCGGACCAGTGGGGCTGTCCGACAAGTGCGCTGGATCTGGCGCAGGCGATTCTGGGCATTGCCGCGCGGCTTGACGACCGACGGTTGGCAGAGCCGCTATGCCGGCGTCTATCACGCCGCCGGGACGGGTGCCGCGACATGGCACGGGCTGGCGACCGCGACATTCGCGGCGGCGGCGCGTCATGGGTGGCAGATGCCGACGATCGCGCCGATCGCGACGGATGAGTGGCCGACCAGAGCGAAGCGACCGGCTGACTCGCGGCTCGACTGCGGCAAGCTCGCCGCGGTGTTCGGCCTGCGGCTGCCGGCGTGGCAGGACGGGCTGGCACGCACCGTCGAGGCGATCTTCGCCGCACACGCGTTCAGCCGAGTGTGATCGCGCACCGTCTCCGAGCCGCACCAGGCACGTGCCATGGCGCGAATCGCGCCGGTCGGGTAAGGTTGCCGAGGCCGGGCGGGGCGTGGTATTTGCGTGCTCCGCGCTCCGGTGGGGGATAGTTTAGCGGTAGAACTCCCGGCTCTGGACCGGGCAGCCTTGGTTCGAAATCCAGGTCCCCCAGCCACGAAATTCGCCGATATATTTCAATATCTTGCTGACATAGACCCGAACTAGACGTCTCAACCTGGCCCTTGCGTAAGCGGGTTGATGGTGCCTTACCCGGTGAGCGGCATTTGCCCCGTCGATCTGGGCGGCAAACTCATTCGGGTGGCACGATTGATGGCGTAATCCGCCTGAGCCCACCGCCTATTCGCGAAGCTCGCACCCATGTCCGATGTTGGGAATTCGACACCCTCGTACAGTTCGGCGGCCGGGATTTCGATGCCGATTCTGGTAGGGGAGAAGATCCCCGCCATGATCGATGTCACAGTCCATCTCTGTCCCGCAGCCTGACGCTCGTGGACCGTCAGTCCGATGCTCGCGGATTCGACCATGACATAGCGGCGGATCGAATACCGCAGCGTATTCACGCAGTTTCACAATCCTGTCCATGTGGCCAGAAGTCGGACTGATGACCTCGAAAACCACACGGGGTCCGGTACGACGGCTAAGGCCGTTCGCCGAGAACAGGTCACCACGCCATCGGGATAGCGGACGGTATCTCCGATCGTGGCGACGCCAGCGTCCATTCCATGCGGTCGGCACCCGGTTCCGCCCAGGCGTCCCCGAAGGGCGACAAGGATATTGATCGCGATCTGATTGTGATTGAGGTTCCCCCCGGTCATCGCCACCGGTTGAAACCCATCGAATTCGTGGCGCCCTCCCTGGGCTTCAGCCCAGTTGAGGAACTGGTCTCGGGTCATGGTTGGGACGCGGAACGTGGCGCTCATGGCGTTCACAGTAGCAAGAGGCGAGCCAATTGTCTCTTTGGATCCCCGGCACTCGATTTCCGGCAAGCAACCGGTCAAGACGGCTAACCCGCCCAGAAACGGCGGGGCGTTCGGTGCGAGAGATCGGTATTGGTTGAAAGCCCGGTTCGCACGGCCCGGCCGCATACAGACCAATCGTTTACGCCATCTGGCTGGCGTCTCGGCACCAGGCCGCGAGGGGTACCTCCCGGATTTCCTCAAGCAGGAACCGGAAATTCGGCGGTGGTACCACGCACATGGTTCGATACGTGTCCAGGAAGGCCAGCCAGGGATTTCACCAATATTTATCAATACCTTGCTGACACACGCCCCTGCTGGATTCGAACGTGGCCCTTGTCGGAACGTCATAAAGCGCGCTCGAATATCGAATTCCAGCTGGTCCCGTGGTTACCTTATCAACCGAGATGGACCAGCTGTGCCAGCGAAAATCCATTTTGTCGGAGTTGTTGGTGGCCCAAGGTATGGCCTGGCTTTGAGGCCGATCTCCGGCGGAGGGTATTGTCCGCTACGGCGGATCGGGCTTTGACCTGTCTCGATCATCAGGCCGTGCCGTTCGAACTGCGCCGCTAGCCGACCGCGCCGCAATGGGGACGCTATCCACTGCCGGCCAATCGACTGCCGCCAGGTCGCCCGCCGGCCGGCGACTTCGTCTCCTCTGACCATTCGCGGACGCGTACCGCGTTGAAGTCGCAGCGATAAGCCTTTTGTCCCAGCTCGGCGAGATTGTTTTCTTTTCCTGTCTATCGTTCATTGCGCGTCGGCCGGCGGCCTATAATTTGGTATTCGCGATGATCCACGCGTCATAGGCCTGCATGAACCCTTGCAGAAAATTCCGTGTCCCGTCGTCGACGAGCTTGCCGGTGGCGTCGAACAACTTGTCGGCGCCGCCGATATAGGCTTCGGGCTGCGCCATCGCCGGGACATTCAGGAAGACAAGCGACTGCCGCAAATGATGGTTGGCGCCGAACCCGCCGATACCGCCTGGCGAGGCACTGACGACTGCGCCCGGCTTACCGCTCCATGCGCTCTTGCCATAGGGGCGTGAGCCGATATCGATGGCGTTTTTCAGCGCGGCTGGCACCGAGCGGTTATGCTCGGGCGTGACGAAAAGAACCGCGTCGGCTGCCCTGATACGTTCGCGAAACGCCGTCCATTCCGCCGGCGGATTTTCGTCGCCGTCCTGATTGTAGATCGGCAGTTGCCCTATCTCGATGATGCTGAGTTTCAGCCCCGCGGGCGCCAGCTCGCCAAGCGCGTTGGCGACCTTGCGATTGATCGAAGCTTTCCTAAGGCTGCCGACGATCACGGCAACGTCGCATGTCTTGTCCATTTAATTTCCTCCCCTGGTCGTGCTTTTTTCGTTCGACTGATCTGTTCCCGCGCGTCCTTGCGCGGAGAGATGTGCGACAGGCAAATGCCAGCCGTGTCTGATCGCCATGAAGCGAAGACCAAAGCACAAAGCCCCTCCGACCAGCGCAAAGACGCCATAAGGAAGACCTAGCACATCGCCGATTACAACAATGAACGCTCCCGCCAGCGCCGCAACGGCGTAGAGATCGGAACGCAGCACCTGCGGGATTTCGGAAAGGAGCACGTCGCGCATCATGCCGCCGCCAATGCCGGTTAACATGCCCAAAAGAGCTGATGCGACCGGACTTAATCCGAACTCGATGGCCTTTTGTTGCCGGCGACTGCGAAGAACGACAGTCCCCCCGCATCGAACAGCAGCACAGGGGTGCGCAGTCTATTGACGCCCGCATACCAGAAAAAAGTGATGAGCCCCGCCAGGACGGAAACCGGCAGGATATCGGCCATCAGTGAGGGCGGCTGGGGGCACCGCGCCGATCAGCACGTCACGTGTAATCCCACCAGATTTCCCGTCACGAAGGACAGGACCAGGATGCCGAAGATGTCAAGTCGACGATAGACTGCGGCGACTGCCCCGCTTATCGCGAAGACGAATGTCCCGCCCAAGTCCAGGACAGGCACGAAGCTTTCAATTGTAGCCATTACGGCTCCCGCCACACCCGTCGATGCATACGAACATCAGTTTGCACTGAGCCAGGCCAGCGCGCCGACGACCAGGGCCTCTACGCCGGTTTCCAGGGTCGGATGTAGGACCGGTGCGAAATGCGGGCTGTGATTGACAGGTAGCTCATTGAGCTTCCCCGCTGCCTTGGCCTCGGAATAGGTCTCGGGATCATTTCCGCCCACGAACCAGAACACCGATGGAACCTGCCACGCGGTGCCGAAGCAACCAAAATCCTCGCTCGCTGGCGCGGGTCCGTATGCTTCACCCGGTCCGCTGAAAAATAGTCGCGAAACGCTGCGGCGATGCGGTTGCTCGGGTTTCGTCGTTCACGTTGAGCGGGTAGCGGTCGAGCGGTGTAATCTCCGGTTTGCGCGGCGCCCCCGAGGCTTCCGCTTCGGCATTGACGATCCGCTCGATCGCAGCAAGCACATGCTTCCGCACGCCGGCATCGAACGTCCGCACATTGAGCTTGATGATGGCTTCGTCGGGAATGACGTTCTCTTTTGTGCCGGCCTGCAACACGCCGACCGTGACCACCGCCGCGTCGTTCGCGGCGACCTCACGGGATACGATGGTCTGGAGCCGCAGGACGACGGATGCCGCCATGACGACGGGATCGATGCTCGCCTGCGGCATCGAGCCATGCGCACCCCGCCCGAACAGACGGATTTGCAGACTGTCTGCTGCCGACGTGATCGGTCCGGCGCTTCCGGCAACGCTGCCGGCGGGGCCGACCATGACATGCTGGCCAAGAACGACATCAGGTGAGGGGAAGCGTTCAGCAGGCCGTCATCGATCATGGCTTGGGCGCCTTGCGCGGTCTCCTCGGCCGGTTGGAAAACCGGAATCAGCGTGCCCTTCCAGGCGTCGCGCGCCTGTCGACAACAAAGTCGCCGCCCCAATCAGCCAGGCCACGTGCATGTCGTGGCCGCACATATCGCCGATCGGCACATCTCCCTCCATCGTCCTTCGTCGAGGCGTTACTCGCATAGGGGAGGCCGGTCGTTCTTGACGATTGGCAACGCATCCATGTCAGCGCGCAGCATCAGGGTTGGCCCTTCGCCGTTCCGGAGCAGTCCAACTACGCCCGTTTTTCCCACGCCAGCCGTCGCCTCGTAGCCAGCGGCCCTAAGGTGATCCGTCGCCAAGTCCGCCGTTCGCGCCTCATGCATGGACAGTTCGGGATGGGCGTGAATGTCCTTATAAAGTGGTTCGAGATCGGGTAGCAGCTTGCCGAGGTTCGTCAGGACAACGGATGCGCTGTTGTGGGAAGTATGCTCAGCCATAATGATCTCCTTCTGATGCCTGCCGGCGGCTAGTAGCCGACAGTGAACGCTGGCGGCTATGTGCATGCTGTTCGACCTCATCGACCATCGCCTTCGCTGAAGCCTTCCTCGGGTATCCTGCTGCTACGCAGGCTGGCACGTTGATGAGCCAATTCGAGACCATCTCTGAATTTGATCGCCGCGTGCGTGCCAATTACACCATAAACTTGTGCCTCGGCATCAGGCGGCGTCCGCATCCCCCGGATTTCCTCAAGCACCCGCCGAAACGGTGGCTCCGGCCCGACGCACAGGGTTCGATACGTGTCCAGGAAGGCCAGAAGGCCCGCCTCGTCTAGCCGGGCTACGCTCGCTCGATAACCCGATCCGGCAGGAGCTTCATACCAAGTGCCCTGTACAGGGCTTCAGACCGTTCGGCCTCCCGCTCAGCTTCGTCATGATGACCCAATTTGCGCCCAACCTCTGCAAGAGTGCGGTGGCAGTGTGCGGCAAGCGGACGCATGCCAAGCATCTGAGCCAAGTCAAGGAATTCAAAGAGCAATGCCTGCGCAGCAGCGAAATTCCCTTGATCAGCCTGTGCTTGGCCGGCCAAACGCAACGTCCAGGCTGTAAGCCCGCGCTGCCCCGACTTCCTCGCTGCCTCTAGTATACTTTGCGCGTTCTCCAGCGCTTCCGTTGCACGGCCAGCAATAAGGAGCACCTCGGAGAACCATCGCAGGCAGAGCAGT
>CAVZNH010000074.1:0-76340 GCA_963776505.1 uncultured Alphaproteobacteria bacterium
TTGGTAAGCGGGGCGTAGCGGCCGTTCTTCCGTAGATGCTGTGAACCTGCTTGGACGGCATGAAGCGATGTCTTGGTGTCAGCCATATGGACGCAATTACGGATGAAACGAAGGGCGGTTTTCGGCGGGTTGAGCTTCTGACCGGGCCTGGTCGGCGGCGCCGTTGGTCTGGCGAGGAGAAGGCGCGGATCGTGGCCGAGACGCTCGTTCCTGGAGCTCGTGTATCGGACGTGGCACGGCGATGGCAGCTGCATCCGCAGCAGTTGTTTGGTTGGCGGCATCAGGCACGGCAGGACACCGCATCGAAGCGAAGGACGGACGATGAGGCCCTGTCGTTTGTGTCGATCATCGCCGAGAGAGATGAATGCGTCGTGGAGGCTGATGTGACGGCGAGCCGATCGAGCATTGAGATCGAGTTGGCCGGTGCGGTGGTGCGGGCGATGGACGGCGTAAGTGGTGAATGGCTGACCGAAGTGCTGCGGGCCGTGCGACGTTCGTCGGGCACGCCATGATCAGCATCCCGGTAGGGACACGGGTTCTTATAGCGACGCGGCCAATCGACTTCCGAAAGGGCGCTCATTCTCTCGCGGCACTCGCCGCGGAGATGTTGGGCGAAGATCCGTTCTCCGGCGTGGTCATCGTGTTTCGTTCCAAGCGCGCTGATCGTTTGAAGATCCTGGTGTGGGACACGAGCGGGCTGGTGCTGGTGTGGAAGCAGCTGCAACAGAACGCGTTCCGTTGGCCACCGGTGATGGACGGCGTAATGCGGCTGTCGGCTGTCGAGTTTGCTGCACTATTCGACGGTCTCGATTGGACGCGTGTGCAGACAACAAAGGGGATTCCGAAACCCATCGTCGCTGCGTAGGATTCGCGGTGTGACGCACACCGACAAAGCCGCAAACCTGCCGACCGATGCCGATGCGCTGCGTGCGCTTGTGCTGTCGATGACTTCCGAGCTTGAGGCAGTGATATCAGAGCGGAATGCGCTGACGGCGGAGCGCGACGGGCTATTGGAACGGCTGGAACGACAGCAGCACCTGCTGCTGAAGCTCAGCCGTATGCAGTTCGGTCGAAAGTCGGAGCGCCTGCCAGAGGATCAGCTGCAGCTAGGGCTCGAGGATACCGAGCAGGCGATCGCCAAGGCTAACGCCGAGGCCGAAAAGCGGGATCCGGAGCTGCGTCGGCGGCATGTGGCGAAGCGTCGGGCAAGCCGTGGTGCCCTGCCCGCACATCTGCCGCGGATCGAGATCACACTGACGCCGGACGACACCACCTGCCCGTGCTGCCGCACGGCCATGACATTGATCGGCGAGGACAGCTCGGAACGGCTTGATGTGATCCCGGTGCAGTACCGGGTGATTGTCACCCGCCGACCAAAGTTCGCTTGCCGGGCCTGCGAAGGCATCGTGGTGCAAGAGCCGGCACCTGCGCGGCTGATTGAAGGCGGGATCCCCACTGAGGCACTGGTCGCACACGTAGCGGTCGCGCGGTTCGCCGATCATCAGCCGCTCTATCGGCAGGCGCAGACGATGTCCCGGCAAGGCGTGCTGCTCGATCGTTCCACGCTGGCGTTCTGGATGGGGTATGCCGCGGCCGAGGTGGCGCCTGTCGTCGCGCGATTACGCGAGATCATACTCAGCTCCGCAAAGCTGTTCGCCGATGAGACGATTGTGCCGGTCCTCGACCCGGGTCGTGGGCGGACCAAGCAGGGCTACTTCTGGGCCATTGCACGCGACGATCGCCCGTGGGGCGGTCACGATCCGCCGGCCGTGGTCTATACTTATGCACCCGGACGAGCGCACCACTACGCCATCACGCTGCTTGGCGGTTATCGCGGCATCGTTCAGTGCGACGGATATGGCGCCTACAAACGTCTGGCCGGCGCGGCAGGTGACGGTGTGACGCTCGCCTTCTGCTGGAGCCACCTGCGCCGAGAGTTTTACGATCTCGCCAAGGCAGGAGCGCCAATTGCCACCGAGACACTATCACGGATCGCATCGCTGTATCAGATCGAGACGAAGATCCGCGGCATGACGGCCGAGCGCAGGCTTGCCGTGCGCCAGGCAGAGAGTCGGCCGCTGGTTGATGATCTGCACGCCTGGTTCATTGCGCAATTGCCCAAACTGCCCAGTCGGGGGCCGACGGCCGAAGCCATCCGCTATGCGCTGAACCACTGGAAGGGTCTCGAGCAGTTCCTCGCAGATGGGCGCATCGAGCTCGACACGAACAGCATCGAGCGCGCTATGAAACCGATCATCCTGTCGAGAAAAAATAGCCTGTTCGCCGGCAGCGACGAGGGCGGGGCGAACTGGGCATGCATGGCTTCACTGATCGAGACGTGCAAGCTGAACCAGATCAATCCGCAAGTCTACCTCACCGACCTGCTGACCCAACTCGTCAATGGCTGGCCTCAATCGCGCATCGACGAGCTCATGCCCTGGCACTGGACTGCTGTGCAGATACAGTGACCTCCTCCATCTCCATAGGGTGCTGGACCATCGCTTACGCTTGTTGCTGTTGCGAATTTCAAAGCGGCCAGTTCCGGTTTCGGCTAGCATCCATCAGCTCTGCGCCCATATCGGTCGTTCCAGGCCGCCTCGCCGCCTCTCGAATGCAGACCTTCGCGTAGACTGTGGCCGACTGCGAGGCCGGAAGCTACAGCACAGCGCAGGAATTGGGCGCGCGTCAGCGTGGAGACTGGTCGGCATACCCCATCGTTGCCCTCTGCTCGCGCGGGATCAGCCGCATTCTGTTCAAATCTCGAACCACCGCTATTGCTCTCTCATGATCTCGTCGGCGTAGCGGCCCCGCCGCAGCAGACTCCGCCATGGTCTTCATCGGCTGGTCGATATGCAGCGAAGAAGGCCTTGTATCCCTCGCACAGATAGTTCAGCCCGGCTTCCCCTGTGGGCGTCGTAATGAACCTGTTGCGCGGGCATTCGCCGTAGCAGGCGAACAGCACCGGGCACTGGCGGCAGTATTCGGGCAGAGTATCGTATTTGGCCTGTCCGAACCGGCGTTGCTTTTCTGACGCCACGAGCGTTTTCAGCGGGCTTCGCCGCACATTGCCGAGCAGATGTTCCGGCTCGACATAGTGGTCGCAGGAGTAAACGTCGCCATTGTGCTCCAGCACTAGGGCGTTGCCGCAGGTCGGCGAAATGATGCAGGCGTTGTGCTGCCCCATCCAACTGCCGAGCGCGACATCGAAGGTCGTGACGTAGACCTTGCCGACGTCCCGTTTGACCCACTCGTCGAAGATAGCGATGAGGAACTGTCCGAACTGTTCGGCCTTCACGGTGCGCTCGGTCACCAGACTGCCGGATTGCGTGTAGAGCGGCCGATCAGTGCCCTTATGGCCGCCCCAGCCGTGGTTCGCCAGGTCGATTGTCTCCGCGCGTGGCGCGTTCGACGATCGGAATCAACTGGATGTATTGCGCCTGCAGTTCATCGCGGAAGAAGCGATAGACTTCCAGCGGATGGTCGGCATTGGCAGCATGGATCGTGCAGAGGATGTTGACATCTACCTCGTGCCTCCGCAGGCAGTTCCAGCCGCGCAGCACATCGTCAAAGCTGCCCTCGTTCCGCTTGTTGACACGGTAGGCATCGTGCAGGTGCCGCGGCCCGTCGACGCTGATGCCGACTAGGTAGTTGTTCTGCTTGAAGAATGTGGCCCATTCGTCGTCGATGAGTGTGCCGTTGGTCTGAATGGTGTGGAGCACGCGTTGATGCGGTTGGCGGTACTTGTTCGCCAGTTCGACAGAGCGGCGAAAGAAGTCCAGGCCGCGCAGCATCGGCTCGCCGCCTTGCCAGGCAACGTCTACCTGGGGGCCCGGGGAGGATTGCATTAACTGTCGGATGTAGGTCTCCAGCAGCGCCTCCGTCATCAGCGGACTTTCGCGCGCCGGGTACAGGTTCTCCTTCGATAGGAAGAAGCGGTCCTGGCAACCGAGGTTACAGGCTGCTCCGGCCGGCTTCGCCAGAAGATGATACGGGTGAGGCGCTGCTTTCTTATAAGTCACTTCGGGCGCGCCCACCGTGATGCTACTGCATTGATCTGTGTCCAGCGGCTCATTGTCTCGCTGGCATTCAGAAAGCGGGCTGCTTCAATTTATATTTCCCCCCTGCTAGGTGAAGTATTAACCCAGGTGCGAGTGAGGAAGATCGCCACGGCCGAATGAAGCACCGCCGCGGGCCAGAGCAAAGGCCCCACAAGGTGACCGCTGATCCCTAGATAAACGAGATAGAGTGCAACGAGAACGCTGAAGACCAGCAGCGCGCGAAGTGACGAAACAGCCGCGCTGTGCGTCCCCCCGCCAGGCCAGCAGGCCAACACTAAAGCTAGGAGAGCGAATCCGCCGAGCCGGCCGAGAACTTGCCCCGGTTCGGAAAGCTCGACGTCCAGTAGCAGCCGAACGAACAGCGACGGGGAGCCTATCAGGACGAGGCCCGTGCCCACTTCTATAGCGGAGGCGACCATAATCGGTATCGTTCCATGTCGCCGGGTCATGTCAGTTTGCAGCCGATATGTTGCAGATCGGACCCTCTCGAGAGCCCCGTCACTGGCTCCACCCCGCTGTTCCTTCACGCTCACGCTAGCAACAGGGTGAATAGCGGTAGTAGCCGCACGCGGGGTACGGTGGTCGTGCATTTTGTACAGTTCCAGACAATGGAACGGCAACTAGAGCAAAGAGCCCGGCGCACAGCCCAATTGTCGCTTTCGTGAGCATCGGTCTATCCCCACTCACCGATACCACGCCCTCCGCAGGTTCGGCGGCCCACACCAGCAAACGACATCGGCGTTCGCGGCATGCCGATGATATCGATGAAGACCGATACATCGGTGCCCTTGGCCGGCATATCGCCCTGCAGTACCTTGACCTTGTAACGCAGGGTATCGCCCTCCAGGGCCGGATCCTGCAGCACCACGACAACCTGGCGCATGGCATCACCTTCGATGATCGAGACATCCGCGTTGGGCGGATCCTTGGCAAAGCTATCCTTGCCATGGCTCCAGAATGGAATAAACGCGCTGGTCTTCATGTTGCCCGCGACGCGTTCTGGCCGATCGGCGAAGAACAGTGTGATTGGGCTGACGCCGACCAGACTCAACGTGCTTGTCGCCTTGTCGAAGGCGAGCCCCTTTGCCGTTTGCACTAGCAGGTAGTCGGTCGCCGTTGTGTCGTCAGCGAACGCACGGCCCGCTATAAAAGCGGTGGCGAGAGCTGATGCTGTGAGAACCAGGTTGCGTCTTTTCGGCATGACCATTTTCCTCAGCTTGATCGTAAGGCAGTAGCACGTCTACGGCTTTGCACGAGCCGCGCGTTTGAGCCGCCGGCAGCCTAACCGGGGCAGGATCGACGAAGCGTCATCGGCAGAGTTTCTCAAGGCCCGCGTCCCTGCTGCATGCGCTGCATGAAGTCCTCGAAGTCGCCGATCAGACCGCCGATGACCGGCAAATCGCGCGCTGCCAGCAACTCGTTCAACTGATGGAGCGCTTCCGGGGTTATCGTGGTGGCGCCGAGATCGATCGTCAGCTTCTCCAGCTTGCCGGTGAACGGGAACGGCACCTGATAATCGCTGTCATCCACGGGCGTGCCGGTGTCGAGGCCAACATCGAACGTTTCGAAGACGGTGAGGATGATCGGAATGGTACGCGGCATCCCGCGCGTGGCCACCTGCTTTCCGTCCACCGACAGTATGCCGGTGCCGCCACGCCCGAACGGCATCTGCACCACCCCGCCGGTCGCGGGTTGAAAGTCGAAGGTGATGGTGTGCCGGCCTGGCGACAATGCAGGGCCTTGCCATTTGGCCCGCGCCAGGTTGAGGAAGTTGTAGGTGAACGTCGGTTTGCCCTGCACCAGGTACAAGCCGTAGCCGCCGAACCGTGCCGCCATGGGTGACAAGCATCCCGTTGGCACCGCCGGACGGCACCTCGATCTCGGCCGTGATGCGATAGGCGCGGTTCTGCAGGTTGGGGGCACATGCGTCCTGCAACGAGTGGATCGGCCCGGTGTAGATGAACTGCTCCCGGCCGGCTGCCGGACCCGGCCGCTCTGTCACGAACCGGTCCAGCGCCGAGGCATCGAGCGGCAGCACCTGGAACTTTGACGCCTCCGCCAGGAACAGTGCCTGCATCATCCGCAGACGGTCCGGGTGCTGGTCGGCGACGCTCTGATACTGCGTCGGATCGTCGGCGAGGTTATACAGTTCCCATTGGAAACCGTTGAGCACGTCGGTCGGCCGCGGCGCCATGCCGTTCCACGGTGGCGCAACGGGGGTCGTGTTGGCGAACCAACCCTCATGATAGATGCCGCGATTGCCGATCATTTCGAAATACTGCGTCTCGCGGCGCGCCGGCAGCGTCGGCATCGATCGAAGGTATAGACCATGCTTACCCCGTCGAATGGGTGCTGCGTGATGCCATTGATCGCCGTCGCCGCCGGGAATCCCCGCCGCCTCGAGGATGGTCGGGATCACGTCGATGACATGGTGGAATTGATGGCGGATTCCGCCGCGGTCCTTGATGCGCTGCGGCCAGTGAATCGACCATGCCGTTGCGCAGTGCCGCCGAAATGCGACGCGATCTGCTTGACCCAGCGGAACGGTGTGTCCAGCGCCCAGGACCAGCCCACCGCGTAATGCGGGAAGGTCTTCTCGCTTCCCCAGATCGGGATGTACGGGAGCTGGACTGCCACCGGCACCTCGACACCGTTGAAGAACGTGGCTTCATTCGGCGTGCCGTTGAGCTGTCCCTCGGCGCTGGCGCCGTTGTCGCCGGTGACGAAGATGATGAGCGTGTTGTCGAGCTGCCCGAGCCGCTCGACCTCGGCGACGACGCGACCGATCTCGGCGTCCACGTACGCCATATAGGCCGCGTAAACGTTCACCTGGCGCAGGAAGAGCCGCTTCTCGTCGGCCGAGAGACTGTCCCAGCGCTGCAACGCGTCGGGCCAGGGCGTGAGTTGCGCGTTCGCCGGGATCACGCCGAGCTTCTTCTGGTTCGCGAAGATCCGCTCGCGCAGCTTCTCCCAGCCGTCATTGAACAGGTTCATCTGCTCAATGCGTTCGATCCATTCTGGTGTCGGGTGGTGCGGCGCGTGCGTGGCCCCCGGTGCGTAGTGGATGAACCATGGCCGCGCTCGGCGAGACCTCATGCTGCATGCGGATCCACGCCATCGCCTCGTCGGCCATCGCGCTGATCAGGTTCCAGCCGGGCTGGTCGTTGAAGGGGAAGATCGGCGTGGTATTGCGATAGAGGTTGCCGGGTTGCCACTGGCTGGTATCGCCGCCGGCAAAGCCGTAGAAGAAGTCGTAGCCCATGTTCACCGGCCAGCGGGTGAACGGGCCGGCGGGACTTGCCTCCGCCGGCGGAATGTTGTGGTTCTTGCCGAACCAGGCCGTGGCGTAGCCGTTCAGTTGCAGCGTCTTCGCGCCGTGCGCGTTCTCCGGCGTGGTGATCGCGTTGTAGCCGTCGTAGCCGGTCGACATTTCGGAGACGACGCCAAAGCCGGCGACGTGATGGTTGCGGCCGGTGAGCAGGGCTGCGCGCGTGGGTGAGCAGAGCGACGTGGTATGAAACGTCGTATAGCGCAGGCCGTTCTGCGCCAGGCGCTCGAGTGTCGGCGTCGGGATGACGCCACCGAAAGCCGAGTTGGACGCGTACCCGGCGTCGTCGAGCAGGATGAGCAGCACGTTCGGAGCACCGGCGGGCGGCATCGTCTGCGGCGGCCACGCGGGCGTACTGTCGATCGCGTTCGGCATGATGTGCCCGGTGAACGGCGGCGACGGCGTGGGCAGGTAGCGGCTGTCCGGGAACTCGACGGCGCTCGGCGAACCGGGCGTTCCACGAATCTGCTGCGCATTGGCTTCTTTGAACAGCCATGAGCCGCCGAACGCGGTCGCCAGCGCCGTCCTGGCGGTTGACGCGAACAGTTGCCGTCGGTTCATGGTGAGCTCCGTCATTGATCGAACGAAAAGCCTCCGCCGTGCCTGCGGCCTAGCCGCGCAAGCCGCAGATCATGACATCACGCCGATTGCGGAGCGGGCTATGCAGTTTCCGCAAGAGCCTGGTTCGCCGGATATAACTGTCCGTAATCGTTATGCCGGCGCCGACCTCAACGTGGCGGAAGGAGACTCGCCGAACACGCGCCTGATAGCAGACGGCAAACCGCCCAAGCTCCCAGAACCCGTACCGGGTTGCGATTTCAGTGACGCTGCCGGTGGCGGACGCGGCGGTACGCAAGGCCTGCCGCGCGAGCTGGAGACGCCGCAGCAACAGGTAGCGCTTCGGGCTCACTCCGAGCTGCTCCTGGCAGCACAGGAATAATGTTCGCTCGTTGACGCCGATCCCCTTGCAGACATCTGTTAGGTAAAGCGCCTGACCGGCCTGCGCCTCCGTCAAGGCACGGAAGCGCCTGATGATCGCCGCGTGACGCCGTCGGGCCGCCGTGTCCTCTCGAACGCCCGTCGTATTCAGGCAGGCGAGCATTGCTTCCGTGAGCGCCTGTTTCAGGCCGCGTGCAGCGTCAGGGTTCTCTATGATCTCGGGCGCGGTTTCGGCCAACTCGTCCTGTCGCGGCATGCAACCGTTGCAGCCGTCCGAGAGCCGGCGGCGACACAACAAGTGCGACGGCATCAGGTGGTGGGGTCACGTCACGCCCTATCAGGGCAATGCTGGCCTCGGTCAGGCATTCATTGAGCAGCGACATGCTTCCCCAACGTACTTCACCAGCTGAGACATGCCATCCATAAACGCTCGCGCGGAGGGGTATCACCTCATTCGCTGCGATGTCGGCTCCACGCCAGCGGATCGCGGGTCTTGGCCCGATGACGAATGCGATAGCGGTGCGTGTCGGAGGTACCTGAAGCTCCCAGGCTCGGGACAGATTTTCGCTGAAACGCTGCATCCGCAGGTTGTGCAGTTCGATGCGCATCAGGTTGGCCGAGAAGGGCCCGCGGCCAGTGATTGTCAGAACCTCGGTGGTTGGTCGGATCGCCGCCTGGAAAGCATCGACGTCAGTCGTCGTCAGGACGCAGCTCGATGACATCCAGGTCTCCCTCCTTCGTGCTCGCACCATGCCATTGTGCATAGTTCTTGGCTTCGGGCGACGAGCGCATTGATTTAGATCAAGGAGAAACCTGCTTACATGGCATCCCGTCGTAATGTCGCGGATGGGAGCTCACCAAACTGTCGTCGGTAGGCCGCAGCAAACCGGCCGGTACCGGTGAAGCCGTGGCATTTCGCAATCTGAGCGACGCTTGCCGTCCCCGGGTGCCGAACACATCAGAACATTGTACACCCGTCGCATCGCACGCAGGCGGAAATAGCAGCTGGGACTGACTCCGACTTGCTGACGACAGCATGCCTGGAGGCTCCGGCTCGAAATGCCAAGTGCAACGCAGATGTCCGATACGCAGGGAATTCTGCTGCCACCTTTCTGCAGTAACTCGTCCAACCTGGCCATAGTCGCACGGTGAGGATGTGCCGCCGGATTGGCTTGCACCGTCGCCGTGGATACGCACCCAAGCAGCGCGCGAATTGCTTCCTGCTCCAAGCCTTTTATCGCTCCGTCAGACCTAACAGGGGTGCTTGGCTTCGCCTCCGTCAGGCGCAAGGCGGCCCTGAACAGCGCCTGTAATGACCGAAGGCTCTGTCGGCTCGGCTGCAAGCGACGGACACCCGGCGCAAGCGTAAAATTGCGACCCACAACTGCTCGCCCGTAGCTGGCAAACTCTCTGGCCGAAACACTGATGATCCCCCAGACGCAGGGGCCACTCGTCCACAGGTGCAACCGTTCACCCGCGGTCGCCGTAATAATCTCACCGGGCCCTGGCGTGACGCCTCCACACGCCTGGGGTTGCTCCGGCTCGATCGGCAGAATGATGAGCAGGGACCTGGGAGCAACTAAGACAGTAGCGATTCGCGACAGCCATTCCTTGCCCCGCAACAGCCGCAGCCGAGGTAGCACAATACTGATCAGCTCTGCGCGAAACTGACCTTGTTCCGTGACCAGCAGATCGACGCTGCACCCCTGCTGGAGGGCAGCTTCGAAAGCCGCCGGCTCGTTGAAAACAGCAATGGTGCTCGCTGGCATCTCGGTCTTGAACCGAGGCTGCCAAAATGCGGTTCTGTTCGGCTATGCAGTTTCCGCAAAGTGGGGCGTACGGGCAGCTTCTCGCGTATTCAGCCCGAAACCCGCCAGTCCGGAATCGGCCAACACTGGTCATTTGACGGTGCCCGGCCTGCGCCCGAGAAGGTCGACTTGAGCCATCAAACCCGTTTACCGGGAAGCGCGGCAGGTTCGTGTCGCCTGAACACCCTGACAGATCGCTTTATTGAGCTAACCGATCGGCTGGTCTCCGCCGGCAACTTCAGCCTCCTGGGCCGCCGGTGACACTGGCCTGAGCACGGCTAAAATGCGCACGCACATGATATCGGGGGCACGCGATGACACCCAATGAGGAATGGGGCCTGATCGGAAAGGTGGCGATCGTTACCGGTGGCGGTGCGGCAGAAGATGGGATCGGCAATGGTCGGGCAGCAGCCATCTTGCTGGCTCGCGCTGGAGTGCATGTCCTAGTCGTCGACCGTCATCTCACACTGGCAGAGCGTACGTAGCGATGATTGCTGCTGAAGATCACTGAACTAAACCCTTGGGAAGACCATGGTGGTTTGCAACACCGGTCTAAGCCGGCAGACCCGGAATTCTATCCTCATGTGCCATCCCGTTAGGCGACAAGCAATGCCCGGAATGGTTGGCGCAAGCAGACCGATCGCCGCCCGTGCGGCGGGAAAGGAACCGCCGCGGCATACCGGCGCGGTTCAGACAGTGCGGATAGCGCGCGCCAGAGGCGGCCCGAGGAGCGCTGCGGCGGCCCTGGCGGCGGAACTTCGGGCACACACAACAAAAACCGGCACCCTGGAATCTTCAAAGGCCTGTGGCGCGTCCTGGGCGTCGTAGCGGCAGCACCGTCGCCGATGGTGCCGGAGCGACCAGGGAGGCGACGTGGGCCTGCCAGCGGGACATGGCGGCGATCACCTCGGCGGCGTAGTCGTGCCGGTCATAGGTCTGTTCCAAGCTGGTGCGGTGTGAGATGTGATTAAGGCATGCCTCGGCATGGTCGCGGGAGACCCCGAGCCGGGTCAGGCCCGTGTGTCGGACCGGCGCGGTCGCCGTGCTTGGGCCAGACCCCCTCGATGCAATCGAGGGCGAGGCGCGAGAGCGGCAGGGTGTGGCGGCGCCGGTTCTTGGCTCGCTCGGCAGGGATGGTCCAGCGGGCGGCGGTGCGATCGACTTCGCCGGTTGCGATGTCGGCCACCTCCCGTTCGCGGGCACCGGTGATGATCAGCAATCGGACGAATGCGCGGGACCTGGGTGTGAGGTCATCGGTGGCCTGCCAGACCGCCAGCAGCTCGGCATCGGTGAGCACCCTGGCGCGGCCCTGGGAGGCGGGTGCAAGGGCGGTGAGGCCTTTTCGGGGCAGGAGGCGCGGTGGCACAACCCAGCCGTGGGCCTCGGCGTGGCCCAGGAAGCTGCTGGCGAGCCTGTAGAGGGCAGAGGCGACCGCCTTGGCTGACCGGCGCTTGGTCGCGATCAGGGAGGACCAGTGGGCGCGGGTGGTGTCGGCCAGTGGCAGCTTGCCGATCTTGGGGACGATTTCGCGGTCGGTGAGCCGCTTCACCTCGCGGGCATAGCTGGTCGACCAATCACCGGCCTTGGCGTCCTGCCATTCGGCAAGGCGGGCGGCGACGGTGGGCAGACCGGCGCGGACCACGCGGGCGGCCTGGGTGGTGCGGCGCTCGGCAACCGGATCGCCGCCGCCTTGGATGTCGGCCCGTGTGGCTGTGGCGCGTTTGCGGGCCTCGGCAAGACCGACGGCGGGATAGGTGCCGAGCTTGGGGCGGGTGAACTTGCCATCGGTGGTGCGGGTCCTGATGGACCACGTGAAGGTGCCGGCGGCGGTGATGCGGAGGATGAGGCCGGGGGTGTGTTCGTCCCAGATTTCGAGGCGTCCGGTGGCGGGCGGTCCGAGGGTGCGGAGCCAGGCTTCGGTGATGTTTCGTTGCGTCGGCACCATGAAATCAACGACTTAGCGGACGCCTCGGCAATTCGGCCGGATATTATCGCCAGCATAACAGCATACAAAGCCGCCAGCTCCCCGCCCTTGTGTCCATCTGCCGGTCTTGACGTATGTGGCCGGCGGTAGATCGCCTCAAACCCCATCCGTCGCATCATCGTCGTGACCCGCTCCCATCCGATCCCAATGTCCTCGCCACGCAGCAGGTCACGCAGCAGCTCGGCCTGACGGCTCAACGCCAACCTGTGCCCGCGGTCGATCATCGCTTTGCGCTCGGCAAACCCGCCTTGCCGAGCGCAGCCGACAAAAATCGTTCTCCAGCGTCAACTCGCCGATCTTTGCATGCAGCGTCTTCAGGTCCGCACCGCGGTCCGACGACTGCGCCGGCGACCCGCTGTTGAACACATGGGCCGCACCCTCCAGCAGTTGCGCCTTCCATGCCGCAATCTGCGTCGTGTGCACGTCATGCAACTGCGCCAGCTCCGCCAGCGTCTTCTCACCCTTGATCGCAGCCAAGGCCACCTCGCCTTGAAGGCTGTGGTTGCGCCGTGATCGTCTCGACATGCTCCTGCTACGCGGCACCGATGCCGCAATCAGGCAGGCGAGATGGCGATGGCGAAGTTGCGCACTCCCCCCTCCCCGAGGGGGAAGGAGCGTCGTACAGTCGGCCGATGATCGATCGCACGACTGACATAATCGGACTGGTGGACGTGCAGCCGACCTTCATGCCAGGCGGCGAACTTGCGGTGGCGCAAGGCGACGCCGTGGTGCCGGTGATCAATCGTCTGTTGGCGCGCTTCGACCACGCTTTCGCCACGCAGGACTGGCATCCGCCGGGCCACAGCTCGTTTGCCAGCGCGCATCCAGGGCACAAACCATACGAGACGATCGCGGTGCCGTATGGTCAGCAGGTGCTATGGCCGGACCACGCGATCCAGGGCAGCCCAAACGCTGCGCTGCATCGCGAACTCGACCTGACGCGCGTGGAGGTGGTCATTCGCAAAGGGTTCCATCGCGACATCGACAGCTATTCGACATTCTTCGAGAACGATCGGCGCACCGCGACGGGCCTCGATGGGTGGCTGCGCCAGCGCGGTTTCCGACGCATCTTCCTGGCCGGACTGGCCACTGATTTCTGCGTCGCATGGTCGGCCGAGGATGCGGTGCGCCTGGGCTATGAGGTGATGGTGGTCGAGGACGCATGCCGCGGCATCGGCGTGCCACTCGCGGATGGTCGCACCACCATGGACGAGACGCGCGAGCGGTTGGCGCGTCTCGGAGTGCAGATGGTCAGCAGCGGCGAACTCGGCGCCTGATCAGACGCCGTAGCGCTTGAACCAGGCGAGGGCGCGCTTCCAGCCGTCCTCGGCATCAGCCTGCCGATAGCTGGGCCGGTAGTCGGCATGGAAGCCGTGCGGCGCATCCGGATAGATGACGATCTCGACCGTCTTGCCTGCGGCCTTTGCCTTCGCTTCGGCCTCATGCACCGTGTCGACAGGGTTGACGGCATCCTTGCCGGCATAAAGCCCGAGCAGAGGGCACTTGATCTGATCCGCAATGTCGAGCGCGGTATGCGGCTGGATATCGGTGCGGTTGCCGTCGAGCACCCCGTAGAAAGCAACGGCGGCCTTCAGTTTGGGATTGTGGGCGGCATAGAGCCACACCGTGCGTCCGCCGCGGCAGAAGCCGATCTCGGCTATCCGATTGGCGTCGCCCTTGTTGTGCGCAGCCCAGTCCAGCGTCGCGTCGAGATCGCTCATCAGTTCGGCGTCAGGCAGTTTCGACGTGATGGCGCCGACCTGCGCGCTGTCAGTCGCCTTCGAGAGGTCGCCTACCCGGGCGTAGATTTCTGGCGCCACGGCGAGATAGCCCAGCTTGGCGAAGCGGCGGCAGACGTCCCGGATGTAATCGTTGACGCCGAACACTTCCTCGTTGACCAGGACGACCGGCAAGCTGGTGCCGTTGGCCGGGCGTGCGTAGTATCCGGGGAGATTGCCGTCCTTCACCGGAATCTGGACTTCGCCGGCGTCGAGGCCCGCAGTGTCGGTGTGGATTGCCTGCGCCTCGACCACGGTGGTGGCGAGCGTGAAGCCGGTCACCAGGCTGGTCATCACGAAACCGCGGCGAGCCAGCGGATAGCGCTGGGCAGTGATCTCTATTGCGTCGTTCATGGCAATCCTTCCCCGAAGTATGCTGCCGCAGAGTTGGGGAGGGAGCAGGATTGCGCAATGTCAGCCCATCGTCTGCTTCAGATTCTCGTCGAGTTTCGTCAGGAAATCCTGCGCCCTTCTGATCTGGCCCGATCAGGATTGCGCGGTCTCGCGTCATGAACCTGGACTCCACTGTGCCCGACGCAGATCTTCTCCGGTGTCTCCGCGAACTGCGTCACGTCCACATCCGGGCGAGCGGCCCCGCTTGCCCTACTCGCGCGCCGGTGCGACAAGGCGTTGAAACCGTGGGTAATTCCACGCAGCCCAGGCCAGCTCGGCGCAGAGGTGCAAGCATGTCAGATCTCGAAATCATTTGGACAAAGGTCGATGAAGCTCCGGCGCTCGCGACGTTCTCCCTGCTGCCGATCGTCGAAGCCTTCGTCGGCACGGCCGGCGTGACCATGAAGCTGAAGGACATTTCGCTGACCGGCCGCATCCTCGCCAATTTCCCGGAGAAACTGACGCCAGCGCAACGGATCAACGACGAACTCGCCGAACTTGGCCAACTCGCGATGCGGCCCGAGGCCAACATCATCAAGCTGCCCAACATCTCCGCCTCGATCCCGCAACTCAAGGCCGCGATCAAGGAACTGCAAGCCAAGGGTTACGACGTGCCGGACTATCCGGACAGTGACGCGACGCAAGCGGACAAGGACATCAGGGCGCGCTACGGCCGCGTGCTCGGCAGCGCTGTCAATCCGGTGTTGCGCGAGGGCAATTCCGACCGCCGCGCCGCCGGCGCCGTGAAGCAGTTCGCGCGCAACAATCCTCATAAGATGGGCGCCTGGAGCGCGGATTCCAAATCACATGTGGCCTACATGCCGGGTGGCGATTTCTACGGTTCGGAAGTCGCGACGACCGTCGCGGCGCCAACCAATGCCCGTATCGAGCTTGTCGGCGGTGATGGCGCGGTGACGGTGCTGAAGGCGAAGACGCCGCTGCAGGCCGGCGAGATCGTCGATGCGTCGGCGATGAGCCGTAAGGCGTTGCGCGCCTTCTTCGCCGAGCAGATCGCATCCGCGAAGAAAGACGGCGTGCTGTTCTCGCTGCACGTGAAGACGACCATGATGAAGATCTCCGATCCCATCATTTTCGGTCATGCCGTTTCCGTGTACTTCGCCGATGTGTTCGAGAAGCACGCCGCCACGCTCGCGCGGATCGGCGTTGATCCCGACAACGGCGTGGGCGATCTCCTGACGAGGATCGAAACGCTGCCGGACGCCGAAAAGGCAGCGATCAAGGCCGACATCGCGGCCACCTACGCGGCCCGGCCCGGCCTCGCCATGGTCAATTCCGACCGCGGGATCACCAACCTGCACGTGCCAAGCGATGTGATCGTCGACGCTTCGATGCCGGCGATGATCCGCGAATCCGGCCGCATGTGGGGCGCCGACGGCAAGCTGCACGACGTGATCGCCGCGATCCCGGATCGCAGCTACGCGCGCTTGTATCAGACGGTCATCGAGGACTGTAAGGCGCACGGCGCGTTCGACCCGAAGACGATGGGCTCGGTTCCGAACGTGGGGTTGATGGCGCAGCAGGCCGAGGAATACGGCTCGCACGACAAGACGTTCGAAGTCCCAACCAGTGGCACGGTCCGCGTCGTCGCCGACGACGGCACGGTGCTGCTGGAGCGTCCGGTCGAGACCGGCGACATCTTTCGGATGTGCCAGGTCAAGGACGCGCCGATCAGGAACTGGGTCGCGCTCGGGGTGCGCCGCGCGCGCCTCACCAACACCCCGGCGGTGTTCTGGCTGGACGCCAAGCGCGCGCATGACGCGCAGGTGATCGCCAAGGTCGAGAAATACCTGAAGGAGCAGGATACCTCGGGGCTCGACATCCGCATCCTGGCGCCGGTCGAGGCGATGAAGTTCTCGCTCGCTCGCATCCGCAAGGGGCAGGACACGATCTCCGTCACCGGCAACGTGCTGCGCGACTATCTGACCGATCTGTTCCCGATCATGGAGCTTGGCACCTCGGCCAAGATGCTCTCGATCGTTCCGCTGATGGCGGGCGGCGGCTTGTTCGAGACCGGTGCCGGCGGTTCGGCGCCCAAGCACGTGGAGCAGTTCCAGCAGGAAGGCTATCTGCGCTGGGATTCGCTCGGCGAGTTCCTCGCCTTGTGCGCCTCGCTCGAACATCTGGCGCAGACCCACAAGAACGCCGACGTGCAGGTTCTCGCCGAAACGCTCGATGTGGCCAACGGCAAGATCCTCGAATTCAACCGCTCGCCCGCGCGCCGGGTCGGCGAGATCGACAATCGTGGCAGCCATTTCTACCTGGCACTCTACTGGGCGCAGGCGCTGGCCGCGCAGGGCAAGAGCGCGGCGTTGCAGGCCCGCTTCAAACCGTTGGCCGAGACGCTGACGGCCAACGAGGCCAGGATCAATGCCGAACTGATCGCCGCGCAGGGCAAGCCGGTCGATATCGGCGGTTACTACCTGCCCGATCCTGCCAAGGCATCGGCGGCGATGCGGCCGAGTGCGACGCTGAACGCCGCGCTCGCCGCGCTCTGACGCGGGGCCAGGAGTTCGACGACAGGGGTCTTCACCTTGATCTTAGCCATCTGTCCTCGTCCTGCGCGGTGAGCCGCGTCCGCCGTTCCCTGCGCGGCCCCACCCGGTTCAGCCATTGTTAACGTGCCTGCGCTACCGTATCGGCATGTCTTCGTCCACCGCCCTTGCTGCCCTCTCCGCTGGCGTGGTGCCGGGCTTCGCCGGGGCCGGCCCGGTTCAACGTGTGCGTGCGCTGGAGACCCAGCCGTCGCGGCCCACGACGCAGACCATGCCCGCGATCACTACACTGCCAGGGCGGGATGGCGACCCTGCGCAAGGTCGGATCTTGCCCCGCGGATCACTGCTCGATCTTTCCGTCTAGCACGATTGCCGCTTTAGTACCGCTACGCTGGAGCGCCGGTCGCGGTTTTGTGCAAACGCTGCGGCAGATAGTTCCACGACGGTTCCTGCGGCTATAACCGGGTGGTGACACCGAGAGGCAACTCGTCAGGTGCTGGCCGTTCGACTGCTGTTTCCGCCTGACCCTGGGGCGCTCCGTCTGTATGCCGCGCTGCGCGCCACGCTCGCCGGTGTGCTGACGTTCTGTCTCGTCCTGTTGCTGGGCAGCGTTATTGCGCTGCCGGTCACCGATCGCATTCTCGGCTTCGCTATTGCATTGTTCATCGCCGCGAACGTGCGCGACAGCACGTGGCAACAGCGGCTGATCACCATTGCCCTGGCACCGCTCTTCGCGTTCGTCGCGACCACGCTCGCCGCGCTGCTGTTCGATCGACCGATCACCGCGGCGACCCTGCTGCCATTTATCATGTTCGCGGTCGCCTATGGCGCCCAGCACGGTCCACGCTGGGCCTCGCTCGGCATCGTGGCGCTGATTGCCTACTTCTTCGGCCTTGTCACGCACGATCCTCCGGCGACATTGCCGATGCGCCTGATCGTGCTGCTGCTCGCCGCCGGCGACGCAGCGCTGATCCGCTGCCTGCTGCTGCCTGAACGGCCGCAGGCAGAACTGGACCGCCTGCGTCGCGCGATCCACAGCAACATCGTCCGGGTTCTGGACCGTATCGCGGCTGCCGTGACCGCCGGCAACTGGACCGACCCAGCACGCGAGGAACTCCACCGGAACGTCTATCGTCTCGACGACGTGGTGATGCTGGCGCAGGCGCGTGTCGCGGCACTCGCCGCCGAATTCCCTGGTCAGGGAAGCGGCTGGCTGCATCTGCTGGCGATTGAACTCGGCGTCGAGCGCGTCGCGCGCATTGCGCTGCAGGATCTGGGCACGCCAGCCGATCGAGGCCCGCTGCTCGCAACCTTGCAGGCCCTGCGGCAGGATACCGCGCTGCCTTCCGTGCAATCCACCGGGACGCTCGGCGGCGCTCTGGCCCTGCTCGCCCGCGTCATGCGTGAGGCACCGCAAGAAGGGCCGGCTCCGGCGGCCGCGGCTCCGCCTGCCAGCGCCGCGCCGGGAATCCGTTCGGCCCTGCAGACAGCGGTTGCCAGCGCACTGGCGATCATCGCTGGCGATCTGGTGTCGCCCAACCGATGGTACTGGGCGGCGTTCGCTGCCTTTGTGATGTTCCAAGGCACTCGCTCACGCGGCGAGTCACTCATTAAAGGCACGCAGTTCATCATCGGCACATTGGCAGGCGTCGTCTTCGGCATGCTGCTGGCCACACTGCTCTCCGGCCACGAGATTCTGACGATCGGCGCAATCGTTGTTGCCGTGTTCCTCGCATTTCAGGCCAACGTGGCGGCGTACGGCACGATGGTGTTCTGGCTCACCGTCATCCTCGGCCTGCTGTTCGGCTTGTTGGGCTTCTTTGCTCCCGAACTGCTGTTGCTGCGCCTCAAGGAGGCGGCCGTGGGTGCCGCATGCGGCGCCGCCGTCGCCAGCCTGGTGCTCGTTCGGCGCGAGCGTGTGGCGGTGGACGACGCCACGCGAGCCTTCCTGCTGGCACTCGGTCAGTCGGTGGACAGTGCCGCTCAGGGGTTGCTCGATGGCCGGCCGGCACCGGACCTTGCCGCCCGGATCCTGACAGCCGAACAGCGGTTCCGCGATATGAGCGCGATTGCGCAGTCCGAACGGTTGGGACTGGCCGGCGGACACGATGAAGCGCTGCGTCGCCGCATGCTGGTGCTGGAGGGCTGCGAACTCTGGGCGCGCGAGCTGGGGCAGATATGCCTGCAGTCCGCAAGATTGGAGGATCCGCCGCTGGTCCGGCTGGTGCGCGAGACTGTGGGACGGATCAATGCCGCAGTGCCCGCATTGATCGCCCGCATGGCCAACCAGCCGGGCGATGAACCGGCCGAGGTGCCGGAGCAATCACTCGGCGATGACCTGCCGCGAGCGGTAAGGCTGCTGCTGCGCATCGATTCCGCGCTGGCGCATATGGCTTTGCGGAACACGCAACGGTGATCGCTTCGCGCCGTCGCTCATCTGGTGCGTGCATCGCGTGACGGGGTTATCGTCGTGTGACGGTCTGATGAAGCCGCAACAACTTCGCAACAGCGCCGTCCTGGCCGGACGCGTCTGACCAGGCAAGGCGCCAGCAGGAGGCGCCCATGAACGGACAAACATCCGAAGCGTTGCTGTCGCTGTTCGACAGCACACGGCTGCGGCCACGCTACTGGGTCAACTTCAGCCTGTTGTCGCTCATCACGGTGCTGGAGTTTTTCGACTTCGCCATCGTGGCATTCCTGCTCGCGGTGCTCGGACCGCAATGGCACCTGACCTACGGGCAGTCCGCTATCATTCTGTACAGCGGCGGTGTCGGCGCGATCTGCGGCGCGGTCGCGTGGGGCAGCCTGTCCGACGCCTGGGGGCGCAAGAGCCAGCTGGTATTGGGCACATTCATCTGCGGCATTGGCGCTGGGGCGATTGGTCTGGTTCCGCAGGGCGCGTGGGGCGTGCTTGCCATGTTGCGCTTCGTCGTCGGCTTCGGCCTGACCGCGGCGGTGACGCCATGTCTCACACTCGTCGTCGAGACCACGCCGACGCGCTACCGCACTGCTGTGTCCAGCTTTTATGTTGTGTTCGCAACCGCCGGCGCGCTGCTGGCCTCCGCGACCTCGGCGACATTGCTGACGTTGCTGGGCTGGCGCGGCGTCGCGATGCTGGGCGCGGTGACGATACCGGTCGGCATTGCGATCGCGCTGGTGGTTCCGGAGTCGGTGCGATGGCTTACCGCCAAGGGGCGTTTCGACGAGGCGCGTGCGCAGGTGGCACACCAGCTTGGCCTGCCGCTCGAGCGGGTGCCGTTGCCGAACGTGCGACCGGTCGCGCCGCCGTCCGGCAGTTTGGCGGAACTGTACCGGAATCCCGACACGCTTCTGGGAGACGGTCATCATCTGGGGCGGCGCATCGACCGCCGCTTATGGCGTCTATCTGTGGGGACCGACGATCGTGTCGCTGCTGCTGGGGATCTCGGTGCCGGCGGCGGCCGGGTACTTCGTGTTCGTCCCTGCCGCCGGCATCCTGGGCAAGATCGTCGTGTCCATCGTTTCACCAATCATGGGACGGCGGCGGTGCGGCATCGTGTGGGGCTTCCTGGGCGCGATCTCGCTCGCGGCGGCCGCGTATTTCAGCAACACCTTCGTTGGCGGCGTGCCGTTGCTGGTGGTGTTCCTGTGCTGCTCCACCTTCGGCATCGACGGGAGCTTCTCGAACCTGGCGCCGTACACCGTGGAGGTGTTCGGCGTGCGTCTGGGCGCGCGCTCGTCTGGGCTGGGACAGGCGGCGAATGGCGTGGGGAAGATCGTCGGGCCGCTCAGCCTGGCGCTCATTGCCGGCACCGGCAACATCGTCTCGCCGCACGCGACCGCTGAGGCCGTGCTGCCGGCCTTCATGTTCCTGGCATTCGCGATGGTCTGCGTCGGGCTGTCGTTCAGCATCCTGGGCGTGGAGACGCACGGCGTGCCGATGGCCCTGCATGGGGAGGGGGAAGGCGAGGCGGAGGAGGAGAGGCCGGCGATCGCGCTATAAGACCGGCTCTCATTGAGAGGAGCCGGAGTGAGCGGATGAACCTTGAGGAAGCGCTGCGCGATCTTGCGACTGCCTTGGAAGCGGCCAATGGGGCGCGTGGCCGCGACGCGAGACTGCGGGCGGCTCGTCAGGTGGTAGTCAGGCAGTGCGTCGCGCCGCTGGGGATGAAGCCGACGGAACTGCCGTCGGTTGCGTCGGTCATCAGGCTGGCGACCCAGGCGCCCGCACGACCGGCGCGGCGGTCGTGCGCGGTGCTCCTGGTCCATGCTCTCGCGGTGCCTGGCCTGGTGCCGGCAGCGTGCGCTGGCGATATGTGCGCGCTGGCGGAGGGCGCATTGCGCGATGTACTGCTGCGGTGCGGATATCCATTCAGCGGGTCGATCGAGCAGAGGATGCGCGTGCTGGAGCGGCTGCACGCCACGATAGGCGAGTTGATGCAGCCGTTGGAGCCGACGTTTCCGAACTGGCAGGGATTGTACGCGGGGTAGCTTCGCAATTCTGCTGTGCTACGGGCGCGCGCCCGAGTTCCGTCAACGTCAGCCATATCCGTGCGGTGGTCAGAAGCTCGGCACAGTAGCGGCGGAACTCGCGGCTCTCGGGGGTCCAGAAGCCATGAGTGGTGCGGGCAGCACGTAGGCGGCGAAGGCCGTCCGCGGTGCGGGCCCCGGTGCTGGCGCCACCGTGCATGCGGCAGCGGCCGTTCGCCATCGCAGGGGCGCGGCAAGTGGTCCCAGTGCGGGTGCGGGCGCCGCAGCGAGGCGCCTTGGAAGGATCGCCGCCCGCCGCCCCGTTCTTCAGGCGGCCGCGCCGCTTTGCATGGGGTTCTATCGTCATGGGCGCTCGTTCTGCCGCCGACGAAGGGCGTGGACCGTGCGGACGAACGCATTCGACAGCGCGGTGGCGCGGCCGAGCAGGCGCGAAGTGAGTGCCGCTGGCTGGTCGCCATGGGCGGCGTAGCGCAAGCACTGCAGTACAGCATGGTGCGCGCAGACCGCCTGGGTGGCGAGGACGGACTCGATCGGTTCCCTCGCGCCGAGCGAGCGCAGCAGGACGCCGGCGGCAGTAGCCCGGCGAAGCTGTTGCTTTTCGCTGCATTGTGCAGTTGGCGGGAGCAGGGCGGCCATCGTATGGAAATGGTCATCTGGGAGCGTAGGAAGCATCGGGCAGTTCCGCAGGTTAGTTCGTATAACTAACTGTACCGTTAGATGATGTCAAAGACATCTGCGGCATCTGGACGCTGGAAAAACCCTGGCGCATAGGGGCGCGACGCCCAGAGGAAGCGCCGACCATCCATGATGTACTTCACCCCCTTGAAGACCGCGGTCATCCTCGGTCTCTGCGCTCTCGGCGCTATCCTCTGCATCCCGAATCTATTCCCCGCTCCGGCCGCCTGGCTGCCCTGGCGGACCGTCCATCTCGGGCTGGACCTGCGAGGCGGGTCCTACCTGCTGCTCGAGGTGGACATGAAGGCGGTGGTGAAGGAGCGACTGGACAGCATGGTCGACGCCGTGCGGCAGGCGCTGCGGCCGGGATCGATCTTCTACCAGACGCTGGACGCGCAGCCCGATCAGAACCGCATCCTGTTGAAACTGCGCGATCCCACGAAGGTGGATCCCGCGGTTGCGGCGATTCGCCCGCTGATCGCGGCGGAGGGACCGACAGGGACTCCGGAATTCGACGAAACGTCCAACCCCGACGGCACGATCATGCTGACACTGTCGCCGGTCGCGCTGAACGCCCGTGCCCGCAGCGCGGTGCAGCAATCGATTGAGATCGTTCGTCGCCGCATCGACGAAACCGGGGTGGTCGATCCGCAGATCACCCAGCAGGGCGATACGCGTATCGTGGTGCAGTTGCCCGGCATCAGCGATCCCAACCGGATCAAGGAGTTGCTGGGCAAAACTGCGCACATGACGTTTCAGCTCGTGGACGAGACGGCGAACGCGAACGCCGGCACACCGCCGCCGCCCGGGGTTGACTACCTGCCTATGCAAGACAATCCGAACCAGAAGATCGCGGTGCGGCGGCGGGTGGACGTGGACGGTGGCGACCTGACCGATGCGCGCGCCGGCACCAACCCGCAGACCGGCGAGTGGGTGGTCAATTTCACCTTCAACTCCGTCGGGGCACGACGGTTTGGCGACATTACGCGGGCGAACGTCAACCACCGGTTTGCGATCGTGCTGGACGGCAAGGTGATCAGCGCGCCGGTGATTCGCGAGCCGATCACCGGCGGTCGCGGCCAGATCAGCGGCAACTTCACCGCCGCAAGCGCCAACGACCTGGCGGTGCTGCTGCGGGCCGGCGCATTGCCGGCGCCGCTGACCGTGGTGGAGGAGCGGAGCGTCGGGCCGGAACTGGGTGCTGACTCGATCAGAGCGGGGGCGCTCTCACTGGCGGTCGGGTTTATTCTTGTCATCGGGTTCATGGCGACGTTCTACGGGCTGTTCGGCTGGTTCGCGAATGTATGCCTGGTGGTGAACCTGGTCCTCATGCTTGGCATCATGTCGGTGCTTCAGGCGACACTGACGCTGCCGGGCATGGCCGGGATCCTGCTGACCTTGGGCATGGCGGTCGACGCCAACATTCTGATCAATGAGCGGATCCGCGAGGAGCAGCGTCTGGGCCGTCCGCCGCTCTCTGCGCTGGAGCATGGCTTCACAAGGGCTTACAATACGATCTTCGATTCCAACGTCGCGGCATTCCTGGCCCATGTCATGCTGTTCGTATTCGGCTCTGGTCCAGTTCGGGGATTTGCCGTGACCATCACCGTCGGTATTGCCACATCCATGTTCACCGCCTGGATGCTCACCAGGCTGCTGGTGTCGCGATGGTATGTTGCGCGGCGTCCGCAGCTATTGCCGGTCTGACCGCCAATGTTCCTCCGCCCTTCGTTCCGCCTGGTTCCTGACGGCACCCGTATTCAGTTCATGCGGGGCCGGATCATGGGTCTCGTCGTTTCTGCCATATTGTCAACGGCTTCTGTGGTGCTGTTCTTTTACCCGGGGCTGAACCTGGGGATCGATTTCTCGGGCGGCGTCGTGATGGAGGTGCGGACGCCGGGGCCGGCGGATTTCGGCCAGATCCGCGCGGCTCTGGCCGCCGAACACATTCCCGAGCAGGGGGTGCAGCAATTCGGCGATCCCTCGGAAGTGCTCATCCGGCTCGGTGCCCAGCCCACCGAGGCCGCCGTGCAGGAGGCAGTGACCCGGGTGCGCACTGCCTTGGAAAAGTCGGTACCGGGGGTGAAGGTGCTGCGGACCGATGCGGTGGGGGCGTCGGTGTCGGCGGAACTGTTCCGCAATGGCCTGCTGGCTCTCGGTATCAGCCTGGTCATGATCCTCGTCTACATCTGGTTCCGGTTTGAGTGGCAGTTCGCGGTGGGTGCGGTCGTGACCCTTATTCTCGACATAACCAAGGCCATAGGGTTCCTTGCTCTCACGCGGATCGAGTTCGACCTTGTCATGGTTGCCGCTATCCTGACGATCCTGGGCTACTCCACCAACGACAAGGTCGTGGTGTATGACAGGGTGCGGGAGAATCTCCGCAAGTACAAGACGTTGCCGCTACGCGACCTGATCGATCTCTCGATCAACGAGACCTTGAACCGGACCCTTGGGACGTCGATGACTGTGTTCCTCGCCAGCCTGCCGCTGGCATTGTTCGGTGGCGAATCGATCTCGGGCTTCGCCTGGGTCATGTTGTTCGGCATCATCGTCGGCACCTCGTCTTCGATCTTTATCGCAGCGCCTATCCTGTTGTTTCTGGGAGAGAATCGTCTGCGGCGCGAGGCTGCTCCTGCCGCCGCGCCGGCGGCGCACTCGTGATCAGGCGCCGCGACATTCTGGCCGGTGCCACGGCGCTGGCGTTCGCCTCAACTGCTAATGCCTTGGAGAAGCTAACCCTTCTGGTCGGTGCCAAGCCCGATTCTTCGCTGGATACGCTGGCCCGTGCGTTCGTCCCCTTGCTCGCCCGCCAGCTGCCCAACGCAGACATTCTGGTCAGCAATATTCACGGTGACGCAGGGCTTGCCGCGATGCAGGCGCTGGCCCAGGCGGAGCCGAACGGCGCGACCCTTGGCTGGGTCGTCACGCCGACGCTGCCCGCACGCATGGTCGACCGCGGGGCCGACGACCTGATGCGAAGAATCACTCTGTTGGGGGCGGTGGAGAGGGAACCTGTTGCCATCGTCTCACCGACCGCCACCCCGTTAAGTTCCGTCCAGGACATTGTCGCCCGTGCGGCCGACGATGCCGAGGCCGTTCCTTTCGGCACGCCGCCTCCCGGCAGTCCACCGCACCTGGCAGCGCTGCGGTTGCAGGTGCTGGCGGGCACGAGGCTCAACATCGTTGCCTTTCCTTCGGCTGCTGCTGCGCGGCAGGCTGCCGTGAGCGGCAACGTCGCCGCGGCCGCACTTGGCTTATCGAATGCGGTCGGCGATCTGCGCGAGGGGCGCCTCGTCGGTCTTGGCCTTGCCGCCGCCAATCGCGCCGACGCTTTCCCCGATATGCCGCTGCTGCGTGACTCCGGGCTGGATCTGTCCGCGGTGATCCGTCGCGGTCTGGCGGGTCCGGCTGGGCTGCCCGAGGCGCTGGTGCGACAACTCAATGTCGCTTTGCAGGCGGTGGTCGAGGACGCAGCGTTCGGTGACCATGCCGACGCCAACGGCTTTGTCCCCGACTGGCGGGACGGCGCCGGCTGGACAGCGGAAGCACAGGACGAGCGCGACGAACTGGCGAAGCTGTGGGCGACCGAGCCGTGGCTGCAGGAGGGAACCGGGTAGGTTTAGCGCGGGACGTAGATGCGACCGTCGAACAGCCGTCTGGCGGTGCGGTAGAATGCGCCGCTGTGCGCCACCCACTGGCCGGTGCGGTCCTGCCCTACTTCGGCGCCAACGGTCAGGATGCCTGAGGGCATGGCGATGCGTACCTGCGCGCCGGCACCCGGTGCCAGAGCTTCGGCCACCAGGGTTCCCGCGATGTTGGCCGCGACGGCAGTGCACAGCGAGGCGGTCAGCGGCAGCGCTCGATGCGGCTGTCCGTTCGAGAGGAAACGTGCCGTCAGATCGACCTGCTCCGCGGCGATGGGATCGCCCGATAAGGTCGGCGCATCCATCGGCGGCGCGACGAAGCCGATGATCGGCACCGCGGCGACCGTCCGCGCTTCGGCGTCATCCCGGGCGATGCCCATGGCGATCGAGGCCTGGCGTCGGATCGACTGGAGCCTCTCCAGCAGAGCCGGGTCGCGCTCCAGTTCCTCGGGCAGTTCGCGGCCGGTCAGCCCAAGGTCTCGCGCCCGCACGAACACGCACGCGTTGGCGGCATCGATCATCGAGACTTCGATGGGACCGATGCCGGGGACATCCAGCCGATCCATGGGTTTGCCGGTCGGCAGCAGTCGGCCGGTGGTGGCACCGCCGGGCGCCAGGAAGTCCAGCCTTACCGGCGCTCCGGTGCCTGCCACGCCGGGGATCGCCAGGTCGCCATCGGTCGCCGCACGGCCGTCCTCCAGCGGGAAGGTGGAGCGAATGAACTTCTGCGTGTTGGTGTTGAAGATCCGCACCGTGGCCGTGTCGCCGTTCGGCCGCACGATGCCTTCATCCACCGCGAACGGTCCGACGGCCGAACTCATGTTGCCGCAGTTGCTGCGATAGTCGACGCGCGGATCGCGGATCTGCACCTGGGCGAACGTGTAGTCGATGTCGGCATCGGCGCGATCCGACGGCGCCAGGATGCAGACCTTCGACAGCGACGAGATGCCGCCACCCATGCCGTTGAGCTGGCGTCCATTCGGATCGGGGCTGCCCATGGCGGCGAGGAAGATCGGATCCCATTCGGCGCGGTCTGGCAGGTCGCGCGCATGGAACATCACCGCGCGGCTGGTGCCGCCACGCATGAACACCGCGGGAAGGGACAGCAGCGGCATAGGTGCCTCCTCGGTTAGTCGGAGGATTGCCACCGGGGAAAGATGGGTCAAGCTTTGCGCCAGACTGGGGAGCAGCTCGATGACATTGCAATTCGGTTGGTGGGACCATTTCGAGCAGCGGTCGGATATGCCGCTATGGCAGCAGTACGATGAACGCATCGAGCTGATCCGCCACGCGGAGGAGCTGGGGTTTTACGGCTATCATATCGCCGAGCATCACTTCACGACGCTGGATATGGCGCCATCGCCGATCGTGTTCCTCGCCGCGGTGGCGCGACGCACAACGAAGATCCGACTTGGCACGATGGTGCTGTGCCTGCCGCTGTATCATCCGACGCGGCTGGTGCAGGAGATCTGCATGATGGACCAGCTCTCGCACGGTCGCTTCATGCCGGGCGTCGGCCGTGGCATACGCGATGTGGAGCACGAGTGGTTTGGCAGCGACGTCCGCCAGACACGCAATGCGTACGATGAAGTGCTGTCGATCGTGCTGCAGGGATTGAGCACCGGGCGGATCACGCATCACGGAGACCGCTTCCAGTACGATGACGTGCCGGTGCGTTTCGAGATGGTGCAGAGGCCGTATCCACGATTTTGGTATGCGGGGAACCTGCCGCGTGCGGCGGAGCAGGGGATGAATGGGCTGGGACGTCCGACGCGCGAGACGGTGGAGCAGTATTGGCAGATCTGGGAGGCGGGACGCGCGCGCAAGGATCCTCGCTTCATGGGTGAGGATCCGCTGGTCGGCTCGACGCGGCACATCGTCGTCGCGGACACCGATGCCGAGGCGTTGTCGCTGGCGCGTCGAGCGTTTGTTGCCTATGCCGAGCATTTTCATGCGACGGAGGTCAGGATCGAAGGCGGCGTACCGCCTTCCGCGGCACTGCCGCAGCCGGGTGGCATCAATGTCGAGGCGATGATCGAGGCCGGGCAGGTGCTTGCCGGTTCGGCCGCCACGGTGCGCGACAAACTGCGGCGCCTTGTCGCCGCGGTCGGGCCGAAGCACAACTACCTGTGCGCCGCGTTCCAATGGGGCGATCTGACGACAGAGGAGGCGCGCCGGTCGCTCGATCTGTTCGCGACGGAGGTGAGGCCCGCGCTGAGTGAGGAGTGATCAGATGCCGAACATTGCTCCGGCTTATCAGGCCAGCAAAGGTTCACCGCTCGATGTCGATCGCGTGTTCTATCAGCGGATCGCGCAGGAACAGGGTGCGCGCCGGCTGATCGAGAAACTGGTCGTGCCGATCCGCTCGGGGCGTGCTTGGCGCGTGCCGGCGGGGCACGTGTTCCGCATCGTCACCATCGATGGCCCGCAGGTTGGGGATCTGAACATCTGGAATGCGCACAATCCGCGGGAGAGGATGTGGGCCTCGCGTTCGCGGCAGTTGCAGGCGGCGCATGTCAGCACGTTCGATCGCCTGTGGTCGAACCTGCCGTATCTGCGGCCGCTGGTGACGATCACTGATGACAGCCTGGCTGGCTACGGCATCGATGAGGTGGGTGGCCGCGTGCACGACCTGTTGGGCACGCGCTGCGATCCATACGTGAACCGGTTGCTGATGGGTGTTGATTTCGATTTCCATTGCCACTCGAATCTGGTGCGCGCCGTTGCGCCGTACGGGCTGACCGAGTTCGACGTGCATGACGTGCTGAACGTATTCCAGGTCACCGGGCTGAATTCGGACGATCAGTACTTCATGCGGGCATGTCCGGCGAAACCGGGCGATCACCTGGAATTCTTTGCCGAGATCGATCTGCTGTGCGCGATTTCGGCGTGTCCGGGCGGCGATCTGTCGGTGCCGCTATGGGGACCCGATGCGCGCGATCCGATCGATGTGTGTCGGCCGCTGGGGGTGGAGGTGTATGCAGTGGACGCGCGTTTGCTGACGGGATGGAAGTCGCCGGAGGTGGCGAAGTATGGAGGCGCGCACGGGATGCGCCTCGAAAGGCCGGCTTGGGAGTGAGAAGACCATGCTCTGCTCGTCAGTACAGAGGCAGCAACCACGGCACGAGCAAGACACTGACGATCAGAACGACAATGGTGAATGGTACGCCGATCCTGACAAAATCCCCGAATGCATAATTGCCGGGTCCGACCACTAGCGTGTTCACCGGCGAGGAGATCGGCGTCATGAAGGCGGACGATGCCGCCAATGCCACGATCATTGCAAACGGATACGGTGAAGCCTTGAGATCGACAGCGATCGCAAGAGCGATGGGGGCCATCAAGACGGCTGTCGCGGTGTTCGAGATAAAGAGGCCCAGCAGCGCCGTTACGACAAACAGCACTCCCATCACGAGTCGCGGTCCGGCGTTGCCAATCAAGGCCACCATCCCATCAGCGGCCAGATCGACTCCGCCAGTCCGTTGCAGTGCGACTGAGAACGGCATCATCCCGACGATCAATATGAGACTTTTCCAACTGATCGACCGATAGGCGCTGTTCAGATCGACGCAGCCCAGCATACCCATGAGGAGGCATCCGATCAGGGCAGCCTGCACGTTTGGCACAATGCCGCTGACCATCAGCCCGATCACGAGAGCCAGAACCGCGAGCGCGTGGAGTGCTCTACCCGCATTTGGCAGCGCGTCGTCCAGTTCGGCCGGCATGTTGAGCACCACCATGTTCCCGCCCTCGACGTGAAGGCGCTTGATGTCGGCCCAGAAGCCGACGAGCAGCAATGTGTCGCCGATATGGAGTTTTTCGCTGAGAAGGCCGCGTCCAAGTGCAACTCGACCGCGACGGAGGCCTATCACTGTCAGACCATGTTCCGCGCGGACTCTGGCCTCCAGTACAGTCTGATCGATCAGTTGTGAGTCGGCAGGAACGATCGCCTCGACCATGCCGATTTCATGCCGTGCATCGGTGAAATATCCGCTATCGTCGCCAAGCGGCAGAGGATCGAGCGCAAATCGGTCGCGAAGTCCCGCCATCTCGATCTCCGGCGCGAGCGCGTCGACAAGCAGCACGTCGTCAACCTGAAGCTCCGTCTGGGCAACCGGGCGGATCATCTCGGTGCCGAGTGCAAGTCTGCGGACGATCGCCACAATGTTCATGCCTGACGCTCGCAAGGGCAGCTCTTCGAGGCGCTTCCCCAATATCGGTGAGCCAGCTTTCACGCGCACCCGGTATTCCCGGTCGGCAAGCTTGTATTGATCTATCCAGGTTTGCAGGCTCGGGCGTCGGCTTGCGGACGTTGGTTCTACAGGCTCCGAGGACAACATTCTTCGTGCGACGACCATGTAGATAATGCCAAGTATCAGCACCGGTAGCCCGAACGGCGTGAAACTGAAGAAGCGAAATCCCTCCATGCCGTGCCGGGCGAGTTCCGCGTTCACGACCAGGTTTGGCGCGGTCGCCACGAGCGTCATCATGCCGCTGATGAGCGCGGCGACGCTGAGCGGCATCATGAGCCGGCTGGGTGGCGTGCCTGTGGTGCTGCAGATGCGCAGGACGACCGGGATGAATATTGCGACGACCGCCGTCGAGCTCATCAAGGAGCCGAGGCCGCCGACCACCAACATCAGCAGAACAACGAGACGCGTCTCGCTCGACCCTGCCGACGCATTCAGCCAGTCGCCAAGTCGTCTGGCGACGCCCGTGCGGACCAGGCCTTCACCGATGACGAACAGCGCGGCGATCAGGACAATGTTTGAGTCGGCAAATCCTGCCAGAGCTTCATTCATGGTGATGATGCCCGTGAATGGCATCACGGCGATCATGATCAATGCGACGGCGTCCATGCGCGGGCGACCGACGATGAACATCGCGATCGCTGCCGCCAGCAGAACGAGAACGACGACGAGATCCGTGGTCATGGTCAGCGGATCATCAGGACTTGACGCGTGTAACTGACGCTGCGCGCGCGGTCCTGGCAAGCGCCGCCCGCAATGCATCCTTTTTTGACTCGTCAAATGAGCTGCGCAGAAATTTTCCGCCAGCCGCGCGAAGCGCAGCCGCAACCTTCTCAGTGCTCATCTTGCGGATCAACAAGAGCAGGACGGCATTGCCTGATCGCAACGTATTGCCTGCTGCCTTCATGAATTCGTCGTCGATGCCGAGCCTTGCGAGGCTGGCGCCGCGGGGAGCCCTGAACAATAGCTCGATCAACGGGCCCCAAATCATTTGGGGTGCTTCGCGTCCCCTCACTGGTCCGACCAATTGGTTCAGCTTCACCAGACCCGACGCGCAAATTTTCGCTATGACCGCATCGCCGGGTTCGATCAGAAGATCCTCGTGCATATCCAGGAGCGTCCGGCGAACCGCCTCCGCCTTCGCCTCGGTCGAGAACGCCATTATCAGCAGGTCCGACATCATTACGGCCTTTTAGCAGTCCTCGTGCCCTGTTCGGGCGATACCAACGCCGAACCGGCCCGATCGGCATCGGGACAGCCGCATGGTCGTGTTCAGGTTGCGCCGCGAGCGCGATACTCGCGCGTTCGTCGCAGAGCATATCGATCTTCACATCACCGGGGATTGGCTAGGAATCCCGTTACATGGCATCGCGTCGCAATTGCGTGATGCGTCGCTAGTATCCAGCTTCGTTGAAGCGCGACACACCGAACGTCATGGCCACCCTTGCGGCTGCCTTTCGCGCGCCCGGCAAGACGTGGATGGCCGGGACAAGCCGGACAAGCCCGGCCATGACGCCTGGGCGTGTGACTCGCGTTCCATTGATGGCGGGTACTAGAAATCCCGCAGCAGGTCGCTGAAATCGCCAACACCCCGGACCGTTCGTTCGCGGGTGTTGGCGGGAATTGCAACCCCCGCCATGGCGGCGGATCGCGTATCGCCCGGGCTGCACCCGAATTCCCTCTTGTATGCACGACTGAAACTCGATGCATCCGAGAAGCAGAGATCGTCAGCGATCGCCGCAATCTTGACGGCGGCCGTGGGATTGCTCAGCACGGTGTGTGCCTCGAGCAACCGTTGTTTCTGAATATAGTGAGCCACTCCGCCGGCGGACTCCAATAAGCGATACAGATTGGAGCGGGAAATGCCGACCAGCCGGCATAGCGTCGCCGGGCCGAGGACGGGAGAGCGCAGGTGCCGCTGGATGACCTTTCGAACTCGCTCCATTCGCCCGAACTCGATCTGATTTCTCGCAACGGCGACGCGTTCTGGAGACGGAGCAACAGCGGCGGCAATCATGGCTTGCACTGCGTTCGTCAGCGCCGGAAGTTCGCCCGGCGTCAGAGCCGGCAGCCTTCGTTCCAAGGCAAGCATATAGTCGCCGAGGAGATGGCCGAGCGGCATATCCAAAAGCGAGCCGCGCGCCGCATCGAGCCGAGGTGCGATATCACGGAATTCGTCGCGTGGCAGAAAAAGCTGCAAGCGGTCGATGCGTGTCCGCTCACTTTCCAATTCCTCACCCAGCGACCAGAGGTAAGGCACGCCGGGTGGCACTTCAAACGAATCCTCGTCGGCCTTCACCCACATCGAACCCTGTTGGGCGTAGGTCAGCACCCAGTGGTCTACTGGGTCCCGCCTCACCTGGGCTTTCGTTCGCACGACACGCACCGGCGGCGCCGACACGCGGCTCATCACCAGGCACCCGAGTTTCCAGGCGCTGTTCTCGGCCACGAACTCGCCGTACGACTGGTCTACGGCCACCACATCGAGCACAGGTCGGAACCATTCGTGCCAGGCGTCGTGCCGATCTCTCGGGGCCAGAGATTGCGTCGAAAAGATCTGCGGTGTCATTTTACTCCCCCGTGCCCGCGATGTGCTTGCTCTTGCGCGGTCAAGGCGTGACTGCGTCGGCCTGAGTGAGCCGATATCTGACGTTTGAGAGCAGAAACGGGCCTTGTCAATACAGACCGGATTTTGGCACCTGGCGAGGTCAGCGGCGGCTGCGAAGCTCAAGCAGGTCACCGTGTGGTCGGCTGCCCGGGTGCCTGGGGCTGCACCATCATCGGTGCGCTGTTCGGTACCTGAGTTGCCGAGGCTGTACATACACTGGACGAAGGCATTGTCGTACAGCGCCTGGATCGAGTTCTGGGCGTTCGAGCTTCTCGCTGTATCCAACCCAGCGCCACCAACTGCGCCGGCGGCAGCGCCAACTGCCGTACCCCGGCCGCCGCCGATCGCCGCCCCCAATCCCGCACCGAGCGCGGTCGTGATTGCCGCGGTGCCGAGCCCGCGCAAGTTGGCGCCCTGCGCCTGGTCTCTTACCGCCTGATCCGCGAATTGTCGGCAGACCGCCTGATCGCTTTGAAAGGCGGAGAATGATTTGCCTGGACCGGGGAGGACCTGAACGGTCGGTCCCATCGGGTTCTGGGCGCAGGCTCCGAGAAACAACACTCCTCAATGGCCGCATAGCCGAACGCACGTCGTGTCATGATGATCGTCTCCGAACGATTGCAATGGTGATGACCGGTTCAGGATTTGAACGTTGTCGGCTCGCGTCATGCTTCGCCGAGCGCGCAACGTGGAACTCAAGCAGTGTCATGTTGCTCCATCGGTGGTCCGGCGAGCAGCTCATTGGCGACACATCAGACGATGGAAACGCCCAATTGGGACATACCGCGCATTTTTGGGACACGAAGGACAAGGGCGGCTGAACAGAAGTTGCTACGTTGCGTTCGCCTGACCGAAGGGGGTAGCCACAATGACGAACATTCAAAAATCCATCATCGGTTTGATGTTCGCTGGCGCGATTGTGGCACCCGGCGGAGCCAGGGCAGCCAATCCGACACCGCTGGAGCAGGCGGAGGTCAACATGCTGACGCCAGCGCTGCAGGCCGAGGTGAAGTCGCGCATGGCGGCCGGAGGCCAAAAGGTATCCGAGATACTTGACACCATGTTGCTGAACAGTGTGTCCAAAGTCTTCGCGAGCGGACGTGTCGTCGCGGCCGACTTCAACAACGGTGTCGTGGTCACCCAAGGCGCGAATGGCCAGATGCGAGCCTTCAACTTCGATCCGGCAACGCTGGTCACGAAGCCCTAGCGCCTCGTCGTCATTATTGGGGTGTCTCCCGAGTCGCTCACGCGCGCTGATCGCAAGGGATGCGGGCAGCCTGATTTGAGACGTATGCACCAATCTCGGGATTCTGTGCCGATGTCTGATTCGAGGCCAATCGCCAATATCCCGCCGACGCCGAAGGGCTGCGTGAGACAGCAACCACCATGACGGCAAGTGCTGGATGAACGGTAGAGCCGAGCACCTTCACACCGGGTACATCAGGTGCTAACTGACTGCCAGCGTTTGCGCTGTACAAGGGCGTCTGCGCGCGGGGACAGGGCATGACACGCGGCGGAATCAAACGACTCCTTGTGCAAAGTCGCGTGCGATCTTTGCTGTTCTTGCTGCCAGTGGTGGCGCTCGGACTCGTCGCATGCAATCGGGAAAAGACGGCCGAGGCTCCCGCGCCACGCCCCGTCCGAACGGTGACCGCCAAGCTGCAGGACACCGGCGAGACGGTCGTGCTGACCGGGCACATCCAGGCAGAAGATGAGGCATCGATGGCGTTCCGCATCGGCGGGCGGATGATCGAGCGGTTCGTCAATGTCGGTGACAAGGTCAAGCCCGGACAGGAACTGGCCAGACTGGATCCGCAGAATGAGGTGAACGCATTGCGTTCGGCACAGGCGAGCCTCGCGGCGGCGCAGGCGAGCTTGACCCAGGCGCGTGCGGCATTCGAACGCCAGAGGACGCTGCTGGCGCAGGGCCACACGCCGCGGGCCCAGTTCGATCTGGCAGAGCAGGCATTGCACACGGCGCAGGCGCAGGTCGACGACGGCGAAGTGCAGGTGCGGATCGCCGCCGATCGAGTGAGCTTCACGGTGCTTCAGGCCGACGCCGCCGGGACGATCACCGCGCGTGGCGCGGAACCCGGCGAGGTGGTGCAGGCGGGACAGATGATCGTTCAACTCGCCCGGCAGGGCGGCCGGGACGCGGTGTTCGATGTTCCCGCACAGGTGCTTCGGTCCGCGCCAAGCGATCCGCAGGTTACGATACGGCTGACGGACGATCCGAGCGTGACGACAATCGGACGTGTGCGTGAGGTCGCTCCGCAGGCCGATCCGGTGACACGGACATTTCAGGTCAAGGTCGGCCTGACCGATCCGCCAGATGCGATGCGTCTGGGCTCGACGGTGAACGGCATACGTGGGCCTGGAATCGGAGAAGGTGATTGCGATCCCGGCGTCCGCATTGACCGAGTTGAATCGCCAGCCGGCGGTGTGGATCGTCGATCCGTCGAAGCTGACCGTCTCGCTGCGCAACATCGAGTTGCTGCGCTTCGATCCGGGAACGGTCGTCGTCGCCCACGGGCTCGACAGCCGGCGATATCGTCGTCACTGCCGGCGTTCAGGCGCTCCATCCGGGCCAGACAGTCCGGTTGCTCGGCCCGGTCGGCCTAGTGGGTTTCAATCTATCGGAGTGGGCGCTCCGCCATCGCTCGTTCGTCGTCTATATGATGATCGCGTCTGTCCTCGCGGGATTGGCCGCCTACAAGTCGCTGGGCCGCGACGAGGATCCCGCTTTCGTCATCAAGACGATGATGGTTCAGGCGGCCTGGCCGGGCGCCACCATCAACGACACGCTGCTACAGGTCACCGAGCGCATCGAGCGGACCCTACAGGAGACGCCAAATCTCGATTTCCTGCGCAGCTACACCAGCCCCGGCTTGACGACCATTTTCGTCAACCTGAAGGGCAAGCACGCCGGCCAGCGAGGTGCCGGACATCTGGTACCATGTCCGCAAAAGCGTCGGCGATATGCGGCATACCTTGCCGACCGGCGTTATCGGTCCAGGCTTCAACGACGAGTTCGGCGATACCTATCGGCATCATCTACGGCTTCACCGCGGACGGCTTCACCCATCGCGAACTGCGTGACTATGTCGACGAGGTCCGCTCGCAGCTTCTGCTGGTGCCGGACGTATCGAAGATCGAGATGCTCGGCGCGCAGGACGAGCGGATCTTCGTCGAGTTCTCGATGGAGCAGCTTGCCGGCCTCGGGATCGACCGTTCCGCGCTGATCGCCGCGCTACAGGCGCAGAACGTCGTCAGTCCGGCCGGCACCATCCAGACAGGCGACGAGAAGCTGCTGCTGCGAGTCACCGGCGCCTTCGAATCCGAGCAGGATCTGCGAAACATCAACTTCGTCGCGAACGGCCGCATGATCCGCCTGCGCGACATCGCGGAGATCCGTCGCGGCTTCGCCGACCCACCGCAGCCGCTGTTCCGCGTCAATGGCAAGCCCTCGATCGGCCTGGGCATCTCCATGCGCGAAGGCGGCGACATCCTCGCGCTGGGCCGCAACATCGAGCAGGCGATGAAGCGCATCACCGCCGATCTGCCACTCGGCGTCACGCCGATTCTCGTCGCCGACCAACCGCATGTGGTGGACCACGCGATCAGCGATTTCACCACGTCTCTTTGGCAGGCGATCGCCATCATCATGGCCGTCAGCTTCGTCAGCCTTGGCATGCGCGCAGGCATGGTGGTCGCGCTCTCCATCCCGCTGACGCTCGCCGATCGTCTTTCCGGTCATGCAGTTCATCGGCATCGACCTGCAGCGCATCTCGCTCGGCGCGCTGATCATCGCGCTCGGCCTTCTGGTCGATGACGCGATGACGACGATCGACGTGATGACCTCGCGCCTCGCTGCGGGTGACGGCAAGGAGCAGGCGGCGACGTATGCCTACCGGACGCTCGCGATGCCGATGTTGACCGGGTCGTTCGTCACCGCCGCGGGGTTTGTGCCGATAGGCTTCGCGAAGAGTTCCGCCGGCGAATACACCTTCTCGATCTTCGCCGTGGTGGGTATCGCGCTGATCATGTCCTGGTTCGTGGCCGTGCTGTTCGCGCCACTGCTCGGCGTGGTGATGCTCGCAAAGCCGGATCCTGCCAAGCAGACCAAGCCCAGCCGGATCCTCGGCGGGTTCCGAGGTCTCCTGGTCGGTGCGATGCGGGCGCGGTGGATCACGATCGGCGTCACCGTCGCCTGCCTGGCGGTGGCGCTCCTCGCATCGCCGCTGATACCGCGGCAATTCTTCCCGCCATCCGATCGTCCGGAGCTTCTGGTCGATCTCCGGCTGCCGCAGAACGCCTCGATCTTCGCAACCGATGACCTCGCCAAGAGGCTCGACGACGTGCTGACGAAAGATCCCGACGTCGCAAGCTGGAGCACCTATGTCGGCCGAGGAGCAATCCGCTTCTATCTGCCGCTTGCGGTGGAACTGCCCAACGACTTCTTCGCCCAGGCTGTTGTCATCGCCAAGGACGTGGCGGCGCGCAAGCGACTTCAGACGCGTCTCGAGACGGTGCTCGCCACACAGTTCCCCAGCGCGGTCACGCGCGTGTCGCCGCTCGGGCTCGGACCGCCGGTCGGGTGGCCGGTGCAGTATCGTGTCAGCGGCCCGGACGTGACACAGGTGCGCGACATCGCCTTGCGACTTGCCGGAATCGTGTCGGGTGATGCCGATGCGAGGCATGTCAATTTCGACTGGATGGAGCCGGCCCGCATGGTCCGGATCAATATCGATCAGGATCAGGCCAGGTTGCTGGGCCTCAGTTCGCAAGCGCTGGCAAGCGTTCTGAACTCCGTGGTCACCGGATCGACCGTCACGCAACTGCGGGACGGAATTTATCTCGTCGATGTCGTTGCGCGCGCGACCGATGAACAGCGCGTCTCGCTCGCGACTCTGCGCAACGTGCAGGTTCCGCTGCCGAACGGACGAACGGTGCCGCTCAGCCAGCTCGCGACCTTCGATTTCGACCAGGAGTTCCCGCTGATCTGGCGACGCAACCGGGTCCCCACGTTGACCGTACAGGCCGATGTGGCGCCGGGTGCACTGCCGGAGAGCATCGTCGCTTCGCTCGCTCCTGCGGTGGCGCAACTGAATGCCAGCCTGCCGGAATCCTATCACATCGCCGTCGGCGGAACCGTCGAGGAAAGCGCGCAGTCCCAGGCATCGGTCGTTGCCGTCGTTCCACTGATGCTGTTTCTGATGATCACGTTCCTGATGATCCAGCTGCAGAGTTTCAGCCGGCTGTTTCTCGTGCTTATCGTCGTTCCGATGGCGATGACCGGGGTCGTCGCAGGACTGCTGATTTTTCAACGGCCACTCGGGTTCGTGGCCATCCTTGGCATCCTCGCGCTGATCGGAATGATCGCGCGCAATGCGGTGATCCTCATCGAGCAGATCGAAACGGAGCGGGGCGAGGGAAAACCGCCCTGGGAGGCGGTGATCGAGGCGAGCGTGTCTCGCTTCCGCCCCATCATGCTGACGGCGGTTTCGACGGTACTTGGCCTGATCCCGATCGCGGCGACGATCTTCTGGGGACCCATGGCGTTCGCCATCATGGGCGGCTTCCTGGTCGGTACGGTCGTCACTCTGATCTTCCTGCCCGCGCTCTATGTGGCATGGTTCCGTATCAAGGAGCCGGTTGTGCGTGACGACGTACTGGTGCCCGCGCATGGCGACTGACGGTAACCGCGGCTGGTTCACCGCGGCGATCGCGCGCGGCGTCGGCTTCCTTGTCCTTTGGCTGGCTCTGGCCGGCTTCGACATCGGCGATCTTCCGGCGGCGGTCGTTGCCGTTGCCGGTGCGACTCTCGTGAGCCTGCGCCTCCTGCCTCCGAGCGCTGGACACGCCTTCGCTGTCCGGCATCGCGGAGCTCGTGTTGCGCTTTCCGTTTCAGGCGATTGCCGCGGGTGTCGATGTTGCCCGACGCGCATTGGATCCACGGCTGCCGTTGCGCCCCGGCTTCGTGACATTCTCGCCACGCCTGTCACCCGGCCTTGCGCGCGACGAATTCTGTGCGCTCGCAAGTCTGATGCCGGGCACACTTCCTGCCGACACGAACGATGATGGGACCCTGCTTGTTCACTGCCTCGATGTCGACCAGCCGGCGGCGGAGCAACTGAGGGTGGAGGAGGCGCTCTTCATCCGAGCGCTGGGCGATGGCTGAGTTCCTGATCGCCGCCGCCGCGTTCGTTCTGGCGATGGTGGCGCTGGGACTCGTGCGTATTCTGCGCGGGCCGGCGAATGCGGATCGCATGATGGCGGCACAACTGCTCGGCACTGGTGGCATCGCTGCTCTCTTGCTGCTGGCCGCGGGAACCGAAACCCCGGCTGCTGTGGACGCCGCGCTGACGCTGGCACTGCTCGCCGCGTTCGCCGCCGTGGCGTTCGCCAACAGCGTCCCTCGTTCCGGTGCGGGCGAGCGCGACGCAACGGATAGCTGACCATGCGAGTGTTGCTGGATCTGGTTACCATTATCGCAGTTGCGGCCGGCGCGTTGTTCATCATGGCCGGAACAGTCGGGCTGTTGCGCTTTCCGGACTCGCTCTCACGCCTGCATGCTCTCACCAAGGCGGACAACCTGGGACTCGGCCTGATTGTCCTCGGTTTGCTCCCGCAATCTCAGAGTCTATTTGCGATGCTGAAGTTGGTTGCCATATGGCTGCTCGCACAGATGGCCGGGGCAACGGTGACCCAGCTTGTTGCTCGCGCAATCCGACGCGACGGTCAGCCTGTATGATCGCGGCGCATGTGCTTGATGCGGCATTGGCCTTGCTGGTGCTGGGCGTGGCCATCTGGACCGTGACCGCTGGCCCAGCTTTCGCTGCCGTCATCGGCTTTGTTGCCTATGGCTTGCTGCTGGCACTCGTGTGGGTGCGTATTGCAGCGGTGGATGTTGCCCTGACCGAGGCAGCGGTCGGCAGCGGAGTGACCGGTGCGCTCCTCATCTCCGCGGCCGCACGGCTTCGCCCCACAGAGCAACGAGCGGCAGCGGAGCAGCCCGGCCCAGCGATGCGTTTTGCGGCCGCTGTACTCGCCCTTCTTGTCGCGGCCGGGCTCGCTGCACTTGTTCTCTTTCCGGCCGAACCGGCTCCCACTTTGGCACCTGCGGCTGCGGCGCATCTTCAGGAACTGGACGTGGGGAATCCGGTCACCGCTGTCCTGCTCGCCTACCGATCGCTTGATACCCTGCTCGAGAAGGTCGTGCTGCTGCTCGCTCTGATGGGCGTGTGGTCGCTTGCACCGGACCGTTTCTGGGGCGGCGCTCCACGATTGTGGCCCGGCGGCCAGCAAGGCGGCGAACTGATCCTGCTTGCTCGGTTGCTGCCGCCCATCGGTATAGTCATCGGTGTTTACATCCTGTGGGTCGGAGCGGTCGCGCCAGGTGGAGCATTCCAGAGCGGCGCAATTCTCGCCGCAATGTGGCTGCTGGTCATGATCGCCGGCTTGCAGAAAGCGCCTGAGATCGGCCAATGGCGGCTGCGGCTTATACTTGTCGCGGGACCGGCCGTTTTCCTGGCGGTCGGACTTGCAGGATTTCGCTTTGCCGAACGGCTTCCTCTCTTACCCCGAGCAGTACGCGAAGCCGCTGATCATCGCCGTCGAGGTGGTGCTGACACTGTCCATCGCCGCTATCCTCGGACTGCTGGTCGCCGGGCCACCAGAAAGCGAACGGCAGCGATGACCGCGGCAACGCTGTTCGGTCTTTGTGGCGCCGCATTGGTGGGCCTCGGTCTGTTCGGTACGATCGTGCATCCACAGCCGTTGCGCAAGATCCTCGCGTTCAATGTGCTCGGCAGTGGCGTGTTCCTGCTGTTCGGCGTCATCGCCCGTAGGGGTGCGGCGGCCGCAATGGGCGGCGATCCAGTGCCGCAGGCGATGGTCATAACGGGCATCGTCGTCGCGTTTTCTGCAACGGCCCTCGCAATCGCACTGCTGCTCCGGCTCTACAGCATTTCCGGCAGTGCGACGCTTAGCACCGACGCAGCGGCGAGGCCTGATGCCAGTGGAGGTGGTCGCTGATCCAGCAGACTGCCGGGTATTTGCTTGTCCTGGCGATCGTCGTGCCCGTTGCCGGCGTTGTGCTGTCGATGGCGCTGGGCGGCCGTCAGTCGGAACGCATCGCGCTGGTAGCGATGGCGGCCGGGTTCTGCATCGCCCTCGCAATCGCCGCCGATATCTGGCTTACGCGCACAGTGTTGGTCTACCGCATTGGTGGCTGGGCCCCGCCACTCGGAATCGCGCTGCGCGCGGACGGCCTGTCAGCCATCATGGCACTGACCACGGCGGTGGTGATCTGCGCGATCGGGCTGTTTGCTCGGGAGAATTTTTCGGTGCCGGCCGGTGCGCAGGAACAGCGTGCGCCAATGGCCTTCTGGACACTGCTGATGGGCGTCTGGTCGGGACTGAATGCGGTGTGGCTTGGCGGGGATCTGTTCACCCTCTACGTCGCGCTGGAGCTCCTGACCTTCGGCGCGGTTCCGCTGGTGTCGCTGGACGGCCGTGCTGAGACGCTGGCAGCCGCCCTGCGCTACCTGCTGTTCGCACTGCTTGGATCGGCGCTGTACCTGCTCGGCGCTGCGCTGTTCTATGGTGGCTATGGCACGCTCGATATCGAGCTGCTGGCCGGTCTTGTTCGTCCCGAGCCTGTGGTCTGGATAGCCGTCGCGTTGATGACAGTCGGTCTGATCGCCAAGACCGCATTGTTCCCGCTGCATCTATGGCTGCCGCCAGCTCATGCCGGCGCGCCGGCGGCGGGCAGCGCGCTGCTCTCGGCGCTGGTGGTCAAGGGCTCGTTCGTGCTGATCGTCCGGCTCTGGTTCGACACCGTGCCGGGATTGCTCGACCAGGCGGCGGCCCAGGCGCTCGCCGCACTTGGCGCCATGGCGATCGTGTTCGGCAGTGTTCTGGCACTTCGACAGGCGCGGCTGAAGCTGCTGATCGCCTATTCCACGATCGCGCAGATTGGCTACCTGTTCTTTCTCTTTCCGCTTGCGGGTGCGCAGTCGGCAGTCGTCCCGGGGGCGGTGCAGCTTTGGAACGGCGTCGCCTGGACGGGCGGCGTGCTGCAGCTTGTCTCCCATGCGGTGGCGAAGGCTGCCATGTTCATGGCTGCCGGGTTGATCGCCGAGGCTCTGGGTCATGACCGCATCGCGGGGTTCGCCGGCATCGGCCGGGCGATGCCGATGACAGTGTTCGCCTTCGCTCTCGGCGGGATGTCGCTGATGGGACTGCCGCCGAGTGGCGGTTTCGTCGCAAAGGCGATGCTTCTGATGGCCGCTGTGGCTGAGGGCCAATGGTGGTGGGCCGTGGTGATTCTCGTCGGTGGTCTGCTCGCCGCAGGATATGTGTTCCGGGTGCTCACGCCGGCACTGGCAGCCGCGGACGCACCGTTGGCACTGCGCGTCTCGGTGGCCCAGGGACGCCAGCGCGTGGTGCTGGCGCTGTCGATCTGTGCGCTGTTGCTGGGCCTTGTACCGCTGCGGCCTTCCTTGCTGCTGGAGGTGGGCCGGCATGTCCCGCCCTCGGTCATGTCGCGATGAGCGCGGTCGCCACGGTGCTGCTCGCTGCCTCGCTCGCCGTACCGCTTGCCATGCTGCTGAGCTGCCTGTCGTCGCGGACTCAGGGCGCGCATGCCATCGCTGCTGGCAATTGCGCCGGTCCCCGCCCTGCTGGCTGCGCTGCTGGCGCGCGGGGGGACGCTGGCACTGCCGCAGGTGATGTTGGGCCTGCAGTTCGCGCTCGATACACCTGGCGCGCTGCTGCTGGGAGTTGCCGCACTGCTCTGGATTGCCGGCGGGCTCTATGCGTCGACGTGGCTCCGCGGCAGCCCTGATGCCGGTCGCTTCGCTGTGTGGTGGCTGCTGACACTGACCGGCAGCGTCGGCGTGTTCATCGCGGCCGATCTGGTAAGCTTCTATCTGGTGTTCTCCATGGTCAGTCTCGCCGCGTACGGGCTGATCATCGATGACGGAACGCCATCAGCGCGGCGAAATGGCCTGATCTACGTTGCGCTCGCGCTGCTGGGCGAAGCCTTCCTGCTGATGGCCTTCGTTATGCTGGCGCAGGCCGTGCCGAACCACAGCCTGCTGATCAGAGACGCCGTGGCGGCCCTGCCTGCATCACCCTGGCGCACCGCGACCCTCACGCTGCTGCTTCTTGGCTTCGGGGCGAAGATCGGCATCGTGCCATTCCACGTATGGATGCCGCTCGCCTACCGCTCGGCGCCCATTCCCGCTGCCGCCGTGCTCAGCGGCGCCGCGGTCAAGGCGGGTGTCATCGGCTTCATTCAATTCCTGCCGCTGCATGCCGCGCTGCCCGCATGGGGTGAGGCACTGACTGCCGCAGGCTTTCTCTCAGCCTTCTACGGGGTCGCCATCGGCATCACGCAATCCAACCCGAAAACGGTGCTGGCCTATTCCAGCGTCAGCCAGATGGGGGTCATTGCCGCGGTACTCGGTATGGGACTTGCGACGGGCGACAACGACGTCGCGTTGTCAACGAGCTTCTACGCGGCGCACCACACCCTCGTGAAAGGCGCGCTCTTTCTGGCCGTTGGTGTCGCTCAGGTGGCCAGCCCGCGTCGCGTGTGGACCGTGTTGGTGCCGGCGGCGATTTTGGCGCTCGGTCTCGGTGGTCTGCCGCTGACCGGTGGCATGCTCGCGAAGCTTGCCGTGAAGGCGCCACTCGGCGATGGCGCTGCGGGCCTGCTTGCGTCGATCTCGTCGGCCGGAACGGCGCTGCTGATGCTCCACTTTCTCAGCCGGCTCGCAGCAGCAGAGGCCCGCGGACCAGCGCTGCCGACGTGGCGGCTGTCAATGCCGTGGCTTGTGACGGCACTTGCCTCGGTCGTGGTTCCCTGGGTGCTGTTCCTGACTGTGATTGGCGGAACGGTATCCGACGCGCTGTCGCCCGTTGAGCTCTGGTCGTCGGCCTGGCCGGTCCTGCTCGGCGCCCTGTTGGCATTGGGACTTTGGCGCTGGGGCGACAGCCTGCCACGTGTGCCCGAGGGCGATATCGTGGGGTTGATTGTGCGTGGTTCCACGCACTTTGCCCGCGGTGTTGGCCTGGTGCTGGAGAGGCTCGACGCCGTGCTGCGCCAGTGGCCTGTCGCAGGCGTATTGCTGCTCACGTTGGCCGTTCTGTTGGCTGGGCTCATGCAGATCGGACACTGAACAGGCCGCATCCCGCGGATCAGACCGAGGGCCATCAGGTCTGCCGGTGTGCGAGCGTAATCGAACCGCTTACCCTTCGTGATCGAGCACAATACTATAGGTGCAGTTCGGATGCGGCTGCCACAGGCTGCCGATGAAGCGGCCTCCATTGAAGGTGCCATAAAGAAACCTGGTGCTCGCCTGCATTTCCAAATACCCGTCCGGTTGGATCGTTCCGCGGAACGCCTGGAACCGCACTCTGTTGCCAGTCACCACGAAATTGCGAACAGCGAGCTGAGATCTGCATCCGCTGCTCGGAGAACTGCTCAGTTGCGCGACACCGGAGAACGTACCGCTGGGCGGTGGTACAGGCGTGGTGCCCGGCGGTGCGGCCGGCGGAATACTCGGCAGCGTGCCTGGCGTTCGAACCGTCACCGACGTTGGGGTCATTCCATTGGAGGTGACGGTGCAGCCCGAGATGACGACGCCAAGGGCAATGACGGCGCCGCGCGAGAGCCATGAACCAACGCCGTAATGTAACCGTTCCGCCATGTATCGACTCCTTGCTGCCGCAGCCTGACAGATTTGGAACCGCGATGCATCACCAAGCTCGAGCATTGGAACACGAAGCATGGACTCGGGACATCATACACATCCCAACCGGCGAGAACACTGCTAACGATGGCCGCGTTCAGGGAGCAACTGGTGCTTCGATGCCGCATTCGGCACACCAGTGATCCGATTCCGTCGCTTGCGAGGGAGACCATCAGATGAGAATCGACTATCGAGCCGTTGGGTTGGCGGCGTGTGTGATCGCTATTATGGGCGCGCCGGTCGCATTTGCGCAAGTGGCGACTACACTGGAGCAGGCAGAGCTTGCCGGTTTGTCGCCAGCCAAGAGAGCCGAGGTGCAGGCCAGGGCGGTGAACGGCAATACGGTAGACGAAGTGTTGCAGACCATGCTGCTCAACAGCATCAAGCTCAAGCATCCCGCCAGCAGCATCGTCGCGCTTGATTTTTCGCGCGGGATAGCGGTTGTCAAAACGGCTGGCGGCAAAATAGAGCCAGTGCGATTCGATACGACGACGCTAGCCATTAAGGGCTGACAAGCGATCCCGGCGGGATCGTTCCCGGTAGAGTAGGAGCACCGATCATGTCCGATCTGTTGGTCATCGAATTTCCGACCGAAGCGAAGGCCGATGAAGTTCGTCAGAAACTGCTGGCGATGCAGCAGGAATATCTCATCGAGCTTGGTGACGCGGTGATTGTCACGAAATGCCCGGAGGGGCATGTCAGGTTGAACCAGCTGTTTCAGCCGGTGAAGGCGGGTGCCGTGTCTGGCCTGTTCTGGGGCACGTTGGTCGTTTTTCATGATGCCGCTGGCAGGTGCCGCAATAGGCGCCGCCTCTGGAGCGATCGGCGGCAAACTGACCGACGTTGGCATCAACAATCAGTTCATGAAGGACGTCGGCAAGACGTTGCAGTCAGGCAATGCAGCTCTGTTCCTGCTGATACGCAAGATGACGACCGACAAGGTCGCCGCAGCGCTTCAGGGTACCGGGGGCACCGTGCTGCGAAGCTCGTTTGACGAGACGAAGGAAGAAGTGCTGCAAGCGGCTCTTGCGGGTGCACAGGAAGCTGTTTCCCACGCACCTGCGAATGCCTGACATCGGCACGCCGCGGATCGCTGCGCTTGACCGTCAGGTGATTGATCCGGGGTAAGGGGTTGCTCCCCTCGTTGGCCCGTGCGATGGACAGACCGGCATCGACATTCGGCGGCAACCTGATCTCCGCCGAGACGCGTGATAGCGGTTAACAACCAACGAGGATCAACGTGCCGAAACTCGGTGATCGTCAGCCGCTGCCGATCGATCTCGCGCTGCAAGGCGGCGGCGCGCATGGTGCCTTCACCTGGGGCGTGCTGGACCGATTGCTGGAAGAGACCTGGCTGCGCATCGACGGTGTCTCGGGGACCTCGGCGGGCGCGATGAATGCGGCCGTCCTGGCGTCAGCCTATGCGGTCGGCGGTGCCGCGCGGGCCCGCACCGCGCTTGAGGCGTTCTGGCGCAGCGTGTCTCGTGCCGCGCTGCTAAGCCCTTTCCAGCGCGGCCCGCTTGATATCCTGCTCGATCGGTGGACGCTCGATAATTCTCCGATGTTCATCGCCATGGATCTGATGGCTCGCCTGATCTCGCCTTACGATCTCAATCCATTTGGTGGCAATCCTCTGACGGGGCTGCTCAACGAAGTCGTGGACTTCCCGGCGTTGGCGAGCGGACCGATCAAGGTATTCGTGACCGCGACCAATGTCCGCACGGGACGCGGCAGGGTGTTCCGAAATCAGGAAATCACCGCGGAGGTGCTGCTGGCCTCTGCCTGCCTGCCGTCGATGTTTCAGGCCATCGAAATCGACGGCGAGGCCTACTGGGATGGCGGCTATGCCGGCAATCCCACCATCACGCCGCTGGTGCGTGAATGCGTGTCACGGGACACAATCCTGGTCCCGCTGAACCCGATCGAACGGCCTGGTACACCGCGTTCGGCGCGCGACATCCTGAACCGCTTGAATGAGGTGTCGTTCAACGCGGTGCTGCTGAAGGAACTCAAGATGATCGCGCTGCTGCGCCAGCTTGCCGATCCTGGCAACGGCGAGGGTGCACAGTGGGCGAGCATGCGCATTCACATGGTGCGAAACCCGATCATGGCGGAACTCGGCTACTCATCGAAATTAAACGCCGAGTGGGCCTTTCTCACCATGCTGCGCGACGAGGGGCGGCGCGCCGCCGAGGCCTTCCTGACGACCCATCGCGAGGATCTCGGGCATCGGTCCTCGCTCGACATCGATCGTCTGCTGGAGGATCTCTGATGCCGTGAACCTGCTTCAGGAGCGTCGCTGAACAGGTGTTGGGGAGTGTCGGGTGAAGCAGAGATCCAAGCGGCACATTCTCGATCGCAGCCTTCGTGTTGTTGCTACTGCTGGGAGGGTGCGCCCAGACGGTCTGGGTGAAAGCTGGAGCAACGTCCGCGGAATCCGGGGCGGCGATGGAACGGTGCCTGTCCGATGCGTATCTTCAGGCACCCTCGGCTCCGTCGGTTGCGTACTCTTGGCAGCGATGTCGCGGCGCCGTCCTTCACGACATGCTCCGGTCTCGGCTTCAGCGGGGCCTGCGTGACGTCGCGCGGGCAATACACGCGCCCGATGAGCATACCGTACGACGCCAATGCCAGGACACGCTCGCAGATCTACCGGCAATGCATGCAGGCAGCCGGATGGTCCGAGCAGAGCCGAAGCGCCCTTGCCGCCGCGCCCCTGGTGCCCGAGGACGACTGGACGCGAGGCTTCGATATTGGCGAGAGGGACGGAGCAAACGCGCAGTGCGCCACTCCGCCCGCCGGTATCGCCGATGGTCACAGCTGGTCACTCGGTTGCCAGAGCGGGCAGAGGGCCAGATAAGTCGGCCAAGCGACTGTGGTCTCTCCTGTGCCGTTCGGTCGACTGGTGATTTAGGACATCCGGGATAGTCCTGGGACACACGGCCCACGCCGAACGCTATGTGACTGTTTAGATTTCCCGGCGAATGGCTATGACGTGGACGGCCGCGGGTTGACGTACCCGTCCGTCTCAGAACGGGCGCGCGTTTGTCTTCACCTGATGTCGCTGTTCCGAGCACAACAAGACAGCACGTGTGATCAATGATCGCAGGGGGAACGTGAGAGGCTTAAGGTTATTCATCGGTGTCCTGGGCGCAGCAGTTATTGCTGAACCTGCCTTCGCGCAGCAGCCGAACGTCACGCAGCAACCCACCATCGAAGACCTGATGAAGAAGATTGAGGCGTTGCAGCGCCGGGTGGACGAACTCGAGAGCCGTGAACGGACGAATAAGGCGCAGGCTACCCAGGCGCACCATGCCGCGGTTGCCACGGTGGCTGCACCGAAGCCTGCCGCGGGTTCCAAGGCTGTGCCAGCGACCGCGTCCGCCGCGCCCTCTACCGCGGCTGCACCGTCGGCAACGGCCGCAGCGAAACCCGAGCCCACGACCTCACCGTTCGAAGCGACCGTTCCAGGGCTTATGCCGCCGGAACCGATGGGCAACCAGTTCTCGAATGAGGATGCGTTGCGATCGGATCTGCCCGGCCTTTCAATTCGCATTCCCGGCACCGACAGCCAGGTACGCCTCTACGGCTTTGCGAAGCTTTCGGCGTGGACCGACCTCAACGGCCGCAACCAGACCGATGCGCCAACGGCGCAAACGATTCCGCTCAACAACAGCGCCGCCGACATGCAGGGCGGCGACTTCGGCATGACCGCACGTTTCAGCCGGATCGGTGTGGATACCCGCACTCTGACAAGCTGGGGCACTCTCGAAACACGCATCGAGGGCGATTTCGGCGGCGGATCGCCGACATCGAGCAATGCAGTCTTCCGGCTGCGGCAGGCGTGGGCCGAACTCGGTGACGAAAACTTCCGCGTTCTCGTCGGTCAGGCGAACAGCCTTTGGAACGAAGGTGTATTCGAGACGCTGATTGACGCGACCAACCTCAATCAATCATTCGTACGCCAGGCACAGGTCCGCGTCACCGGGCAGCTTGGCGTCCCGGACTGACCGGTCAGGTTTCGCTGGAGGCGCCGGAGACGCAGTACACATCGGCTGCCGGCGTGTTCACGCCGGACTCCAGCGTGACCGGCAGCCCGAGCCCCGCATTCAATGCCGCACCCGACCTGCTCGGTCGTTTGACATATCGTGACAACGGGCTGGTGCTGGACATGCGCGGGCTGCTGCGACAGCTCAGCATTCGCACGGCCGGCACAGCGGCGGCGCCGCCCGCGCTGACGCGCAACGCCGCAGGCTGGGGCGTCGCGCTGCATGCACGTGTGCCGATGCGGTGGCTGTCCGATGCGTTCGGGCCGGATGAGTTGCTCGGCATGGCCTATTATGGGCAAGGCATTGGACGCTATTTCCCCGGCAACACCTCTGGCCAGGATGCGCTGTCGAACATCGGCCTGCCTGGCATCCTCGCTCAGCTTCAGCCTGAATCCGCTGCCGACCTATGGCGCGATCATCGGCCTATCGCCACTTCTGGCTGCCGCAGCTTCGCACCAACGTCTCCTACTCCTATTCGCGTGAAGACTACCCATCCTATGCACTCGATTTCATACCAGGCTCGGCAGTCGGCCCTGGCTTTGAACCGGGACATGCAGCAGGTGTTCGTCAATCTGATATGGAGCCCGTTCGCCGAGTTTCGCAATGGCACATTCGGCAGCGGCTGGCTCGATGTCGGTCTCGAATACGTCTACACACGGCGCGACCTGTTCGGTGGTTCGGCAGCGGCGGGCACGGCTGGTTCCGGCCTGGGCGTCGCCAATCGAATCCTGGCAGCGGCGGTCGGGCGGTTCTGAGTACCGAAGGTGACATAGGCGGAACGCGCGACGCGCGCGCAGACCGATGCCACCTGGCAGAGTGTCGAAGGGGGAACCAATGAGCGAGACCACAGTGGCGCCAAAGACGTTCCTGCAGAAGCTGCTCGATGGCGTCGAGATCGTGGGAAACAAGGTCCCGCATCCGGCCATCATATTCCTGCTGATGTCCGTCATCGTCATCGTGCTGTCGCACGTGTTCCATCTGCTGGGTACCAGCGTCACCTACCAGGTCATCGATCCGGTGACCCACAAGGCCTCCTATTCGACAGCCGTCGTCAACAGTCTCCTGACGGTGGAAGGCATGCGCTTCATCATCACATCCGTCGTCAGGAATTTCCTGGGCTTCGGTCCGGTCGGGATCATTCTGGTGGCGATGGTGGGTGTCGGTCTGGCGGAAGAGGCAGGACTGGTCAACGCAATCATCCGGAAGATCGTGATCGTCGCACCGCGCAAGGCGATCACCTTCATCATCGTCGCGATGGGTGTGTTGTCGAGCGTCGCGTCTGACGCCGGCTATCTGGTGCTGATCCCCCTGGGGGCCGCCGCTTTCCTGAGCCTCGGGCGGCATCCGATCGCGGGCCTGGCCGCGGCGTTCTCCGGCGTCGCCGCGGTGTTCGGCGTGAACCTGATCATCACGCCAATCGACGGCGTGCTGACCGAAATCACCAACGACGCCATCCATCTGCTCAACCCGGGATACTCGCTCTATGTGACGGCCAACCTGTATTTCTCCATCGTATCGAGTATGCTGCTCTGCGTTGTCTGCACAGTGATCACGGAACGGGTGGTCGAGCCTCGGCTTGGTCCGAATACCATGGAGAAAGGCCAACCGAGGAGAGCACGGGAACGTCGGCGGCGGAGGCGCGAGGACTGCGGGCCGCGCTGTACGGGCTGATCGGCTTTCTCATCGTGCTTGGCTTGCTGGCACTGCCCTCGGGGTCGCCGCTGCGAAATCCTGAGACCGGCGCGCTCATCGGTGATTCGCCACTGATGAACAGCCTGATCGTCATGATCATGCTGGTGTTTCTCATCACCGGATTTGCCTACGGCAAAGCCGCCGGAACCATCAACAACGTGACGGAGGCAATCGCGGCGATCACCAAGACCTTTTCCGGGCTCGGGGGGCTGCTCTTCCTGTTCCTGGTCATCAGTCAGTTCCTCGCGCACTTCAACTACAGCAACCTGGCAACGATCGCGGCGGTCAGATTGTCAGACATCATCGAAAGCGCGAATCTTGGCTCGCTGCCCTTGCTGATCGTCTTTGTTGTCATCACCGCCGTCGTCAATCTGATCATCCCGGCCGCGATTGCGAAATGGGCGATCCTGGCGCCGATCTTCGTGCCGCTGTTCATGAAGCTGAATGTCGCGCCGGACGTCGTGTTGGCCGCCTATCGCGTGGGCGACTCGCCAGGAAATGTGATCACGCCATTGATGGCCTATTTCGGCATGATCGTCATATTCGCCCAGAAGTACCAGAAGGACGCAGGCGTCGGAACGGTTGTGGCGATGATGTTACCATACACCGCCGCTCTTTATGTCGTGTGGACGGTAATCCTGATCATTTGGTATTTGATGGGCGTTCCGTTCGGCGTCTGACGCCTGGCAGCGAAGGTATTCGATCATGGTTCGGGGTGGGTGTGTTGACCGGCTTCTATGCCGGCAAGAAACTGCAACTGCGCATGTAGGGCTGGCAGCGTGAGCAGCATCACGCTTACCTTCGCCATCGTCGCCGCGATTGTGGTGCTGTTCGTCTGGAACCGCATTCCGGTCGTCCTCGTGGCCCTCGGCACAGCGCTCGCACTGTATTTCACCGGAGTGACCAATCTCCAGGAATCGCTCGGAGGACTTGGCGATCCCGCGGTGATCTTCATCGCGTCGCTGTTTATTGTCAGTGCTGGCCTCGACGCCACAGGAGTGACCGCCTGGGCAGGACAGGGATTGATTGCCCAGGCCGGACAAAGCCGTGTCCGGCTGATCGTTCTCATGATGTCGCTGGTTGCCGTGCTGACCGCACTGATCAGCGTCAACGGAGCGGTCGCCGCACTGCTGCCGGTCGTTGTGGTCATGGCGATCCGTCTCGGTCGTGCTCCCTCGCAACTGCTCATGCCGCTGGCCTTCTCGGCGCATTGCGGATCGCTCCTGGCACTCACCGGCACGCCGGTGAACGTGCTCGTATCGGAAGCAGCGACAGAGGCGGGGCTGCCGCCATTCGGTTTCTTCTCATTTGCGATTGCCGGCATCCCTTTGGTAGTCGGCACCATTCTGATCGTGGTGCTGTTCGGGCAACGATTACTGCCGGAACGAAGTGGACGATCGCTGCCATCCGATCTCAGCCGGCACGCCCGTACGCTGGTGGAGCAATATCGGCTGAATGACGGCTTGTTCCAACTCCGCGTGCGTCCGAATTCCTCATATGTCGGTACCGCCTCGGGTGGCGTTGACCTGACGGATTACTCAGGGCTTACCTTGGTCGCCATCCAGGCGGGCGATGGCGCGGGTCGAGTGAGGCGTCCAGCGCTTGCCGCTGGAGATGTCCTGATCGTACGGGGCGACGCGGAAACCGCTGCCAGCCTCGCATCAGACAAGCTGTTGGCCTTCCGCGAGGAGGACGCGCCGACGGATATCGCAGGTACGCTGTTCAATCGCAGGTCTGGTTTGGCGGAGGTGGTCGTTCCCCCGCGGTCCGACATGATCGGCCAGTCGGTGTTTCCCGGGATGGTCACGCCGAGTGGCGATCTGGTCATCCTTGCGGTGCAGCGGGGAGGGGAGGATCAGGGACCTGACGAGACCGTCCTGTCTGCCGGCGACACCCTGCTGCTGCAGGGAACCTGGGAAGCGCTCGACCAACACCTCGATGATCCCAATGTACTGGTCGTCGACTTGCCCGAGCTGGTTCGTCGTCAGGCTGTGCCCATGGGAGCACGCGCCACGACAGCAATTGCGGTGCTGCTCGGCATGGTGCTGCTGCTCGCGACGGGTGTGGTGCCATCCGCCATCGCGGGTCTGGTCGCTGCCTGCGCGATGGTGCTGTTTCGCGTGGTCACGGTCGAACAAGCCTATCGCGGCATCAACTGGACGACGGTGATCCTGGTCGGCGCCATGATCCCGCTCTCGACCGCCATGACCAATAGCGGTGCCGCGAATCTCATGGCGGAAGGGCTTGTGCATCTTGTCGGCGGCGGCAGTCCCTATGCACTGTTGGCGGGACTGTTTGTGCTGACGGCCGTCCTTGGTCAGCTCATCAGCAACACGGCAACCGCACTCATTGTGATCCCGATTGCAACGGCGGCCGCAAGTGAACTCGGCATATCCCCACGTCCCGTGCTGATGAGCGTCGCGGTGGTTTCAGCGGCGGCGCTGCTGACGCCCGTGGCGACACCTGTCAACCTGATGGTGATGGGCCCGGGCGGCTACCGGTTTGATGACTACTGGAAACTTGGGCTGCCGTTGATGCTGCTCTATTTCGTGGTTGCCGTTTTTGTCGTGCCTTTGTTCTGGAGGTTCTGACACGGTACGGCTTCAAGCACTCCGCGCGAGTTCGCCGAGGAGAAGCGCGTGTGATCGTGTGCCCTTATGGAAGCAACGCATCTCGAACTTCTCATTGGGGCTGTGGACCTGATCGTCATCCAGCCCGAACCCCATCATCAGCGTGTCGATGTTGAGCGTGCGTTTGATCTGCTCGACCACCGGGATCGATCCGCCGCTGCCGATCATCACGGCCGGTCGTCCATATTCCCGCTGCATGGCGGCGCGCGCGGCCTTCACCCAGGGCGTATTGACCTCGATCTCCATGCCAGGAGTCATGCCGAACGCCCGGTAGGTGACCTGCGCATCCGGTGGGAGCCGGTCGGCGACGAATTTCTTGAACGCTTCGAAGATTGCCTGCGGATCCTGATCGGGAACCAGGCGGAACGAGACCTTGGCGGATGCCTCGGACGGAATGATTGTCTTGCTGCCTTCGCCGGTATAGCCGCCCCAAATTCCGTTGATGTCCGCCGTGGGTCTTGCCCATATGCGCTGCAGTCCCGAAATGCCGGCCTCGCCGCTCGGTCTGGACAGGCCGATGCCGCGGAGGAATGCCGCTTCATCGAAGCCGAGCGCCTGCCACTGTGATTGCTGCTCGTTGGAGACCGGTTTTACCGCATCGTAGAAGCCAGGAATCTGTATCCGTCCCTGCGTGTCACGCAGATCGCCCAGAACGTGGGTCAGCGCATTGATCGGGTTGAGCGCCGAGCCACCAAATAGTCCGGAATGCAGGTCGAGGCCGGGACCTTTCAGGGTGATCTCGCAGTTGCACATCCCACGCAGCCGCGTGGTTATCCCTGGCGTATCGATGTCCCACATGTTGGTGTCGCTGATCAGCGCAAAGTCGGCCGCCAGCGAGGTTTTGTTGGCAGCAAGAAATGGTTCCAGATTGGGGCTGCCGATTTCTTCCTCGCCCTCCAGCAGCATGGTGACAGGTGCTGGAATGCCATCGCCGGCCTCTTTCCAGGCCCGCAGTGCCTCGACGAACATCATCAATTGCCCTTTGTCGTCGACGGCGCCCCGCGCCACCACACGAGGTCCACGCGGTCCCTCGACGATTTGCGGGTCAAACGGCGGACTGTTCCACAGATCGAGTGGATCCGGCGGCTGCACGTCATAGTGCCCGTAGAACAGGATGTGCGGCGCCTTGGTTCCTTTGGGACCGGAATGCTGACCGAGCACGACAGGATGGCCGGACGTCGGTTTGATAGCAGCCTCGAAGCCAAGATCTGCCAGCTGGCCACGGAGCCATTCCGCTGCGTGTTGCACGTCCTGCTTGTGCGCGGGCTGCGTGCTGATGCTCGGAATACGCAGCAGCTCAAACAAGCGTCCGCGGGCCTTGTCCAGGTTCTCATCCACTCGGGCGAGCACGGCGTCGTCCGCTGTTTTGGATTTCGCGACCATGGTACAATAACCTCCCTCAGTCATATGTTTGATAGTCGTTGCACCGGCATTGTGCAAGCACTTGCCTAGCGTCTGGCGTGCAACCGTTCTGGGTTCTCACGCTTCATGAGCTAAATGGAACAGTGGGCACAACGCTGAGACACTGGTCTCATGTCATCCTTGATAGGCGGTCAGCTAAATACAACCGGGCGGATATAAGACCGTCGGAAATGGAGCGAAAAGTACCAGAGCATTGACTGCGCGGAGCCGGGCGAGCATCTACCGATTGCCGTAGCGGGACGGCCAGACATGTACAAACGGACGTGGCACGGAGCCAGTTGATCGCGAAGACCCGGAACCTGAGCATGATAGTGCTGAACGGGCCACGGCCGGCTTCCGCCGATCGGCCGCAAGATGGTGGAGAGTGATGCGGCCGACCGAATCGATGCGTACTCAGATCGGAATGCTGGTCGTTGCGACGAGCGCGATTCAGCTTGCCAATGGCTTCTTTGGTACCTTCATTTCTTTGCGCGTCGCGATCGAGAACTTCGACGCGACCATGGCGGGCCTGGTGCTCAGCAGCTATTTCGCCGGCTTCACACTCGGCGCATTGCGGTGCGGACGAATCATCGAGCGGATCGGACACATCCGTGCCTACGCTGCGTTCTGCGGCCTCGTGGTCGCCGCGACAGCGGCCATGCCTCTCTGGGCTGGGCCATTGGCATGGCTGATCCTGCGCGCAGTCATCGGGTTCGGCTGCTCTGGGATTTTCGTTACGACCGAGAGTTGGCTCAACGCCAAGGCCCAGTCGTCTCAGCGCGGACTGATCTTCTCGGTTTACATGGTCGGTACCTTCGTTGCCCTTGCGGTTGGACAACTCCTGATCGGCAGCGCCGATATTGAATCGTCCGCACCATTCGATGTGATCGTCACCCTGTTCGCAGTGGCGCTGGTCATGGTGAGCACGACCAGAGCCGAGCCGCCCCGAGTGACCGCAGCGACGACACTTCCCTACGGGGAGCTCTCGCGTGCGGCGCCCGTGGCGGTAATTGGCTGCGTGGTCAGCGGGCTCGTCAGCAGCGCATTCTACGCGCTTGTGCCGGCCTGGATGCAGGGTGAGAGCATCGAGCGAACCACGATCGCGCTGTTCATGCTGGTTGCGGTGTTAGGCGGGCTTGTGTTTCAGGTCCCGGTCGGCCGGCTTTCCGACCGCTTCGATCGGCGCATCGTACTGGCCGCGCTCGGCGCCGGTTTTGCGGGCACTGCCGTTGCCCTGGTTCTGCTGCCTCACTCCCGGCCGATAGTACTGACGACGGCGGCTCTCCTGGGTGGCTTTATGTCGACACTTTATCCCGTTTGCGTCGCCCTCGCGCACGACCGCATGCCCGCCGATCGGGTGGTGGCGGTCAGTGGCAGACTGATTCTGGTGAGCGGGCTCGGCTCAGTGATTGGCCCACTTATCGGCACAACCATCATGGCGCGTTTCGGTATCGACGGCGTATTTTACTTTATGGCCGTCGCTGCGGTCCTATTGGCCCTTGTAGCCGCGGTGCGGAGTATGACCACGGCGCCTCCGTTGCACCTGGAGCGGCCATTTGGGATCCTGGCGCCGCAGGCGGCATCGCTTGCACACGATCCGCTGGACCCATCCGACGGAACAGTCGCGAGCGCCGGTCGGAGTTGCTGCCGACGAAAGCTGACCATGCCGGGAAGGAAGTGGCTGAATGCAGGCTTGCTCGCTAGCCTCGTCGCCATTCGCCGGCGTGGCACTGCTACCGACCCGCTGTCCGCTGTGGTTTTTTGAACTGGTCTTGCCTCGATCCATTGCCAGTTGCACACTCTTTCCGGTCCGACGTGAGAGGGGAGAAACCATGCTCTACGAATTGCGAATTTATGAGTGCGTTCCAGGGAAGCTGCCCGATCTGAACAAGCGGTTCTCTACGATCACGCTGAAAATCTGGGAAAAGCACGGTATCAAGCAGGCTGGGTTCTGGACCACCGTGATCGGTGAGTCGAACCAGACCCTGTATTACATGCTGCAGTGGGATTCCCTGGCGGATCGCGAGAAGAAGTGGAACGCGTTCCAGGCTGATCCGGAATGGCATACGGCGCGCGCCAAGACCGAGGAAGCCGGCCCGATCGTCGCCAATGTGAAGAACTTCATTCTTGGCCCGACGCCGTATTCGTCGGTGAAATAACAACGCGTCGGCTCTGGCGCCTGTGCGCCAGAGCCGAGGGCCGTGATCGACACCGTTTGCGCCGCGTCCGGCACGGCCGCTATGCTTACCGCCTGCCGGTCGTGAGGCCGTAGTCACGGGAGGAGTAAAGTCATGGCAGTGAAAGCTGGAGTTATTCGCGCCGCGGCGCGGACCACAAGGCGGGGTGCAGCCGAGACCTTCACCGGCGTCGTGTTCCAGGATCCGGTGATCACCGCTGAGGCTCCGTCGCGCCTTGGAGGTTCAGTCGTTACGTTCACGCCGGGAGCACGCACCGCGTGGCACTCCCATCCGGTTGGACAGACGCTCTTCTGTTTGTCCGGCGTAGGCCGCATCTGCTTCAAGGGCGAGAAGCCGCAGGTGCTGAACCCGGGCGATACGGTCAACATTCCGCCGGATATCTTGCACTGGCACGGTGCGTCGCCTGACCGGCTATTCGCGCATCTGGCGCTGTCGGAAGCCGGCGAGCAGGGGCAGGGCACTGCCTGGGGTACGCATGTCACTGACGCCGAATACAACGAAGCAGCGAGCGGGGGTTGAACACCGCCTAATGTGAGCTCCGCCACGGCGCGGCTTGGCCTGGATCCAAAATAGAACGGCAGTATGACAACAGCTTCCGGTGGCAAAGTATTTGTCGCCGGAGCGTGGATGGCATTGGCTCGGTGACGGCCGCCGCCGCCACGACCGAAATCTGGAGTGGCACGCATAGTACGCGGCCAGAGCGCAATGGCAATCTGCTTGCCGGGCACTCGCAATGCTGGGCCGCTCCACGATTTTCCGGCGAAGCGGATCATTGATCATCTTGTCCCGGAAGCGCCGATACTCGGCGCCTTTCTCCACGGAGCAGGGAAATGGAATACGCGAAATTGGGCCGCACCGGCCTTGAAGTATCCAGAATTTGTCTCGGATGCATGAGCTACGGCACCCCCGGCCAGGGCAACCACGCCTGGAGCCTTGGTGAGGAGGACAGTCGGCCGTTCATCCGGCGTGCGTTGGAAGCCGGCATCAACTTTTTCGATACGGCCAATCGCTACTCCGCCGGCAGCAGCGAGGAGATTCTGGGGCGGGCGCTGAAGGATTTCGCGCGGCGCGACGATGTGGTCATCGCAACCAAGGTTTATGGACGGATGCGTCCCGGTCCAAACGGAGCCGGCCTGTCACGCCGAGCCATCATCAGTGAGCTCGACGCCAGCCTGCGCCGCCTCGGCACCGACTACGTCGACCTGTACCAGATCCATCGCTGGGACTACGGGACGCCAATCGAGGAGACACTGGAGGCACTGCACGACGTCGTGAAGGCAGGCAAGGTCCGCTATATCGGCGCGTCGTCGATGCATGCGTGGCAATTTGCCCGCGCGCTCGCGTTGTCCGAACGGCACGGCTGGACCCGCTTCGTCAGCATGCAGAACCTCGTCAACCTGCTCTACCGGGAGGAAGAGCGCGAAATGCTGCCACTCTGCGCGTCTGAGGGCATCGGTGTCATTCCGTGGAGCCCGCAGGCGCGCGGCCGGCTGACCCGGGATTGGAGCGTCACGAGCATACGATCGGAGACCGATGAGTCCGTTACCAGGCTGTTCGCAAACACGGTTGAAGCCGACAAGAAGGTTGCGGATCGCGTAGCGGCGGTGGCGGCGGCGCGTGGAGTGCCGCGCGCTCAGGTGGCGCTCGCCTGGCTGTTGTCTAAGCCGGTGATCACTGCGCCGATTGTTGGTGCCACCAAGCTGCAGCATCTGGACGACGCGATCGCATCCGTGGAGGTGAAGCTTTCGCACGATGAGATAGCGGCCCTGGAAGAGCCTTATGTGCCGCATGCCGTCGTTGGGTTCGTCTGATGATATTATCGCGGCCAGCCCATTCGCTGGTAATCCGCCGGGCTTACACGTTCCATCGGAGGTAATCATGCAGGGTCACGATCTCGTCGCGCTTTGGGAAGCCCACACGCGCACGGAGTTCGAAACGCGCGACGTGGATGGCACCATGGCGACGATGGTCGACCAGCCCTATGTCAACCACATTCCCACGATGACCGGAGGCGTCGGCCACGACCAGTTGAAGCGCTTCTACAAATATCACTTCATCGGCGCCAATCCTCCGGACACGAGTATGACGCTGATCAGCCGAACCGTCGGCGCCAACAGCCTTGTCGATGAGATGCTGTTCTCGTTTACCCACACATCGGAGATCGATTGGATGCTGCCGGGCATCGCTCCGACCGGGCGCAAGGTCGAGATACCCCTGGTGGCGATCGTGCAGTTCAGTGGTGACAAGCTGGTGCATGAGCATATCTACTGGGATCAGGCATCTGTGCTCGTGCAGATCGGCGTGCTGGATCCCGCCGGCCTGCCGGTTGCTGGCGCCGAGACAGCACGCAAGGCGGTCGACCGAAACCTTCCCAGCAATGCGCTGATGAAGAATTGGCGCAGCAGCGAGGGCAAGCCAATATAGGTCGACCACGCAGGGGATTGACGATGGCAGACAAGGTATACGCGGTCACACACAGTGACGCCGAGTGGCGCCGCATCCTGACCGCGGACCAATATGACGTGATGCGCGCGCACGGGACGGAAGCACCGGGCAGTTGCGCGCTGTTGAATGAGAAGCGACCTGGTCGGTTCTCTTGTGCCGGTTGCGGCCAAGCGTTGTTCGAATCGCGTCTGAAATTCGAAAGCGGCACAGGCTGGCCGAGTTTCAATGACCCGATCGATGGCGCCGTGGAAACCTCTACCGATCACAGCCACGGCATGGTGCGGACCGAGGTGCATTGTGCCAACTGCGGCAGTCACCTTGGACACGTCTTCGACGACGGCCCGCCACCGACGTATCAGCGCTACTGCATCAACGGTATCGCGATGAACTTCAAGCCGGATTAAGCCGCCTGCTGGTCGCTCGGCAACGTCACGGGCTCGCTCAGTCCCTGCTATTTGCCTGTCACGCGCCAGATGACGTCGCCCACGTCGTCTGCCATCAGCACGGAACCGTCGGGCCCGATCGTCACTCCCACCGGCCGTCCATATGACTCGCGTTCGTCCGGTGCGAGGAAGCCGGACAGGATGTCGCGCGGCGGTCCAGATGGACGCCCGTTCTCAAATGGAATGAAGACCAGTTTGTAGCCGCTCAGCTTGCTGCGGTTCCAGGAGCCGTGCTGTCCGATGGCCATACCATCCGGAAAGCCCGGAAGCGTGCCGGCGGGCAGCCAGCACAAGCCCAGAGACGCGGTGTGCCCACCCAGCGCGTAGTCCGGTGTAATCGCAGTCGCGACCATCGCCGGGTCCTGCGGCACCCTGTCGTCCACCGTCTGCCCCCAATAGCAGTAGGGCCAGCCATAGAACCCGCCCTCGCGTACCGACGTCAGATAGTCAGGCGGCGTCTCGTCGCCCAGCCCGTCGCGCTCGTTGACCACCGTCCAGAGCACACCGGTCCGCGGCTCCCACGCCATGCCCACGGCGTTGCGTAGACCGGACGCGAAAGTGCGGCCCTGGTCGTCTGCGCGATCGAACTCATAGATGAGGGCCCGGCCTGTTTCGGCTGCCATGCCATTCTCGGCGATGTTGCTGGACGAACCGACCCCGATGTAGAGCTTCTTCCCGTCGGGGCTTGGCAGGATACTGCGTGTCCAATGCCCACCGGGCTTGAACGTGGCCAGTGTGCGTCCTGGCGCGGTTATGCGGCGAGCACCCATCGTGTAGGGAAAGGCAACCAGGCCATCGGTGTTGCCGACGTAGAATGTATCGTCCACCATCGCCATACCGAACGGCTGGTTCAATCCCTCCAGGAACACCTCCTGGATTTCAGCCACCCCGTCGCCATCCGCGTCGCGCAACAACGTGATGCGGTTTGCGCTGGTCCCCACGGCGCCGGCGCGTTGCATCGTGCTGACCATGGCGTAGTCAAAGATGCTCCGCATGACCTCTCTGGGCACATTCGAGGACTCGGCTACGAGTACGTCCCCATTGGGCAACGCGTGGATCCATCGCGGGTGCTTTAGACCCGTCGCGAACGCATTGACTTTGAGACCAGGCGCCGCGACCGGCGTCTGTCCCTCGCTCCACCCCTCGCCGTCGGCATCTTGAGTGTCGGGATGCTGCCTTGCTGTCTTGCCTCTGGTATCGTGGGAGCGGCGCCCCACGCCGGCTCGGGCGAGCCCTGCCTCAATCGTCGCATCTGGAGCGCGGCACCGCCGATCAGGGCGACTCCACGTGCGAAAACGGTCGAAAAGCTCAATGGATCTGTTCCCCTGGTGTGATACGGACCAACGGCTGAGGACCGCTGGCATTACTTATCATGTGATGTCGAGCAAGTCGCGCGGTGTGCTCTGTTGAATTTGCGGCCGATGGTAGCGTCGTATACGATATAGCACAACGCGTAGGCGACTGCGCTACCTCAGAAAACGGGCAACGCCCGAGGAGGAAAGTCATGACCGATCTGCCAAAGCGCGAACTCGGGCGTACGGGACTGCAGGTCACCGTACTCGGCTACGGTGCAATGGAACTGCGCGGTGCCCCACGGGCGCGCCCAACGACCGATGAGCAGGCCAAAACCATCCTCAATGCCGTACTCGACGCCGGCATCAACTACATCGACACCTCGATCGACTATGGCGTGAGCGAGGAACGAATCGGACGCTACATCTCGCATCGGCGATCCGAGTACTACCTCGCGAGCAAATGTGGTTGCCTGGTGGGAGCGGCCACGGCGCCTGTCGGCCAGGTCAGTCCGCACGTGTACACGCACGACAACATCATTGCCGGCGTCGAGCAGAGCCTGGTGCGGATGAAGACCGACTATCTCGATCTCGTGCAGTTCCATATCTCCCCATCGAAGCAGACATTGGAGGAGAATGGTTCCGTCGATGCCCTGATGGAACTGAAGGAGGCCGGGAAGGTGCGGTTCATCGGCATGTCCGGCACACTGCCTCACCTGAGGGATCACATCGCCATGGGCGTGTTCGATGTGTTCCAAATCCCCTATTCGGCGATGGAGCGCGAGCATGAGGCGGTCATTGCCGCTGCGTCCGAGGCCGGGGCCGGCATCGTTGTCCGTGGCGGCGCCGCGAAGGGCGCACCGTCGGAAGGCAAGCAGCGCGGCCATCAATGGGAGCGATGGCAGCGGGCGAAACTTGACGATCTGCTCGGCGACATGAGGCCGATGGAGTTCATCCTGCGCTTCACGTTCAGCAACCCGCATCTGGACACCACGATAGTCGGCACGGCAAATCCGGCGCACCTGCAGGACAATGTCGCGGTCCTGCAAAAGGGCGCGCTGCCTGCGGATATGTACGCTGAAGCCAAGCGCCGCCTCGCTGAGGCTGGCTCTGCCCCAGTGAGTGCGTGATCGGCACCTTGCCCGCGAAATGCGGGATCGGCGGCTGGAGTTGCCGCCGATCTCGTTGCGTTACCGGGAGAAGGCGGGCGTCGATGGTTCACTGCATGCGCGAGGTGACGCCCTTGGTGATGTGATCAGGCCGCCCAATCCTCCTACCGCGGCTCGCTCGTCACGCAGCTTGGGCGATGCTGAGCACCACACCTTTGCCTCGCACTTCGGCTTCCTCGAACTCGGCGGCGGCAATGGCTCGGTCGAGAGCGGCGCGCAGCTCCTTGGCCGTCTCCAGCGTCAGCTCGATCCCCGCCCGCGCACCGGGATCGAGGTCCGTGTTGTAAAAATCGAGCGTGATGACATCGCCCAGCGGCGCATGGCGCGCGTGGTCATAGGCGACCACCGACCGCGATAGCGGGAACCATTGGTCCCCGCGTTTCGCCATGCCCTCCGCACGTGCAATCTCGATGATGGACGTGCACATGTCCGGCCCTCCTACTTCGCGAGATGCTTGCCGAAGAAGGCCCAGATCTTGTCCCACGCATCCATGCACTGCTCCGGCCGATACAGCGGCCGGTGCCAATAGAAGAAGCCATGGCCGGCGCCGTCGTAGCGGTGGAACTCGTAGTTCTTGCCGTGCTTCTTGAGCTCGGCCTCGTGCTGGTTCACCTGCTCCGGGCTCGGTGCGCGATCATCGTTGCCGAAGATGCCGAGGATCGGGCAGCTCAGGTCCTTCGTCATGTCGATCGGCGCGACGGGCGTCTTCGGGTTGAGCTCCTCTTTGGTCATCACCACGCGGCCGCCCCATTGTTCGACCACGGCGTCAATGTCCTTCTTCTGGCACGCGTAGATGAAGGCGTGCCGGCCGCCCGAACAAGAGCCGATAAGACCAACGCGGCCGTTGTTATCGGGCTGCGCGCGCATCCACTTCACCGCGGCCTCGGTGTCGCCTACCATCTGGGAGTCGGCGATGCCGCCCTCGGCGCGCACCTTGGCGGCAACGTCATCAGGGTTGCCGTCACTGCCGCCGCCCTCACGCTCGTATAGGTTGGCGCAGATCGCCATATAACCGTGATGCGCGAACCGGCGGGTCGTCTCGATGTAGAGCTCGCTCCAGCCCGGGAGATGGTGGATCAGCACGACGCCGGGAAATGGGCCTGGACCGGATGGCTTGGCCACATAAGCCGTTATCGGCGTTCCCTTGTCGCCTTTGATGGTCACGTTCTCGCAGGTCATGCCTCGGTAGAATGACATCGATCTTCCTCCATGGGTCCGGGTCTTGGACTTCTATCGGGCCATCGGAACGCCGCGCCGTCATCGACAAGCGGGGTGAACTCGCCATGCGGCCCGAGGGCGTGGCAGCCGCCAGTATTCGACGATCGGAAACCGGGCGCAACACGAGGCAGGCACACAGGCGTGCGCAATCCGACGCATCGCAGCGGGTTGATCTCCGCGCGGCTACTCCGTGGGTCGCGGTGCACGCGCAATGCCGGTGGCGAACTGATCGAGGTTGGTCGCGCTGGTCGGCAGCGCACCTTTATCCAACATGCGTCCCACCGCGGGTGCAGTCGCTGTCGCGGTGTAGGGATAGCCGGGGAGGCCGCCGTGGTCGGCAATCCTTGCGCGGCCGGTGAACTGCGATCATTCGGCCGGTTCTTCCGCCATGATTTCGGTCATCGGCACTTCGGCCGCCGCAGGGTATCGGCTGAGACCCACGCAGATCAGTGCGATCAGCAGATAGCCGAGAGCCACGGGCGCCGAATTGGCGAACTGCAATGAGGTGCCATTGATGAAGCCGAAGAATGCCAGCACCGCAGCGGCGAGCGCGTAGAGCGCGGCACGATCGAATTTGCGGTCGATGATGAACGCCGCAATCGCGCCCAGCATCAGTCCAGCCAGCGTGCCGCCCCCGCCGAACAGTTGCAGCCCGTGATAGATCACGCCGTTGCCGGCAAGCTTGTCGAGGCCGACCTGTGACGCCGACGTGCCCGCCGCGGCGAGCGCACCGTCTATCTGGCTTTGCGCCCAGGACGCGATATTGGGCAGCATGGCGAGGATCACAGCCGGCGCGTGACGGGCTGGCGTTGTCTCGAACGCCTGCGCGCCGATCACGAGGCCAATATACAGAAGTATTGGCAGTATCGACACCAGCGGCACGACGGCGAGCAGCAGCGCGGTCAGGCCGAGGAAGCACACCAGCGAGATGACGACACCGGTGGCCAGTGAATAGCCGACGCGGCCGCCGACCGATTTCCAGCCGGGATGACCGATATAGACAGCGGGCGGGAACGGCGAGCCAGGTACCGCACCGGCAAGTGCTCCGATGCCGTCGGCCAGCAGTACCTTGCGCAGGTCGAAGCTGTCGCCTGCGGCGGAGGCGCTCTCGACGTTGTTCATGCCTTCCGTGAAGTTGTAGACGCCGAGTGGCACGGCAACGACGAGAAGCGGGCCTATGTCGGACAGCCCGGCCATGAAGTCGCCGGACAGAACCGGCACATGCAGTCCGAATTTCCCGAGAGCGAGGACGACGGCGTGTGCATCCATCACCTGGCTCAGTCCCGTTGCGGTGGCGAGCCACGCGAGCACCGTCCCGACCCCAACCGCCACCAGTCCGCCGGGCAGACCCCACGGCAGTCGTACGCGGGCGCACCAGCTCACCAGGATGATGCCGAGCGAAATGAACGCGAGCCACGGCACCTGCCAGCTCAGCGCGGCGGGGCGCATCGAGATGAACGCGATCGAAATGCCGGCCAGCGCGCCCAGCATCGCGGCGCGCGGTGTGTACTTCCGGATCGTCGGACCGACGAAGGCGCCCAGCAGGATGATGATCCCGATGATGAATGCCCAGGCGAGGCCGGCCTGCCAGGCAAGGATCGGGTTCTGCGTCTTCAGGTAGGTCGGCAACATGACCAGGAAGACCACAATGAACATGTGCGGGACGCTGGGGCCATAGGGCAGGGCGGTGACGTCGTCGCGACCCTCGCGCCGCGCCAGCTGCCAGGCGAGCCAGGCATAGAACAGGTTGCCGATCGGCAGAGCGATGGCGAGCGCGGGCAACACGCGGCCGAACACGATGTCCTCGGGCAGCTTCACCACGCCGAGGCAGAGGCCGGTCAGCACGATAATGTTCAGCGCGACGTTGGTGAACAGACCGAAGAAGCCGTTCCAGTCGCCTGGGACCCACCATGACGGCGAAGACGTGCGTGCGCTCATTTGGGATCTCCTGTTTAGGCGAGTGCGGCGAGCAGCGCCGCATGACGGAGCTATCCAGCCGATGATGACCAGCGCGACGGCGGCAGGATTGAGCGTGAAAGGATATAGTTCAGCGTCGATCTGCGGCATGCCTGCTTCCTGGGCATAGAGCGTCCGGGACGGGGCGGACTTCGTTGTCGGCTGAGGCAGATGGTGCAACTGCACCGGCGAAAGGGCCCCCTTCCGTTCGGAAGACGCAAGAACAAGGCCAACAGAACGTGGCATATTAAGTAACCTGATATGCCTATTATAAAGTCGTATTGCCTACAAATTAATCTTTCATGTTAGGCCTCTTGCAGGTCTGCCGTTATCATGCTCATGTTGCAACGCAGCAATCCAGACGGGAGGAGGCGCAACGGCTGTCGCGTGAGCCAACACGCGCAAATGAGCGATGCAGGCGCGGAAAGGGGCACACAGATGACCATCGGGGTTGGCAAGGTCTCACGTCGAAGCGTGTTGCGCGGCGCAAGCGCGGCGGCAGGTCTCGCCGCCGGGTCAGGCGCCGTAACCGGGTTCCCGACGATCTGGGCACAGAACATCAAGGATGTGGTGCTGAACCATGCCGGTCCGCCGGTCACCGCCATCCCCGCCATCGCCGAACAGGCGACCAAGGATCTGGGCTTCACCGTCCACATGCAGGCCTCGGAGAACGCCGACCTGTTGAACCGGTTCCTTTCGCAATCTAGCGCGATCGACTGTGCCGACGTCAGCCTGGTCTATATGCGCTACCTGATCGGCCGCGACGTTCTGCAAGCGATTCCACTCAGCAAATTCAAGTACTGGGACGAGACGATCCCACTGCTGACCAAGGGCGAATACCCCGACGGACGCAAGGCGCCGCAGCAGGGCATCACCCCGACGATGATCCTGTACGCCACTGGTCCGGACGGTCAGAAGGTCACCGGCGGTGCGCCCACCGAATTCCTCACCGGCATTCCCACCGTGACCAATGGCGACACTCTTGGCATCCGGCCCGATCTGGTGGGGCGCGAGATCAACTCCTGGGCCGATCTGTTATCGCCCGAATTCAAGGGGCGGGCCGCACTGCAGGACAATCCTACCGTGGGCGTCATCGATGTCGCCATGGCGGTGGAGGCGCGCGGCGACATCAAATACGGCAACAAGGGCAACATGACGAAGCAGGAGATCGACAAGACGATCGATCTCATGCAGAGCATCAAGCACGATGGCCAGTTCCGTTCGTTCTGGAGCTCGTTCGACCAGTCAGTGAACCTGATGGCGTCAGGTGAAGTGGTGATCCAGTCGATGTGGTCGCCCGCCGTCGCCGCCGTGCGCTCGCGGGGAATTCCCTGCGCGTTCCAGCCGCTGAAGGAAGGCTATCGCGGCTGGGGCTACACACTCGGCGTGATGAAGCATGTCAGCGGACTGAAGCTCGACTGCTTTTACGAGTACATGAACTGGTACACCGGCGGCTTCCAGGGCGCCTTCATCGCGCGGGAGGGCTATTATTCCGCACAACCGGAAAATGCGAAGAAATACCTGACCCAGGCGGAGTGGGACTACTGGTACGGCGGCAAGCCGGCCGCCACCGACATCGTCAATCCCTTCGGCAAGCTGATGGAAAAGGCCGGCAACGTGCGAGATGGCGGCGACATATGGCATCGCCTTGGCAACATCGCAGTGTGGAACTCGGTGATGGATGAAGACCGCTATCTGACGCGGCGCTGGAATGAGTTCATCACGTCGTAACGGAGCATACGATGCAGCTCGGTGTGTTCATCCCGATTGGCAACAATGGCTGGCTGATTTCCACCACGTCGCCGCAGTACAAGCCAAGCTTCGACCTGAACAGAATCATCGTCGAGAAGGCGGAGCGGTTCGGTTTCGATTTTGCGCTGTCGATGATCAAGCTTCACGGCTTCGGCGGCCCGTCGGAATTCTGGGACCATAACCTAGAGTCGTTCACGCTGATGGCAGGCCTCGCATCAGTGACATCGCGCATCCAGTTGTTCGCGACATGCGCCGTCCTGACCATGCCGCCACCGATCACGGCGCGCATGGCGGTGACGATCAACTCGATCTCGCACGGCCGGTTCGGCGTCAACATCATCTCCGGTTGGCAGCGCCGCGAATACACCCAGATGGGGATCTGGCCTGGGCATGAACACTATCGGCGTCGATACGAATATTGCGCCGAATACGTCACCATCATGAATGAACTCTGGCAGACCGGTCGTTCCGACTTCAAGGGCGTCGTTCTTCCAGATGGACGACTGCCGCTGCCTCCCGCTGCCGACCGCGAAGATCCCAATCATCTGCGCCGCACAGAGCGACAACGGCACACGATTTGCCGCGCGCTATGCCGACTATAATTTCTGCGGCAGCGGCGGAGTGAACGAGCCGACGCGCGTTGCTCCGAGCATCGCCCGGCTGGTTGCCGCGACGCAGGAGACCGGACGCCAATGCGGCGCATTGGTGCTGCAAATGGTGATCGCCGACGAGACCGATGCCGCGGCGATGGCGAAGTGGGAACACTACAAGGCCGGCACCGACGTCGAGGCGCTCGCCTACCGCGATGCCCAGGCCGATGACGACCCCAATCAAGACCCGTATTCGCAGGCCCACAAACGCCGCACACTCGGCGTCGACAAGCTGCCGACCAACCAGGGCGTGCTGGTGGGATCCTACGCGTCGGTCGCGCGCATGCTGGACGAACTCGCTGGCGTGCCAGGGGTGCAGGGCGTGATGCTGACGTTCGATGACTTCGTGATCGGCATGGAGCAGTTCGGCACACGCATACTGCCGCTAATGCGGTGCAGGAACGAGATCAAGGCAGCAGCGTGAGCCGACTCGCGCGTACGGCCGGCGTACCGTCATGGCTGGGGCCCTCAGTCGCCGCGGGTGGCCGGATAAGGTCCGGTGAAGGCAGGGGCCGCCGTCTTCCTGCCTGGCTGGTGTCATGGCTGCAGGTTGGGCCACTCGCGCTGATACTGCTGGCGCTGTTTGCGCTTCCTACCATTCTGTTCCTCGTGGTCAGCTTCTTCGACTACGACCGCGTGGGCATCTACCCGGCCTTCCTGTTCGACAATTACCGCGAGCTTCTGACCACGCCGGCCACGCTCCGCGTCTATCTCAGCTCGCTGAAATTCGCAGTCATCGTCTGGGCGATCACGCTGTTCCTTGGCTTCAACATCGCCTGGTTCCTGATCCACCACATCCGCAGCGCCACGATCCGCACCGTGCTGTTCCTGCTCTGCGCCATACCGTTCTGGACCTCCGGCATCATCCGCACCATCGCCTGGATTCCGTTCCTTGGACGCAACGGCGCATTCAATACCATCCTGCAGGACCTGCACATCACGTCCCAGCCGCTCACCTTCCTGCTGTTCTCCGACTTCGCGGTCGTCATCACCTACATCCACCTGTTCACTTTGCTGATGGTCGGGCCAATCGCCAATTCGATGGCCAAGATCGATCCTTCTTTGCTCGAGGCCGCGCGTGATGCTGGAGCCAGTCGCTGGCGTACCATGGTCGACGTCGTGATCCCGCTGTCGAAGACTGGAATTGCACTTGGTTCGATCCTGGTGTTCACCCAGGTGATGGGCGACTACTTTGTCGTGAAGCAGATGAGCGGCGGGCAAAGCGCCTCGATCGTTTCGATGCTCTCCACCGAAATACAGGCCATGCAGTACCCGCCCGCCTCGGCTAATGCGATGGTGCTGGTCGTGTTCGTCGCCATCATGGTCGCTGGCATGATGCGCGTCGTCGATGTTCGCAAGGAATTGGTGAAGTAGCCCATGATAGTCGGCAGCGGCCCGCCTGCAATCGGACCGAGCGCATCACGGCCCTGGACATTCTACGCGCTCGCCACACTGTTCGGCGCGTATCTGATGTTCCTATATGGCCCGATGCTGGTGATCTACGTGCTGTCGTTCCAAGGACCCAACGGCGGCGTGACGTTCCCGATGGTCGGCGTATCGCTCGCCTGGTTCCGCGATGTGTTCAGGCCAGAGCAGATGGCGAACATTCCCGTATCATTCAGCCGATCGATCGAGCTTGCCTCTATCGTCAGTCTGCTGACGGTCGTGTTCTCGGTCTCCGCCGCTCTCGGCTTCCGCCGACGCTTTCCAGGCTCCGGCGTGGTGTTCTACTTCGCGATTGCCAGCCTCGTGATGCCGAGTTTGTTGGTGGGCTTCGGCATCGGCCTCGGTTTCCAGGTACTCGGCTGGCAGACCAGTCTGTTCACCTCGGCGCTCGGTGCGCAACTTACCTGGACGCTTCCTTTCGGTCTGTTCGCCATGTTCGCCGTGGTGAACCGCTTCAACCGCATGTACGAAGAAGCGGCAAACGATCTCGGCGCGACGCCGTGGCAGCGGTTGCGCTATGTGACGCTGCCGATCCTGCTGCCCGGGATAATAGGCGTGGCCATGGGCGCATTCACGCTGTCCTACGATGAGTACGCCCGCACCACGCTTGCGATCGGCCGCAGCAACACGCTGCCACTGGAGCTCTATGCCCTGATTTCAAGTGCGACCTCGCCGGTGCTGTTCGCGATCGGCACGCTGACCACATCCGTGTCGTTCCTGATCATCGGAATTACTCTTGTTGTGGTCTGGCGCATGCAGCGACGCCGGGCCATGGTGACATCGGATTAGGAAACGACGATGGACTCGCGATTTGACGTCGAGCTGGTGGCGCTTACCAAGCGTTTTGGACCAACCGCTGCGGTGAACCGCGTCTCGCTGCGCATTCCCAGGGCCAGCTACTGCTGCCTTTTGGGCCCGAGCGGCTGCGGCAAGACCACGACCTTGCGCATGATCGCGGGCCATGAGGCAGTGAGCGAAGGCGACATTCTGATCGGTGGTCAGAACGTCACGACCTTCCCGCCAATCCGCCGCGGCACTGCGATGATGTTCCAGAGCTACGCGCTGTTCCCGCATCTGAACTGCCTCGACAACGTGGCTTTCAGTCTGAAGATGCGCCGGGTCGGCAAGGCCGAGAGGCACAAGACTGCGCGCGAGTTCCTCGCGCTGTTGCATATGGAGCAATATGCGGATCGTCTGCCATCGCAGCTATCAGGAGGTCAGCAGCAGCGCGTCGCACTGGCGCGTGCTCTGATCACACGGCCGCGCGTGCTGCTGCTGGATGAGCCGCTGTCGGCACTCGATCCGTTCCTGCGGATCAAGGTGCGTGAGGAGCTGAAGCGGCTGCAGCGTGAGCTTGGCATCAGCTTCATCCATGTCACGCACAGCCAGGATGAGGCGATGGCGATGGCCGACCTCATGGTGGTGATGGAGGATGGCGAGATCCGCCAGGCAGGTCCGCCGCGCGACGTGTTCGAGCGGCCGGCGAACGCGTTCATCGCGCGCTTCATCGGCGGCCATAATGTGTTGCCCAGCGACCGTGGATTGATTGCGGTGCGCGCCGACCGCTGTCGACTGGCTGGAGTGCCGGGCGTCGGACCGTCGGTTTCAGGTCGCGTCGCCGCCGTGGAATATCAAGGCGCGATGGTGCGCGTCGCTCTCGCGACCGCGGGGGGCGAGGAGGCAGCGGCGCTGCTCCCCGACGGCGATTTCTACGCGCGTCCAGTCGAACCAGGCGATGTCGCCACGCTGATGTGGTCGGAACGTGACGCCCATGTGCTGGCTGAGGCCTGAGCCACGGGCGTCATCGCACCAAACGCAAGCCCCCGTGCCGAAGCATGACTTGGATGGTAGCGGCGGGCGGATTTGAACCACCGACCAAGGGATTAGATTTGAACCACCGACCAAGGGATTATGATTCCCCTGCTCTACCGCTGAGCTACGCCGCCATCCGAACCGAAGGGCAGGGGAGATAGTCCGCCGCCCCTGACCACGTCAACCATCGCTCCGACATCTGCCCGTCGAATGAAGCCGCCGCCCAGCACACGCTCCCCGTCGTAGAAGACGCAGGCCTGTCCGGGCGCTGGTAGGGCGGGGGTATCCAGGTGGACCTCCGTGCTGTCATCTGTAATGGTCACCAAGGCGCTCTGCGGCGCTTCCCGTGCCCGCAGCTTCACCGCACAGCGCAGTGGGTGCACCGGCGGTGATATCAGCCAGTTCACCTCGCGCAAGCGCACCAGTTTCGTTCCGGCATGACGCGGGCCGATCACGACCCGCCGGCGCGCCGGGTCCAGTGCCACCACCACCTGGCGTTCACCGCCGGCGATCGCCGCATCACCGAGGCGCTTCCCCTGACCGACCGTATACCGCGCGACGCCGTCGTGCCGACCGCGGACGTGCCCTCCGCGATCAACGATCTCGCCCGCTTCCCCCGCGTCGGGACGCAACCGCGTGACGACATCGGCATAGTTGCCTGACGGGACGAAGCAGATGTCCTGGCTGTCTGCCTTGGCGGCCACCGGCAGACCAAGCCGCTCCGCCTCGTCGCGCACTTGGCGCTTGTCCAATCCCCCCAACGGAAATATCGCCTGCACAAGCTGCTCACGGGTGGTGGCGAACAGGAACCAGCTCTGATCGCGCGCCAAGTCGGTAGAGCGATGCAACTCCGGGCCCTCGGGGCCGTCGATCCGCCGCACATAGTGCCCGGTCGCCAACCGCTCGCACCCCAGTCCCTGCGCCAGCGCGGTCAGGTCCGCGAACTTCACGGTCTGGTTGCAGCGAACGCAGGGCACCGGCGTTTCGCCCGCCGCATAGCTGTCGGCAAAGTCCCGGATCACCGCATCGGCGAACCGCTGCTCCGCGTCGATCACGTAGTGCGGGATGCCCAGATGGTCGGCCACCCGCCGCGCGTCATGGATGTCCTGCCCGGCGCAGCACGCACCCTTGCGCCCGGTCGCGGCTCCATGGTCGTAGAGCTGCAGCGTCACGCCGATCACCTCGTGGCCGGCCTCCCGCAGCAGTCCCGCCACGACGCTGCTGTCCACGCCGCCGGACATCGCGACGAGGATGCGCACGCGCTAATCGTTCATCATGTTGCGGGTGCCGGCGGGCAGCTTTACCACGAGGCCGTCGAGCGCCTCGGTGATCACGATCTGGCAGCCCAGCCGTGACGTCTCGGTCAGCCCGAACGCCAGGTCGAGCATGTCCTCCTCGTCCTCGGTCGGTTCGGCGAGCTTGCTGAACCACGCAGTGTCGACGATCACGTGGCAGGTTGAGCAGGCGAGCGAGCCTTCGCACGCGCCCTCGATATCGACGCCGTTCTGGTGCGCGATCTCCAGCACCGACAGTCCGAGCGGTGCATCGACTTCGCGACGCGTTCCGTCGCGTTCGATGAAGGTCATCTTCGGCATCTGGCCAATGGGTTCCGTTCAGGCCTGGGCGAACCGTTCGATGCCAGGGGCCGGTGCCCCCGCATGCGCCGCAGCCAGCGCCGTTGCCGCATAGTCGATATCGGCGGGCGAGGTAAAGCGCCCGATCCCGATGCGCAAGGTCCGCGACGCCGCTTCGTCGTCCAGGCCAAGGGCGCGCAGCACGTAGGACGGCTCGATCGCGGCGGATGAACACGCCGAGCCGGTGGAAACGCACAGGTCCGGCACGCGCGCCATCAGGTCCGCGGCGGTGGCAACGGGAAAGGTGACATTCAGGTTGCCAGGAATCCGCGCCACCATGCTGCCGTTCACCACGACGCCAGGGATCGCCGCGCGGAGCCGGCCGGCAGGCGGTCGCGCAATTCTGCCAGCCGTTTGCCCTCCTCCAACATTTCGCCCAGCGCCAGGCGGCAGGCCTCGCCGAGACCCACGACCAGCGGGGCAGGCAGGGTGCCGGAACGCAAGCCACGCTCCTGGCCGCCGCCCGAGAACAGCGGGGTCAGTCGTACGCGCGGCCGTCGCCGGACAAAGAGCGCGCCTACTCCTTTCGGTCCGTAAAGCTTGTGGCCACTGATCGAGGCCAGATCGACCTTCCAGCCGGTCAGGTCGAGCGGGATCTTCCCCGCGGCCTGGGCAATATCGGTATGGAACAGCGCCCCCGCCTGCTTGGCGATCGCCGCGAGCGTGGCGATGTCCTGCACCACGCCGATCTCGTTGTTCACCGACATGACGCTGACCAACAGCGTCGGCACTTCCAGCGCCTCACGCAGCACCTCCGGGTCCAGCAGCCCATCCGGGCGCACCGGCAGGAAAACCGGCTCGAACCCCTCGTCGGCCAGATCCGCCACCGATTCGAGGACGCATTTGTGCTCGGTCGCCACCGTGACGATGCGCCTTCGCCCGTTGCCGGCGCGCAGCGCGAAACGGGCCGCGCCTTTGATTGCGATGTTGTTGCTCTCGGTAGCGCCAGAGGTGAACACCAGCTCCTTGGCATCGGCGCCGATCAGCGCGGCAACATGGCCGCGAGCGTCCTCGACGGCGGCTTCTGCCTCGGTGCCCATCACGTGCTCGATGCTGTGCGGGTTGCCGTAGTGCTCGGTGAACCACGGCAGCATCGCGGCCACGACGCGCGGGTCGCACCGCGTGGTGGCCTGATTATCGAGATAGACCGGACGGTTCGGGCGTGGCGGAGAACTGCTCATGCCGGGCAATGTGGGTTCAGGCGGCGCGTGGTGCCAGCGCCATGCGCAATCGCTCCGCCATGCGCCGATAGGCAGGCGCGAAGACGGCGACGTCCGCCTCTGTCGCGTTCCACGGCAGCGAGACGCGGATCGCCTGGCCGGCGACCGGCCCAAGGCCCATAGCGGCGAGCACATGGCTTGCCGTCACCTTGCCGGAGCTGCACGCCGCACCGGCACTGACCGCAATGCCTTCGAGGTCGAGCGCGATCACCTGCGCGTCGGCGCGCACACCGGGCAGCGCCAGGCACGTGGTATTGAACAGCCGGTTTGCCCCAACGCCGCACACGAGCGCACCCGCAGCGACGGCTGCCGTCTCGACCACATCACGCAGTGGGGCGAGGCGGGATGCATCGGTGGCTGCCGTGGCCGCTGCGGCAAAGCCCGCGATGGCGGGCAAAGGAGGTGTGCCGCCTCGTCGACCGCGTTCCTGCCCGCCGCCGGCGATCAGTGGAGCGATGGCCGTGACCTCGGGGGCCAGCAACAGGGCGCCAACGCCCGGCGGGCCACCAGTTTGTGCGAGGAGATGGCGATGCTGTGGGCGCCGAGTGCGCGACAGCGCGACCGCGATCCGCCCTGCTGCCTGGACGGCATCGACGTGCAGCAATGCCGCCATGCGGCGGCACAGGTCGGCCGCCTCGCGCGACCGGCTGGATGGTGCCCGTCTCGTTGTTCGCCAGCATCAGGCAGACCAGCGCGGCCGGCCCATCCGCCAGCCAGGCCGCCAGCGTGTACAGATCGGCGACGCCGCTCGCGATCGACTGGCAGCAGCCTCGCGCTCCGGCGGCGGCCGAGCGCACGGCATCATGCTCGGTGGCGCCGATGATCAGCCGCGGCCCGCGGCCCAAGCGCATGGATTGCCAGCGCATCGGCCTCGGTGCCGCCGGAGGTGAAGACAAGGTCTGCGCCGGCGCGCCGAACCGGGCCGCCAGCGACTCCCGGGCATCCTCCAGGATCCGCCGCGCCGCGCGGCCCGCGGCGTGCACCGAGGAAGGATTGCCGGTCCCCGCCATGCGCCGCCAGCATTGCGGCGCGTGCCTCCGGGCGCAGCGGCTCGCGTGGCGTTGGCGTCGAGGTAGATTTGCATCGGGCTACTCGGCTGCCAGCTTCTGTTCCAACCGGCGAGCGGCAGGGCGCGGCCGAGCACCCGGCCGGTCACCACATCGGCGAGTGTGATGCCCTCCAGGAAGAACAGGATCTGCCGGCCCAGCTCCTCCCATAGATCATGCGTCTGGCAGCGGCCCGGACCCTCGTCGCCGACGCCCTCGAGGCAGCCGGCGCTGCCATCCTCGCAGCGGGTGGCCTGGATCGGTTCATCCACCGCGGAGACGATATCGGCGATGGCGATCGCGTCGGAGGACCGCGCCAGGCGATAGCCACCGCCCGGGCCCGCGCCGAGGCGACCAGCCCGGCGCGCCGCAGCTTGCCGAAAAGCTGCTCCAGATAGGCCTGGCTGAGCCGTTGACGGGCCGCGATCTCGGCCAGGCAGATCGGGCCGCACTCGCAGCCCAGCGTCTGACGTGTGGCGAGATCGACCATGGCCATCACGGCGTATCGGCTGCGGGTGGAAGCTGCATCGCCTACTCCGCCGCGGCCTGACGCTGGCGCATCTGGTCCTCGGCCAGCCGCGCCACCCGCGCCTCCAAATCGGCCAGTTCGCAGTGCATCTGGTCGAGATCGCGCAGCAGCGGGTCGAGACCGCCGTCGCATGGGATGCCGTAGGGGTCGAACCCCAGGGTCTTGCGGTCGCGCGGCGGCTGTGCGATCCACCGGCCGCGCCGGAATGCCCACCACGGTCGTGTTGTCGGGCACGTTGTCCAGCACCACGGCGTTGGAGCCGACCCGGGCATTGTCGCCGACCGTGATCGGGCCCAGCACCTTGGCGCCGGCGCCGATGATCACGTTGTTGCCGACCGTCGGGTGCCGCTTGCCGCCGCTGGTGCGTGCGACGCCCAGGGTGACCTGATGATACAGATAGCAGTCGTCGCCGATCTCGGCGGTTTCGCCGATCACCACCCCCATGCCGTGGTCGATCACCAGCCGCCGACCGATACTGGCGGCCGGGTGGATCTCGATCCCGGTCAGCCAGCGGGCGATATGGGAGGAGAATCGCCCCAGCAGGCGCAGATCATGCTGCCACAGCCAGTGCGACAGCCGGTGCCACATGACGGCATGCACGCCTGGGTAGCATAGCAGGACCTCCAGCGAGGAACGCGCCGCCGGGTCGCGTTCCCGGTAGGTCCGGATCGACTCACGCAGGAACATGAAAGCCATGCGACAATTCCGTTATGGAGTCTGGATGCTCCTACCCTATAGTAGGCTGCCCTGGGTCCTGGAGCCCAACCCTGGGGCACGGCCGGTCGGGGGCCGAACTGACGGTGGAGGAAGCAAACCCTGCGGCACCAGTGCCGCTCCGCCTAACGCTAGATATTCCGACCACAGAGGTCAAGAATTCACGCGGAACTGAAAAGCGGGGAATGCGGTACTATTCTAATGTGAACCCGATCGGGCGCGGGGACGAGGGCTGTAATATTTGGGGCCGCGGCCGGGACTGGAAGGACTCCCGGCGCAGCGTCGCCCGGCATGAAAGGAAAGCGGTTTCGAAACGCCATGCCAGAGGTGATGTTTGCCGGCCCTGATGGGCGGTTGGAGGGTCGTTACCACCACTCCAAGGAGACTGGTGCGCCGGTGGCATTGATTCTGCACCCACATCCGCTGCATGGCGGAACCATGAACAATCGAATCACCTATGCGATGTATCAGTCCTTCCAGCGGCTGGGCTGCTCGGTGATGCGGTTCAATTTCCGCGGTGTCGGCCGGAGCCAGGGCCGCTATGACGGTGGGATCGGCGAGATCGGGGATGCGGCGTCGGCGCTCGACTGGATGCAGGTGGTGAACCCGAACCATGGCGGGCTGTGGATCGCCGGCTATTCGTTCGGCGCGTTCATCGGCATGCAGCTGTTGATGCGCCGGCCGGAGATTTCCGGCTGGGCCAGTGTGGCGCCGCCGGCGAACCATTACGACTTCGGGTTCCTCGCTCCCTGCCCGTGCGGCGGCCTGATGCTGCATGGCGACACGGACGAACTGGTTCCCGAGATCGCGGTGCGCAAGCTGGTCGACAAG
>CAVZNH010000075.1:0-74685 GCA_963776505.1 uncultured Alphaproteobacteria bacterium
TGGACCTTGCCGGAGGCCAGCAGAACCAGAAGTGTGGCCACCGGAATTGCCGCCATCAGTGTCGACAGCGCCTGCTGATTCAACGGATCATAGAACTGCTTCCGCATTATACCCCCCGTGTCAGGCTTGTTGTGGTGTTGCCTGTCTTCACGTATCGATTGGGGAACCAGATAACCGATCCAACGACAAGTAAACTCACTAGTCGGTATACATACGAAGAGGCTATTGTTGGCCATGCCAAGACCTGCTGCGCAGACCAGGCGTCGCATTCTCGATGCCGCCTATGAACTCTTTTATCGGAAGGGGTTCACCAGGGTCGGGGTCGATGAGGTGGCGGCATTCGCTGGCGTCACGAAGCGCTCGCTCTATTATCATTTCCGAAGCAAGGACGACCTCTTGGCGGCGGTGTTCGACCTCCCAGCACGAACTGGCGCTGGCGCGCATTCGAAAGCATGTGGCTCTTCATAGCGGAAATGCGGAGGGCATTCTTGACGTGCTGTTCTTCGAACTCGCGAGGTGGACTGCTGAAACCTGGGTTTGCCGGTGAGGGTTTCACACGCATTGTCATGGAACTTGCCGATCTGCCAGGTCACCCAGCACGTGCTGTCGCACGTCGTCACAAAGCGGCAGTCGAATCCGGGTACGCGGAACTACTTGCAGACGCGAAAGCTGTTGCTCCATCGAACCTTGCGCGGGAGATAGTAATTCTGGTCGAGGGAGCTGTTGCACTGACCCTAATCCACGGCAATCGCGATTATGCGGAAGCCGCGTTGCGCGCTGCGAGGAAGCTGGCGCGCAAGCGCCGCGTTGGCCCAATAGGGCCGTAGGCTGTCTGTTTGCTCCCATCCTGCGGGTCCCGCCCCCCGTGCGACCAAGCTAGTGGCGGGTAGCGACAACGACTTGGTCGCAAACGGAACCACAACTTTCACGTGCGCAATATCGACAACCAGACATTCGTCCAGGGTGATTGCCGACGGCAGGTGGTCATTTATGGTTGAGCTTATACCAACTCTCAGGAAGACGTGGATGGTTGGGCCAAGCCCAACCATGACGAATGTGACGGGTGGGGTCTTTTCTCATTGAGCATCGATATTAGAGGCCAGGATCGCTGCCGCTGGCATTTCTGTTCGCCGGCAATGGTGCTAAGCCGTCAGAGGCGGTCGGGGAGGATATCAAATGCCTGAGCACCCCTTGTTTGAGCGGCTCTGGAACGGCTCGGCGCAGATGGAGGAATGGACGGCAGCGGTATCGCAGGGCGGCGTCACCCCTGTCGCCGACAACATCATCACGGTCCACACGACCTATTTCTGCGGCAGCGTCACCGCGATCCGCACGCGGGACGGGCTGGTTCTGGTCGACACGGCCAATCAGGCGACCGCCGAGAAGGTGCTCGCACTCATCAGGACCTGGGACGAGCCCATCCATACGGTGATCTACACCCATGGCCATATCGACCATACCGGAGGAATGCCGCCATCGACCGGGAGGCGGAGGCGAAAGGGCTGGCGCGCCCGAGGATCGTCGCTCACCGCGACGTGGCGCGGCGGATGAACCGATATGCGCTGACGCAGGGCCTCAACAGCATCGTGCAGGGCCAGCAGTTCAACGATCCGGGGTATGTCTATCCGGTCGGCCACCGGCAGCCCGACGAGGTCTATGACGATACGCTTTCGCTGGAGATTGGCGGCGAGCGAATCGAGTTGTTCCATGGCCGGGGCGAGACCGATGATGCCACGTTCGTCTGGCTGTCCGACCGCCGCATTCTGGCGAGCGGCGACTTCGTCATTTGGATGTTTCCCAACGCGGGCAACCCGAGGAAGGTGCAGCGTACGCGGCGGAATGGGCGGCTGCCTTGCGGCACATGGAACGGCTGGAGCCGGAGATCGTCATCCCGGACATGGCCCGGTCATTTTCGGCAAGGACCGTGCCGCGCAGGTGCTGCGCGACGGTGCGCAGTGCTTGAGCATCTGGTCCGCGAGTTCCTCGCGCTGATGAACCGGGGCGCCACGCTCGATCAGGTGCTGCATGCCGTCACCGCGCCGGCCGAGTATCTGTCGAAGCCTATCTGCGCGCCAAGTACAATGATCCGGAGTTCCTGGTCGGGCGATCTATCACCTCTATGCCGGCTGGTTCGATGGCAATCCGGCGCATCTGAGCCTGCCAGGGCAGCCGATCTGGCCTTGGAATTGGCGCGGTTGGCTGGCGGTGCCGACAGGCTTGCCGAGCGGGCGGCCGTTCTGGCTGAGGAAGGCAACACCCGCCTCGCCGCGCATCTCGCGGAATTCGCCAGTGAGGCAGCGCCTGACGATAAGTCCATTCAGGCTGCCCGTGCCCTGGTGCTACGGAAGTGCATCGACCGCGAGGGGTCGCTGATGGGTAAGGCTTTCCTGGCCGTCTATGAGCGTGAGGCCGCGCAGCGTTCAACAGCTTGACCGGCCTGAGCCGAGGCGGTGACGATGGGCGTCAGGCTGCCGCCTGGCCCGCTCGTGCAGCCTCAATCTTGGCGATGTCGATCCGGCGCATGGTCATCATGGCATCCATCGCCCGCTTCGCGGCGGCGCGATCCGGATCCTTCAGCGCGGCAATCAAGGCTCGTGGCACGATCTGCCAGGAAAAGCCCCAGCGGTCCTTGCACCAGCTGCACTGGCTTTCGCTGCCGCCATTCTCGATGATTGCATGCCAATAGCGGTCGGTTTCTGCCTGATCGTCGGTCATCACCTGGAAGCTCACCGCCTCGTTCGGCCTAAACGCGGAGCCACCATTCAGACCGACAAAGGCCTGGCCGAGTACAGTGAACTCGACGGTCAACTCGCTACCCTGTTTACCGCCAGGATACTCGGATGGAGACTGAAGGGCTGGTCCGACGTGGCTGTCGGGAAAAGTGGCCGCGTAGAATTCCGCTGCTTTCCGCGCCTCGCCATGATCGAACCACAGACAGGTGATGATTTTTCCGCTCATAGGAATTCCCTCACTATTCTTGACGCCATACCTCGGTTGCTCACGCCCGATGCGCTATTCATTGATCTCGGGCTCGACGAGCCTTGCCAGGTTTCGCAGCGACTCCTGCCAACCGAGGTAACAGGCCTCGGGTGGAATGACGTCCGGTAGGCCTGACTGCACGATATCCAGCTCGGTGCCGACCGATATTTCTTCAACGCGACGGTCACCTGAATTCGCCGGGCAGGTTGGGATCGTCGAATTTGTCGGTGTAGCGCAGGCGTTCGCCCGGAACGAGCTCCATATATTCGCCGCCAAAGACGTGGCTTTCGCCCGTTGTGAAGTTCCGGAAGGACATTTTGAAGGTGCCGCCCACTTGCGGCTCCAGATGATGCACAGTGCAGGCAAAGCCGTTGGGCGGAAGCCATTTCGCGAGCGCGTCCGCCTCGAGGAACGCGCGATAGACCTTCTCCGGGGTGGTTGCCAGAACCCGGTGCAGGTGTACGGTGTTGGGCATGTTGGCTTGTCCTTTCGAATTGACGGAACGGACGCTGCCGGCGATCGCTGCTGCGGTTCTTCTAATCTGTCGCCGGCACCGAATGGTGCTCGTGCTGGATGCGCCAGGCGCCGTCGACCTTGCGGAGGCCGATGGTCAGCCGAAACTGGAAGCCACCCTGTTCGGGAGGGCCACCGACTGTGGCCGACCCGCAACGCATGATGACAACCGCAAAGGCGACGGTGTCGCCGACGCAGATCTGCAGCTCTTCAACGTCGAAGGCTTGCCCGGGTTTGTGATAGGCGAAGAACAGATCCCAGGTTTTCCTGTATTCAGCCAGGCCGCGCGACTGCAACGGCGGTGGCACGTCGAACATGACGATTTCTTCATCGTGATGCGCCAATATGGCCGGCAGGTCATGCCGCCGGACGGCGTCAGCCCACGCTCCGATCAGTGCCTTGATCTCGGATTCCGCGGTTGCGGCTCGTTGCGACATAGCCCTTGCTTCCATGAATTGGCGATCCATGCTCCGAGGACGAGCGAGGTTCTGCCAGTCCGACAGGGAATGTCAGTTTTTTTTGCGAACGTCTCCATGCTGGCGACACGCAGACTATACGCTGGGCCATCAAGATGGTCGGAGGGGGAGCCATGGACCAACAGTTGAAGAGGCAGGTGATCGCTACCTGATACCGCCTACATCGACGCATTTCGGGCAAACAATGTCGAGGCACTCGACAAGCTGATCCAGTATCCGCTCGCCTACATCGGCAATGGTCGCGTGACGATGGTCGATACCTACCCGGTCCAGCCTGCCGAGTTAATGGCCGCGAAGCAGTGGCACGACACCAAAGACCTCAACCCCGAGGTGGTGTTTCTGTCAGCGGAGAAGGCACACATGATCGTGCGCCGCGCAGTCCGGTAAGGGTAAACGGGTCTCCTATCGAAATCGTCTCGGCGTTCTATGCTCTGACCCTGACGCCTTCGGGTTGGAAGTTCTTCGCTCTCTCCGATATCACCGTGCCACCTTGATCGGCTGAGATCATCGTCAATATACTAGGACGATAGTCCTAGTATATGCAAACTACACAATCGCCTAGAGTTGGGCACATCCGCATCAAACGGTTATGCCGGGCGAAGGCCCTGCCAACGCCGGCACTATCAGGCGTCGATGCCGGGCCTTCGCCCAGCACGACGCCGGGCAAGCGCATCACTTCTCATTTGCGCGCCGCCGCTTTCTGTCTTCCTAGAAGAAGACAAAGGACCGGACCACGACGTTCCTGCGGCAGGGGGCGTCGGCGGGCGCGGTCGGGTCGATACAGGCAGTGTGGAAAGACCAGCGCGAGACGGAGCCGTCGGTCTCCGAGTCATAGCATTTGAGCATCGAGACCTCGTTGGGCTTCTGCTGGGGAAACCAGTACCACTCGTGGTCGGGACGGTAGGTGAAGCGGGTGGTCTCGCCGACGCGGTCGTCGTAGATCCGGTAGTTGGTGATGTACGGCTGGTCGGCGAAAGAGGGCCACGCGCAGAGGATGAAGGGAAACTGCTCGACCGTCTCCATCGGCTTGGCGAGGTTGATCGACATGAACCGCCGCGACATCTTCTCGTCGGCCTCTTCCTCCGTGTAGTGCTGCTCGCGCCCGAAGTTCCGCAGGTTCTTGGTGAGCAGCTCGCGGCAGCGCACGCGGCCGCTGTTGTCGTTCAGGTCGTTGTGCACGAGGGTGGCGTAACGGGCATTCACGCCCGGGTTCTTGTTGGCCTGGTCTTCCGTGCGGTCGCCCGCGTAGTCCTTGTCGAAGACGTCGTGGTTATAGACCAGCGCGTCGGTCGCGCCCGGGAAGAATTCCAGGAGGAGCTTCTCGATCTCGGGGTAGAACACGCGCTCCACCTCCGCCGAGTCGTAGAAGTTCGTGCATTTGGACTCGAGGTGCGCCAGCGAGACACCGAGCCTGTCCATGCATTCGGGGCTGTCGGGCGAGAGGCCCGGGTAGTACTCGCCGATGCGCCGCGCGTCGCGCATCACCTGCGGGAACCAGAGGTCCCGCTTCCGGCTGTCCTGCTCGTTCTTGCGCAGGATCGCCGCCACGTCGGCGCGCGCCGGGTCATGCCAGACAGCATTGGACGGGACGATGGACCAGGTCGGCCGCTCATAGACGGTATATGGCAGCGGCACCGCCACGCCGCCTTCGGGGGCCCTGATGGCGTTGTTCCTGCGTATGTAGTCCAGGCACTCCTCGTATTTCCGGAACCCGAAGCCCCACTTGGTCTTGATCGGGGCCCCCGGAGGAGCGTTGTTGATCATGTCGGTAACGCGCTGGCCCTCGCCCTCGGCGATTTCGGCGAGCGCGTCCTGGATCGCCGGGGCGGTTCCCGCATCGCCATCCCGATCGAACGACATGTAGGATAGGCCGCCGTTCGCCGCGATGGGCGGCGGCTGCCCTGCCGTGCGCTGGAGCGTCGGCACATAGGCCGCCGACGCTTTCTGGGTGTCCGCCGCAACGTTGCTGTCGGCGATCTCGGCCTGGCTCATGGCACACCTCCGATTATTTCTGCCTCACCGTGGCACACAGGGCCTGGGTTTTCCAGACCTCGTCGATGGGTAGGGCCGCAGTCGGAGCAAGGACTTTTGAACTCGTTTGCCGTGCCGGTCTCGACGCGATACCTTCTACGGGTCGAATAGAGACCAGGGAGGCTCCATTGGACGAAGTCGTCTCCGGCGCCTACGTCTTCACTGTGGAACGGTCGGCGCGGGGCTACGCCCTCAACAAAATGGCGAATTCCCTCAGTTCGGCGGACAACCGCTCGCGCTTCAACGAGGACGAAGCGCGCTACATGCGCGACATGGGTTGCTCGGCTGAACAGATCGACCTTGTCGCACGCCGCGACTGGAAGGGCATGCTGGAGAGCGGCGCGAGCATCTATCTCATGCTGAAAATTGGCGCCGCTGTCGGCGTGCCACTGCCCGAGATCGGCGCCCACTCCGCCGGAATGACATTGGCCGAATACAACGCACGAAAGGCTCATTGACCATGGCGCACGTGATCGGCGGCATTGGCACATCGCACGCCCCAACGATCGGCGTGGCGTGGGATCGCGGCCAACAACAGGAGCCGATTTGGGCGCCGTTATTTACCGGGTATGTGCCGGCAAGAGCATGGCTGGACGAGGTCAGGCCGGATCTGTTCCTGATCGTGTACAACGACCACGTGAACCAGTTTTTCTTCGACGCTTACCCCACCTTCGCTCTGGGCGTTGGCGCAACGCATGCCCAGGCGGATGAGGGTTGGGGGAAGCGGCCGCTGCCAGACCTGCCAGGTGATCCGGATTTCGCCTGGCACCTCGCGCGCTCACTGGTGGCGGACGAGTTCGACCCGACGATCTGCCAGGAGATGAAGCTTGACCACGGCGTGCTATCGTTCTTGCCGTTGTTGACAGATACCGACTGGAAGGTTCCGGTCGTTCCGCTGGCGGTCAACGTGATCCAGCATCCGATTCCGACCGCCAGGCGGCTCTACCGGTTGGGCGGCGCTCTGGGCCGTGCGATCGCGTCCTACCCAAAAGACAAGCGCATAGTCGTGTTCGGCACCGGCGGACTGACCCATCAGCTGCACGGCACCAAATTCGGCACCAAGAACGTCGGCTGGGACAATGAATTCATGGACCGCTTAGAGACCGATCCCGCCGGGCTGTCGGAACTTTCCATCCAGGAATACATGGAGCGCGGCGGCACCGAGGGCGTCGAAATGATCATGTGGCTTGCAATGCGCGGTGCTCTGGGCGAGAGCGTTCGGAGAGTGCACCGGAATTACACAGCGCCGTTCACCACAGGCTATGGCCTGCTGGTGTTGGAGACGTGAATCCAGTCGGGGCGTGCAGCTTCCTGTGAGCCTCCCGCGTAGTGAACGAGTACGAAACCGGCCATAGCCTCGGCTGGGGCGCCTAAGCCTGCGCTGTTCGTGAACGTCCTGCCGTCCTCGTCCGCAGGAGCTCCAGCATCGCATCGAGGCCGAGAATGTAGGAATGCATCCCGAACCCAGTGATCACCCCTTCCGCCGCATCGGAGAGGACGCAGTGGATATTGCGCTTTGCAATGCTGCTGATGTGCACCTCCACGTACGGCAACGCTGCTCCCTTGATGCAGTCTTTCAGGGCATAGCCGGCGTAGGTGAAGCCCGCCGGATTCATCACCAGACCGTCGAAGCCCTCGTCGACTGCCTGGTAGATGCGATTGATGGCATCGCCTTCGATGTTCGTGTAGAAGATTTCCAATTGATAGTCGTGATCCCGAGCATGTCGCTGGAGCATGGCGTCAAGCTCAGCCGGGGTCGTAGAGCCGTATATCTCCGGTTCGCGTCGCCCCAGGAACGTCAGATTGGCTCCTTGCAACAGCAGTATCTTCGCCACCGTGGCCTCCATGATTAGACACTGGTGTGTGTTGTATCATCGGCGTGGCGGGCGCGCAGCTGTACCGGCGACCATCAGGAAATGTGGCGATGCTGCCAGCCCGATCGCGCGCAATCCCAAGAGCCAGCACACCCGGTCACTCCCGGCTGTTGATCGTTCTTCCTTGAGGCGCTGCCGGCGGACAATATCGGCAACCTGATCTACACGACCCTGTTCTTGTCTGGCTGATTGTAGTCGATAAAGGGCCACTCGTGTTGCCGATCCGCGACCCACGGAAGGACATTAGCGGTCGGGGTAAGGAGCGCCATCCTTGTGCACGAACCGACCGTCAGGGTTGGAACTCATCATGTCGATATCCGAGCAGATGGTGACGTCGGTGGGAGAGCGCGCGCCGACTTCGAGATAGACCGCCGTCGCATCTGATCTGTTGATGAAGTGATGGCCGTTGCCGGAGCCCTTTGGAAAGGCCGCGCAATCTCCGGCGCGCAGGATCGTTTCACCACCATCTTCGATGAGCGTCAGCTCGCCTTCGAGAACATAGACGAATTCGTCTTCGGCCGAATGCCAGTGGCGCTGGCTCGACCAATTGCCTGGTGGCAGGCGCATGAGATTGACACCGAAATCGGTGAGCCCACCGGCGTTACCCAGCCGTTGACGAACGCGTTCGGCGCAGGGTGCGTCGAATGGCGACGGATAGCCTGAGCCTTGGTGTTTCGGCACCGCGTCGATGTTGATCTTGGGCATGCGTCTACCTTCTAAGCGGGCAACTTGACTGCTCCATCAGGGGTTCGCTCCAGAGTTGCGACCGATACCACGGCTCCGACCGGCAAGAGGCCATAGATGTGCGGAAAGAGCTGCCCGCCGCGCGAGGGCTCCCAGCGCACGGTATCTCCAAGTAGCGACAGGTCCACGGCGGCCAGCACAAGGCCGTCGACCCCGCTGAAATGTCTGTCCACGGTCGCGGCAACCTGGGAGCCACACGACAGGTGGATGTAGCCATCCGCAATATCTGCGGGCGATCCACGGAAAATGCCGTCACGCTGCATCTGCTGCAGCTCCGCGGCCGACATGACCTTGTAGACGATCCGATCCGGCATGGCTCTCACTCACTTCTAAGTCGTAACGAGGGGGCGTCAACTTATCGGTTAGCGCCGAGCCGTGGTAGAGCCGCGCTATGCGTACCCTTCTGCCCGCGGGCGCCGGACGAAAGCTGGCGTTGCCGCCTAAGCGCAAGCTGCTGCGGACTGCCCCACACTGCGGCAACGAAGCCGCCGCGGCGATTTGTGCTGTGATCCGCCGGATTCCAAAGGGCTGGGTTGCCACCTATGGACAGGTCGCTGCGTTGGCCGGTCTGCCGAGGCGCGCCCGCCTTGTCGGCCACGTACTCCAGCAGCTCGACCCGGCCGCCGATATTCCCTGGCATCGCGTCGTCAACGCGAAGGGCGAGGTGACCTACAGCCTGTCCCGCAACGGCAGCGACGATTTGCAGCAGCGCTTGCTGGAAGAGGAAGGCGTCGAGTTCGACGACAGGAACCGCTGCAACCTGGAGCGATTCCGCTGGCCGGAATAGCAGATGGTTGGCCTGCCTGGGACGCAGATCGAGCCATTCATCGAGTCTGGCGCCGGGTTCGACGCAGGAGGTTGTGCTGGCCGAGGCCCGGCCTGGAAGCTCTGGAGCGACGAGAGCTGGAAACCGCCGACCACCCAGATCGGTCAGGATTGACATAGAACTATTCTGAGCAGACAACGGCTTTGAGGTGCTCGGTTCGTTGCACCTTTCCATGATAATCTCCGGCACAAGCTACGGCACGTTGAGCTGTTTGAGGCTGGAATTGAAAGCAGGGGAAACGGTATGAAATATATGATCACATGGAACGAGCGTTCACAGGGCTCAGCGATCGAATACGAGAAAGCGCAGCAGCGGATACTGGATGTCTTTCGCCGGTGGGAAACCCCCGCAAACTTCAAGATCGAATTGTTCGTGATCCGTGTTGGCGATTGGGGTGGCTATATGCTGGCCGACTGCGATGATCCGGTCACCGTGCACAAGTTCTGCTCCATGCTTCCAGCCTTCGAATTTGAGGCGCGACCTGTCATTTCAATTGAGGACGCCGTGCGCGGCGAGCTCGAAGTCATGGCATGGCGCGACGGTCTGAAATTCGGCTGAGGCGCGCTAATTTAGCTATAGCGGCGTATGGCCAACCAGGTTGCCAGCAGAAGACTCGTGTCCCGATGTCGGCGGTGAGGGGCAGCTTATAGCTCGAAGTGGCCACACGAGGTGAGACGCCGGGCGCAGTCCCGGCGTCACCGATCTTGCCGAACGCGCGGAGGGGTGGTTATCGTTCGGCCAAGAGGCCCGACAGACCAGAGATGGGAAATGTCGGTTAGAAGGGCGCGTGCCATCGGGAATTGAGCGGGCACGCGTCGGCGGAGCTTCAAGATACTTTCCGTGCCGAGACCAAAGTGTAGAATTCAAAATAAAAAATGTGGGAGGCACCATGCGTCGTCGTGACCTGTTGAAGGCCATACCTCTACTGATGAGCCCCGCGCTGGCACGCGCTGACACTCTGCCCCTGCGGTTCATCCCGAACGCGAATCTCACGTCGCTCGACCCAATATGGACCACCGCGTTGGTGGCCCAGGCGCATGGTTATCTCGTTTACGATACGCTGTACGGGATCGACGCCAGCAACAAGTTGCAGCCGCAGATGTGCGCGGGGCACGACGTCTCGTCCGACGAGTTGACCTGGACTTTCACGTTGCGCGACGGGCTCGCCTTCCACGACGGCGAGAAGGTTCTGGCGAAGGACTGCGTGACGTCGCTGAACCGCTGGGCCTCGCGCAATTCGTTCGGCCAGCAATTGACGAGGGTGGCGAATGAAATCGTTGCCGTCGATGACCGGCGTTTCCAGATCCGGCTGAAGAAGCCGTTTCGTCAGATGCTCTACGGACTTGGTGCGCGCAGCTGCTTCATGATGCCCGAGCGCATGGCGAAGACGCCGGCCTCCGAGCAGGTCAAGGAAACGATTGGATCGGGGCCGTTTCGGTTCCTGCCCGGCGAGTGGGTGTCCGGCGCCCGCGCGGGTTATTCCCGGTTTGAAGGCTACGTGCCGCGTCAGGAACCGCCGAGTTTCTACGCGGGCGGCAAGGTGGCGCATTTCGAGCGGGTCGAATGGATCGTGCAGCCGGACTCAGCAACCGCTGCCGCCGCCTTGCAGAAGGGCGAGGTGGACTGGGTCGAACAGCCGCTGATCGACCTCTGCCCGATGCTGCGGACTGCGCCCGATGTGGTGGTCGCGGTGAACGATCCATTTGGATGGCAACCGATAATCGCGCTCAATCACCTGACCACGCCGTTCGACAACCCGAAGTTGCGCCGCGCGCTGCTGCCGGCGCTCGATCAAAAGGCCTTTGTCACGGCGGTGATCGGTGAGCAGGCCGAACTCGGTCATGTGCCAGGCGGCTATTTCGCGGACGGCCAACCGATGGCGTCTCACGCCGGGCTCGAGGTGTTGACCCGTCCACGCGATCTTCCTCTGGCGAAGCGACTGGTGGCCGAGGCTGGATATCGCGGCGAACCGGTTGTGTTGCTGTCGCCCAGTGATCGGCCGGTCTACAGTCAGGTGTCTTTCGTGGCTCGCGATCTGTTTCAGAAGCTTGGTCTGACCGTGGACTTCCAGGCGATGGACTGGGGTACGGTGGTCACGCGGCGAACCAGTCAGAACCCGACAGACAAGGGCGGCTGGAGCGCTTTCATCACCGCCTTGGATGGCGTCACGGTGTCCAATCCCGGCGGTAACTTCGCGTTGCGGGGCAGCGGCCAGAAGGCCTGGTTCGGCTGGCCGACGGATGAAAAGTTGGAGACACTGCGCGATGCCTGGTTTGATGCCCCGGACCTGGCGTCACAAAAAGCGATCGCCGAGCAAATCCAGCTTCAGGGCCTGGAAACTCTGCCCTACATCCCGCTTGGCCAAATTTTTCAGCCGACCGCGTTCCGCTCGGACATCAAAGACATCGTGAAATCAATGTTCCCGCTGTTCTGGGGCGTGCGCCGGGGGTAGCAAGCTTCTGATTCGGGCCGGCGCGGTGGCCGGCCATGACGATCCGAGGCAGGGTGCCAGTGACGCCGCCGGTGGGCAGACGGCGAGGGCAGAATGCGATTACCATGAGCATCGGCCGCGGGACGAATAACGCGTCGCGGGGATGACGAGCGGGAAGGGGAACGCAATGCGCAGCCTGAGAATTGGCGACGTCACGATCACCAGCATCATCGAGCGTGACGGGCCGTGGCGGCAGCCGGAGGACATGTTCCCCGCCTACGATCCGGAGCTTGGGCGTCGTTACCTGACCGAGATGGACCCGGAGGTCTATGATCCTGCGTCGAACCGCATGGTTATTACCTATCAGACCTTCGTGGTGCGCACGCCGCATCACACGATACTGGTCGATACCTGCACCGGCGAGGACAAGGGCTATCCCGCGCCGATGGATTTTCCGAAGCAGCCCTGGCTCGATGGGTTCAAAGCCGAGGGGCTGAAGTTCGAGGATATCGACTACGTGTTCTGCACGCATCTGCATATCGATCACTGCGGCTGGAACACGGTGCTGCGCAATGGTCGGTGGGTGCCGACCTTCCCTAAGGCGAAATACATCTTCCATAAGCGCGAGTACGCCGCGTGGGAGGCCGCCACCGCGCGTGGCGATCAGCCGCCGGGCGATGTGTGGCGCTTCAACTGCGAGCCGGTCGTCGCGGCAGGCCAGGCGCTGCTGGTCGATGACGACTATACGCTCGACGATACGGTGTGGCTGACGCCCACACCCGGCCATTCGCCGTGTCATTGCTGCGTCAACATCCGCTCGGGCGGCCAGCGCGTATCGGTAACGGGCGACATGATGCATCACGCGCTGCAATGCCGCGAGCCTGGGTGGTCGACGATCTTCGACTGGGACGCGAAAGAGGCGGCGGCGTCGCGGCGGAAGTTCCTGAGCGAAGTGGCGGATACCAGCATGCTGATCCTGCCGATCCACTTCCCGTCGCCGACGGTGGGCCGGGTGACGGCGGACGGCGAGCGGTTCCGCTACTCGTTCGTGCGCTGAGGAGACGAACATGCGAGCCTATCATTATGACCACGTCCATCTTCGCAGCCCGGACCCGGACGCGACCGCGCGTTTCTTCGAGACGATGTTCAACGCGGAGGTGACACGCAGCGTCTATCCGCCCGGAACGCTGTATCCGGGGCAGATGCGCGTCACGATGAGAGTCGGTGGTCAGAAGGTGCTGATCGCGCCGACGCACCCACACGATCCGATGACTCCCGCGCCGCAGTTTCCGTATTATGGGCTGGAGCATATCGGTCTTACGGTCGATGATGTCGATGCGGCTTGCGAAGAACTGCGCGCAAAGGGGGCTGATGTCGCAATCGGTCCATTGACGCGCGATCCGGGGACGCGGCTGGCGTTCGTCCGCGGGCCAGAAGGGATTATGGTGGAGCTGGTGCAGAGCCGGTAGGGACTGCGGCTGCCACAGCTCTTTCATTGCGAGGAGCGAAGCGACGAAGCAATCTCGGTCGAATTGCGCGCGCAAGACGTGACCGAGATTGCCGCGTCGCTTCGCTCCTCGCAATGACAGGGGGGGCGGGATGCGCTAACCTTGGCTCGCTCGGGAGGGACCTATGCTGACCAACGCCCAGATTGAAGAGTACAAAGAGATCGGCGCCATCGTGGTGCCTGACGTGCTGAGCGCGGACGAGGTGCAGCGGCTGCGCCGCGTGACTGACGAGTTCGTCGAGCGGGCGCGGGGGGTGACGGCGCATAACGAGATCTACGATCTCGAGGACAGCCACACGCCGGACAGCCCGCGTGTCCGCCGCATCAAGGCGGCGCATCTGCACCATCCCGAATACGCGCGTCTGGTGCGCCATCCGAGGATTCTCGCCGTCCTGCAGGACCTTTGGGGGCCCGACATCCGCTTCGATACCGCCAAGCTGAACATGAAGTGCGCGGGCTTCGGTGCGCCGGTCGAATGGCATCAGGACTGGGCGTTCTACCCGCACACCAACGACGATCTGGCTGCGGTCGGGGTGATGTTCGACGACATGGAGATGGCGAACGGCCCGCTGATGATCGTGCCCGGCAGCCATCGCGGCCCGATCCACGACCACCACGCCGACGGCATGTTCTGCGGCGCGATGGATCCCGCCAATCGCGACGTGGACTACGCCGGCGCGGTCCCGCTCACCGGCACGGCTGGCTCGATCACCGTGCATCACGTGCGCGCCGTGCACGGCTCGGCGCCGAACGTCTCCGACAATGACCGCCGTCTGCTGCTGTTCCAGTTCCGCACCGCCGACGCCTGGCCGCTGCTCGGCTTCCCCGCCGGCATCGAGAAATTCAAGGAGCTGATGGTGTGCGGCGTGCACCGCGAGCCGCGGCTCGAGCACCTGCCGGTGCGGCTGCCACTGCCGCCTGCCAAACTGCAAGGCTCGCTCTACGAGAATCAGAAGGGCATGAAGAGCCGCTATTTCGCTGTGCCGACTGAAGTACGGCAGCCCGAGTTGGCGAAATGAACGACGCAGTGCCGGTCGCGCCGCCGGTCGTCGATTCCACCTTCGACATCACGCGACCACTGTTCGCCGAAGGTCCACCCGATCCTGTCGTGTATGACGGATCGGAGCGTGCCATGCGCCAGCGCACGGTAAACTTCGCCGCCAAGCGCTTCGCCGACATGCTGTATGTGTCTGGCCTGGATCGCAGTACCGCGGAGCGCCATTTCCGTTGGCGCGCACTGGGACTTCCCGGCGGCCTGGCCGCGCGGCCCGATCCGGCTGCCGGCAATGCGGCGTTGAACGCTGCACACCGTGCGGGGCGCCTGACGATCGAGACCAACGATGCGGATCGCCGCGCCACAGTGCAATGGAGCGATCCGGCGTTCGGTGCACCTATCGCCGGCTCGGCGATCGCGCGTCCCGGTTACGGCGGCATCCTGCTCGGCTCACGTACGGCTCCCAGCTTCGATCCGATGCCAATCGCGCGTCGAACCAACCCGACTGGCGCCTGGCCACGCGGCGATGCCGTCGAGCCACCCGCGCCACCGCCTGTTGAACTCGCCGCGGCGCTCGATGTGCTGTTCGGCAATTCATCTGGGATCTACGGCATCCTGATCGCATCGCCGGAGCGCGTGCTGGCGGAACGCTACAGTGCGTTCGGCAAGCCCGATCGCGCGACGCCGAGTTGGTCGATGACCAAGGCCGTCACCTGCACGCTGATCGGCCGGCTCATCCAGGAAGGTTGGCTCGGTTCGGTTTACGATCCCGCGCCGGCGCCGCTTTGGCGTGACCCTCGCTCAATCCACCATTTGATCACGCTCGATCACCTGTTGCGCATGCGCTCGGGCCTTGGCTTTCCCGTCGTGCACGAGCATGGCCGCGCGACCATCGGCTTCGAGAACAGCGCGGTCTATCAGGACGCGGCCGATGCATTCGATGCTGCGCAACGCTCCATCGTCGCAACCGTGCCCGGGTCGGTGTACCGCTACATCAACGCCGGGATCAACGTGCTTGGTGCGATCATCCGCGACCGCATCGAGCGCCGCGGCCTGCCATACCACACCACATTGTACGAACTGCTGGCCGACCGGCTTGGCATGAGCACGTATCAGCACTCCGCCGACTGCATGGGCAACTTCATCGCCTCCGGCTCGGGCTTCGCCACGCTGCGCGACTACGCGAAACTTGGCGTGTTGTATGTGCATGACGGGATCTGGGATGGCGAACGCCTGCTGCCACCTGGCTGGTGCGATTATGCACTCACCCCGACCCACGCCGGCAGCAGCTATGCCGCGTGTTTCCGTAGCAACGCCGATCGCAGCTTCCCTGATCTGCCACCCGATACCGCGTGGGCATCGGGAGCATCGGATCAGCGTATCTTCGTGCTGCGCCGCCACCGGCTTGTTGTCGCCGTTGCCAATGAGACGGACCATCCGATGGATCTCGCGGCACTGAACCGTGTCATTGCCACCGCGCTCGTCACACGATGGCGGTAACTTAAGGGGAGTTTGCCATGGCCTCCGTCCGCAACGTCGCGCGTGAAAAGCTGGAACAGAATCACCTCTCCCTTGGTATGTGGCGTGCGCCTGACGCGCAGTGTTGAGATTGCCATCGCGATGAAGGCCGCGGGCTTCGACTGGCTGTTCCTCGATCTCGAACACGGCACAATGTCGATCGATGCCGCGGCGCAGATCGCCACGGCCGCGCTTGATGCCGGGATCGCGCCGCTGGCCCGCGTGCCGAACGGGGAATACGCGATCGCGACGCGCCTGCTCGACAACGGCGCGCTCGGCATCGTCATGCCGCATGTCGACACAGCGGACGAAGCGCGCGAGGTGGTGCAGAAGCTGAAATATCCGCCGATCGGCCACCGCTCGATGGGTGGCATCGGCCCGCATTATGGACTGCGTTCGGCCAGCACCGGCGATGCGGCCAAGGCACTGAACGCCGCCAATCTCACGGTCGTGATGCTGGAGACGCCGACCGCTATCGCGAACGCCGAGGCGATCGCGGCGGTGCCGGGGGTCGACGTGCTGCTGATCGGCACCAATGATCTGTGCGCCGAAATGGGCATCCCCGGAGACTTTGGCAACGAACGCGTCGCGGATGCGTATCGGACAATGATCGCCGCGAGCAGGAAGCACCAGAAATTCCCAGGAATGGCCGGCATCTACAACGAGGCGATCATGCAGCGTTACATTGAGATGGGCGCGCGCTTCATCCTCTCCGGCAACGACGCCGCATTCCTGATGGCCAGCGCGACCCAGCGCAGCGCCGCCCTGAGGAAGCTGCACACTCCAATGTGACGCGCGTCTGCGCGTTGCGTTCCACATTTACCCGCTGAAACAGCGGGAGGTGGAACCATGTCACCCAACGTTACACGGCGCGGCGTACTTGGCGGTACGGTCAGCGGCCTCGCGCTGCGGCCGCTACTGACCTATGCAGATGACACAACGCCCGCCAGGCAGCCACCGTCCGCACCACCGCCGGAGAACCGCATAGAGGTCGCGTTGCGGATCAATGGCAAGAGCGTTCCGCTGTCCGTTGATTCGCGCACCTCGCTGCTCGACGCACTGCGCGAGCATGCCGGGCTGACCGGTACCAAGAAGGGCTGCGACCGCGGCGCCTGTGGTGGCTGCACCGTGCATATCGATGGACGGCGCGTACCTGTCGTGCCTGACGTTGGCGGCGCGCTGTCAGGGGAAGGCGATCACCACGATCGAAGGCCTCGCCAACGGCAACGATCTGCACCCGGTGCAGGCCGCATTCCTGCACCACGACGGACTCCAGTGCGGCTATTGCACGCCCGGCCAGATCATGTCCGCGGCGGCGCTGATCAAGGAGGGTCACACCGGGTCGGATACGGAAATACGCGAGTGGATGAGCGGCAATATCTGTCGTTGCGGCGCCTACCCCAACATCGTCGCGGCGATCCGCGACGCGGCGCGGGAGGGCTGAGCCATGCAGGCATTCCATCTCGCACAGCCTACATCGCTCGACGCCGCGCTCGCAGCCGCCAACGCTCATGACGCCAGGTTCATCGCCGGCGGCACAGACCTGATGCAGTTGATGAAAGACAATGTCGAGGCAACCACGCAACTCGTGGACCTCGAACATGTCGGGCTGTCGCGTATTCATGTCGAGCGCAGCGGCTTGCGGCTCGAGGCCATGGCGCGCATGAGCGACGTCGCGGCGCATCCCGAGGTGCGCGCACACTGGCCGGTGATTTCGCAGGCGTTGGAGGCATCGGCTTCACCGCAGGTGCGCAACATGGGCACCATCGGCGGCAACCTGCTGCAGCGCACGCGGTGCGGCTATTTCCGCGACACGGGCTTCGCCTGCAACAAGCGGGAGCCGGCCTCCGGCTGTCCCGCCATTGCTGGCGAGAATCGCATGCTGGCGATCCTCGGTGGCAGCGATCACTGCATCGCCACAAATGCATCGGATCTTGCCGTGGCGCTGACCGCGCTCGATGCGGTGCTGGAGTTGCGTCGTGCCGGCGGTGCGGTGCGGCACGTGCCGATCACTGAATTCTACCGCCTCCCGGGCAATACGCCGCATATCGAGACGGTGCTGGAGCGTGGCGAAATGATCACCGCGGTCATGGTTCCCGCGAGTGCGGCGGCGCGGAACTCGCATTATCTCAAGCTGCGCGATCGCGCCAGCTTCGAGTTCGCTCTGGTGTCGGCTGCCGTCGCGTTGGAAACACGCGACGGAACAGTGCATGACGTTCGTGTTGCTGCCGGCGGTGTCGGTACGCGGCCGTGGCGCCTGGCGGAAGTGGAGACAGCGCTCCGCGGGAAGAAACCCGACGATGCCACGTTGCGCGAAGTATCGGGGCACGCCGGACAGGGCGCGCGTCCGGCTACACAGAATGGCTTCAAGCAAATCCTGTTGCGCCGCGCGGTCCAGCGCGCATTGCAGACCGTTTCGGCCTGACGGAGGGGGTTGCCATGGCAAACATCGGACAAGGGATCGATCGGGTCGATGGCCGGCTGAAGGTGACCGGTCGTGCGCGTTATGCTTCGGAATTCGCAGTGCCGGATGTCGTGCATGCGGTGCTGGTGCAAAGCACGATCGGCGCAGGCGCCATCACGGGTTTCGACCTTGCGACAGCCCAGAAGATGCCAGGCGTGATCGCGATCATCACGCCCGACAATGCGCCAAAGCTGCATACCCAGGGCGGCGCGCAGCAGACAGTTCGCGCACCTCTGCTGCAGGATCGCGACATCCACTACAACGGGCAGCATGTCGCCGTGGTGGTGGCCGAGACGTTGGAGCAGGCCGCCGCTGCTGGCGCGCTGGTGCGCGTGCAGTACCGTCGCGACGAGCCGATCACATCGATGGATGCGGTGCTCGGCCAGGCATATGCACCGAAGAATTTCCGCAATGGCGAGCGGTCGCCCGATTCACGCCGTGGCGATCCCGACGTGGCGTTCGATGGTGCGGCGGTGAAGGTCGATGCCACCTACATCACGCCGATCGAGCATCACAATCCGATGGAACCCCACGCTACGATCGCTCGGTGGGAGGGCAGTCGCCTCACGGTATGGACTGCGACGCAGGGCATTTCCGGGGCGCAGCAGACGCTCGCCGGTCTGTTCGGCATCGATAAAGCCGATGTCCACGTGATCTGCCCCTATGTCGGCGGCGGCTTCGGGTGCAAGGGCAGCACCTGGCCGCCGGCGACGCTTGCGGCGATGGCGGCAAAGGTTGTGGGCAAGCCGGTGAAGCTCGCCCTTACGCGCGCGCAGATGTTCACTTCCAACGGCTATCGCCCGCGCACCGTGCAAAAGCTGCGGTTTGCCGCGGACGATCAGGGACATCTTGTGTCGATGCGGCACGATGGTTTCTCGCAGATGTCGCAGCCGGTGCTTGGTGAATTTGCCGAGCCGGTCGGATTGGCGACCGAGATGCTGTATGCCTGCCCGAACGTCGCGGTGACGCATCGGCTGGTCGCGACGAACGCGTCCTTGCCGACGTATATGCGGGCGCCGGGTCTTGCCAGCGGGGACTTCGCCTTGGAGTCGGCGGTCGATGAACTGGCGGTGGCACTGAAGCAGGATCCGCTGGAATTCCGGCTGCGCAACTACACCGAACAGGATCCGCATCTGAACCGGCCCTTCGCCAGCAAGGCACTTCGCGAGTGCTATCGCCAGGGCGCAGATGCGTTCGGCTGGTCACGTCGCTCTCACGAACCACGCTCCATGCGTGACGGCAATGTCCTGATTGGCTGGGGCATGGCTACCAGCACCTATCCGACGCATCGCATGCCTGCGGCCGTGCACGTGCGCGTTGCAGCCAATGGTTCAGCACTGGTGCAGGTGGGCACACAGGATCTTGGAACCGGCACCTACACGGTGATGTCGCAGATCGCGGCGGATCAACTGGGTATCCCGGTCGAGCGCATCCAGTTCGAGCTCGGCGACAGTGCGTTTCCGCACGCCCCAGTGTCCGGCGGTTCGATGACGGTGGCGAGCGTCGGGCCGGCGGTGAAGGCTGCCTGTGAGGCGGTACGCGCCAAACTTCAGGGCGATGCAAGCGTGCCGGTGCCGGAGCTGCTTACTCGAGGCAACATGCCATTCGTCGAGGCGACCAGTGAGGCGAAGCCAGGCGAAGATGCGAAGCGCTATGCGATGCACGCGTTCGGTGCGCAGTTTGCTGAAGTGCGGATCGATGCCGATCTGGGCCAGATCCGTGTCAGCCGGTTCGTCGGTGCATTCGATGCTGGCCGGGTGATGAATGCCAAGACGGCGCGCAGCCAGTTGATCGGAGGCATAGTCTATGGTCTCGGCATGGCGCTGCTGGAGGAGACGCATGTCGATGGCGAGACCGGCCGGATCGTGAATGCCAACATCGCCGAGTACCTCGTGCCGGTGAACGCGGACGTGCCGGAGATCCAGACGATCATCGTGCCGAACGACGAACTCACGTCGAACCCGCTCGGCGCCAAGGGGATCGGCGAGCTGCCGATGGTTGGCGTGGCAGCGGCGGTGGCCAATGCGGTGTATCACGCGACGGGTGTTCGCGTGCGGAAGGTGCCAATCAGGATCGAGGATTTGCTGGTTTAGACCGAGGTGATGGCGGTGAAGGCCCGGCGTCCACGCCCTTGGGGGCATGCAAGACGTGGATGCCGCGGCCAAGCCACGGCATGACGGGTAGGGATGAGTCCGCGATGCGATCGTCGGCCGTTACGGGAAAGGGAAGAGTCCGCGACGCGATCGCCCGCCAGACGGAATGAGTTCATCGTGCTGCAGCGGGCGCCGGCGGCAGGGCGGACATGAATTTCACCAGATACGGCTTCCAAACTTCCGCGTAATAATGGGTGAAATGGCCGTGCGTGCCCTTGCCATAGGGGGTCAGCACGTAGGTGCCATGCGCGATCTTCTTGAAGGCGCGTTCGATCGTGCCCAGCGTCGGCGGATCCGCAAAATCCTCGACGTTGTTGATCAGCATGACATGCGCTCTGATCTTCGGCAGATCGGCCTCGGGGCTGTAGTCGTAGATCGACTCGATCTCGTAGAGCGTGTTGTTGGCGTCGCCGTTCTTCATCAACGCCGCAAGGCGCTTGTCGTACAGCGCCTTCGCCGCCTCCATCGTCGGCGCCGTTTCCTGAATGCGCACCGGGCTCTCGGTCAGGTCGTTGCCGGCCGCGGCGTACATGTAGAGCGTCGGGCTCTTATCGTATTCGCCGTTGTTCCAGGCGGGATCGTGGCGGATGAGCTCGGCGGCGGCATGGCGCAGCATGTAGTTGCGCCCGCTGATCTCTACCGGTTGGCACGACAGCCCGACCGTCCCGTCCATCAAATCCGGATACCACTCGGCCCACAGAAATTGTTGCATGCAGCCGAGCGAACTGCCGATGATCAGGCGCAAATGGCCGACCTTCAGCCCGTCTGTGACCAGCCGGTGTGTCAGGTCGACCATGTCGTGATAGCGGTAATGCGGGAAGCGACCCTTGAGGCCGTCGGATGGTTTCGATGAGCCGCCGCGGCCCAATGCGTCGGGCATAATGATGTAATACTTCGCCGCGTCGAGCGGCTGACCCGGCTTGAACAATTCGTCAGCCAGCGTCGGGCGAAACCAGTTGGCGCCGGTCCCGGTGTTGCCTTGCAGCAGCAGCACGGCGTTGACCACCTCGCCGGCGGCATTCTGCTTTGCCATGCCGATGGTACGGTAGTGCAATTTCACCTCGGGGAGACTCTCGCCGCCGACGAATTTGTAGTCGTGGACGACGTAATCGCCTTCCCGATACCCGGGCCAGTTGGTGTTCGGCTTGTTCGCCTCTTCTTGCGCGAGCGCAGGAAACGCGAAGGCCAGTAGGACGAACACAATAAAGGCGCGGACGAACAACATTCGCTTCCCTCCCAACGTATTCAGGCCATCCGGTCAATCGGGCAAGTCGAAGAACCTGCACCAGCCGGTTGGGCTGATATCGCCGCTCACCACCTTGCAACTGCGCGGGCGGATGAACAACGTGCAGACGGCGCAACTGAACAAGCCTTTGGGCGTGCTCTGATAGGCGGCGGCAATCTGCGACAGCTTTCCCGGCTGCTCCTCGGCACGCGCCGGCAACGCTGCCGAGAGGCCGCCCAGCGCCGCGGTCAGTTCACGCCGTGTCAGACGGCGATGGGCGCGAAAGCCGTCCTCATCACGCCGGCAGTGCGACATAGCCGTAGCGCAGATTGCTCCGGCCGCCGCCATTGGCGAGATAGTCGGTTTTCATCGCCGCATAGCGATCGTGGTCGACGTTCTCGGCGTGCTGTCGGTCGATCCCATAGAGCTTCGCGGAATTGCCGCCGAAGATCGCGGTCTTGATCGCGCCGTCAGCCGGGCCCAAGGCTTTGAATCCGTACTTCTTCTGCATGTCCTCGGGGATCTCGAGCCGACGCAGCCCCTCGATCTGCCATTGCGGCGCGCCGGTCCATACCGCGTCGGTGCCCCAGACGATGTGGCTGGACCCGAGGCCCTTGACGAGCATCCCCATCAGCGCTGCGGCGAGACGCGGTTGGGCGACAGCAGTCCACGCGAAAATCTGCCCGAGATCGCCATAGACGTTGGTGACGCCGTATTTCTCGGGAATCTCGGCGAGATCGCTGGTCCAGGACGACCGGCCGGTCTGGTCGAACTCTGCCATCGCGTCGGCCGGGTTGCCGCCGACCCAGCGGTATCCCGAGTGGTAGACGAGGAAATTGAGCTGTGGCCAGTCCTTTGCTGCCTTGCCGATGTCGCTGACGTCGGCATAGGGCAAGAGGCGCGGGAATTTCTCGGCGACAGCCGGCGCGAACAGGCCTTTGTGGATGCAGACGTTCTTGATACCGGCCTTCGCGATCCTCGCGTAGAACGGATACATCAGCTTCTCGTCGTCGGCGCGCCAGGGATGCCCGTTAAGCTCTTTGTGGGTATTGTCACCGACCGTGTAGCCCTTCCAGGAGTCGGGTTTGTACTTTTCGATCCCTTCGTCAACTTTGTCGAGCCAGCCGTCCCATCCCGGAGTGATTGTGAAATGTGCCAGCATGCGCCGTGTGCCGGCCTTCGCATTGACGGCGGCGCGGGTCCTGAACACCTGGTCCTGTGGGATGAACCAGTCCTGCGCATCGACCGAGGGCGAGTTGGTCAGGATCGTCATCTTGGTATCGCTATCCAGGTAAATTTCTTTGACGTAATTATCGAACTTGAGATCGTCGAGAGTCTGTTCCTTGCCCGACAGCTCTTTGTTCCAGCCCCACTGGCCGACTGCCTCGCGGCCCTTGACGAATCCGGTCAGCCGCGTGTCGTCGCGCAGGAAGTGGGTGTGACCATCGAAAATGAACTGGCCGGCGTTCGCCGCCGCCCGTTGATTTGCCAATTCGGGCGTGGCGGCTTCGGCTTCGCCCGCGTCGAAATAGCGGCCGAAAACCTCGTTCATCGCCACGAATGAGGCTGCCATACCCGCGGCGGTCTGGAAGAATCGGCGTCGCGACAGACCCTGGCGTTTGGCGAGGCGGTCGCTCATCTCAATCAGCCGCGCTTCGACCTCTTTCTGCTGCGCGGTTTGTGGCACCGGCGGGTATTCATCGCTCGACACGATCTGAGTCGGCACGGGGGAAGGGAAAGATGCCGTCTCGGCTGGCAGCAACCCGCTGATCAACCCATCGTCGAGGAATTTCATCGCGCCCTCCCGCTGGCGTTGTTACCGCCAAGCCTATGCACAGTGGCCGTTTTCCGCCAGTGGCGCCGGAGCCGTTGAGGACGCTGGCACCAGGCGGTTGGTGGACAGCCGGATCGTGAATGCAAACATCGGCGTCTGTCTCTATATGATATCGAAGCGGTCGCTTGTGCACGAGACGGAGGGTCGCAGACGGCGCCTCCAGCCCCGCGATGGTCCCGAACGGCCAGATGCCTTACCACTGAGTTCGGGGTGGGGAGCGGACGGGCGGGTTGTCGGAAGGTGCAAGTATGAGTTCGAATTCCACCTCGGTTTCGGGGTCGACCGCGACGTTTCACGAGAAAGTGGCGGGTCGGTTCGGCATCGTTCCCAACTTCTTTTGCTCTGCGAGTGCAGCGCCAGGTCTGATCGAGGAGCTGTGGAGCTTCGCTGAGGCAGCCTATCTCGATAATCCGCTGCCTTCCCTGTTCAAGGAACGACTACTCGTTCACCTGTCCCGATTTTGCAGGGCACGCTACTGCATTGTCCGCCATGCTGGCTTTCTGGTGGGCCTGGGACGACCTGCCGGCGACGCCGAAGCCGCGCCGGAGAGCGTGGAGCAGGTTATCGAGCTGCTGTCGCGACCTGCCATTCTGCCTGCGTCGGACATGGAGCTGGTTCTATCGCGTCTGGAATCCATGGGCCCGCTGGAGGCCATCCCGGTACCAGGAAGCCAGCCGGAGTATGATCTCTTCATTGCCGCGAGCGTCCTGTTTCTGAGCCCGGCAGGTTCCGAGCGCGCGCGAAAGGCATTGGGCTCGGTCTTGGGTGACCGCAATCTGGAGATTTTGACCGCCTATCTCGCGTTTATCAGGACCGCTCACTACTGGACAGAAATGCATCCGGAAATAGTCTTTGAGGATGACGTGGAAGTGCTCATGCGCAGCCACGAGGACCTCGCCGAGAGGCTGCTTTCCACGTCGGATAGCGAACGCAATGACCTCGGTGAGCGCCTCTATGATGAGCTGAGCGCGCTCCGGCGTGGACAGCGTGTCCAGCAGCAGGCACTTCTGCAAAGTGAACAATTCAGACTTTTGGTGCAGGGTGTTACCGACTACGCCATCTACATGCTCGATCCAGCCGGTATCGTGGCCAACTGGAACGCTGGCGCACGACGGATCAAGGGGTATGAGCCCCACGAGATCATAGGCAGGCATTTCTCGCTGTTTTACTCGAAGGAGGATCGCGAAGCCGGACTCCCGGCGCAGGGCCTTGAAACAGCTGCGCGCGAGGGGCGCTTCGAGAAGGAAGGCTGGCGATATCGGCAGGACGGCAGCCGATTCTGGGCGCATGTCGTGATCGACCGTATCGTTGACGATAACGGGAAACTTGTCGGCTTCGCCAAGATCACCCGCGACATGACGGAACGCCGGGAAGCTCAGGTCGCTCTGGAGCGTGCCCGCGAGGCAATGGCTCAGTCGCAAAAGATGGATGCAATCGGCCAATTGACCGGTGGTGTCGCCCACGACTTCAACAATCTGCTGATGGCCGTGCTGGGTAGCCTCGAACTTCTGGGCAAGCGTCTTCCTGACGACGCCAGGCTTAAACTCCTGCTCAACAACGCCTTTGAAGGCGCTCGGCGCGGTGTGGCGCTCACTCAGAGGATGCTGTCATTCGCCAGGCGGCAGGAGCTGGCGCTATCCGCGGTGAATACAGGAGAGCTGGTGTTCGGCATGAGGGATCTGCTCGACCGGAGCCTCGGTCCCTTGATAGCGGTCGAGATGGATATCGCAGCAGATTTGCCAAGCATCAGAGCCGATCCCAACCAGCTCGAAACGGCGATCCTGAACCTGGCCTTGAACTCTCGCGATGCCATGCCGCACGGCGGTGCCATTCAAATCCGCGCGCGCCTCGAAAAGTGCGATGAGGTCATGGGGTCCAGCGCACTGACTGAGGATTGCGTCGTTCTCTCGGTAACCGACGGCGGTGAGGGAATGAACGAAGCCACGTTGCGACGGGCGATGGAGCCGTTCTACACCACCAAAGGCGTCGGCAAAGGCACCGGACTTGGTCTTTCCATGGTCCATGGAATGACTGAGCAGCTTGGTGGGCGTGTCCGCCTGAAGAGCAAGCTCGGACAGGGCACGACGGTTGAGATGTGGTTGCCGATCGCCGAAGGGATGCCTCTGGAGAAGGCTGCACCTGTGGTGGAGGAGGCGGTCGAGAGCACCACACGCAAGTTGGTGATCGTTGTGGTGGATGACGACAGTCTCGTGCTCACCAACACGTCGGCGATGCTTGAGGATGCCGGCCACAGGGTCATTGAGGCGTCATCGGGCGCACAGGCGCTCGAACTGATTCGCAAGGCTGTGCATGTCGATCTTGTCGTAACGGACCAGGCAATGCCGCAGATGACCGGCATTCAGCTTGCGGCGGCCATCAAGGTTGAATGGCCGAAGATGCCGATTTTGCTCGTAAGCGGCTTTGCTGAATTGCCCGCGGGAGACACGCTCAAGATCCCCAAACTTGCGAAGCCCTACTCCCTGGACGATCTTCGGAAGGCGATCGATTCGCTCGCGAGAGGCGGAAGTGGCAACCAGGAGACGTTCGCATCGATCTACCGTGACTAGCGACGATTGACAGGCGACGCTTCAATTGGTCGTGCACTGGCGCGGAAGCGACCAATCGGCGAACAATCCGTTCTGGTGTCGGTTGTTCAAAATCCGAGGATGCGCATGCCTTCCACCAGCACGACACGCGACACGTCGATCCGCACGTATCGCGCTAAACGCGATTTCGCGATCACCGGCGAGCCGGCGCCGGCTGCGCGGCGAGGCAAGCGTCCGGCGCCGATCTTCGTGGTGCAGAAGCACCAGGCGCATCGCGCCGGCCTGCACTGGGATTTTCGTCTCGAGCATGACGGGGTGCTGTGGAGCTGGGCGGTGCGCAAAGGGCCGTCGCTCGATCCCGCCGACAAGCGGATTGCGGCGCATGTCGAGGATCATCCGCTGGACTATGCCGATTTCGAGGGCACCATACCGGACGGCCAGTATGGCGCCGGCGCGGTGGAGTTGTGGGATCGCGGCACATGGCAATCGCTGGATGATCCCGATGAGGGCATGCGCAAGGGCGAGCTTCGGTTCGTGCTCGACGGCAAGCGGCTGCGTGGACGCTTCACACTGGTGCGCCTGAAGCCGCGTCCTGGTCAGCGCAGCGGGCAGGACAACTGGCTGTTGATCAAGGGGCACGACGAGGCGGAGCGCAAAGGCGCCGACGCGCCGACGATCGAACAGCAGGCGCCGGCGCCAAGGCAGGCGCGGAAGAGCGACGAACCGCCAGCCGAGGGTGCGGTGCGCGCCAAGCTGCCGCAGCGTCAGGCACCGCAGCTCGCTTCGGTCACCGACAAGCCGCCCGAGGGCAAGGGCTGGGTCAGCGAGATCAAGTTCGACGGCTACCGCCTGCTGTGCTGGCTCGATCACGGCAAGGTGCGCGTGGTGACGCGCAATGGCCTGGACTGGACGGATCGTCTGCCCGCCGTGGCGCGCGCAGTTGCGGGACTGCGCGCCGAGACGGCGTTGGTGGACGGCGAGCTGGTGGCGCTCGAGAAGGACGGCGCGTCGAGCTTCCCGGCACTCCAGGCAGCGCTGTCGGCGGGCAGGGATGGCACGCTCTATTTCCAGTTGTTCGATCTGCTGCATCTCGATGGCTGGGACCTGCGGGAATGCACGTTGCTGGAGCGCAAGCGCGTGCTGTCCGGCATCAGCGACTGGCGTGGCATGCTGCGCTACAGCGACCACCAGGTGGGCAACGCCGCCGGCATGCTGCGTGAGGCGTCCGGCATGGGGCTGGAAGGCATCATCTGCAAGCAGGCCGATGCGCCGTATCGCGCGGGGCGCGGGCACGGCTGGCTGAAACTGAAGTGCCGCGGCCGCGAGGAGCTTGTGGTGCTGGGATGGACACCGCCTGGCGGCAGCCGCGCTGGCCTCGGTTCGCTGCAACTCGGCTATTACGATCCGCAGGGCAAGCTGCACTATGCCGGCGGCGTGGGCACAGGGTTCTCCGACGATGAACTCGGGCGGCTGAGCGCGCGGTTGGCGGAGCTGGCGTCCGATCCGCCGAAGGCTCTGGTCATGGCGGGTGACCCGCTGCCGAAGACGATCAACTGGGTGCGACCGGAGCTGGTCGCCGAGATCCAGTACGCCACGTGGTCTGGCTCGGGTCGGGTGCGGCAGGCGGCATATCTCGGTCTGCGCGAAGACAAGGCGGCAGCGGAGGTGGTGCGTGAACCGGCGGACCCCGAGGCGGAGCGCAAGACCATCCGACCGCCGCCTGGCGATCCGCAGGCGGCGAAGCGCGGGCCAGTGGTCGCTGTGCCGCCTCGCCGCCGCAGCGCCATCGTCTCGGCGCGCGCACCACAGCGCAAGGGCGTGACCGTGGGCAACATCGAGTTGACGCATCCTGATCGCGAGCTCTGGCCGGGCATCACCAAGCGCGACCTGGCGGACTACTGGAACGCGGTCGCCGAGTTTGCGCTGCCCGGGCTGGCACGTCGGCCGCTTGCGGTGGTGCGCTGTCCGGAAGGGATCGGCGGCCAGCGCTTTTTCCAGAAGCACGGGCACGGCACGCTGCCGAACGCGGTGCGCCAGGGTGAGACAGACGGCCAGCCGTATCTCGTGATCGACGACGCAGACGGGTTGATCGCGATGGCGCAGATCTCCGCGATCGAGCTGCACCCTTGGGGCGCGACCGAGACAGATCCGCAGCATCCCGACCTGATCGTGTTCGATCTCGATCCCGGCGACGGCGTGGCGTTCGCCGATGTGGTGAAGGCCGCGCGCGATGTGCGCGATCAGTTGCAGCGGCTCGGCCTGACGTCGTTCTGCCGCACCACCGGCGGCAAGGGACTGCACGTGGTTGCGCCGCTGGAGCCAGTGGCGGACTGGGATGCGGTGAAGCCGTTCTGCCGCGCGTTTGCCGAGACGCTGAGCCAGGAGCAGCCGGAGCGGTTCCTGTCGACGGTACGGAAGGCGGATCGGCAGGGCAGGATCCTGATCGACTGGCTGCGCAATGGGCTGGGCGCGACCGCCATTGCCTCGTTCAGTCCGCGCGCGCGGGACAATGCGACTGTGGCGACGCCGGTCGCGTGGGATGAGGTGGATCGCAAACTGGATCCGGCGAAGTTCACGCTGCTCAGCGTGCCAGAGCGGCTCGCGCGTCTGCGTGCCGATCCATGGGAAGACTTTGCGACGTTGCGTCAGCACCTGCCCGATCTCGCGAGCGAGCACCGCGCGGCACCTCGTAAGGGCAGGTCGGCAATTGTGACCGCTGCCAAGCCGAAGCGCCGACGCTGACAGCGCTCATCTTGGTGAACGCGCGACCAGGTAAGAATATGCCAAGCCTGATCCTGAACTTTTTGTAATCGCGGCTTCAGGTTTGAACACATCCATCCAGCCCGCTGTACCAGGACCCTGCGGACCGATTGTATCCTCTCGGTGAGGTTGGTGGTCGACGGTAACATGCCGCTCGCAATAGTGAGCTTGATTTACCGGCGCGCAGCCCAATGTCTTGGGCGCGGCGGTTGGCTCCCCGCCATCGCCGCGTGACGTTTCCCCCCCAAACTTGGCGGCGCCCTTCGGGGCGCCGTCATTTTGTTAATGGATGATGGGGCTGGTGACGCTCTCGCCGGCGCAATAGCATCGCGCCGAAGCGGGGAGCGCGAACGCCATGGCCGCAGATTTGCCAGTGCCGACACTCGATCACGTGGTGGTCAACGTGCGTGATCGGATCGATGCGGGTTTGGAGACCTGGCGTCGGCTCGGCTTCACGATGACACCGCGCGGCTATCACACGTTGGGCTCGATGAACCATTTGGCGATCCTTGGCAGCGAGTATCTGGAACTGATTGCCGCAGCGCCTGGCGCGACGCGCCGGCCGGAGATTCTCGCCGCACCGTTCGGGTTGAACGGGCTCGTATTCGGCACAGAGAATTCCGCGGGCGTGTACGCCGCATTGCGTGAAGCCGGCGTTCCGGTGGAACCACCGCTGGAGTTCTCGCGACCGGTCGAACTAGCCGAGGGCTCGCGCGACGCGACGTTCCGCACAGTGCACATCACGCCGGGTACGGTGCCGGCGGGACGCGTTTACTTTTGTCACCATCTCACGCGCGATCTGGTATGGCGGGACGAATGGCGTCACCACGCCAACGGTGCGATCGGTATCGAGCGTGCCGTGATCGCCGCGCGCGAACCGGAGGTGTTGGGCGCGCTGTTCGCGCGGATGTTCGGCGAGGACGCGGTGCGGCGCATCGGCACTGGCTGCTCGCTCGCGTTGGGGCTGTCGCGGTTCGACGTGATCACGCCGGATGCACTGTTCCGCGAGTTCGCCGATGCGGCGCCGGCGGCGGATGGACGCGAGCAGTACATGGCTGCGCTCACCGTCCGCACCCGTTCGCTGGAGTTGGCCGCGGCCGCACTGGCGGCAGGCCAGATCAACGGAGTCCGGCGGGAAGCGGATCGCATCATCGTGCCCGCTACCGAGACCTTTGGCGTAACCCTCGAATTGAGGGAGCCGGTTACAACTGCCTGATCTTCTCTGCCCACCGATCGAGAATCGGGAGCACCTGATCCGAACCGGCTGACGGCAGCGTGATCACCACGCGGGCGATGCCGATGTCGCGGTAGCGGCGCAGCGCATCCAGTTCCTCCACCACGCGGAACATCGTCAGTGGCAGCGACGCCGGATCGCGCCCCGCGTCTTTCGCCATCTGGTGGAACTGCGGCAGGAAGTCGCTGACATCGCCATACTCGGGACGGCTGGCATGCGGCACCCAGCCGTCGCCGTAGCGGATCGCCCGCCGCGCGCCATACGGGAATGCGCCGCCGACGATCACCGGCGGGTATGGCTTCTGCACCGGCTTCGGCCAGGCCATCATCGGATCGAAGTTGACGAATTCGCCGTGGTATTCCGCCTTGGTTTCGGTCCAGATGACCTTCATCGCCTCGATGCGCTCACGCGCGATCTTGTGGCGCGATTTGAATGGCGTGCCGTGGTCCGCCATTTCCTCCGCGTTCCAGCCGGAGCCGACACCGAACAGGAACCGCCCCGCCGACACCTGATCGATGGAGGCAACCAGCTTCGCGGTCTGAATTGGATCGCGCTGCTGCACGAGGCAAACGCCGGTGCCGACCTTCAGCGTCTTCGTCGCCGCCGCGGCAGCCGACAGCGTGACGAACGGATCCATCACGTCGTAGGACCTGTTTCGGCAGATCGCCGCCATTTGGAAAGGGCGAAGCCCGCGACACGGGAATATGCGAATGCTCTGGCGCCCAGAGCGACTCGAAGCCGCGCTGCTCGAGTGCGCGGCCAAGCTCACCTGGCGGCATCGAATAGTCGGTGAAGAACATGGCAGCGCCGAAATGCATCGCGGGTCCTCCAGGTGGCGGAGGGAACCGTAACGCGCCTTGTCCGCTCTGTCATTGCGTACGGCGAAGACGTGGATGGCCGGCACGAGGCCGGCCATGACGTGAGGGAGTGGGGAGTAGGGGGAGTGTTGTTCGCTACTTCTTCGGAGGTGCGTGCCGAACGCGGTGTTCGGCGCCCATACCGCCGCCCTGTGCCGCCTGCGGCACGAGATCGCGGATGTGGAATGTGGGTTCGCTGTTCCACGGGCCACGGCGGTCGGCCTCCGGACCCGCGGTCAGATTGAAGTAAACGTCAACCGTGTCGTCGGGCTTGAGATCGCCGAAGCTCGGATCGTCCAGCTTGTTCATCGCCTCCAGCGCCTTCATGAACATGCGCGCATGGGCGATCTCGCGCGTCGCAAGATGGCGCAGTGCCTCGCGCGAGCCTTCGTCCGGCGAAATCCTGATCAGCGCTTCATATGTGGCGAGCGCCCCGGCCTCGGCCGCGATGTCGGCACGCAGATCACGCACGACGCTTGCGCCTTCGTTCACATAACGCGAATCCCAGGTCGAGCCCTGCGAATCCACCAGATGCGGCCCGTAGCCGCGCACGGCGAACAGCGTGCTGTTGAACGCCTTCTCCTGCGCGCCCTGCTTCGCGCGCTTCGTGTGCTGCTCAATCATCAGCGCCACCATTTCCAGATGGCCGAACTCCTCGGTGGCGATGTTCTGGAGCATGTCGCGGATGCCCTGGTCCTCGGTATGGAAGGACTGGGTGAAGTAGGTCAGCGCCGCAGACAGTTCGCCGGTCGCGCCGCCGAACTGCTCGAGCAGCTTTTCGGCGAACACCGGATCTGGCGTATCTACGCGCACCTGATGCAGCGGGTCGGGTCGATGAATGAACATGGCGGTCGTCCTTCGCGAGTGATGCCAACCGCAACTGCTGCGACAGGTGCGGGTTGGCCGTTCACGCGAAAGTGCCCGCTACAGTGCGGCCTGAATCGACTCGCCGATGATGCTGACGATGCGGTCCAGCGTCGCTTCCGGCGTCATCAACGGTGGGGCGGTCATGAGCGAGTCGCCACTGACCGGCGTGCCGCCACCGGCGCGCTGACGGATAATCAGACCGCGCTTCATCGCCTCGGACACCACGCGACCGCCGAGACCGATCGCCGGCTTGCGTGTTGCCTGATCCTCCACCAATTCAACCGCGCACATCATGCCGAGACCGCGCACGTCGCCCACAACGGGCAGACTGCGCAAAGTCTCCAGGCCGGCGAGAAGCTTCCTGCCCATCACCGCCGCGCGTTCCGGCAGACCGTCCTGTTCGATGATGTCGATGTTGCGCAAGCCGACCGCACAGCACACAGGATGGCCGGAGTACGTCGCCGCGTGCATGAACCGTTCGTCCATCGGCGCATCTTCCATCGCCTGATGCACTCGCTTCGACACGATGACGCCGCCGAGAGGCAGATACCCGCTTGTCACGCCCTTGGCGAACGACATCAGGTCCGGCTCCACGCCCCAGTGTCCCAGGGCGAACCAGCGCCCGGTGCGACCGAATCCCGTGATCACCTCGTCGGCGATCAACAGCACGTTGTGGCGATCGCAGATCTGCCGCAGTCGCGGGAAATACGTTGGCGGCGGCACGATGACGCCGCCGGCGCCCATCACCGGTTCGGCGATCACCGCGGCGATCGTGTCGGCGCCCTGCGCCTCGATCGCCGCTTCCACCGCATCGGCCGCCTCGATGCCGGCATCGCCATTGCCGGGCCAGCGATACGGATAGGGCGGCGCCACCTGGAGGAACTCCGGCACCAGAGGGCCGAACATCTTCTGATAGCCGGGCAGGCCGGTGGCACTCATCGCCGCCAGGGTGACGCCGTGATAGCCATACTGGCGCGAGATGATCTTCACCTTGTTCGGCTTGCCCATCCGCTTCCAGTAGTAACGGGCGATCTTGAAGGCGCTTTCATTGGATTCGGCGCCGCCGGTGGTGAAATACGCCGCCGCCATGTTGTCGTACGCCAGACCGACGATGCGCTCGGCCAGACGGATGGCGGGCTCGTTGGAGAAGCCCGTATAGGCAGAGGCATAGGCAAGCTTCGCCATCTGCGCCGCAGCGGCATCCGCCAGTTCCTTGCGGCCATGGCCGATGTTGACGTTCCACAGCGCGGACAGCCCGTCGATATACTCGCGGCCGTCAGCGGTGCGCAGCATGGCACCGCGCCCCTCGACAAAGATGCGCGCCTGTGCGTGCTCATTTGGGTGATGCAGCGGGTGGATCAGATGCCGCCGGTCGGCATCGAGCAGTGCGTCACCGGTTGCCGCATGATCGTTCATGTCGCTTGCCTTTCCGCTTGCCACTGACCCTTGCCGAACTGGCTGAGATTGACCGGGCCGCGATGATTATCGGTGGCGCTGCCGAGAAGTACTTCACCCTGCATCTTGCCATTGCTGACAGTGCCCTCGAAGCGATAGGCGATCGCACTGCCTTCGTGGCGTGTCTCGAATTCCATGCGCACGTGCTGTGCCGCCAGCTTGCCGATCACGTTGCTCTCGAACTGCTCGGACTGCTGGCTGCCGCTGAGTTGGCTGCCCTGCTGCTGCAGTTTCAGCCGATGCTTGCGCTCGCCGTGCAGGAACCGCACGCGCACGTCCCAGTCGCCCGACAGGTCGCTCGCCGCGGTCGGCTCGGTCGCCGGGTGAAGGTTGTGCGCCGCGGTCAGCGCGTTGGCGATCGCCTCGCCGACCTGCGCCGCCTCGCCGGGCGAGAACTGGAATGGATCGATGGCCAGCGAGTTCGCGGTCGCCGACGTGTCATCCGTCATGATGCGTGGCGAGCCATCGAGCAGACGCTGACGCAGGCCCATGCCATCGAGCGCGATGCCATCCCACTTCACGCGCAGCGCCGGAACGCGCACCACGCCCGCCGGTTCGATCACCTCGCTGCTGGTTCCCGGCACGGTCGCCGACGCGGCGCGCGATCTCCTGCAGGTCCTCGTGCCAGTGCCGCAGTTCGGCTGCTTCGTCACGCTCGTTCAGCCAGTATTCGACGGCGACCAGCACGCCGATCACGTCTTCCTTCGACACTTTCATGGGTCGACCGAACGCCTGGTGCGGCGACGCGTTGCGCCATGCCGCCTGCACGAGGTTCTTCTTGCCCAGCAGCAGGCCGCTGGTCTGCGGTCCGCGCAGGAATTTTCCGCCGCTGTAGATCACCATGTCGGCGCCGCGCTGCAGCCACGGGCTCGGCCGCATCAAGTGCTCCGATGCTGCGTCCACCAGGATGGGAATGCCCAGCGGCTTCACTTTCGCTGCGATTTCCTCCAGGCGGATCTTGGAGAATTCCTCGTTGGTGCCGAGGATTGCCACCATCGCCACCGGCTCGCGCAGCGCCGCGTCGAGGTCGGCAGCGGAATCAATCTCGACGATATGCGCACCGACCATGCGGATCGCCTGGTCGTAGGCGAAGCGCTGGTTCTTCGGCAGGATCACGCGGTTCACCCAACCGTCGGTGAACGGCAGCCGCAGCATGCGCACCGGATCGTTGCCAGCGATGCACGCCGCGGATGCAAGCGCCACGGCGGCCGCGCTGCCGCAGGTCACGATGCCCCATTCCGCACCGGTCAGGTCGGCCAGACGCTGGCCCGCGGCCTCCATCAGTTCGTCGAGGTTGACGAACTGGCGCGACGCCGCATCCATCGCAGCTCGCACCCGCGGCAACATCAGGCTGCCACCGTGCATGGTGCGAACGCTGCAGCAGTTGATGAAGGGGCGCACGCCGAGCGCGAGATAGGGATTGGCGTTGCTCGTCGGTTCGCTCAGCCATGCGACGCATTCTCCGTTGTTGTCCGGTAAACCGCGGTCTCGAAGTCATCCAGCAATTGCAGCACTGGTGGGTCAGCGAAGGGCAGGATCTGGGTGAGGATCACACCCGTCACGCGTTGTTTCGGATCGAGCCAGTAATAGGTGTTGAATAGCCCCGCCCAGGCAAGACTGCCGGCGCTGCGCCGGCCGGGCACGTCCTCGGTGTTGATCAGCCAGGTGAGGCCCCATTTCTTCGTCATGCCCGGGAAGAACTCGGCGTCGTTCGACACGGCGGGGTGCACTGTCGGTAGCTTCTGTGCATCGAGATCGCCGATGTGGTTCTGCGCCATCAGCGCCACCGTCTCGGGTTTCAGCACACGTGCGTTGTCCAGCACGCCGCCGTTCAGCAGCATGCGCAGGAACGCCATGTAGTCGGGACCGGTCGAGAACAGCGCACCACCACCGGCGAAGAACTCCGACTTCGAAGGCGGGGTCTGGGGAATTGGTTCCAGCGATCCGTCGGGCTTGCGGGCCTGCGCATGGGCGTAGCGCGCGAACTGCGCCGCGCTGGGCGTGAAGCCGGTATCGTGCATGCCGAGGGGGGCGAAGATGTTCTCGCGCATGTACGCTTCGAGATCCTGGCCGCTCACCGCCTCGACCATGCGCCCAGCCCAGTCGATGTTGATGCCATACTCCCAGCGCTCGCCAGGCTCGAAGGCGAGCGGCACATTCAGTGCGGCCAGTTGGCCGGACAGGATCGTGGGATGGCCGGTGGTTTCATAGTAGCTGTTAAGCTGCGTGTTCCAGATGTGGTAGACGAAGCCTGCCGTGTGCGTGAGCAGCAGGCGCAGCGTGATCTTGCGCCGTGCCGGCCGCAGGATCGGTTTGCCGCCGGCATCGAAGCCTTCCAGCACCTTCGGTTCGGCGAGGTCAGGCATGATCTCGCCTGCGGGCTGGTCCAGCGACAGCTTGCCGCGCTCGACGCACTGCATCGCGGCAACTCCGGTCACCGCCTTGGTCATCGAGGCGATGCGGAATATCGTGTCCGCCCGCATCGGGGTGGGGTCCGCGAGGCCGCGACGGCCGAATGCGCCCTGGTAGAACGTGCCGGCCCGATCCGCCGCCAGCGCAACGACACCAGGCACGCGCCCGTCGCTGACCGCGGCGTTCAGCAGTTGGTCAATGTCGTTGTTTGCCATGCGGGGCCTCCGGGTTTCGCCCGCAGTATGCCTCGCTGTTGCACCCCATGGCCAGCGGCGCGACACTGGATCGTCCCACGAAACAGGAGGCGTCCGGATGATCGAAAGCGAAGTCATCGTCACAACGAAGCATGGGCGGATGCCGACCTTCATGGCCGCACCGGAGACCGAAGGCCCGCACCCCGGCATCATCTTCTACATGGACGCGCCGGGCATCCGCGAGGAGCTGCGCAACATGGCGCGTCGCGTCGCAAAGCACGGCTATGTCTGTCTGCTGCCGGACATGTACTATCGGTTGGGCACTGTGCGTTTCGATATTCCCCGGCGCGACGACGGGATGTCGGGCGTGATCCGTGCTTCGATGAACAGTTTGACCATTCCGTTCGTCAATGACGACACGGCGGCGATGCTGGCCTGGTTCGATGCGAATGATCGCGTGAGGCCTGGTCCCGTCGGTTGCGTCGGGCATTGCATGAGCGGGCGCTACATCACGTCGGTCGCAGCGGCGTTCCCGCATCGCATGGCGGCGGCTGCGTCGCTCTATGGCGTGGGCATCGTCACCGACAAGGAGGACTCACCGCATCTGTCACTCGGCAAGATCAAGGGCGAGCTTTACTATGCCTTTGCCGAGCATGATCAGTCGGTGCCGGCGAATGTGATACCCGATCTGAAGGCGGCGCTGAACAAGACCGACGTGAAGGCGACGGTCGAGGTGTTCCCCGATACGCATCATGGCTTCTGCTTTCCGGAGCGCGCGGTGTATGACACGCTCGCGTCCGAGACGACGTGGGCGAAGATCTTCGCGCTGTGGGATCGCCATTTGAAGTAGGCGGGACGATCGTTCGCGATCCGGACTGTGTCATGGCGAGGAGCGGAAGCGACGGAGCCCACCATCGAACGAGATTGCTTCGTCGCTTTGCTCCTCGCAATGACAATGATGTCGATTGGCGCGCTTGGACAATGGCGGCGGAGTGGCTGGTGCTCCAATGGCTAGGAAGCCGCGACGATCTTGCCACGGCACTCGCCAAAGCCGATCGTTACTGCGTCGGGGCGGCGGCAATGGGCGCGGAAGATGACCTCGTCGTCGTCCTGCAGGTAGCGGCGGGTTTCACCGTTGGTCAGCGTGATCGCGTCGCGCCCGCCGAAGGTCATTTCCAACAGGCAGCCAATGCTGTTCGCATCGGTTCCTGATACGGTGCCGCTGCCGAACAGGTCGCCGGGCCGCAGGTTGCAGCCGTTCGATGCGTGGTGCGCGACCATCTGCGCGACGGTCCAGTAGAGCTCGCGTGTGTTGGAACGGCACATGCGATGTGGCTCGATGCCCGCGGCACGCATCGCCGGCGTTGACAGGAACACCTCGCAGTCGATGTCGAGCGCGCCATGTGCCTGGTCGGCTGCGTCGAGCAGATGCTGCAGTGGTGCAGGATCGCCATCGGGCCGCGCGGGCTGAGCGATGCGGAAGGGCTCAAGCGCCTCGGTCGTTATGATCCACGGCGAAACCGACGTGCGGAAACTCTTTCCGAGGAACGGGCCGAGCGGCTGCGATTCCCAGGACTGGATGTCGCGCGCCGACCAGTCATTCAGCAGACAGAAGCCGGCAATGTGCTGCGCGGCCTCGCCGATCGGTATCGCTTCGTCCTGCCGATTGCCGTGTCCGACCCACACGCCGAGTTCCAGCTCGTAGTCGAGATTGCGGCATGGCCCGAATGTCGGCGCGGCCTCGTTCGGCAACCTGCGTTGTCCATTTGGTCTTCGCACGTCTTCGCCCGATGGCCGTACCGACGAGGCACGGCTGTGATAGGCAACCGGCACATACTTGTAGTTGGGCATCAGCGGATTGTCGGGGCGCGAGATCTGGCCGCCTTTGCGTGCGTGGTGGATGCCGGCGAAGAAGTCGGTGTAGTCGCCGACATGCGCAGGCAGATGCAGCGTGCAGACGGCGGGATCGTGCAGCAGGCGCGAAGCACTGCCGCGTGCATCGCTATCGGCGGCAAGAATTTCCGACAGGCGCTGGCGCAATGCGCGACGCGCGCTCGCCGGCAATGCGAGCAATGGATTCAGCTCCGGTCCTGCCGCTGCTTCGGCCGCATCGCGCGCAACACCGGAGAACAGCCCAGCGTTCAAAGCTGCACCGATGTCGAGAATGGCATCGCCGATCGCGACACCGCCACGCGGTTTGTCGCCATGCGTGCTGAATACGCCGAACGGCAGGTTCTGGATGGGGAACTCCGTGTGGCCGTTGGCGGACGCGACCCAGCTCAGGCGCGTCGGATCATGCGTTGCGTCGGTCATGTTTGCTCTCCCCCTCGGGCCCAGCCTAGCGTGCACCGCCTCGGCGAGATATATCTGCGGCAGCTAGCCCAGGGGATCATTCCCAATGAAAACAAAGTCAGGGAGGACACGCCGGGAAACCCCGGCGGGTAACGGCGAGGCCTTCAAGTTGGAGAACTTCCTGCCGTACCGGCTATCGGTTGCAGCGAACCGTGTCTCGCGTCTGTTTGCGCGCCGCTATTTCGAGGCTTTCGGACTGAGCATTCCGGAGTGGCGCGTGCTGGCGATCGTGGGCCGCCTCGGCACACTGTCGCCGAGCGCGGTTGGTGAAGCGACGGCGATGGACAAGGTGAAGGTGAGCCGCGCTGCCGCGAGCCTCGTTGCGCGCGGATTGGCACGGCAGACCCAGGACCCGCAGGACGGTCGTGGACGGCTGTTGCGTCTGACGCGTCGGGGTGTGGCGGTCTATGAAGGCATGGTGCCGCTCGCGTGCGAACTGGAGGGCCAGCTTGCGGAGGGCTTGAGCCGCTCGGAATGGAGCGTGCTGCTGAAGGCGCTCGACAAGCTCAGCCTGCACGTCAAGGACGCCCGGGGCGGTGATGGTCACGGCGTTTCGGTGAACTGAAGGCGGGACTGGCCTGTCACAGAAAGTTCGCTAGGATCATGGGCGAAGCAGCTCATGGGAGGGCGCCCGCATGTCAGGATCACAGAACGGCAGAAGTCCCCGCTCGGTGGCGCTGGTCGGGCCATACAGCAGCGGCAAATCGACACTGTTCGAGGCGCTGATGGAGGCTTCGGGATCACCGGTGAAGCGGCCGGCTGATCCACGTAACCGCCCGGCAACCACCGAGGTCAGGCTCGGACATTGCTCCTACCTTGGCGATGCGTGGACGGTGCTGGACTGCCCGGGTTCCGTGGAGTTCGCATACGAAACGAGTTGCGCGCTGGCCATGGCCGATCTCGCAGTGGTTGTGTGCGAGCCGGCGCCGGCACGCGCGCTGACCGTCGCTCCACTGTTGAAGCAGCTTGCGGACGAGGGCATTCCGCACATGCTGTTCATCAACAAGATCGAGACGCTGGAAGGCAGCGTGAGTGATACGCTCGCCGCGTTGCAGGGGTTTGCCGGCTCGCCACTGGTGCTGCGCCAGGTGCCGATCATACACGGCGAGACGGTGGCGGGATACGTCGATGTCGTGAGCGAGCGGGCGTATCGCTACCGCAAAGGCCAGCCCTCGGAGCTGATCCAGATTCCGTCCGAGATGGCCGATGACGAACAGGAGGCACTGAACAAGCTGGTTGAGGTGCTGGCGGATCGCGATGATGCGCTGCTCGAGAAAGTGCTGGAGGACGTAAAGCCGACCACGGCGGAGATCTACAACGACCTGCGCAAGGATCTCGCGGCGGGTGCGGTGATCCAGGTACTGCTGGGGACCGCGGAGAATTCGGGCGGCGTGCGGCGCCTGTGGAAGGCACTGCGTCACGACACGCCGATGGCTCAGGAGACCGCCGAGCGCAAGGCGATCGATACTGATGGGCCACCGCTCGCGCAGATCTTCAAGACGGTGCATGCTGGTCACACGGGCAAGCTGTCCTATGCGCGCATCTGGCGCGGCACCATCAAGGATGGCGCGACACTTGGCGGCACGCGGCTGGGCGGCATCTATCGCATGCCTGGCGGCGAACTCGCGAAGATCGCCGAGGCGGTCGAGGGCGACCTGGTCGCGCTGGGACGGCTGGATGGTGTGCCGACCGGCGCCACGGTGTCGCCTGGCGCGACGCCGGAACAGTTGCCGTTCCCCGCTGCTCCGCAGCCGGTGTACTCGCTGGCGATCGCGACATCGGATCACAAGGACGATGCCAAGCTCAGCGGCGCGTTGCAGAAGCAGCGCGAGGCGGACCCGACCCTGGCGCTGGAGCAGCAGCAGGATACCAGCGAGACTGTGATGTACGGTCAGGGCGAGATGCACCTGAACTCGACGGTGGAACGTCTGGCGCGGGACTATGGGCTCAAGGTCGCGACCCACAAGCCGCAGGTGGCGTACAAGGAAACCATCCGCCGCGCGGTGCACGAGCATGGCCGGCTGAAGAAGCAGAGCGGCGGGCACGGACAGTTCGCTGATGTGAAGATCGACATAGCGCCGCGTCCGCGCGGCGAGGGGTTCGAGTTCATCGACAAGATCGTCGGCGGCGCGGTTCCGCGGAACTTTATTCCGGCGGTGGCCGAAGCGGCGGAGGAGTCGGCGAAGAAGGGACCGTTCGGATTCCCGGTGGTCGACATCTCGGTGACGCTGGTGGATGGCGGGTTCCACTCGGTGGACAGCTCCGACATGGCGTTCAAGACCGCCACGAGTCTCGCGATGAAGGAGGGTCTCACGAAGGCCGAGCCGATCCTGCTGGAGCCGGTCGATCACGTGACCATTAGCGTGCCGAGCGAGTTCACGCCGCGCGCGCAGCGATTGTTGACCGGACGGCGCGGGCAGATTTTGGGATTTTCCGAGAAGGAGGGCTGGCCTGGCTGGGATGACGTGGTGGCTCTGGTGCCGGAGGCGGAGCTGCACGACCTGATCATCGATCTGCGCTCGCAGACGTTGGGGCTTGGCACGTATCGGCGGAAGTTCGATCACCTGGCGGAGTCGCGTGCCGAGATGAAGCGCGGGGCGGCATGAGGCTGTTCGATCTGACCGGGAAGGTAGCGCTGGTCACCGGCGGCAACGGCGGCATTGGGTTGGGCATGGCGCAGGGGATGGCGTCGTGTGGCGCGTCGATCGTGATCGCCGGGCGCAACGCGGATAAGGCGGGCCCGGCGCTCGCCTCGCTGCGCGAACTCGGCGCACGATGCGCATTCATCGCCGGCGACGTCACCAAGAAGGCGGCGTGCGTGAAACTGGTCGCCGATACGATGGCGGAGTTCGGACGGCTCGACATCCTGGTGAACAACGCCGGCACCGCGATTCGGAAGATGCCGCAGGACTACACCGAGGAAGAGTGGCATGAGGTGCTGGACACAAACCTGACCAGCGCCTTCCTGTGCTCGCAGGCGGCGTATGCGCCGATGAAGGCGGCGGGCGGCGGCAAGATGATCAACATCGGCTCGATGATGTCGCTGTTCGGCGCGCCGTACGCGACGCCATACGCGTCGAGCAAGGGCGGCATTGTACAGATGACACGCGCGATGGCGACCGCGTGGGCGAAGGACAACATCCAGGTGAACGCGGTGCTGCCTGGATGGATTGACACCGACCTGACGAAGCGCGCGCGCCGCGAGGTGCCTGGACTGCATGAGCGCGTCGAGAACCGCACGCCGGTGGGGCGCTGGGGCGCGCCGCCGGACATGGCTGGGATCGCGGCTTTTCTGGCGAGTCCCGCGTCGGATTTCGTGACCGGGACAGCAATTCCGGTCGATGGCGGATATTCTATCGGGATGTAGGGCCGCGCCGTCAGGCCCAGTCGAACGAGCGCGTGATCGCCTTGCGCCAAGAGGTGGTGAGCGCTACGCGCTGTGCTTCCGCCATCGTTGGCGTCCAGGTGTGCGTGACGCCCCAGTTGTGGCTGAGATCATCCATGTCATGCCAATACCCGACAGCAAGGCCTGCAGCATAGGCGGCGCCGAGCGCTGTGGTCTCGATCGTGCGCGGCCGCAGCACGGGCACGTTCAGGATGTCAGCCTGGAACTGCATCAGCAGAGAGTTCGGCACCATGCCGCCATCGACGCGCAGGGTGCTGATGGGAATTCCGGAATCGCGCTGCATCGCCTCGATCACGTCGAGCGTCTGATAGGCGGTGGCCTCCAGCGCCGCGCGGGCAATGTGTCCGGCGGTGGCGTAGCGTGTCAGACCAGCGATGATGCCGCGCGCATCGGCACGCCAGTACGGCGCATAGAGGCCGGAAAATGCCGGAACGAAATACACGTCGCCGTTGTCGGCGACCGAGGCGGCCAGCGCTTCGATGTCGGCGCTCAATCTGATCAGGCCGAGATTGTCGCGTAGCCACTGCACCAGCGCGCCAGTGACGGCGATGGAACCCTCGAGCGCATAACAGGGTCTTTGTCCATCGAGCTGCCAGGCGACCGTGGTGACGAGGCCGCTGGTTGATTGCACAGGCGTTTCGCCGGTGTTCATCAGCAGGAAGCAGCCGGTACCGTAGGTGTTCTTCGCCTCGCCCGGCGTGAAGCACGCCTGGCCCATCAGTGCTGCGTGCTGATCGCCCAGTATGCCGGCGATCGCCACGCCGTGTGTGGTTCCATACACGCTGGATGACGGCACGATATGCGGCAGCACGGCGCGCGGAATGCCGAAAGCGGCAAGCAGGGCGTCGTCCCAATCCAGCGTCGCCAGGTCCATCAGTTGCGTCCGGCTGGCGTTGGTGACGTCGGTCAGGTGCTTGCCGGTGAAGTTCCACAGCAGCCAGCTATCGATCGTGCCGAACGCCAGATCGCCTGCCTCCGCGCGGCGGCGTGCATCGGGCACGTTGTCAAGCAGCCAACGCAGCTTCAGTCCGGAGAAATAGCTGGCGAGCGGCAGTCCGGTCTGTGCACGGAAGCGATCCTGCCCGCCGTCGCGCGCAAATTCCGCCACCAGCGGATCGACGCGCGTGTCCTGCCAGACCACCGCATTGTGTACCGGCTCACCGGTCGTGCGATTCCACAGCAGGGTGGTTTCGCGCTGGTTGGTGATGCCGATCGCGGCGAGGTTGCGGTGCGTCAGGTTCGCACCGCGCAGCGCTTCGGCGATGACCGACTGCGTGTTTCGCCAGATCTCCTGTGGATCGTGTTCCACCCAGCCGGGTCGCGGATAGATCTGCCGATGTTCCATCTGTGCGCTAGCGATCGTCTCGCCCACGCGGTCGAAGACGATGAAGCGGGTGCTGGTGGTGCCCTGGTCGATCGCACCGATATATTTGCTCGTGGTGTCGGTCATTGAGTTTCAATGCCTTCGCTGGCGCCGGTCCGTTCATGCGGCCACGCGCAGCCGGCCCTTGCCAGTTCGCGCCGGCGTGATCCGCACCTCGACATCTTGGCCGAGATCGCTCAAGGCCTGCAGGAGCCGGTCGGTCGAGAACTTACCGATCTTACCCTTGATAAGGGCCGAAACGCGCGGCTGATCCATGCGCATCAGCTCTCCGGCCTGAGTTTGCGTAAGGCCACGCTCCGCAACGACGGTGGCGATCTTGCGCATCAGCTCGGCCCGCAAAAGAAGGTCATCCGCGTCGGGCAAACCAAGCGCATGAAATGCGCTGTCGGTCGTATAGGTTACCGTTCCACGCTTTGCCACCTACGATACTCCTCCTCGGCCTGTCTCAATCTGGTCCTGACCCTTTCGATTTCCTGGTGCGGCGTCGCAATCCCGCGGCTGGACTTCTTCTGGAACGCATGCAGGACATATACGATTTCGGTATACCGGACCGTGTAGACAGCACGGTACGCATTTCCAGCATAGTCCTCGACGATCTCAAGCACGCCGGCGCCGCCAAATCCCTGCAGGGGTTTTGCCGCTCCATGCTTGCCGCCGATCTGAGCGAGAAAAAGTGCATGTCCGATTTCTCGCACCACGTCGTCCGGAAATCTCAGCAGGTCATCCTTCGCACTTCCGATCCAGCCCAATGGCTTCATGCCGATCGGGCCATAGCAGTACTGACATAGGTGAGTAAAGGCATAATCGGAAAATCCCGAGATTAATGATGCGGGCTTGCGCCTTGCTCCATCGAGCAACTCCGGCATGATAACCGTCCCAATATGTGAGATGAGTGAATCCATGGCATCACGCTTCGCCGACCGCGTCGCGATCGTCACCGGTGGGGTGTCCGGCATCGGTGCTGGCATTGCCGCGCGGCTGGGAGCTGAAGGGGCGCGCGTCAGTCTGTGGGACCGCGACGCGACGGCACTCGCCAAGACCGACGCTGCGCACAAGGCCACTGTCAATGTCACCGATGCCGACGCCGTGCAACGCGCCGCCGCCGATACGGCCGGCGCACTTGGCCGCATCGACATCCTGATTGCCTGCGCCGGCATCACAGGGCCGAATGCCTCGGTGTGGGACTATCCGGTGGCTGAGTGGGATCGCGTCATCGATGTCAACCTCAATGGCGTGTTCTACTGCAACCGCGCCGTCGTGCCGCACATGCTGCGCAGCGATTATGGCCGCATCGTCAACATCGCTTCGATCGCTGGCAAGGAAGGTAACCCCAACGCCGCCGCCTATTCCGCTTCCAAGGCCGGCGTCATCGGTCTGACCAAGTCGCTCGGCAAAGAACTCGCGAACACCACCGTGCGCGTTAACTGCGTCACGCCCGCCGCGGTTCGCACGCCGCTGTTCACGCAGATGACGCAAGAGCACATCGACTTCATGCTGTCGAAGATCCCGCTTGGCCGCTTCGGCGAGATTGCCGAGATCGCCGCGTTGGTCGCCTGGCTGGCGAGCGAGGAATGCAGCTTCTCCACCGGCGGCGTGTTCGACATCTCCGGCGGCCGCGCGACCTACTGAACAGGGACACACGAATGGACAACGAGACGCTTGCCTACACGCCTGCCGTACAGCTTGCGGAGATGATCCGCCAGAAACAGCTTTCGCCGGTCGAGCTGATGACCGCATTGCTGGCACGCATCGAGGCACTCAATCCACGGGTGAACGCGTTCGCCTGGCTCGCCACGGATGCTGCGATGGATGCCGCCAAGCGTGCCGAAACCGCGCTGATGCAGGGCAATCGCATCGGCCGTCTGCACGGCGTGCCCGTCACCATCAAGGACCTTGCGATCACCAAGGACATGCCCACTCAGATGGGCAGCAATATCTTCGCCGGCAATCAGCCGACCGAGGACACGCCCATCGTGCCGCGTCTGCGCGACGAGGGCGCGATCATTCTCGGCAAGACCACGACGTCGGAATTCGGCTGGACCGGTGTCAGCCATTCGCCGCTCACCGGCATCACGCACAATCCGTGGAAGCACGGCTACAACGCCGGCGCGTCATCGGCGGGAGCAGGCGCCGCGGCCGCCGCGGGATTTGGCCCGCTGCACCAGGGCAGCGATGGCGCGGGTTCCATTCGCATGCCGTCGCATTTCTGCGGCGTGTTCGGACTGAAGCCGACGTTCGGCCGCGTGCCGTACTATCCGGTTGGCAGCGGCGACTACACATCGCACATGGGGCCGATGACGCGCACCGTCGCCGACAGCGCGTTGATGCTGGGGGTGATAGCCGGTCCGCATCCGCTCGATCATACGACATGCGAGGCGGGTCCTGCGGATTATCTCGGACGCCTGCACGAAGGCATTCGCGGCAAGCGCATAGCGTATAGTCCCGATCTCGGCGTCGCACGCGTGGATCCCGACATTGCCGCGCTGGTGAAATCCGCTGTTGGGCGCTTCGCCGAACTCGGTGCCGCGGTTGAGGAAGTGAAGACGCCCTGGGCGGCGGAGGGTCCGGAGATGGTCCGGTTCTTCTGGGCCGCACACATGACGCGCCTCGCCCCGCATCTGGCGAAGTGGGAGGCGAAAATGGACCCAGGTCTAGTCGCCTGCATCAAGGCCGCGCACAACTATTCGGTCGCCGACTACCAGCTGATGCGCGAGCGCAAGATGGCTTACGTCGCATCGATCCATCGCTGGTTCGAGGACTGGGATTTTTTGCTGACGCCGAGCGTCTCGGTCGCGGCGTTCCCGGCTGAGCTTCTCATGCCGAAAAGCTGGCCGCAGCACGAGTGGGACTGGCTGTCGTGGGCCGAGTTTTCCTATCCGTTCAACATGTCGTGGAATCCTGCCGCCAGCGTGCCGTGCGGCTTCACGGCCGAGGGCCTGCCGGTTGGATTGCAGATCGTCGGCCGTCGCTTCGACGATCTCGGCGTGCTCCAGGCGTCGGCGGCGTTCGAGCAGGTGCAGCCCTGGGCGGACAAGCACCCCCAACTGGGCTAAGACTCACAAGCCCAACCAGCAAGAGGGAGTCCCGTCACATGGCGTTCTCAATGTTCCAGGCCAGCGTGCCGGTGTGCACGCAGATCCTCGGCAGCCTGTCGGGGATCATCGACAAGGCGGCGGCGCACTGCGCGGAGAAGAAGTACGATGAGGCGTGGCTGCTGACAGATCGTCTTTTCCCCGACATGTTCTCGCTCGCGCGGCAGATCCGTCAGTGCAGCGATTTTGGCCGCAACATTCCAGGCCGGCTGGCGGGCGGCGAACTGCCGAACTTCGCCGCGGTGGACGACACGTCATTTGCCGAAGCGAAGGCGCGGGTCGAGAAATCGCTCGACTACGTCAAGGGATTTACCCCGGCGCAGATCGACGGCAGCGAGGACAAGGATATCACCTGGACCGCCGGCCAGCGGCAGATGTCGTTCAAGGGCCGCGCCTATCTGCTGCACTTCGGCCTGCCCAACTTCTATTTCCACGCCACCACGGCGTACAACATCCTGCGTCACCGCGGCGTCGAGCTGGGCAAGCGCGATTTCCTCGGATCGTTCTGAAGAAACTCCATCACGGAGACACAGAGTTCACTGAGACGAAGCCTCGGTGTTCTCTGTGTCGCTGTGGTGAATTTCCTACTTTAGTGGCCAGGCCAGCAGAATGAGCCAGGTGCCAAACACCGCGACCAGGATCGACAACGGCAACCCGAGCCGCCAATAGTCGCTGAATCGATAGCCTCCGGGTCCCATAACCAGCGTGCTGTTCTGGTGGCCGATCGGCGTCAGAAAATCGGATGCCGCCCCGAACGCCACCGCCATCAGGAACGGATCAACAGCGAGCCCAAGGTTCTTCGCCACCGCGGCCGCCACCGGCCCCATCAGCAGGACTGCCGCCGCGTGGTGCAGCAGCGGTGTCACCAGCATCGACACCACCATGATCAGGCCCACCGCGAGGTAATCGGGCAGATGCGTCGCAAGCACCGTCAGCCCGTCGGCCATCAGCTTCGCCGCCCCGGTGTCCTTCAGCGCCTCGCCGACCGGAATAAGGCAGCCGAGCATCACGATGATCGGCCACTCCACGGCATTGTAGGCCTCGCGCGCCGTGATCAGCCGAAGCAGCACAATCAGAGTTGCGGCGACGAAGAAGCCGACCTCTACCTCGACCGCGCCCATTGCCATCGCGAACATTGCGGCGAGCAGGATCAACAGCGGCAGCCAGCGTCCGCGCGGACGCCCGAGGGCAAGATTGCGCTCGGCGAGCGGTATCAGCCCCAGCTCGGTCAGCGCGCGGCTCAGCTGTCTCTGGCGTCCCTGCAGTACCAGGATATCGCTCGGCGCGAACCGACTGCTGGCGAGTCTCGTGGTGGTGCGCTCCTCGGCGCGACTGAGTGCCAGCAGGTTGACCTCGAAATCCTGTCGCAGATGCAGGTCCTGGGGTGTGTTGCCGATCAGCAGCGAGTCGGGCGCGATCACCGCCTCGACGGTCTCCAGTTCATCATCCTTGTCGTGCGGCTTCAGCGCTGCAATTTCCTCGGCGCCGAGTAGCTTCAGCTTCGCCTGATCCACCAGCGGCTGCAGAGCGGTCGGATCGCCTTCCAGCACCAGGATGTCGCCTGCGTAAAGCGACCAGTTCCGCCGAGGCACATAGTGGCGGGACTGTTCGCGGATGATCCCAGCCACCGTCACTTCCTCGTCGGCAAGCGCCTCAAGCTCCGCGACAGTCTTGCCGACCAGTGGGGACTCCTCCGGCAGCAGTGCCTCGCTAGTGTAGTCCTCGATGGCGAAGCGCTTCTCCGGCGTCGGCTGGCCGTGGCGGTTCGTCGGCAGCAGCCGCCAGCCGAAGCTGAGGAAGGCGACCGCGGCACATGTCAGCGGCAAACCCACCGGCGTGAAATCGAACAGATGATACGGCTGGCCCACGACCTGTTGTCGCACTGCGGAGATCAGCAGGTTGGGCGAAGTGCCAATCTGCGTGATCGTTCCACCGACCAGCGAGCCAAACGCGAGCGGCATCAGGTAGCGCGACACCGGACGATTGCGACGCTCGGCCGCCTGAATTGCCACCGGCATGAAGACACCGAGCGCGCCGACGTTCTTGACGAACGCCGACATGAAGCTCACCGCGGCAGTCAACGTGGCAATCTGCAAGGTTGTGGAATCGAGCGCGCGGAGCAGCCGGCGCATCGCGTGGTCGATCACGCCCGAGACGGCGACCGCGCGGCTGATCACCAGCACCGAGGCGATGATGACAATTACCGGGCTGGCGAAACCCTCAAATGCCTTCTTCGCCGGCACGACACCGGTCAGAATGGCTGCCGACAGGGCTATTGCCGCCACAAGGTCGTAGCGCAGCCGGTCGGTGACGAACAGTACGAGCATTCCGGCAACAATCGCCAGAGCCTCGATCTGGGGCAGGGTCAAGCGTTTGGTTTCCTGACAGAACGTCTGTCAGGTGTTGGTCGGCGACGTTCCGGGTGCAACCCGGCCGGCGGTCAGATATCAGCGACCGCCTACGAGACCCGGTTATCCACCAGCTCTGTCACCACCGCGGGATCGGCCAGCGTCGATGTATCGCCCAGGCTGTCCGTCTCGTTAGCGGCGATTTTGCGCAGGATGCGGCGCATGATCTTCCCGCTGCGAGTTTTTGGCAGAGCGGGCGCCCACTGGATCGCGTCTGGCGAGGCGATCGGCCCGATCTCCTTGCGCACCCACGTGACCAGTTCCTTGCGCAGATCCTCGCTGGGTTCCTCGCCAAGCTTCAAGGTGACATAGGCGTAGATGCCCTGGCCCTTCAGTTCATGCGGAAATCCCACCACCGCGGCCTCGGCCACCTTCGGATGTGCCACCAACGCGCTCTCCACTTCGGCGGTGCCCATGCGGTGACCCGACACGTTGATCACGTCATCGACACGGCCGGTGATCCAGTAATAACCGTCGGCATCACGCCGTGCGCCGTCGCCGGTGAAGTACAGTCCTTTGAAGGTGGAGAAGTAGGTCTGCACGAACCGGTCATGATCGCCGAACACGGTGCGCATCTGGCCTGGCCAGGAATCGGCAATGCAGAGGTTGCCCTCGCACGCCCCGTGCAGTTCGTGGCCGTCGCCATCGACGATGATCGGCCGCACGCCAGGCAGCGGACGCGTCGCCGAGCCTGGCTTGGTCGGCGTTGCACCTGGCAGCGGCGAGATCAAGATGCCGCCGGTCTCGGTCTGCCACCACGTATCGACGATGGGGCAGCGATGCTCGCCGACGACGCGATCATACCACAGCCACGCTTCGGGATTGATCGGTTCGCCGACGCTGCCAAGGATGCGCAGCGACTTGCGGGATGTCTTCTGCACCGGTGCCTCGCCGTCGCGCATCAGCGCGCGGATCGCGGTTGGGGCGGTGTAGAAGATGTTGACCTTGTGCTTGTCCACCACCTGCCAGAAGCGCGAGCTGTCCGGATAGTTTGGAATGCCCTCGAACATCAGCGTGGTCGCGCCGTTCGCCAGTGGGCCGTAGACGATGTACGTGTGGCCGGTTACCCAGCCGACATCGGCGGTGCACCAGTAGACCTCGCCATGGTGGTAGTCGAACACGTTCTCATGCGTGAAGCTGGCCCACACCAGATACCCGCCGGTGGTGTGCAGCACGCCCTTCGGCTTTCCTGTGCTACCCGAGGTGTACAGGATGAACAGCGGATCCTCTGCGCTCATTTCCAGCGGCGGGCAGTCGGGCGATGAGACGGAGCACAGCGTCGCATAGTCATGGTCGCGGCCTGGCTGCATCGCCACGTTGCCGTTGGTCACCTTCACCATGATGACGTTCTTCACGCCAGGACACGACTTCAGCGCCTCGTCCGCATTCGCTTTCAGCGGTACCTTGCGGCCACCGCGGCGGCCCTCATCGGCGGTGATCAACAGTTCGGATGCACAGTCCTGGATGCGGTTCGCCAGACTGTCGGGCGAGAATCCGCCAAAGACGACCGAATGGATCGCGCCGATGCGCGCGCAGGCGAGCATCGCGACCGCGGCCTCCGGCACCATCGGCAGATAGATCGTGACACGGTCGCCCTTCTTCACGCCGAGGCCCTTCATGGCGTTGGCGAGACGGCAGACCTGTTCGTACAACTCGCGATACGTCACGTGCTTCGAAACTGATGGGTCGTCGCTCTCCCAGATGATCGCTGTCTGATCACCGCGTGTCGCCAGATGCCGGTCAAGGCATGAGGCGGATGCATTCAGAGTCCCGTCCTCGAACCACTTGATCGGCACGTTGCCGGCGAAGCTCGTATTCTTGATCTTCGTCGGTGCCTTCATCCAGGCGATGCGACGCGACTGTTCGGCCCAGAACCCGTTCGGATCGCGCGCCGCATGCTCGAACATATCCTTGTAGCGCGCGGCGGTGATGTGTGCCTTCGCGGCGATCTCGGGCTTGACCGGAAAGGTCTGGCCGTCGGTGGAGTGAGCATCTGGCATGGGCGGGTTCCCTCAAGTCAGTTCTTGGTTGGGTGTGACCCAGCGGCGTAACCGACCGCGATCGGGAGGCTACGCAGCATCGGAGGGCCATTCAAGCAACGGAAAGGCGAGCAACACTTCAGGCTTGCCGATGGCGCAACCCCGCGACGCGTGCGCCAGGCGCGCCGATCGGCAGCATGGCACGACCGTGTGTCTCACGTCGGCGGCGGCCAGACAGAAGGCAAGCGCCGCGGTCATCAGACCCGTGTAGCCGCCTGCGAGGTGCAGCGATGCCGTGCCGGCGAGGTCGCCTGCCGAGAGCAGGAAGAAGGTGATCCACAGCGACAGAAACGCCAATTGCACGGCGCGGTTCAGCGGCAGGCTGCCGAGCCACATGTAGAAGGTGAAGACGCCCCACGTCAGCAGCCGCCGGCCGATGAAACCGGCAGGCACGTTGGCGGCGAAGAACCGCACGAACAACGCGAAGCCCCACCGGAATGCGCCGATGCGCGCAGAACGCCACGAATCGGCGCCGGATTGGCGAGTTTCATGGTCAGGTTCCCTGTCGCGTTTCGCTACAGGCCGGCAACCTCGGGCACAAAGATGGTGCCGTCATTGATCTGGATCATGACCGCTTCAAGCCGGTCGCCCTTGCACGGACCATACACGCATTCGCCATCGGCGATGCGGAACTCGGCGCCGTGCGTGGCGCAGATGATGTGGCTGCCGTCCGCTGAGAGGAAGCGATCGGGCATCCAGTCGAGCGGTGTGCCGATGTGGGGGCACGAATTCACATAGACGCGCACTGCATCGCCCTGGCGTACGGCGAAGAGGCCGGTGAAGCCACCTGGTGGGGGAGGGAAGCCTTTGGAGCCGTTGTCTGGGATTTCATCCAGCCGGCAGAGCGGGCGCAGCCCACTCCCCCCAACCCCCTCCGGCGAGGGGAGGGGGAGTTCGGCTTCGTCCCCGCTCATCCCTTCCACCCGCCCAGCCGGCAGATGTAATCCCAGTGCGGCTTCGACACCGGCATCACCGACAATCGCGACTGCCGCACCAGGGCCATCTCGGCCAGCTTGGGATCGGCCTTGATCGCTACCAGCGTCACCGGGTTTGGCATCGGCGCCACCGCCTTCATGTCGACGCACACCCAGGGGCCTTCCTTGGCGCTCGGGTCCGGATAGGCCTCGCGCACCACCTCCACCACGCCGACGATCTCCTTGCCCTGGTTGGAGTGATAGAAGAATGCCCTGTCGCCGTCCTTCATGGCCTTGAGATTATTCCTGGCCGTGAAGTTTCGCACGCCCGTCCAAGGCTCAACGCCGTTCTTCACCTGCTGGTCCCACGAGAATGCGTCCGGTTCCGATTTCACCAGCCAGTACTGCATTGCCGCCAATCCTCAGCCCCATGGTGGACGACTCCACAGTAAGCCAGGGACGGCTGCCATCAAATGTGGGGGTCAAGCCGCGGCGCGCGTTTGGAGCCGCTCGAGCAGCGGAAGCAACGCCGCCGCCGCATCAGGCCCGAATTCCATATGCAGGCCATTGCTGTCGGCCGCGCGCACCACGCACGGCAACGCGACTGCGACGCCGTCTATACGCAGCGCGCCTTGTGCACCAACCGGCGTCTCCGGCCCTCCGTATACGCAGGCGCCACCTTCGGATAGGTCGCTGACCTGCACGGCATGCTCGCCTTGTCCGGCAATCGCGAGCCGGCCCGGGAGGTCCGCCGTATAGCGTTGGCCCTGGCGTCGATCGACGGCTGCCGTCGAGGTCCGAACCACCTGGATCACCGAATGGCGCAGCTCTTCCACAGCCGCGTTCAGCGCCAGCGTGTTGTCGCGCAGATCGGCCGCGTGTCGCCCGGTGCCTGCTGCTTCGGTCGATACGTCATTGGTGCGGCTGGTCATATCGTTGGTTGCCGCCGCCGTCGCGCCGATGTTGTGGGCGATATCCGCAGTCGCGGCATCCTGTTGCCGCACAGCGGCGGCGATCGATGCGGCGATCGCACTGATTTCAGTGATCGTCTCGTCGATCCGCGCCACCGCCGCAACCGACGCACCGGTCGCTGAACGCACCTGCCCGATGTGCCGCGCAATATCTTCGGTGGAGCGGGCGGTCTGCATCGCCAGGGCCTTCACCTCGGAGGCAACCACGGCAAAACCCTTGCCGGCATCTCCTGCACGAGCCGCTTCGATCGTCGCATTCAGCGCCAGCAGGTTGGTCTGTGCGGCGATTCCGCCGATCATGTCGGCAACCGCACCGATGCTTTCGACCTCCTGGCTCAGCGAGACGATGGTGTCGCGCGTCTCCAGCCCGGCGGTCACCGCGCGGCCCACGACTGCGGTCGAGCGGGAGACCTGGCTGCCGATCTCGCGAATGGATGCCGTGAGCTGTTCCGCGGCGCCTGCGACTGTCTGGGCGACGTTGAGCGCCTCGCTGGCGGCGGCGGCCGCGTCCTTGGCCGAGGCGCCGGTACGGGTGGCGGATACGCTCATGGCATCGGCGGTTGCCGCCATCGCTGTGGTCCGATCGCCGATCTGGCGCAGCGCCGAATTCGTCGCGGTTTCGATGGTCTGCGCCATGCCGACCAGCGCCGCCCGCTTCTCCGCCTCGGAGCGACCGCGCTCGGCCTCCTGCTGGGCGGCGATCTGCTGGCCCCGGACCATGTGCTCTTTGAACACGAGCACGGCACGGGCCATGTCGCCGAGTTCGTCACGATGGTCCTGAGCGCCTATCGCGGCCGCCATGTTTCCTGCGGCAAGCTCGGTCATTGTCCGGGTCAGCGTGCGAACCGGGCGGCCGATCGCCGCGACGACCATCGGCAGGAGGATCAGCATGACCAACCCCGCGCCGCCGACGATCCAATAGGCGCGTATCAGCATCGCGTGCGAGCTGTCGCGGGCGACCTGGACGGAAGCCGCCTCGGCGGAGCGGTGTTCGGCCGCCAGACCGGAGATGTCGCCGCGCAGCGTCTCGAACGTCGCATCGCTGCGGCGGAAATAGCCCACCGCGATCGCTGGGTCCGAGACCAGGTCCAACGCGTCACCCAGCTGCTTGGCATATTCCGCTGACCTTCCCGCGATCACCTTGAGCCGCGGCAGATCGGGATTGTTTCCGGCGCGCCGTGCGATCATGTCCTGCGAACTGGCGCGCAACGCGGTCAGCGCGCTCCCGACATCCTTGACCAGCCCCTCGACTGCGGTCTCGGGAACGCCCGCCTGCTGCCAAACCATGGCACGCATTGCGGTGACCTGGATTGTGTCCACGGCATTCAGCAGCTGCGCGCTGGCCGCGGCCGTCGGCAAGGCATTATTCGCGACTTCGGCGAGCCTGCCTTCGGTCTCGGTCGCGCCTAGCCAAATCGAGGCGGCCACCGCTGCCCCGGCGGTGACGCACGCCGCAGGAGCGACGAGCACCTTCGCCCACAGCGGCAGATCGTGGAACGACCGCACGCCACGCAGGAGTCGCATGTCGGGCTGCTCCCCGCTTCCGCCGTCAGCGCATGTAGACTCCAGCGATGTAGGTGAAGTCCCCGGCCTTCTCGACGTAGGCCTCCTTGGGCAGGACCTTCCCGGTGATCGGGTCCTTGAATGCGAACGACACCCAGCCGGTGCCCGAACCTGCGACGATCTGCTGAACCTCCTTGCCATATGGTTTGTCATTCACGTCAACGGCATCGTAATAGCTCTTGCCGACGAGCTTCGGGTTCTGGCCATGCGCGACGCGCACCCCTTCCTTGTCGATGACGATCAGATAGAGGTCGCGGTCGACGTATTTCCCGCTGTGATCCATGAACTCTTGCTTCGCCTTGTCCATGCCCACCTCGCCGACGCGCACGATCGCCTGCTTCACCAGCGCCACCGCCTCATCCTTGGTGGCAAACTCGCCCGCCGACGCGGGAACCATGCACGCGATGCAGACCGATGCCAGGACGGCGGCCAATTGCAGGTATCTCACCGGACAGCTCCTCTGATGGGCGCGGGCCGGATATTTCTCTGCTCGGGTTAAGAGCCGGCTAATCCATAGGGCCTGCCCATGGGCGTGGTGGTTTGACCCAGATCATTGAGCCGCGCGCGCCGATCGGTTCATTGCCGCCGACATGAACATTCCTTCAGATGCATTCCAGCCTGAGGTAGCCGGCGTGACGTTACTCGGCTGCCTTCAATCGCAGGCTGGCATGGGCTAGGTTGATCGCGTGGACGCGAGTTCCATTGTTGCCCCGCCCCCGAGTGGCCGAAATCCGGGGCGTTCTCTGCACCGTTTCGCCAACCCGGGGCGCTTTCTGCGTCTGTCCGGCGCGGTACTGCCGTGGCTTGGCATGGCCGGCGCGGCGCTGACCGCGCTGGGCTTGGTCTGGGGCCTGTTCTTCGCTCCCGCCGACTGGCAACAGGGTGACGCTGTGCGGATCATGTACGTGCACGTTCCAGCGGCCTGGCTCGCATCGGCCGGCTATCTGGCGCTGGCACTGTGCTCTGTCCTGTCGCTGGTCTGGCGCCATCCTCTGGCTGACCTGGCCGCGGTCGAGATCGGCCCCGTCGGCGCCGGCTTCACCGCGCTCTGCCTGCTCTCCGGCAGCATCTGGGGCAAGCCGATGTGGGGCGCCTGGTGGGTGTGGGATGCGCGTCTGACCTCGGTGCTGATCCTGTTCTTTCTCTATCTCGGCCACATTGCGCTGGTGCGCGCGTTCGACGATCCGGTGCGCGGCTATCGCTCGGGCGCGATCCTGGCGCTGGTCGGTGTGGTGAATCTGCCGATCATCAAGTTCAGCGTCGATTGGTGGAACACGCTGCATCAGCCGGACACCATCACGCTGACCGGCGCGCCGACCATGTATGTCGGCATGCTGTGGCCGCTGTTGTTGGCCGCACTCGGCTACACGCTGGTGTTCGCTGCCATCGTGCTGGCGCGTACCCGGGCGGCGGTGATGGAGCGGCGTATCCGGGCGCTGCTGATGACGCGTGCCGACGAGGCGGGCGTCGCATGACGCACTTGTCCTATGTGGTGGCAGCCTATGTGTTGGGTGTGGCGATCCCTGGTACCTTCGCGCTGATGGCCTTCCTGCGCATGCGGGCGGCGCAACGGCGGCTGGCGACAATTGGCCGGCGCAGGCGCTGAGTGACCCGCAAGCGGCGCCGTCTATGGATACTGCTCGCCTGCGGGCTGGGCCTTGGCTCCGCCACCGTGCTGGCGCTGTTCGCGTTCCGCGACAACCTGGTGTTCTTCCTTGCGCCCTCCGACCTTGCGAGCAAGGCACCACCTCCCGGCCGCACGTTTCGTCTCGGCGGCCTGGTCGAGCAGGGGAGTGTCCAACGCTCTAACGACGATGGTCATCCCGCGGCGAAGTTCCGGGTGACGGATGGCGGTGCCAGCGTTGAAGTGACCTATGTGGGCATTCTTCCCGACCTGTTTCGCGAAGGTCAGGGCGTCGTAACGCTGGGCGCGATGCGGCCCGACGGCACCTTTCGGGCGTCCGAGGTTCTGGCGAAGCACGACGAGACGTACATGCCCAAGGACGTGGCCGACGCATTGAAGAAGTCCGGTCACTGGAATCCGTCGTCTGGCCCGCCACCGCCAGCCGCGACCTGGAACACGATGACGGTCAAGGGGGCAGGCGGATGATCCCCGAACTCGGCCACTTCGCGTTGGCGCTCGCCGTGGTCATCGCTGGTGCGCAGGCGGTGCTGCCGCTGTTCGGCGCCCATACACGCGATGCAAGGCTGATGCAGACCGCGCCGGCTCTCGCGATCGGCCAGCTCATCGCGCTGGCGACCGCCTATGGCTGCCTGGTCTGGAGCGCGGTGGTGGACGACTTCTCGGTCGCCAACGTGGTGGAGAACTCCAACAGCCTGACGCCGCTGATCTACAAGATCACCGGCACCTGGGGGAACCACGAGGGCTCCATCCTGCTCTGGTGCCTGATCCTCGCGGTGTGCGGCGGCGCGGTCGCCGGCTTTGGCCGCGCCCTGCCGTCGTCGCTGCGCGCGCGGGTCATCGGCGTGCTGGGCTTCACCTCGGCCGGCTTCCTGCTGTTCGCGCTGACCACGTCCAATCCGCTGGACCGCGTCTGGCCGCCGCCGGTGGACGGCCGCGCCATGAACCCGCTGCTGCAGGACCCCGGCCTCGCGTTCCATCCCCCCGTGCTCTACACGGGATATGTCGGCTTCGCGATCCCGTTCGCCTTCGCCGTCGCGGCGCTTCTGGAAGGCCGCGTCGATGCCGCCTGGGGCCGTTGGGTGCGCCCGTGGACCCTCGCCGCCTGGTGCCTGCTGACCGGTGGCATCGCCCTCGGCTCCTGGTGGGCGTACTACGAGCTCGGCTGGGGCGGCTACTGGTTCTGGGATCCGGTTGAGAACGCCTCGCTGCTGCCCTGGCTGTCCGGCACTGCGCTGCTGCACTCCGCCATCGTGGTGGAGAAGCGCGAGGCACTGAAGATCTGGACCATCCTGCTGGCGATCGGCACGTTCTCCTTGTCGCTGTGCGGCACGTTCCTGGTGCGCTCTGGTATTCTCAACTCGGTGCACAGCTTCGCCAACGATCCGACACGCGGCGTGTTCATCCTCGTGCTGCTGGCAATCGTGATCGGCGGCTCGCTGCTGCTGTTCGCCTTGCGAGCACCGGTCATGGCGCCCACAGGGATTTTCGCACCGATCTCGCGTGAGGGCGCGCTGGTGCTGAACAACATCCTGCTGTGCTCGATCTGCGCGGTGGTGCTGACCGGCACGACCTATCCGCTGTTCGCCGAGCTGCTGTTTGGCGCCAAGCTCAGCGTCGGACCGCCGTATTTCCAGAGCACCGTGTTCCCGCTCGCCATCCCGCTGTTCGTCGCCATGTCCCTGGGGCCGGTGCTGCCGTGGAAGCGAGCGGAACTCTGGCCGGCACTGCTGAAGCTATGGTGGGCCGCGCTGATCGCGACGCTCGTCGGTATCGCCGCGGCGTTCGGACTGCATGCTGGTCTCGCCGCGCTGGGCTTCGCCGCTGCGGCCTGGCTGATCGCGGGCGCACTCGCCGAACTGGTCGAGCGTACGCGGCTGTTCCGTGCGCCATTTGCGTCGGTGCGAGCACGCCTTGCCGCCCAGCCGCTATCCGTTTGGGGCTCGGCGGTGGCGCATGCCGGCATGGGCGTCACGGTTGCCGGCATCGCGGGCATGTCGCTTGCCGTCAGCTCGATCGTGGCGGTGCATCCGGGACAGAGCGTGCGGCTCGGCGGCTACGACTGGGCGCTGCTGGGGCTACGCGATGCGCCAGGACCGAATTACACAGCACGCGTCGCCGACATCCGGGTGAGCCGCGAGGGTGACGAGGTCGCGATGTTCCATCCATCACGCAGGATGTTCGTCGTGCAGAAGACCACGGTCACCGACACGGCGATCGAGACCAACGGTTTCCGCGATCTCTATGCCGTGCTTGGCGAGGAACGCGACGGTGCCGCGGTGCTGCGGCTGCACGTCAATCCGCTGGCGCCGTGGATCTGGTTCGGCGCGTTGGTGATGGCGGCGGGTGGCGCATTGTCGCTGGCCGACCGACGGCTGCGTATCGGTGCCCCCGCCCGCCGGTCCGCCGCGGTGCGAGCTGGAGTCGTGTCGTGATCGCATGGGTTTGCTCCCTTCCCCTACCCCCTCCCGCGAGGGGTGGGGGAGGACTGGAATTGGCATTACTCCCCCTCCCGTTGCGGGAGGGGGTTGGGGGGAGGGGCCCCCAATGACCCTCCTCCAACGCCGCGCCTTCCTCCTGGCCCCATTCGGCGTCGCCGCCTTGGGGGGAACCGCGTTCTGGCTGCTGCTCGATCGCATGCGGGAGGGCACCTACGATCCACACGGCGTGCCCAGCATGCTGATCGGCAAGCCGCTGCCTAACTTCTCGTTGCCAGGCCTGCCGCCCGGTCAGGGTTTTTCCTCCGCCGACGTCATCGCCGCCGGGCGCCCAACGCTGGTCAACTTCTTCGCTTCCTGGTGCATCCCCTGCGTCGAGGAAGCGCCAGCGCTGATGACGCTGAAGCAGCAGGGCACGCCGATCTGGGGCATCGCCTACAAGGACAAGCCCGAGGCCACCGCAGAATTCCTCCACCGGAACGGCGATCCCTACACCCGCATCGCGCGCGACGAGCCGGGCACTACCGCGATCAACTTCGGCCTCTACGGTGTCCCCGAGACCTACCTGGTCGACAGGTCCGGCATCGTGCGGTGGCGCTGGCCTGGTGGCTTGAGCGACGACATTGTCCACCAGTCGCTGACACCGCTGATGCAGAGCCTGGCGTGAGATTTGTTGTCGCCATTTTGCTTTGCTGCCTGTCCGCATCGCCCGTCTTGGCCGTGAGCGATCCTGCCGAGATGTTGCCTGATCGTGCGCAGGAGCAGCGCGCCGAAGCGCTCGGCCATCAGCTTCGCTGTCTGGTCTGTCAGAACGAAAGCGTGGAAGAGTCCAATGCCGATCTCGCGCGGGACCTGCGGGGTATCATCCGCCAGCGCGTCGTGGCGGGCGATAGCGATCAACAGGTGATCGACTGGATGGTCGCGCGCTACGGCAACTTCGTCCGTCTGCGCCCACCGTTCAACGTGACGACGTTCGCCCTCTGGGGCGCGCCGGGCATCGCGCTGCTGGCCGGCATCGGCGCGGTGCTGATCGCGCGGCGTCGGCGCCCCGCCGCGCCGGCACCGCTCAGCGACGCGGAACGACAGCGTCTGGCCGATCTGCTGAAATCGTGATCTGGCTCGCTATCGTCCTCTTGGCGGCGATCGCCCTGGCGCCGCTGGCCCTGTCGCTGCGCCGCACTGCAGCCTCGCGCGGCAGGCAGGAGGCGGCGGTCGCGCTGCATCGCGCACAGCTCGTCGAGCTGGACCGTGACCTCGCCGACGGACGTATCGCCGCTGCGGAACACGCCAACGCTGTGCTGGAGGTCCAGCGCCGCCTGCTCGCCGTCGCCGGGGGCGCCGAGACGGAACCGCGCAGCAGTTCGCGCGGCCCTGTGCTGTTCGCTCTGGTCCTGGTGCCTCTCGGCGGACTGGTGCTGTATCTGCTGGGCGGCTCGCCGGAGTTGCCCGCCGTTCCGCTCGCCGACCGGATCGCCGCCGCCCGCGATCGTGAGGTGCGCGAGGCCGCGCTGATCGGGCAGCTCCGCCAGCGGCTCAGTCAGATCGATCCGCACAGCGAACAGGCGCGTCAGGGCTACATACTTCTCGGCAATGCCGAGGCCAGCCGTGGCCGGCTACAAGAGGCCGCCGACGCTTGGCGCACCGCGCTCGCCGCCCGTTTCGATCCGACCATTGCCGCCGAGACAGCCGAGGCACTCACCGAGGCGCACGGTCAGGTTGATGATGAAGCGGCATCGTTGTTCCGTCGCGCTATTGCCGAATCCCCGGCGGATGCTCCGTGGCGACCGATGGCACAGAAACGACTTTCTGAGATGAAATGAACCGTACGGCCCAAAAGATTGCACCGGGCACCAAAAGCAGGAGAACCAGCAGCGCGCAGGCGATCGACGATGCCGTCGGCCAGTCGCCGTTCTGAAAGAACTCCTGCCACAGCACGCGTCCCACCAGTTGCGCCTGCGGGCCGCCGAGAAGTTCCGGGATCACGTATTCGCCCGCGGCGGGAATGAACACCAGCAGCACGCCAGCCCACACGCCGGGCAGCGACAGCGGCAGCGTCACCGCGAGGAACACGCGCCATGGCGGAGCGCCGAGATCCGCCGCAGCGTCCAGCAATCGCGCGTCGAGTTGCGACAGCCGCGCGTAGAGCGGCAGCACCATGAACGGCAGGTAGGTGTAGATCATGCCAATATACATTGCGGTGTCGGTGTAGAGCAGGCGTAGCGGCGCGAGACCGAGCGCGACGATCGCCGTGTTGATCCAGCCGTCGTCCTGCAGCAGGCCGATCCACGCGTTGATGCGCATCAGGAAGCCGGTCCAAAACGGCAGCATCACCAGCAAAAGCAGCAGGCTGCGCCAGCGTTCCGGGCTGCGCGCGATGGCGAGCGCCATCGGGTAGCCGGCCAGCAGACAGATCGCTGTGGACAGCCCCGCGACCTGCAGGCTGAGCAGCAGCGCGCGCGCATATAGGGGCTCCGTTAGGATCAGCGAGAATGCATCGGTGCTGATGTGCAGGCCACCGCCTGACCGCAGCATTGGCGCATAGGGTGGAACGCTGTCGGCGGGAAACGAAAACGCGATCTTCACGACGATCAGCGTTGGCAGGATCAGCAGCGCCAGCAGCCATGCCCATACAATTGCCAATACCGTGGCCCTGCCGGGTGCGCGAATCATCGACTGAGCACGATGCAGGCGTTCGGATCCCACGACAGCGTGACGGTGTCGCCAATCCCGGCCTGCGTGGCGTTCAGTCCCTGCCCCAGGACAACGGTTGCGCGCAGCGTGCTGCCGTCGGCGAGCCGCACGAGGTGGGTCAGCGTCTCTCCCGCGTAGGAACGCTGCACGACGACGCCGGCCACACGGTTGGCAGCATGCGAGGCGCCGAGCGTCATGCGTTCGGGGCGGATCGCCAGCCAGGCCGCGTTGGACGGCAACACTGTCGCAGTCTCGACCGGCATCCCGTCTGCGAGTTCGATCCTGCCGTTTCGCGCCACGATCGGCAGCACGTTGGCCGCGCCCAGGAACTCCGCCACCAACCGCGAATTCGGCCGCTCATATACCTCGGCCGGTGTGCCCACCTGCATCAGCCGCCCCGCGTGCATCACGCCGATGCGGTCCGCCATGGTCAGCGCCTCCTCCTGATCGTGGGTGACCAGAATGAAGGCGATGCCGAGTTCGCGTTGCAGGCGCACCAGTTCCTCGCGCGTGTCGCGTCGCAGGTTGCGGTCCAGCGCCGACAGCGGTTCGTCGAGCAGCAGCAGTGCCGGTCGCGGCGCCAGGCTGCGCGCCAGCGCCACGCGCTGCTGCTGGCCGCCGGACAACTGTGCCGGCCGGCGCGTGCCGAAATCTTGCAATCGCACCAGATCCAGCATTTCCGCCACACGCGCGTCGATCTCCGCGCGGTGCATCCCGCGCATGCGCAGGCCGAAGCCGATATTCGCCGCGACGTTCATGTGCGGGAACAACGCGTATGACTGGAACATCGTATTCACTGGCCGGCGGTGCGGCGGCATCGCGGTGAGGTCGACGCCATCGAGCATGACGCGTCCAGCGTCCGGCTGCACGAAGCCGCCGATCGCGCGCAGCAGCGTCGATTTGCCGGAGCCCGAGGCGCCGAGCAGAACGAACAGCTCGCCCGCTGCGACGGACAGATCCAGCGCATCGACTGCCACCACCGCGCCGAAGCGCACGCGCAGTCCGCTGACGTTCAGCAACGCGTCAGTGCCCGGCCTTGAAGCGGTCCCACATGCGGGTGCGCTGGCGCGCGGCGGCGGGCGGCACGGGACCTATAGTGAAGAACGCCTGCATTTGCTCAGGCGTCGGGAAGATGTTGGTGTCGGCCAGCAGTTCAGGCCGGATCATCGGCCGACTTGCAGGCACCGCGTTCGCGTAGCGCACGGTGTTGGTGATGCCGGCCATCACCTCGGGCTGCAGCACGAAGTTGATGAACGCCAGTGCCGCGTCCTTGTGCTCGGCGTCCGCGGGAATCGCCAGCATATCGAAGCCGAGTTCCGCGCCCTCCTTCGGCGCTACATAGCGCACTGTGATGCCGCGCTTCGCTTCAGCCGCGCGTGCATTCGCCTGAACCACGTCGCCGGAATAGTCGAGCGCGAGGCAGGTCTGTCCCGCGGCCAGTGCCTCCAGCGCGCCGCCCGATGTGAAGCTGCGGATGTAGCGACGCACTCCCATCAGCGTTCCCTCCACAGCGGCGAGATCGGCGGGATCGGTGCTGTCGGGACTTTTGCCCAGATACTTCAGCACGCCGGGAATCACGTCGATCGCCGAATCCATCATGGTGATGCCGCAGGGCGCGATGCGTTTGGCATTCTCCAGCTTGAACAGCAGGTCCCAGCTGTCCATTGGCGCATCCGGGGCGAGCTGCTTCACGTGGTCGGCGATCATGCCGATGCCGGTGGTGCCCCACAGATAGATCGCGCCGTAGCGGTTGCCCGGATCAGAGCTCTCGACCTGATGCATCAGCATGGGGTCAAGATTCTTCCAGTTGGGCACTCGGGAACGGTCGATCGGAGCCAGTGCGCCGACCTTGATCAGGCGCGAGAGGGTCGGCTCGTTCGACGGCACCACGATGTCGTAGCCGGAGTGGCCGGCCAGCATCTTCGCCTCGAGCGTCTCCAGGCTGTCGAAGACGTCGTAGTGGACGGTGATGCCGGTTTCCTTGTGGAACCGCTCAAGCGCCGCCGGGTCGATGTAGTCGGTCCAGTTGTAGATGTTCAGCACGCGGTCCTGCGCACGGGCCGGGAGGATGATTACGAACGCCGTCACGACCAATGTCATTGCGAGGAGCGTCAGCGACGAAGCAAGCCCCAACACGTTGGAGATTGCCGCGTCGCTTCGCTCCTCGTAATGACATTGGGTCACGTTCGCCCCCGCAGGATCTGCGGGCGCACGCTACCACGACCGCCGTGGAATGCGAGGCTAAGCGCGCTTTCGTGCCGGTGCGCGTTTCGCCTTCTTCGCAGGCGCGCGCGTCGACTTCTTACGCGCCGGTGCGTTGGCCTGTCCGAGACTCCGCTTCAGCGCGGCCATCAAGTCGATGACGTTGTCGCCGCGCGGCTCCTCCGGCGCTTCCGGTTTGATGCCTTCGCCCTTCAGCTTGGCGTCGATAACCTCGCGCAGTCGCGTCTCGTAGCGATCTTCGACGTCCGCCGGCTCGAACTTGCCCTTCTGCCGCTCAATCAGCTGCCGGGCAAGCTTGACCATCTCTGCATCGGGCCGCGCATTCGGGACCTGGTCGAACAGCTTGTCATACGCATAGAGATCGCGCGGCTCGTGCAGCGTGTGCAGCACCATGCCTTTTTCGAGCGGCAGGATCGTCACCGCACGCTCGCGTCGCGAGATGACCAGACGCGACAGCGCCGCCATGCCCGACGCCGCAATCGCATCCCGCAGCACCACGTACACGTCCTGACCCGACTCACCGTCCGGCACCATGTAGTAGCTGGTATCGAAGTAGATCGGGTGGATCACATCGCGCGCGATGAACTTGTCCACTGTCAGGGTTGACGAACTCTCGATGCGTGCGTTGGCGAAGTCTTCATCATCGAGCAGCACATAGCGGTCCTTCTCGAATTCATAGCCCCGGGCCAGCTCCGCCCGCGGCACCTCCTTATCGGTCTCGGCATCCAGAGTGACCGTCCGCACGCGATGACCGGTCTTCGGATTGATGAAGTGAAAATGCAGATCGCCGCTGGCACGCAATACGCTGTGCAGCGATATCGGGCAGCTCACCAGCGCGAGCCGCAGATGTCCGCGCCAGATCGGTCGCTGCGCCATTGCCACCTCCAGAAACAACTGACTTGGGGTCGCGGTATCTGTCACCCAATCACAGGCACACGTTCTTTTGTGGTCGAACCGAGCGCAACCCCACAATGAAAAAACCGTTCCGGTGCCTGTCCAAAGGAGATATTCAATCATGGCTAGATACGCTTCGATCGGAACCATGCTCGCCGCCACGGCGCTGATTTCGTGGCCGGTCCTGGCCCAGACCACTGGCACCGGTCCTGCGGCTGCGCCGCCGGCACCGCCGCCCGGCATGACATCCAGCCACACCACGACAACGACAACCACCACGCACCCGACCACGACCTCGGAATCCTCCGCGGCCAGCTCATCCAAATACGTGACCGCTGACCATCAGGTGCGGGTGAGCAAGGTAGTCGGCGCCAGCGTCTACAATGATCAGAACCAGTCGGTCGGTTCGGTTGACGACCTGCTGATGAGCGACAACGACCACAAGGCGGCCACCGTCGTGCTCTCGGTTGGGGGCTTCCTCGGCATGGGCAGCAAACTCGTGTCGGTGCCGTTCGACCAACTCAAGATCGAGAACGACAAGATCGTGATGCCGGGCGCCACCAAGGCCTCTCTGGAGGGCATGCCGGACTATCACTACACTAACGCGTGACCTGGGTCGGATTCGCCACAACCGATACGGTCTATGCGGGATGGGCGGCGATGAGCCGCCCATCTTTTTGTACGGCGCACTGTGCTGCCATAGTTGCCGGGCGACCGCCGGCGGGAGAGCGTCGATGAACGATCTGGCTGGGGCAGCGTACGCTGTCGAAGAAGCGACACTGCCGCGGCGCTACGCGGCGATCCGTGCATGGACGGAACACCTCGCCGCATCGCTGAGCGACGAGGACCAATGTGTCCAGTCCATGCCGGACGCCAGCCCGGCAAAATGGCATCGCGCCCACACCACGTGGTTCTTCGAACAGTTCGTGCTGACCTCACTGGTGCCGGACTATCAGCCGTTCGACAGTACTTTTTCCTATCTTTTCAACTCCTACTACGAGGCTGTTGGCCCGCGGCATCCGCGGCCGAACCGAGGCCTGCTGACGCGGCCGTCCGCCTCGCGTGTCGGCGCGTTCCGTCACCATGTCGATACGGCAATGCTCCGGATTCTGGTGCGTCTCCCCAACGAGGCCGCTGGACTGGTCGAGCTCGGCCTGCAGCACGAACAACAGCATCAGGAGCTGCTGCTCACCGACATGCTCCATGCGTTCGCGCAGAGCCCGCTCGCGCCCGCCGTGCTGCCCGACTGGCGCGAGCCCCCGGGTGCCCCCGGCCGCACGCAGTTTGTCGATTGTGCGGGCGGCATGGCCCGGATCGGCCAGCAGGGTGCTGCATTCTGTTTCGACAACGAGACGCCTGCGCATGAGGTGTATCTACAGCCGTACCAGCTGGCGTCGCGCCTGGTGCGCAATGGCGATTGGCTGGAGTTCATCGCCGACGGCGGCTATCGCACACCCACGCTATGGATGTCCGACGGCTGGGCGTGTGCGCAGGCGAACGGCTGGTCGGCGCCGCTGTACTGGCGCGAGGGCGATGGCGGTTGGTGGCAGATGGGACTGGGCGGACTGACGTCGCTCGATGCGGATGCGCCGGTGCGTCATATAAGTTGGTATGAGGCGGATGCTTTCGCGCGCTGGGCCGGTGCACGATTGCCGACCGAGGCCGAATGGGAAGCGGCAAGTCGTCGCGACGAAATCGACGAACTGGCATCACATGTCTGGCAGTGGACATCCAGCGCCTACAGCCCATATCCGGGGTATCGACCGGCCGTCGGTGCGGTCGGCGAGTACAACGGCAAGTTCATGATCAATCAGATGGTGTTGCGCGGTGGGTCGATGGCCACGCCGGCAAATCACACACGGCGCAGCTACCGGAACTTCTTCCATCCCGACAAGCGCTGGCAGTTCAGTGGCGTTCGTCTGGCACGCGACGTCTGACGGGGAAAGCATAGATGCGTGATGACTCCGCCCTGGGGCTGGCGGCAGGCAGTGTCGCGGATGCCGCGCTATCGGGCCTGCTGCAGCCACGCAAGACGCTGCCGGCGAAGCTGTTCTACGACGAGGAAGGCTGCCGTCTGTTCGGCCGCATCACCGAGCTGCCGGAATACTACCTGACGCGTACCGAGCGCTCACTGCTGGCCGATGTCGCGCCGCGCGTTGCGGCTCTTGTGGGCGGACCGGCGGTCCTGGTCGAATATGGCGCGAGCGACGAGGCGAAGGCCGAGTTCCTGCTGCGCGAAGGGGCTTTCCGTGCCTATGTGCCGATCGACGTCGCAGAGCCGCAACTCGAGCAGATGCGCCTGCGGCTTCGCGAGAAGCGTCCGGATCTGCAGGTCTGCGTCGTGCCCGCCGACTTCATGGATGTTGTCGCGCTGCCGACGCAGCTGCCCTCACTGCCGCGGCTGGGTTTCTTTCCCGGATCGACGATAGGCAATCTTGATCCCATGGAGGCGCTGCATTTTTTGGAGCGGGCGCGCGGCGCGCTTGGGCATGATTCGTGGTTTCTGGTCGGCGTCGATTTGCGCAAGGACCCGGCGATCCTGTTGCCGGCCTATGACGATGCACAGGGCGTCACGGCGGCGTTCAATCTCAATCTGCTGGCGCGGCTCAATCGCGATGCGGGCGCCGACTTCGATCTAAGCGCTTTCGCGCACCGTGTGGTGTGGAACGATCAGGAGAGCCGGATCGAGATGCACCTGGTAAGCCTGCGCGATCAGACGGTGCGCGTCGCGGGCCAGGCGATCCACTTCACCTCCGGCGAGACGATTCACACAGAGAACAGCTACAAATACGCACCCGAGCACTTTGCGGAACTCACCGAGAAGGCTGGGTGGCATGGCGTGGAGCTGTGGAGCGATCCGGCGCGACTGTTCTCACTGCATCTGCTGGAACCGCGACGCGGGCCCTGAGGCCCGCGTCGGTTGCATTACGCCGCGTCAGCCATCTGCTCGCCTGACAAATAGGCACGCAACTGCAGCCGTGCGCGATGCACGCGGCTCTTCAGTGTCCCGATAGCGCACCCCGTCACCTCGGCTGCATCCTCATACGACTGCTCCTGCAGCACGATCATCGACAGAGCCTCGCGTTGGTCGTGCGGCAACCGGTCCAATGCCCAGCCGAGTTCGCGCAAAGCGGTACGGTCCTCGTGGGCCGCCTGCACAGGCACTTCCGGCACCGTATCCATATCGGTATATTCGCGCCGGCTGCGTACGCTGCTGATGAAGTGGTTGACCATGATACGATGCACCCAGGCGGAGAAATTTGTCCCCGGTGTAAAGCAGTCCTTCGCCACCAGCGCCTTGGTCGCAACATCCTGAGTAAGGTCTTCGGCCGCAGCCTTGTTCCGCGTCAATGCCAGCGCCCACACCCGCATCTTTGGCAGGAACTCGATCAACTGCTGCTGAAAATCCTGCGACATGATTGTTCTCCCGGTGCTGAAAGTGCGTGTCCCGCTCGACCTGTGGCGGAAAGGGCGGAGTTGCAAGACGAATGACACGACGTTGATACGCGCTGACTGGCCTGAAGCACACGTTACCGCTGTTTGATCACACGCTCGTGCTGCGCCATTCTCGCCTCCGTGATGACCCCGTCGCCCAGCAACCTGCTGACCGATGTCGCCGGCATAGCCGTTGGCAATGTCGAGGACCTGCTGCTTGGCTCGGGCGTCACCGCGATCGTGTTCGATCGGCCAGCGGTGGCGTCAGTTTGCGTGCTGGGTGGTGCGCCTGGGGGACGTGACACCGATTTGCTGGCGCCGCACGCGACTGTTCAGGCCGTGGACGCCATCGTGCTGTCGGGTGGTTCGGCGTTCGGCCTCGATGCGGCAGGCGGTGTGCAGGCCGCGCTGCGCGAACAGGGTCGCGGTGTCGCGATCGGTAACGTGCGCGTGCCTATCGTGTCACAAGCAATCCTGTTCGACCTGGTGAATGGCGGCAACAAGGACTGGGGCAAGTTCTCGCCATATCGTGACATGGGTTACGCAGCGGCGAACGCGATCAGCCGTGACTTTGCGCTGGGCAGCGTAGGTGCCGGTGCAGGGGCGACGACAGCGACCGTGAAGGGCGGACTGGGTTCGGCAAGCGCCGTCACGTCGAGTGGCCACACCATCGCCGCCATCGCGGCGGTGAATGCTGTGGGCGCGCCCACTATCGGTACGGGTGCCCATTTCTGGGCAGCACCTTTCGAGCGGAACGGCGAATTTGGCAACCTCGGTCTGCCGGTATCGTTCGACACCGCGCTGCGTGTGAAAGGCGGTCGTGGCACCAGCACGACGATAGGCCTCGTTGCCACCGACGCGACGCTGAACAAGGCGCAGGCGATGCGCTTGGCGATCATGGCGCATGACGGCCTCGCGCGCGCGGTGCTGCCCGCGCACGCGCCACTCGACGGGGATACGATATTCGCGGCATCGACAGGATTGCGGCCGATGACCGAGCCTGCGGTCGAACTCACCGAGCTTGGTCATTTCGCCATTCAGGTAATGGCCCGGGCAATCGCACGCGGTGTGTACGAGGCGACTGCATTGCCCGTGCCGGGTGCGCAGCAATCCTGGCGCGACCGTTTCGCGACGTCGGGCTGATGCCTCCACCACGCGCAGTGGCTCCGGCTGCCATAGCGGCGGCGATCGTTCTGCTTGCGGGTCTGCTGTACGCCGGCGGCTATCGCCAGCAGTACTACGCGTTGGCCGAGATCTGGGGTGCCGCGCCATTCCGCACACCGTTCCTTGACATACAGGGGGTGACGTCACCGGTGGAGTGCCACCGGCTTGGCTATGACGTGTATGTGCAGAACCCGTGCGACGTATTTCATCGTCCACACAACTATTCGCCGCTGTGGCTGTGGCTCGCCGTGCTGCCGATCACCACGGCGTGGGACAATGCGCTCGGGCTTGGCGTGGTTGTCTTGTTCCTGGTCACGCTGGTGTTTCTGCCGCCCGGGCGCGACTGGCGACTGATCACTCTCGCCACTATCTCAAGCACGACGATGTTCGCGATGGAACGGGCAAATATCGATCTGCTGATGTTCATTATGGCAATGCTGGTGGCGCGGTTGCGCTTCGTCGGCTATGCGATTGCGCTTCTGGCGGGCTTGCTGAAATTCTATCCGATTGTGCTGCTGGTCGCCGCGGTGCGCGAACGCGTCACGGTGTGCCTCGTGGTCTGGATGGTGGCGCTCGGCGCGATCGGCCTTTGGTTCGCCCTGGACGGGACCGAGATCCTGCGGGCCATTGCCAATATCGGTTCAAACCCGCCGTTCGATGACAACGTATTCGGCGTGCATAATCTGCCGTTCGGCATCGCCGCGGTGATTGGCTTGCCGCGCGGCGGCGCGATGGCGTTGGAAGTGCTGCTGCTCTTGGTCATGGTCGTCGTCGCCATTGCGCTTGCCCGTCGGGTCAGGATCGACGTGCTGACTGAGGCAGAGGCGGTGCATCTTCTGGTCGGGGCAGCCCTGTTGGTGAGCTGCTTCGTCATCGCGCAGAACGTCTCATATCGCGCCATCTATTTCCTGTTCGTGCTGCCCGCGCTGATCGCGTCCTGGCGCGGCGTGGCATGGGTTGCTGTGCTGCTGATGTGGAACAGCGGGCTGCGGCTGGCGATCAACCGGGTGGCTGAGTGGTTCGGCGTATCGACGGCGCCTGATGGCATGCTGCATTCCGCCATCTGGCTGCTGCGCGAGCTGGCATGGTGGGCGGTGATCACACTGCTCGCGGCGCTGTTGCTTCGGCTGCTGTGGGAGTCGCAGGCTCTGCGGCAGGCCGCAATGTGGGGAGGACAACATGAGCGATGGTGGCGGCGTGCTGCGGATCGAGATCACCGAAAGGGAAACGCCGGTGTTCGGTGGCGCGGAGTTCGGCGCGGTCGGAGCCTTTGAACGGCTGCACGGTACAGCCTTCTGCGAGCTGGACCCGGCGCATCCGCTGAACGCCGGCATCGTCAATCTCGACAAGGCGCCTCGCAACGCACGCGGCAATGTCGAGTATCAGTCGGAGTTCCGGATACTAAAGCCGCTCGATCTTGCGCGCGGCAACGGATGGCTGGTGTACGACGTGCCGAACCGCGGCAACCAGCCGATCATGTCGCGGCTGAACGGCGCACCGGAGGGCGGTCATCCGCAGAGCGCGGGCAACGGCTTCCTGATGCACCGCGGCTTCACGCTGGTGTGGAGCGCGTGGCAGGGCGATGTGCCTTCGGGCAACGATCGCCTGGTTGCGCGCTTTCCTGTCATCGAAGGTGTCACCGGCATGGTGCGCGAGGAGTTTATCGCAGAGGCCACCGGACTACTCGGCGACGGCAACATCCAGGAGGTGTCGGAGGACCGATTCATCGGCACGCTGGTCTATCCCGTGGCCGACCCAAGCGGGGCCACGCTGACGGTGCGCGAACGGGAGGCCGATCCGCGTGCCACGCCGCCAGGACTTGCATGGCGTCTGGTGGACGAAACCCATGTCGAGATCACGCGGCCGACCGCACCCGGCTTCGATCGCGGCGCGATCTTCGAGTTCATCTATCGTGCGCGCGATCCGATCGTGATGGGCATCGGCTTCGCCGCGATCCGCGACATCGTGTCATTCCTGCGCCATGATGGCGGCAGTCCGCTGCGCTCCGGCATCCGACATACGGCGGGTTTCGGCATCTCGCAGAGCGGCCGTGTGCTGCGCGACCTGACTTATCACGGCTTCAACCAGGACCTCGCGGGACGACAGGTGTTCGATGGCATACTGCCGGTGGTCGCGGGCTCGCGCCGCACCTGCATCAACTGGCAGTTCGCGCAAGCCGGCCGCTATTCGCGTCAGCACGAGGACCATTCCTACGGCGACGACCAGTTCCCGTTCACCTATCCGACGTTGAGCGATCCGATCAGCGGACGCACCGGCGGCATCCTGCAACGCGCGCTCGACGCCGGGGTGTGTCCGAAGGTGATGCACCTGGATACCGAGAGCGATGTCTGGCAGGCGCGCGCCTCACTGGTCGCCACTGACACCAACGGCGCTGATATCGTCATGCCGGCAGAGGCGCGCATCTATTGCGTGACCGGCGTGCCGCACGCGCCGTTCCGGCCGCTGAGCAAGCCGGTCATGCAGTTGCCCGGCAATCCTCTGGGCTACGGCGCGTTCATGCGCGCGCTGCTGATCGCATTGACGGAGTGGGTGGAGCGCGGCGTCGCGCCGCCCGACAGCCGGTTCCCGTCGCGCGGCGCGGGGACACTGGTGCCGCTTGCCGAGGCGCGTGAGAAGTTCCCTAGGTTGCCACAGGTGAATTTCCCCACGGTGCTGAACGAGCTGCGGCTGCGCGACCACTCGGCGGAGCCGCCGATCGAAAGCACCGTCTATCCGGTGTTCGTACAACCGACGGATGCCGACGGGAATGCACTGGGAGGCATCCGGCATCCGTTGCTGGATGCGCCGCTCGCGACGCATGCCGGGTGGTCGTTGCGTGCGGCGGGCTATGGCGAGGGCGACCTGTTCACCATCCAGGGCTCGATGATCCCGTTTGCCGCGACGGAAGCGGATAGGCAGCGCAGCGGCGATCCTCGACCGTCGCTCGAGGCGCGCTATGCGTCGCGCGATGCGTGGGCCGCCAAGCTGGCGCAGGTCACCGACCGGCTGGTCGCCGATCGGCTGCTGCTTGCCGAGGATGCCGATCGTCTGATCGCTGCGGCGCGCGACTCGTGGGAGGTTTATCGGGCGCTGTAGGAGCCACCACCACGGAAAATCATCGGACTTGGTTGGCATTTCGAAGACCTGCCGGTGGGGCGGCGCTTCCCGCACAATTTGTTGGTGTATCGACCCGATATGCTCTGAATAAAGGGGGAAATGCCGCCGCTGATTTGGCATTGGCAATAATTCATTAACAGCTTGTTCATAGCGTGCCGTCACGGGGACACAGCCAGCGACGAGGGGCCGGCACGAGGTGAACAGCGAACAAAGTGCCGCGGTAAAGGATGCCTGCGACCGTGCCAATGCCGCGCTGCAATGCGGCGAGGTGACAGCCGCGCTGCGCCATTTCGAATACGCCCAGCGGCTGGCCCCCTCCGACGGCGAGATCACGCTCGCGATCGGCGCTGCGCGGCTTGGCCAGAACGATCCGCGTTCGACCGAGGCCTTTGCCTTGGTCGCCAATCGCGATGACGTGCAGGAGGCCTGGCTGGGGTTGGCGGCGGCGCATCACGCCATGAGCGAGCATGATCTAGCGGCGCACGACCTGAGAGAATTGCTGTCCCGCCACGGCCCCGTGCGCGGCGCGATCAATATCCGTCTGCAGGACGCCATCACATTGGCGCACGGGGATGCTGGCTGGTGCTCTCTGTCGGCCGACGGCCGCCTCCGCGTCACCTTGCTCGGCGAGACCGCTGATATCAGTCGGGTGGCGATCCGGCTCGATGGTGTGTCGCTCAGCGTGCGACCGCGACGACGAAAACGCGCCGGCGAGCCGCTACGCGCCAGCTACCTGTTGCCGGCCGAAAAAGCCTGGCGCCACACTCGGCAAATTTCGGTATGCCTGGAGGGGCGGGATCTGTTGGGCAGCCCGCTGCACGCACATGTCATCGGCCAGGTCGAAGGTTTTGTCACTCCAGACAATGGCGGCCTGTCGGGCTGGGCCTGGTTCCCCAACGATCCGGACTGTGCCCCCGTGCTCACCATACAGGATGCCCGCGGCACCACGCTGCGCGTCGTCGCCGTCCACCCGGCGCGTGAGGTGCGGCACGCCAAACCCCTCGCGCGTCCCCGGAGCTTGGATATTGCCGCTTCCGAGCTTCGCGCATGCACCACACCGATTGCGGTGCAGGATGCCGAAGGCCGGCATTTGTACGGCAGTCCGCTCGATCCGCTGGCGGATCAGCGCAGTGCGGCGGGTGCCGCGGAGCTGGCACGACGGTTGTTTCCTGCCTCCTCCCGGCAGGTTGCGAGTGCTGTCGACCTGCGTCTGCCCGCGGTGCCGGCCGATATCGTGGGTGTGCGGCGTGCTGCCAGAAGGTTCGGTCCGGACGTCGTGTGTCGCCGTCGTCATCCCGGTCTTCCGTGGCCATGCTCAGACCCTCGCCTGCATCGACAGCGTGCTGGCCTCGTTGCCGGCAGAGGCGCGCTGCATCGTGGTCGAGGATGCCTCACCCGAAGACAAACTGATTGACGCGCTACGCGGACTTGCGGAACGCGGCCGCATTGAGCTGCGCCGTCAACCAAGCAATCGCGGCTTTCCCGCCACGGCAAACGCGGGCATCCGCGCGGCTGGCGACTGCGACGTCATTCTGCTGAACAGCGATACGCTGGTGCCGCCAGGCTGGGCCGAGCGGTTGGCCGATGCGGTCTATAGTGCCCCAGATGTCGGTACAGCGACGCCGATTCTCGAATGATGCATCGGTGTTCAGTTATCCGCGGCAGGACGGTCCCAATCCTGTTCCACAGGAAGCTGACACGCTGAGCCTCGATCGGCTGGCCCGCCGCGCGAACGGCGATGCGGTGGTGGAGGTGCCCTCAACACACGGCTTCTGCGTCTATCTCCGGCGCGACTGCGTGAAGGAAGTCGGGTTGTTTCGCGAGGATCTGTTCGCCCAGGGCTACAGCGAGGAGAATGACTTTTGCATTCGCGCCCGCCACCTCGGTTGGCGTCATGTTGCCGTGCCGGGCCTGTTCGTGGCGCATGCCGGCGCCGGCTCGTTCGGCAGCGCCAAGGCGCAGTTGATGGCCCGCAATCTGGCGATCCTGAATCGGCTGCATCCGGGCTACGACAGGCTGATCGCGAGCTTCCGCCTGGCCGACCCGCTGGCACAGCCGCGCTTCCGTATGGACGCGCTGCGTTGGCGCCGTCGACGCTCGCGCAAGGGTGCGGTGATATTGATCACCCACGCGCGTTCCGGTGGCGTGAAGCGGCGGGTGGCGGAGCGCTGCCATGAAATCGCGGCTTCGGGTGTCCGGCCGATCGTGCTGGCGCCCGCGACCGACGTGTATGGCCGCGCGCCTGCGGGCTCGCGGACGGCTCCGGCGAGGATTTTCCCAACCTGCGCTTCGACACGGCAAAAGGCATGGCCAACCTTCATGCGCTCCTGCGCGGCGACAAGCCCGCCAGCATCGAACTGCATCACTTCATTGGCCATGATCCGGCGATGCTAGGGCTCGCCAGTGCGTTGGACGTGCCATACGACGTGGTGGTGCATGACTACGCCTGGGTCTGCCCGCGCGTCACACTGGTCGGTCCCGACAAGCGCTACTGCGGCGAGCCGGGTGGGGACGCCTGCGAAGCGTGCTACTCGGACATCGGCGGCAATATCGAGGAGGATATCAGGCCGTCGCGCCTGCGGCTGAACGTTCGCGCGCCGTGCTCGCCGCGCGCGCGCAGTCATCGTGCCGGCCACGATGTCGGGCACGGCTGCTGAGATTACTTCCCTGAGCTCACCTGCGTGGTGACGCCGTGGGAGGACGACGCGCTGCCCTCCCGCGGCGATCGCCCGCACATTGATGGCGCGTGCGAGTGTCGTGCGGCGCCATCGGCATCGAGAAGGGCTACGAATATCTGCTGGCCTGCGCCCGCCATGTCGCACGCAGCGGCTGGCGCTGGAATTCGTCATGGTCGGCACACGTGCGACGACAAGCGGCTGCTCGAGACGGGTGCGGTCATATCACCGGTCACTACGAGGAGGCCGAAGCCGTCGAGCTGATCCGGCGCAGGAGGCGGACTCGGCTTCCTCCCCGCGCTGTGGCCGGAAACCTGGAGCTACACGCTTTCGCAGCTGTGGCAGGCGGGGCTGGATATCGTGGCTTTTGACCTGGGTGCTCC
>CAVZNH010000076.1:0-123686 GCA_963776505.1 uncultured Alphaproteobacteria bacterium
AATCCTGCAACAGCACCGGCGCGAACGGGTTGGTCGATGACTGCACATGCACATCGAACACCGCCTGCCGCCCCCCAAGCTGGAATGTCAGCCGGGTAGCGATCCGTCGTTCCGAGCTGCGCCTGAAGTCGTCCGCGGCTGAACAGCCGGAACAGCGCCCATGGCCCGGTGTCTCGCAACTCATCGGTCGAGCCGGCAAGGGTGGGTCGAACACCAGCCGCATCGTCGGCTGCAAGGAGAAACTCGGCCACGTCACCTGGGTCGAGCGCGGCACGCCGCGCGTATACACAATCGCAGTGCCGTCCAGATCGAGCGTCACCTGCCGCGTCCCCGCATCGACGCTGACCGGCGCGATGTCGAGCCGGAAGTGCGGCCGTGTGCTGCCGTCGGCGAAGAACGCATCGCGGATCGCCGCCGCGCGCTGGAACTGCGCGAGATCCGCGGGCGATACGGGTGCCGTCGCGGCATCGGTGGAGATCAGCCGCCACGCCTTGCCTGAGGTATCGACGTAACGCCGCAGCAGCGTGTTCATGAAGCCGTCGAGCGCGGCGCCGGGGGCGAACAGACGCGCGAAGTCAGCAATCGTCGCGTCGTCGCTGGCGTCCGGACTGAATGGATAATGCCCGTTCACCACCGCCGGACACAGTTCGGCAGGGCCCCCGCCGGCATTGAAGATCGTCGCCAGTTGCTGTCGCGGGTCGCCGTTGCGCAATGCGACGGCGCTCGTCGCGATCTCGGTAAGCCAGCGGCCGAGCGGCTGCGGTTGGCGCGGGGCGTCCGTCCTCAGCGTCAGCAGCGGGTCGATGCCATTGGTCATCGGCGCGGCAGCACCGGGATTGACCAGCGTCGCGGCCAGCTTGGCAATCTGCTGCTGCGCATCGCCGAGTTCGCGCAGCACCTGGTCGATCGGTGCATTCGGCGCCACCACTCAGGAGATCACGCAGCGCCGCATAGCGTTCGTCGACCTCGTGGCCGGGCAGCAGAGGTGCCGCCGGAAGCGCCGCAGGCTGCGCAGTGCCGAACAGGCCTTGGAACCGATCCTCTGAGCCGCTCGTCGGCACCTCCGCTGCGGCAGTGCGGGGCGCACCACCGGGCGGGATGGACAGCGTCAGTTGTCGGCTGATGGAAGCCAGCAACTGGCGCATCGGCGATTCGGGCGAGGCGAGGATGTAGAGGTCCTGTGCCGCCTGCGACAGGCTGCGCAGCGGCGCCACGTTGAGGTCGGCCATCATCAGGTCCCAGGCTGGGACGAAGTCTGCCTCGTAGAGCGCTATGACATCGCGCCTCAGTGCCTGCATCTGCTGATCGCTCGCATCGAACGCGACGCGATTGCCAAGGACCCAGCTCTCCAGCACGACGCTCCTGGCGGCTCCGGCGAGCGACGGCAGCAGAACCTTATGAAAGCCGTCGACGGTGAAGAAGCCGGGAATGCCCTCGTTCAGCCGCTTGCCCGATGCCCGCACGAACAGCGGCAGTCCCGCCGGACCCAGCGCGTCGCTCGGCAGCCACGGCGGCAGACGCTGCGCGGCGGCGGAGGGGCGAATGCGCGAATAGACGCGCTGCGCCATCGACACCGTGGCCATTCGCGCACGCGCGGTGGCGACAAGCTCGCCATCGAGCTTCACCTGCGGCAACGGATCGGACAGCAGAGCATCGAGATGCAGCAGCAGAGAATCGCGCAGCGCCGCATAGCCGAGACCGGGATACGCGGTCTGCCAGTCCAGCTTCATCCATTCGCGGACCAGCGATACGTCGAGCGGGCCGGCATTGCCGAGCATGAGATAGACGCGCGTAGCCTCGTAGAGGAAGTCGGGGCGATTGAGGTTGCCGCGCAACTGGGTCTCCAGTCGCCACATCAGCCGTGGCAGCAGTGCCCATTGCAAGGCGTGGCGATAGACGGTCCGCGCCGAGGCCGCGAGCTTGTCGCGCTGCGACAGCCCGGCCGGCAGCCATGACGGTTCGTCGCCGCCGTGCGGCAGGGCGCGCGCCTGGTCGAGCAGTGGCGCCAGTCGCGCCAGATCGTCGTCGTTGACCGGATCCAGCGGCAGAATGCGCGCCGTCTGTTCGTAGCGGTCGAGCGCCGTCGTCGTCGCCGCGATCTCGCGCTGACCTGCGCTTCGGACGTGCCAAGTACCTCCCGCCGTTGCCAGGACCAGCAGGGCCGCCACGGCATAGCCTGCCATCCGCAGCATCTGGCGGCGTCGCAGCGCGGCGGGACTGTGCGCGACCAGCGACGCCTCGCCGACAATCACCTCCTTCAGCAGGCGCTCGAGGAAATAGCTGCGCCCCTGAACCGGCCGCATGGTCTGTGCACGTGCCTGATCGACGCCCAGGGAACGCGCAAGAGCACCGGTGAGGCGATCGATCGGTGTGCCTTCCTGCGTGCCCGAGGTGAAGTAGACCCCACGTAGCAGCGGCGCCGGATCGTCGCTTGTGCGGCAGAATGCGGCGCGCAGGAACTCCAGGAGCAACGGCTCAAGGCTCGCCACCTGGCCGGGAAACATCGCGATGAGGGCACGCCGATCGGCGTTGCGTTCCGCCTGCAAGCGGTCGAACAGTCGCGCGTTCAATCTCTCCACCAGGCCGCGCAGTGCGCTGGCGCAGGCGCTGACCGGGTCATCGTCATCGGCGGTCAGCTCGAACGTGGTGCCCCAAACCTGCGCGCGCTTCTCGCGATCGAGGTCGTCGAAGAACTCGGTGAAGCCCGCGATCAGGTCGGCCTTGGTGAACAGCGCATAGACCGGGATGCGAACGCCGAATCGCGCCTGCAATTCGTTGATCCGGCTGCGGATCGCCGCGGCGTGCGCCTTGCGTTCGGCGGGTGGCGCGAGTGCCAGATCGCTCAGCGGGAACGCGACCAGCAGGCCGTTCAGCGGCTCGCGCGGCCTGGTCTCCTTCAGCAGATCGAGAAAGGCGTCCCAGCCGGCGCGATCGACCGCGGCGTTCGAAGTCCTGCGTGGTATAGCGGCCGGCGGTGTCGATCAGCACGGCGTCCTCGGTGAACCACCAATCGCACAGCCGTGTGCCGCCAATGCCGGCGATCGCGCCCTGCCCCATCTGCTCCGCCAGCGGGAAACGCAGGCCGGCGTTCAGCAGTGCCGTCGTCTTGCCGGCGCCGGGCGGACCGATGATCGCGTACCACGGCTGCTCGTACAGATAGTGGCGGCTGCCGAGCGACTTCTTCAGCAGGTCAAGCGCTGTCGTGAGCCGCGTGCGCAGCGCCTGCGCCTCCTCGGTCTGATCCGTGTCGTCGACAACGGTGAGGCCCCGCGCCAGCGCCGCGGCACGTTGCAGGCGACGCAGATCCAGCAGCGCGTTGCCGCCGCCCCAGGCCAGCAGCAGTGCGGCGATGAGCGCGAGACGCGGCGGCCAGTCCTCGAAGCCCGGCAACAACGGCGCGAAGAACCATGCCAGACCGGCGAGCAAGGCAGTGCCGATGAAGCTGATGGACCAGCGCGAGGTGAGGATGTCTGCCGCCGGCGTCACTGACTGTCAGTCCTGGCGGTGCAGCACGATCTCGATCCGCCGGTTCTGTTCGCGACCTTCGGCGGTGGCGTTGCTGGCGATCGGGTCGGCATCGGCGCGCCCCTCCGCACTGATCCGTGCCGGGTCGCCGAGATCGCGCGCGATGATGGCCCGCACGGCGCTGGCTCGCGCGACGGAGAGCTGGAAGTTCGACGGGAAGCGCACGGTGCGGACCGGCTGGTCGTCGGTGTAGTCGATCACCTGGAGCGATCCAGGTTCGTTTCTGAGGGCGGCGGCAATTCGCTCGAGCAGCGGCCGCGACGCTGACAGAACGACCGCGCTTTCCGGTGAGAACATCGAGCGGCCGGCGATCCGGACGATCGGTGTCGCCGCGGTGCCCAGCAGACTGACCGCACGATTGTCGATGTCCTGCTGGAGGCTGGCGCGCAGCCGATCGAGCACCGTCGGCTCGACTGGAGCCGGCGGCGGAGGCAGCGGCTGCACGATCGCGGCGCGCGTCACCTGCGGCATGCGCGTCGGCGGTGTGGTCAGAACCTGGGACTGAAGATCGTCGGAGGCCGCGTTCAGGCTGGCGGAGGCCCAGAGGAACAGGCCACCGCACAGGGCCACCGCGCCGGCCAGCGCGACCCAGACCGGCAAGCGCTGCGGCGCGGACTGGGACGGCACGACGACGCCTCGCCAGTGCGGCGACAGCTCGGCATCCGCGGCCTGATGCTGCGCGGCGATGACGGCGTGCGTGTCGGACCGGGTCTGCTCGAGTTCGCCCTCGCCGCGCACCTGCCGGTAGCGGCCCATGTAGCCGAGCGAGAGGCAGATGTACATGAGCTCGATGGCGGGGAGGAACCGGCTCGGAGTTCGCCGCATCTGTCGGAGCTGATCGAAGAACAGGTCCGCGCCGCGCGCGCCGGGATGGAATGTTCCCACCAGCGTCTGGCTCGCCCAGCCGCTCGAGGCGCCCCAGGGAGTGTTCAGCACCACATCGTCGATGCTGGCGCACAGCGCGTAGTGCGAAGGCCGGAGCACCTCCGTCGCGATGCCGGCGTCGCGTGCCTTGCGCTCAAATGCGCGCAGGTCCTGCACGACCCGTTCGCGCAACACAGTTGGGTCCGGGGCGCGGCGCATTGCGCGCAGGCGGGCGAGCAGTTGCAGCAATGGCGACGCGGCGACCGTCAATGGCGAGACACTGATCGCCGGCGCCGCGGTTGGATCGACCGCGGGCATAGGCGTCGGGGCCGACGTTGCGGCGGGGTTTGGCGGCGGCGAGCGGCGGCGTCCGCCCGGGACAGGGCGAATGACAGTCCGATCGTCGTCCGGTTCCGCGAACGGGTTATCGCTCACTGGCGCTTCCTCTGCCGTCACCGCCTAGCGGTCGTACTGGCTCAAGCCGTAATGCTCCATGACCCATTTCAGTGTGAAGCCATAGTTCGGGTCGGTCGCGTACACTCCGGTCAGTGCATCGGCGAAGGCCTCCGGGTTGTCCTTCTGGCTCATTGCGTTCTTGTAGACGGAAGCCGTGGCCAGCAGGCGGCCGTGCTCGTCGAATGCCTGCGCGATCGAATCGAACGCCCGGAAGCGGGCCGTGACGGTGACGTTCTCGCCATTGAGCACCTCACGGGTGGGGCTTTCCACTGCCGGCTGGTCGCCGCTCGCCTTGATGCCGAACGGGTTGTTGCTGCCTGGCGGCATCGAGGCTCCCCAGGCGCTCTCCACCGCCCACTGCGCCACCGTGACAGAGGCGGGCACGGTCCAGCGCAGGCGCGAGGCGACCGCGGCGCTGGCGACGTCGGACGGTATCTCGCCGAAATGGCCGACCGAGGTTGGCAGGGCGTTCGCGACGAGCGGTCTGGCGGCGAGCGCGTAATACGTGGAACTGCCGGGATCGACGCGGCCTGAGGGGGGCGTCATCTGCATGATCACCGCCTGGTAGGCCTCGATCGCCAGCGTGGTGCCGACGTCGGCCACGCCGTTCACCGGGATGGGCGCGTGCGGCTTGGGCAGCCGGTCGTTGAGCAGCGACTGGATGACGAAGACATCACCGGGCGCGTTGGCGCCGCCACGGCCTACCGAGGTGAAGATCGGCGGCGCGATGCGGCCCATTTCGTCGACGCTCAGCACCGTTGGTGACGGAACCAGTCCCACGCCTGCCTCGGAGTTTGGCGGGATTAGTGCATGGACGAGGCGGTGGAGGCCAGTCGTTTGAGCCATTGCCGCGGGCGTATTTGCCCGCACCCCACGGGTCCCTTACGCTTTCTCGACCGAGGGAGAGACCAGCATGGACCGCGACCTCGACGCCCTGCTCGGCTTCGCGCCGGACTACGACGCGCCGATCCCCTACATGCAGCGGACGCGCGAGTATTACGCGGCGATCGGCTACACCACGCCGTATCGCTGGGCGCACTACATCGAGGCGCCGTTCACGCCGCTGCGCAAGCCGCTCGCGCGACGCGCGGTGACCATCGTCACCACCGCCGCGCCGTACCGGCCGGACAAGGGCGACCAGGGGCCGGGCGCGGCGTACAACGGCGGCGCGAAGTTCTATCAGGTGTATTCCGGCGACACGTCGCAGACGCACGACCTGCGCATCTCGCACATCGGCTACGACCGCGTGCACACCACGGCCGACGACAGCGGCACCTGGTTCCCGCTGCCGGCGTTGCTGCGCGCCGTCGCCGCCGGCCGCGTCGGCGCGGTGGCGCCGCGCTTCCATGGCGCGCCCACCAACCGCAGCCATCGCGTCACGGTGGAGACCGACGCGCCGGAGATCCTGCGCCGCTGCCGGGAGGACGGCGCCGACGCCGCGATCCTGGTGCCGAACTGCCCGGTCTGCCACCAGACCTGCAGCCTGGTCGCGCGCCATCTGGAGGCGAACGGCATCCCCACCGTGGTGATGGGCTGCGCCAAGGACATCGTCGAGCACGCCGCCGTGCCGCGCTTCCTGTTCAGCGATTTCCCGCTCGGCAACAGCGCCGGCAAGCCGCACGACGTGGCGTCGCAGGACCGGACGCTGGAGCTGGCGCTGCGCGTGCTGGAGGCGGCGCCGGGCCGCGCACCACGATGCAGTCGCCGCTGCGCTGGAGCGAGGATGCGGCGTGGAAGCTGGACTACCTGAACCTGGAGCGCATCCCGGCCGAGGAACTGGCCCGCCGGCGGCGCGAGTTCGACGAGCAGAAGGCGGTCGCGCGGACGCTGCGGGTGGAGAAGGCGGCGTGATGGCTGCCCCCTCCCCCTAGCCCCCTCCCGCAAGGGGAGGGGGAAATCGGGCATGACCCGTCCGTTCGCCAACGTCCGCGTCCTCGACTTCACCCAGGTGCTCGCCGGTCCCTACGGCAGCTACCAGCTCGCGCTGCTTGGCGCCGACGTGATCAAGGTGGAGCGGCGCGAGGGCGAGGACATGCGCCGCACGCCGCTGTCGCGCGAATGGGCCGATCGCGGCATGGCGCCGTCGTGGCTCGCGATCAACGGCAACAAGCGCAGCCTGACGCTCGATCTGCAGAAGCCGGCGGCGATCGAGATCATCAACCGGCTCGCCGCGAAGGCCGACGTGGTGATGGAGAATTTCCGGCCCGGCGTGATGGATCGGCTCGGCATCGGCTACGAGGCGCTGCGCGAGATCAATCCGAAGCTGATCTACTGCACGATCTCCGGCTTCGGCAGCACCGGCCCGTATCGCAACGAGGCCGGCTACGACGGCAAGATCCAGGCGCTGTCCGGCATCATGTCGCTGACCGGCCACAAGGAGATGGGGCCGACCCGCGCCGGCTTCGCGGTGTGCGACGTGCTGTCCGGCATGACCGCCGCGTTCGCCGTGTCGTCGGCGCTGTTCCAGCGCACGCATACCGGTCAGGGCCAGTTCATCGACGTGTCGATGCTGGAGGCGAGCCTCGCGTTCCTCTCCACGCAGGTCGCCGACTTCACCGTCGCCGGCCATCGGCAGGAGCAGTTCGGCAACCAGGCGATCAGCCGCAAGGTCACCGCCAACCTGTTCCGCGCCAAGGACAGCTGGCTGCTGCTCGCGGTGAACAACGACGAAGCAGTACGAGGCGCTGATGACCGCGCTCGGCCGCGCCGACGTGCTGGACGATCCGCGCTTCGCCGACTGGTTCCAGCGCAAGGAGCACGAAGCCGCGTTGCGCGCGATCATCGAGGACGCGCTGGCGAGCGCCGATGCCAAGACCTGGGAGAAGCGGCTGAACGACGCCGGCGCGCCATGCGCCAGCATCTGGCGCATCGAGGAGGTCATCGACCACCCGCAGATCGTCGCGCGCAATGCGGTGCAGACGGTGGAGACGGAGTACGGCCCGCTGCGCCTGATGGGTTCCGGCTTCCAGATGGCGCATGGCGGCGGCAAGCTGGACCACGCGCCGCCGCCGCTCGGCGCGCACACCGACGAGGTGCTGCGCGAGGCTGGCTACACCGCCGACGAAATTGCCGCGCTGCGGCGCGACGCGGTGATCTGATGGACCTGCGCCTGAAGGACAAGGTCGTGCTGATCACCGGCTCAAGCCGCGGCATCGGCCTGGCCACTGCGCAGGCGTTTGCCGCGGAGGGCTGTCGGCTGATGCTGTCGGCGCGCTCGGCTGATGCGCTGCGCGAGGCCGAGACTGCGTTGCGCGCCAGCGGCGCAACGGTGGTGAGCGAGGTCGCGGACGTCACGCAGCCCGACGATGCGGCGCGGCTTGTGCTTGCCGCGGTGGCGGCGTTCGGCGGCATCGACATCCTGATCAACAATGTCGGCGGCGGTGGCGGCGGACGGCAGATCGCCGACAGCACGGACGACGAGTGGCGCACGGCGCTCGAACGGAACCTTGTGCAGACCGTGCGCATGATGCGACTTGCGCTGCCGCATATGCGCGGACGCGCGGGCGCCGCAGTGGTGAATGTGTCGTCGATCTCGGGCTGGACGCCACAGCTTGTCGGCTCCGGCCAGTATGGCGCGGCCAAGGCGGCGCTGATCTTCGATACCGAGCGCTGGGCGCTGGAATTCGTGCCGCACGGCGTGCGGGTGAACACGGTGTCGCCCGGCTCGATCCTGGTCGAGGGCAATGGCTGGGATCGTTACCGCCTCGCCAACCGGGCGAACTACGACGACTACGTGCGCGGCGGCTTCCCGATGGGCCGTCTCGGCACGGCCGAGGAGGTGGCCGACGTCATCGTGTTCCTCGCCTCGCCGCGTGCTCACTGGGTCAACGGGCGGAACGTCCCGGTGGACGGGCTGGAGCAGCCGTATGCCCCGATCGACTGGCGGCCGTATTGATCCGGCCGCAATCGCGAAGCCGGGGACAAGATGGTGCTGTAGTCGGGGTCGCCGGGTTGCGGCGCTCAGCAATCGTCTGATTGCCGGTCGGATTACCTGCGAAACATCGGCCAGTCGCTCGATGGTTTCGCGGGCCTCGCCGAGCAAGCCCATCTGGGCGGAGCAGGCCGCAAGGGAGTGCCCGCCGTCTGGGATGGCGGTGCCTCATCCATCGCGCCACTGCACATTCGCTCTCGCACATCGCGCCATCTGCGCCTATGTGTGCGGCGCACCATCCCCGCATCCCAGGCCCCCATGCAGATTCGCAACGTCGCGATCATCGCCCATGTCGACCACGGCAAGACCACCCTGGTCGACAAGCTGCTCAGCCAGTCCGGCTCGTTCCGTGACCACCAGGTGGTGGCCGAGCGGGCGCTCGACCGCAACGACCTGGAGCGCGAGCGCGGCATCACCATCCTCGCCAAGTGCACCTCGGTGGTCTGGCGCGGCACCCGCATCAACATCGTCGACACCCCCGGCCACGCCGATTTCGGCGGCGAGGTCGAGCGCATCCTGAACATGGTGGACGGCGCCATCGTGCTGGTGGACGCGGCCGAGGGCGTGCTGCCGCAGACCAAGTTCGTGGTCGGCAAGGCGCTGGCGCGCGGCCTGCACCCGATCGTGGTGGTCAACAAGGTCGACCGCGCCGACGCCCGCCCGGACGAGGTGCATACAGAGGTATTTGATCTGTTCGCCGCCCTGGGTGCCAGCGATGCCCAGCTCGATTTCCCGATGCTGTTCGCCTCCGGCCGCCAGGGCTGGGCCGACACCGCACTCGACGGCCCGCGCAAGGATCTGTCCGCCCTGTTCGAACTGGTGGTGCGCCACGTGCCGGCGCCCACGGTCGATCCAGACGCCCCCTTCGGCATGGTCGCGACGATCATGGAATACGACCCCTACCTCGGCCGCGTGCTGACCGGCCGCGTGGAGCAGGGTGGCGCTCGGCTCAACATGCCGCTTGAAGGTGCTGCACGCCGATGGCACCACCGGCGAGACCGGCCGGATGACCAAGCTGCTGTCGTTCCGCGGCCTCGATCGCGTGCCGGTCGAGGAGGCCGAGGCCGGCGACATCATCGCGGTCGCGGGCCTGGCCGAAGCCACGGTGCCCGACACGATCGGCTCGCCCGAACTGACCGCACCGCTGCCCGCGATCCCGGTCGATCCCCCCACCCTGGCGATGACCTTCCGCATCAACGACGGCCCTCTCGGCGGGCGCGAAGGCAAGAAGGTCACCAGCCGGCAGATCCGCGAACGGCTGTTCCGTGAGGCGGAAGGCAACGTCGCCATAAAAGTCACCGACAGCAACGAGACCGAGGCGTTCGAGGTCGCCGGCCGCGGCGAACTCCAACTCGGCGTCCTCATCGAGCAGATGCGCCGCGAGGGCTTCGAGCTCACCATCGGCCGTCCCCGCGTGCTGACCCGCACCAACCCCGACACCGGCGCCCGCGAGGAGCCGATGGAGGAGGTGCTGGTCGATGTCGACGAACCCTACGCCGGCGTAGTCGTCGAGCAACTGTCGCGCCGCAAGGGCGAGCTCCGCGACATGCGCCCCTCGGGCGGCGGCAAGCTGCGGCTCACCTTCGCCATCCCCAGCCGCGGCCTGATCGGCTACCACAACGACTTCCTCACCGACACGCGCGGCACCGGCGTGATGAACCGCTTGTTTGCTGGATACGGTCCTTGGAAAGGTCCGATCGAGGGCCGCCGCAATGGCTCGTTGATCTCCACCGAGAATGGCGAGGCAGTGCATTACGCGCTGTTCTACATCCAGGAGCGTGGCACGCTGTTCGTGAACCCCGGCGAGAAGGTCTATGTCGGCATGATCCTGGGCGAGAACGCCCGCGGCTCCGACCTCGAAGTGAACCCGATCAAAGAGAAGAAACTCACCAACATCCGTGCCGCCGGCAAGGACGACGCGATGCTGCTGATCCCGCCGCGGCGCATGAGCCTGGAGCAGGCGATCGCCTATATCGAGGACGACGAACTGGTCGAGGTCACCCCAGGCGCAGTACCGTCTGCGCAAGCGCTACCTAGACTCGCACGAGCGCAAGCGGCGCGACCGCCGCGCGGAAGCAGCAGTGGCCTAGACTCCCTCTCCCGCGAAGCGGGGGAGGGTTGGGGGAGGGGGTGTCACGATTACCTCCGAAGATGCTCCAGCAGCAGCACCGCCCCGGGCATCTCGCCGCTCTTCGCCTCCAGCATCTCGGTCCCGCCCACCGCGTACACCGCGACCGCCGCCAGCAGGTCGCGCAATCGCGCGGGCGCGTTGACGTCGAACGGCAGCACGCACCCGCCGGTCCTGCGCGCCAGATCCAAAAACACCTCGGCATCGCGCCGCGCATTCCAGTCCGCGGTGTCGTGCAGCACGATCAGCTTGATGCCCTTCAGTCCCATCGCGTCGGCCAGCTTCCGGCCGCGCACCGGCGATTCCTCGAACACGTCGCCGATATAGGTGACCACCCGCACGCCAGGATTGGACAAAGCACGCGACAGGATCGGCAGCAGCCGCGTCATCCCGGCGAGGCAGCGAATACCGGCGGCACGATCGCGCAGCCTGTTGGGATCGGCGGTGAACTCGGTGAACGTGTGCAGCATCGATCCGCCATGCACCGCCAGCGCCACATCGAGCTCACCCGGCAACGCCTTCACCAGCGCGTCGGTCACCGTGCGCGCCGTCGCCCACGCCGGCTCACGCGACGCCGTGGCGTCGAACCCGAAGATCAGACGCGGCCGGGCTCGGCGTGGTGGCTGGAACCTGTGAGGCACCGAACGGCAGCAGCGCACGAATATGGTCGAACAGCGATGGCGCCTTCGGCGGAGCCTCCTCCGTCTCCGGCTCGGTATCGGGCACCATCACGAAGTTAGGTTTGTCCGCCATCAGCCACCACCCACTCTCCCTCTCCCCTTGCGGGAGGGGGCAGGGGGAGGGGAAAGCCTCACCCCCACAGCCGCTTCGACGCAATCTGCGCGCCCTCGACCAGCGAACCCAGCTTGCGGAACGCGATTTCCCGATCGACCCGCCCCGCGGTCCCCACCGAAGTCGCGAACCCACAATCCGTCCCGGCCATCACCCGCTCGCGTCCCACAACATCGGCGAAGCGGCAGATCCGCTGCGCCACCAGTTCCGGATGCTCGATATAGTTCGTGCAGGTGTCGATCACACCCGGGATCAGCACCTTGTCTTCCGGCAGCTTCGTCTCCCGCCACACCGTCCACTCATGCTCGTGCCGCGGGTTTGCCGCCTCGAACGAGATCGCCTGCGGCTTCGCCTTCAGGATGATCGGCAGCATCTTCGCCAGCGGAATGTCGAAGTCGTGCGGCCCCTCATAGTTGCCCCAGCACAGATGCAGCCGCGCCGAACTGGCCGGCACATTCGCCAATGCGTGGTTCAGCGCCTCCACCTGCTGCTCGGCCTGCTTCAGGAACTCCGCTTCGCTGAGATCCTGGAATCCAGTATGCCGCGCCATCGCCAGATCGGGGCTGTCGAGCTGCACCACGATGCCAGCCTTGGCGATCGCCTCGTATTCCTCCTGCATCGCATCGGCGATCGCATTGATATAGGCAGCGTGATTCGGATAGTGCCGATTGGGCTGGAACGTCGACACCACACCAGGCGACGCCGCCGGCATGAACGCATCCACCGGCTTCGACGCGGCGATTGCCGCCTTGAAGTTCTCGATGTCCCGCATCGCGGACTCATGATCCTGCCGCGCAATCGGCCCGATGCAGCACAGCCGACGGATCTGCTGCGGTCCGATGAACTGCTCCAGCCGTCGGCGGAAGTCCGCATACGGTGCGACGTCGCGGTTCGGCTTCGGCACATAAGGCTCGCCGCCGAACCCGGTGAGGCGTTCGTGCACATAGGTCGCATAGCCGACCTTGCTCGTCTCGCCGTCGCTGACGACATCGATGCCGATCGCCACCTGGCGCGCCACGATGTCCGCCACCGCCTGCCGCACCAGTGCGGCGAATTCGGCAGCGTCGTAAGGCTCATTGCGATCCTTCTTGATCAGCAGCTCCACCAGCGGCTGCGGCCGCGGCAGGCTGCCCACATGCGTCGTCAGGATGCGGTCTGTGCTGAGCTTCATGGTGCGCTCCTCAGTGCCACAGTTTCGCCGAGGCCAGCCTGGCACCTTCGACCAAGGCCCCAAGCTTGCGGTAGGCAATCTCCGGATCAACCCGCCCCGCGTGACCAACGAAAGTGGCGAAGCCGCAATCGGTACCAGCAAGCACCCGCTCGCGACCGACGATATCGGCGTACTGGCAGATGCGCTGGGCCACCAGCTCCGGATGCTCGATGTAGTTGGTGCAGGTGTCGATGACGCCGGGGATCAGCACCTTGTCGTCCGGTACCTTCACATCGCGCCACACCGCCCATTCATGCGCATGGCGCGGATTGGCGGCCTCGAACGAGATCGCCTGTGGCTTCGCCTTCAGGATGATCGGCAACACCTTCTGCAACGGGATGTCGAAGTCGTGCGGGCCTTCATAGTTGCCCCAGCACAGATGCAGTCGCGCGGAGCTTGCCGGCACATTGGCCAGCGCGTGGTTCACGGCCTCGACCTGCTCTTCGGCCTGCTTCAGGAACTCCGCTTCGGACAGGTCCTGGAACCCAGTGTGCCGCGCCATCGCCAGATCGGGGCTGTCGAGCTGCACCACGATGCCGGCGTTGGCGATCGCCTCGTATTCCTCGCGCATCGCATCGGCCACCGCGCCGATATACGCCGCATGGTTTGGATAATGCCGGTTAGGCTGGAATGCCGACACAACGCCAGGCGAGGCCGCCGGCATGAACGCATCCACCGGCTTGGACGCAGCGATCGCCGCCTTGAAGTTGGCGATATCCTGCTTCACCGCCTCATGATCGCTGAGCTGGATGTCGCTGATGCAGCACAGCCGGCGAAACACCTGCGGGCCGGTGAACTGGATCATGCGGTTGCGGAATTCCGGGTAGTCCGCCAGATCGCGCTGCGGCTTCGGCACGAACGGCTCACCACCAAAGCCGGTCAGGCGTTCCTTGATGTAGGTGGCATAGCCGACCTTGCTGGCCTCACCGTCGCTCACCACATCGATGCCGATCGCGACCTGATGCGCAACGATGTCGGCCACGGCCTTGGTCACCTCGCGGTCGAATGCCGCATGGTCATACGGCTGGTTCTGATCCTTCTTCACCAGCAGATCGACCAGCACCTGTGGCCGCGGCAGGCTGCCGACATGCGTCGTCAGGATGCGATCGGTGCTCAGTTTCATGGCGTTCCTCCCGTGCTTGTTGCGCGGATCGTACAGGCTGTCCGCGACCGGCGCGAAGTCCAGCTCACCCCGCCGTCAGCGTCCGATAGAACGCCTCCGGCGCATCGATCTCCGCGATCTTGCCGCCATCGACCAGCAGGAACCGCGTCGCGATCGCCCGCACGAAAGCACGGTCATGCGAAACGATCACACAGGTCGCCTCGTGCGCGAGTATCTCCGCTTCCAGCCGCTCCTGGCCCGCGATGTCCACATGATTGGTCGGCTCGTCCATCAGGTAGAAGTTGGGCTCGGTCAGACGCAGCGCCAGCAGTCCGAGCCGCGCCTTCTGCCCCGGCGACAGACGGGCAATCGCGCGCCGCTGCATGTCCACGTTGAAGCCGGCTCCCGCCAGCAGGCTGACGCTGCGCTGATCGCCGGGCCTGAAGGTGCCGCTGATGAAGTCATGCGGTGTCATCGCATCCGGCAGATGCGACATGAGCTGATCCACATAGCCCAACACGATCGACGGACTGGCACGCACACCCGGCACATCCCTGCCCGACATCGCCTGGCGCAACAGCCGCACCAGTTGCGACTTGCCCACGCCGTTGCGGCCGAGCACCGCGATGCGATCCTGCTGGAACACATCCAGCTTGCCGATGCGGAACAGCATCCGCCCATCCGGAGCACATACATCGACACCATGCAGCCCCAGCAGCAGCTTCGCATGCGTGCCGCGGTTCGCCAGGCGTATGTCGCCCGATCGTTCCGTGTGCGCGGATGCAAACGTCTGCTCCAGGGCCGCCGCGCGTTCGCGCAGTTGCTTCGACTTCTTCAGCAGCAGATCGCTGCCGCTGTTGATGCCGACATTCTTCAGCTCGTTGGCGTTGCGGCGCAGGCGGTCGACCTCGCGCGTTTCCTTCGCCAGCTTCGCCTCCTGCGCCGCATCGTCCGCGGCCAGCAGCTCGCGCGCGCGAGTGTAAGGATGCGAGTAGAGCCGCGACACACCGGGCCGCAGGAACAGCGTCCGGTTCGTGCAGGCATCGAGAAAACGTCGATCATGGCTCGCGATCACCATCGGCACGCGGCATGTCGTCAACCAGCCTTCCAGCATTTGGATCTTCGCGAGATCCAAATGATTGGTCGCCTCGTCCAGCAGCAGCGCATCCGGCTCGGTCACCCAGGTCCGCGCGATCAGCGCCAGACGCTGCCAGCCGCCGCTCAGCGCATGCAACGGACGGTCGTGCAGATCGGGCGTCGCGCCAAACTCGTCGAGCACGACATCGACACGCCACGCCTCGCTCTCACGCTCGGCCGTAGGCAAAGCGCGGCGGATCGACTCGGCCAACGGCAGGTTCAATAGATTCGCTGGCACATCCTGTTCGACGTAGCCCACCCGCATACCGCGTGACCGGACGATATCGCCTGTCGTCGGTTCGATGAGACCGGTCAGGCATTTGAGCAATGTGGTCTTGCCGCCGCCGTTGCCGGCGATCAGCCCGATACGGTCGGCATCGCCGATCGCCAGCGTGAGGTTCTGGAACAAGGGATGCGGCGACAGAACGCCGACATCGCGCAGACTGATGGTAGGCATGGTGTTGTCTCTTTGGCTCGATGAAACGCGGAAAACAGGCGGCGTTCAGAGCCGGCCGAGCGTCAGTTGGTGTCGCCCGCCAGCCCTGCGACGGTGGGTCGCAGGGCATCCGCAGGGCCGCGCGGATGATGCTGATTGTAAGCGCTCACGCAGCCCTCCCATGGTTGGACGTTGCACCGGCGCCACCATAGCGGCGCCGCGCAGATTGCTGCAACCCTGTCGGATGACTACTCTGTCCGGCAAGCACAAACAGGGAGGAGGCCGATGCCGGCCCGTATCATCAGGTTGGCCGCCATCGCCCTGGCGCTGGCCGCCGCACGCCCCGCCGGAGCCGAGGAATTACAGAAGTTCACGATCGCCTTCGCCGGCAAGGGCATGTCGTTTCTGATCCAGTACATCGCCATGGGCGCTGGATTCTATAAGCAGGAAGGCCTGGAACCCGAGTCGGTCGACGTCTCCTCCGGCACCCGTCAGGCCGCCGCGGTGATGGGCGGCAGCGCCGAGATCACCCAGGTCGGCTTCGCCCACACCATGCATGCGGTCGGCCGCGGCGGTCAGCTTGTCGGTATCGCAACAGCGTTCGACGCCTATCCGATCGCTCTGGTGCTCTCCAACGACGCGGTCAAGCGCCTCGGCATCACCGATACCATGTCGCTGGACGAGAAGATCAAGCGCGTGAAGGGCGTGCGCATCGGCATCACCTCGCCGGGGTCCAGCACCGACGAGTTCATGCGCACCATCATGCTGGTGCGCGGCATGGATCCCTCGCGCGACGTGCAACTGCAACCGATCGGCATCGGCGCGCCGATGGTTGCAGCGATGCAGGCGGGCAGCACCGACGGATTCGCCTTCATGTCGCCGTTCACCAACATGGCGGTGAGCAAAGGCATCGGCCAGATCATCGCCGACCCGATCACCGGCGATATGCCCGAGTATCGCGACGTGCCGTATCAGGTAATCACCACCAGCCGCGCCACGCTCGCGGCGAAGCGCCCGCTGCTGCTGCATGTCGTGCGTGCGCTGACACGGGCGATGCAGTTCGCGCATCAGGATGTCGAAGGATCGCGTCGCGCCGTTCGCCCGTTCTTCCAGGACACGCCGGAGGCCGAGTTCAACACGGCGTTCGACACCTATATCAAGGCGGTGCCGACGACGCCGGTCATCTCTCAGGCGCAGGTGGACAACACGGTGAAGATGGTGAACCTGACCGAGAAGACGCCGATCTCCGCGACCTACGACCAGGTCGTGTATCCCGATCTGTCGCGCGAGGCCGCGAAGGACATCCTGGGCAAGTAGCATGACGCGACGCTTCGACCCGATCATCCTGTGGCAGATCGCGGTGGGAGTGCTGCTGCTCGCCGGCTGGGAATTCGTCGGGCGCGTTTCGGGCGGCACATGGACCAGCCGGCCGAGCCTGATCGCGGCGAAGCTCGCGGTGTGGCTGCAAGGCAGCATCTACCCCGACATAGCGACGACACTGACCGAGGTCGTCACCGGACTGGTGGCAGGATCGCTGCTGGGCGTTCTCGCCGGCCTGCTGCTCGGTCGCTCGCCGATCACAGCGGGCATCCTGCGGCCGATCGTGGTGGCGTTCTACAGCGTGCCGCTGGTGGCACTCGCGCCGCTGTTCATCATGTTCTTCGGCCTCGACATGCTGCCGAAGATCGTGCTGGTGACGATCGTCGTGTTCTTCCTGCTGTTCTTCAACACATTCGCCGGCGCGTCGTCGGTGGATCGCGAGTTGATCGCGCAGGTGCAACTGATGGGCTCCACGCGGCGCGAGATCTTCCAGAAGGTCGTCGCACCGGCCTCCACGGCATGGATCATCGGTGGCATCAAGACCGCGCTGCCGTACGCGCTGGTCGCCGCCACCACCGGCGAGATGCTCGCCGCGCGGCGCGGGCTGGGATTTCGGCTCAGCGATGCGGCGTCGCAGTTCGACATGACCTCGCTCTATGCGGCGCTTTTCATCCTGATGCTGCTTGGACTTGCGGTCTCCGAGATCGCCACCTGGGGCGAACGGCGCATGCTGCGGTGGCGTCATGCCGAGGGGTGATCTGGCGCCGAAAATCAGTCTCGCCGGCGTCGGCAAGACGTTCGTCACGCGCGACCGCGAGGTGGAGGCACTGCAGCCGATCGACCTCACGATCCACGACCATGAGTTCGTGGCACTGGTGGGTCCGAGCGGCTGCGGCAAATCGACCATCCTCAACCTGATCGCCGGGCTGCTGCAGCCGAACAGCGGCGTGGTGTCGTATGACGGCATCGCGATCGGCGGGCTCAATCGCGCTGTCGGCTACATGACGCAGAAGGACACGCTGCTGCCGTGGCGCACTGCGGCCGACAACATCCGCATCGCATTGGAGCTGAAATGCCGCGCGGTGCCGCGTGCGGAGGCGAATGCCCGCGTGGCGCAGATGATCGGGCTGGTGGGACTGTCCGGCTTCGAGCGGCACTATCCGGCCGAGTTGTCGGGCGGCATGCGCAAGCGCGTCGCGTTGGCGCGCACGCTGATCTACGAGCCCGAGACGCTGCTGATGGACGAACCGTTCGGCGCACTGGACGCACAGCTCAAGCTGCTGATGCTCGATCAGTTGCAGGAGCTGACGCGGCAGCGCCAAATGACGGTGGTGTTCGTCACGCACGATCTTGGCGAGGCGATCACACTGGCCGACCGTGTCGTGGTGTTCAGCGCGCGTCCCGGCCGCATCCGCACCGTCCGCACGGTCGACATGCCGCGACCGCGCGACGTGTTCCGCATTCGCTTCACCGAGGATTTTGCCCATCTGCACGAGGCGCTGTGGGACGAGCTGAAGGACGAGGTCACGCGGGGGACCGACGTATGAGCGCCGCCAAAGAGGTGGGGGGAGGGGGCATCGCGGTATCCCTGTCCCCCTCTTCCCAATCCCTGTCGAGCTTCCTCTCGACGACCGCCGGCCGATCCCTCGCCCGCCTGATCCTGGCACTGATCATTTTGGCGGCGTGGGAGTACCAGCCCAGCGCCGATCTGCGCTTCTGGATGAGTGGTCCTGCGGAGATCGTGGCGCGTCTGTGGAGCTGGATCCTCGACGGATCGCTATGGGAGAACGTCGGCGCGACACTGCTCGCGATGTCGCTCGGCTACGCCATCGGCACCAGCGTCGGCATCGCACTCGGCTTGCTGTTCGGCCTGGTGCCTCGACTGCACCGTGTGCTGTCGCCCTACATCGCGGCACTCTACGCGATGCCGAAGATCGCGCTGGCACCCCTGTTCGTCATCGTGCTGGGCATCGGCATCGAATCGAAGGTGGCGCTGGTTGCCATCACCGTGTTCTTCCTGGTGCTGAACAGCACGCTCGATGGCGTACGCAACGTCGATCGTGACCTGACGCGCGCGCTGGCACTGATGGGTGCCACGCGGTTCGAGGTGATCGGCAAGGTGCTGGTACCAGCCACGCTGCCCTGGATCTTCACGGGCATGCGGATCGCCGTCCGCTATGCCTTCACCAACACGCTGCTGGCCGAGTTGATCGCTTCGAACAGTGGCATCGGCTTCATGATCGAATACTATTCGGGGGTGTTCGATGCGACCGGCACGTATGCGGCCATCCTGGTCCTGGTCATCATGAGCGTCGGCCTGACCGAACTTCTGACGCAGATCGAGGCCAGGATGTCGTACGGTCGCACCCAGTAGAGGCGGCATGGACTTCAGGGACCAGGGACCGACCATCGCGCTGCGGGCAGGCTGCTCGCGATGTTCCGTTTGGCTTTGGACAAGCTTCGCCACAGCATGACCGCTACGCCGGTGAACGTGGTTTCTCGCTGGTGATCCCGGGCCGCTGACGCATCAGCTCATCGACTTTATGCGCGACGGTCGGCAAAGTGTATTGTATACGGCAACGCAATGGCGGAGGGCGGGGCGATGGCAAATCAGGGGAAGGTGCAATGACCCGACGTTTGGTAAGTCCGCATGCCGTGGTTCTGGCCGGCATCCTCGGCGGCTGCGCTGGCCCGATGGGGCCCATACGCAGCGAGCCGCCGCCACTGCCGCCCGTAACCTCGTTCGATGGCTCATACCGGACTACGATCCGAAGCATCGAAACCCCGGCAACCGAGAACACCATATGGTGCAATACGCCCGGACAGGAGGTCGTCACGGTGGCGAACGGCCGGTTCAGTTTCGCGGTGCCGCATCCGGACGTCCCGGGCAACCCGACCCCAGCCCTTCCGGCAACCTTCGCGGCGGACGGCTCGTTCTCTGGTCAGGTCATCGTCGGAATGATCTACGGCCGGGTTCAGGGCGGCCATATGGTGGGCCGGATCGACGGGTCGGCGTGCCTCTACACGTTCACAGGCGAACGCACCTAGGCAGCCCGGTCAGTCCCCTCCATGGCGGGAGCCGCCGACACACCAACGCATCCAGTCTATGCGCAATGGTGGTCGGCATGATTGTCTGGCATTCGGCGAGATGGGGCCGGATGCAGCACTCGGCGGATGGCATTATGATGACAAATACGGCGGAGGAGGGATGAAATGGCATTGGCTCTAAGCGGCATTCGCGTGATTGACATGACGCACAATCAGGCGGGGCCAGCGTGCGCGCAGATCCTGGGTTTCCTCGGCGCCGATGTGATCAAGCTGGAGGAGCCGAAGGGTGGCGACGTCGCCCGCACCAACATGCGCGACCGGACCGACAGCGACAGCCTGTTCTTTCTCATCCTCAACGCCAACAAGCGCAGCCTGACGCTCAACCTGAAGTCGGACGAGGGCAAGCGGCTGTTCAAACAGGTCATCGCGGAGTCCGACGTTCTGCTGGAGAATTTCGGTCCCGGCGCGCTCGACCGGCTCGGGCTCGGCTACAAGGAACTGTCGCAACTGAACCCACGGCTGATCTACGCGACGATCAAGGGCTTCGGCACCTACGGTCCATACAGCGGCTTCAAGAGCTTCGAACCGATCGCGCAGGCGATGGGCGGCGCGATGAGCGTCACCGGCTTTCCTGAGAATCCACCGACCTATATCTATCCCGCGATCGGCGACTCCGGCACCGGCATGCACATGGCGATCGGCATCCTGGCGGCGCTGCAGCAGCGGCATCAGACCGGCAAGGGCCAGCACGTCGAGGTCTCGATGCAGGACGCCGTGGTCAACCTGATCCGCGTCAGCCTGCGCGACCATCAGCGCTCCGGCCATGCCATGCAGCGCAACGGCAATCAGCTCGGCCGTACCGTCCCCGGCACCACCTATGCCTGCGCACCGGGCGGTCCGAACGACTACGTGTATATCTTCGCGCAGCCACAGATGTGGAAAGCGTTGCTGAACGTGATGGGCCAGCCGGAACTGGCCGACGATCCGCGTTTCGCCACCGCCGACGGCCGCTGGGAAAACCGCGAGGCGCTGAACGGCATCGTCGAGGCCTGGACGCGTCAGCGCAGCAAGCACGAGGTGATGCGGCTGATGGGCGATGCGGGCGTTCCCTGCGGCGCAACGCTGGACACCGGCGAGGTGCTTGCCGATCCGCATCTGCACGCACGCGACATGATCGTGGACATCGACTATCCGACGCGTGGCACCTACCAGACTGTCGGCTGTCCGGTGAAGCTGTCAGATTCGCCAGCCGAGGTGACGCGCCCGCCGCTGCTCGGCGAGCACACGGCGGAGCTACTGGGTGCGCTGTGCGGCACCACCGCTGACGAGCTGCAGAAGCTGCGCTCACAGGGTGTGGTATGACGACGCCAGGGTAGTTGCAGTCCGCCCGGTGGAGCGCAGTATTCCGCCATTGTCATTGCGAGGAGCGAAGCGACGAAGCAATCCCCATGTCATTGCCCACTGATATGGTTCGTCGCTTCGCTCCTCGCAATGACAGCTCACATGTTTCGCCGTTCTGATATCCGGGTAATAGGCGGGTTGCTCACACTCGCGCGGTCCGGTTGGCCGATGGCCGCTGCCACCAGCGCCTCACGCCATGCGTCGGAATCTGTCAAGGCGATTCCCGGACGTCCGGTCAGCAATTCATAATTCGCCGCGAAACGTGAACAAGGTTTCGATCATCGCCCATGTATGTTGGTCAAATGTCCCCGCTCGAAGGGACCGCGCCGACCTGGGAGGATTGAGCCATGGCGACATCGGTTCATGACGGCGGGCAGATTGCGTGGTGGCGGGAACCCACCAGAGAACAGTGGCATGCCTGGATTGCGGCATGGCTGGGGTGGACGCTCAACTCCTTCGATTTCACGATCTTCGTCTTTATCATGCTGCCGATATCGCAGGAATTCCATGTTCCGCTAACGGCGGTGACTGCTGTCTTTACTTTGACGTTATGGTTGCGGCTGATCGGCGCAACCGGCTCGGGCTGGCTCGCCGATCGTATCGGCCGCAAGACGCCGCTGATGATCTCGATCGCCTGGTTCTCGGTCTGCAATTTCATCGCCGGCTTCTCTCCCAGTTTCGCTTTCCTGTTCTTCTTCCGCGCCATGCTTGGCATCGGCATGGGCGCGGAGTGGCCGGTCGGCGCATCGCTCGCGCTGGAGCAGTGGCCGATCCGCTCGCGTGGCTTCATGGCGGGCGCGATGCAGGGCTCGTGGGGGCTGGGCGGATTGCTGTCGGCCGCTGCCTATGGGTTGCTTTACAACTACATCGGCTGGCGTGGTCTGCTGTGGATCGGGGTCTTGCCGGCGTTGGCAATCGTCTACGTTCGGAAGTTCGTCAACGAACCGCCGATCTGGCTGGAAAACCGCCGCCTGCAGCGCGCGCAAAAGCGCGAAGTGCGTGTGCCGCTGCTGACGATCTTCAAGGGTGACCTGCTCGGCAACACGCTGACCGCGTGCTGGTGGATGGCGAGCAGCTTTGTCGTCGGCTATTCGATCGGCACGTTGTTCGCGACACATCTCCAGAAGGACCTGGGCCTCAGCGCCGGGCTGGTCGCGTTGCCGATCATGCTGCAGAACCTGCTGTTCTTCATTTCATGCTGCTGTTGGGGCCGGGTGGCCGACGTACTTGGACGCCGCTGGGCGATGATCCTGCCGGCAATTCTCGCGATCCCGGTGACGCCGCTCTATCTGCTGACCAACGACTACACCATGATCGTGATCTTCTTCGCCCTGCAAGGATGCTTCGGCGCCGGCGGCATCTACGGCCAGAACGCGAGCTACATGACCGAGCGCTTCCCGACCGAGGTGCGCGCCACGGCGAGCGGCTTCTGCTATCACCAGGGCGCCATCTTCGGTGGACTGATGGGACCGATCATGGCGTACGCGGCGACCACGTGGCACATGGGGTTCGCCATTCCGATGCTCATCGGCACCTTGGTGGGCCTGGTCAGCTTCATCGCCGCCCTGCTGTGCGGCCCGGAGACCAGGGGCAAGCAGATGGTCGCGGACCTGACCGTGGCGTGACCAAGACGCGGTAAGCTCAGAACCGCGCTGCGCCCGGCGGCAGACCGAACAGCACGCGCCCCACCGGCTCCAGGCTGGCCTGCATGCTCAGCGCGACATGCTGTCCGGCGACATGCACGTCGCGGAAGCATCGCTCCAGCCGGCTGCCCTGAAACACTGACACGCCACCCGCCGACTGATAGGCCAGGTCCACCGCCTGGATCGCGCATTGCGCCGCATGACACGCCGCGAGCTTCACCGCCGCCCGCGCGCGTATGGTGATCGGGCGGTCCGCCACGCTGTCTTCCCACATCTTCCCCAGCTCGCCGAACAGATACGCCCGTCCAGACCCCAACAGCGCCTCGGCACGTGCGAGGTCGGCCTGCGCAAGCGGCTTGTCGCGCAATACCGTCGGCTGGCCGGCGGTCTTCTTCTCCGCGCCGATCTCCACCAGCGAGTCGATCGCGGCCCGCGCAATGCCCAGCGTGACCGTGGCGACGCAACTGACGAACGTGCTGGTCATCGGCACCGAATAGAGCGGTCCTGATCGGCGCGGCGGCGGCTGGAAATCCACCAGCGGAATCGTGTGCTGCTCCGGCACGAACAGGTCGGTCACCTGATAATCGTTGCTGCCGGTGGCACGCAGCCCTCCGACATGCCAGACATCGAACACTTCCACGTCGCTGCGCGGGAACAGGCACAGCCGGAAGTTGCCCTCCTCGGTGATGCAGTTGCCCAGCACCCAGTCGCCGTAGCCGATGAAGCTGCCGTAGCCCCAGCGCCCGGTCACCCGGTAGCCGCCCGGTGCAGCCATTGCCTTGCCTGTTGGATTCAACGTGCCGACCAGCACGCCCATGCCGGTCCCAAAGATCTTGCGCGCGACAGCCTCTTCCAGCGCGCCGGCCAGACGCGCATAGCCGGCGGGGATCACCGTGCACCATCCCACCGAGCCGTCCTGGCGCGACAACTCCTCGATCACTTCGAGGAACGGCAAGGGTGCCAACTCGGCGCCACCGATCGCGCGCGGCAGCCACATGCGGAACAGGTTCGCCGCGTGCAATTCATCGACCAGCCGCTGCGGCAGATGACGGTCCTGGTCGAACTTGCCGCGCAGTTCCGCGACCGTCGGCTCCAATCGCCGGGCGGCGGCAAGAAATTCAGCTCCCGTCATGACCACCTCCATCCCCCAGTCCCGTTGCCAGTCCCCTGATAACGTGATGCTCTGACCAGACGACGGAGGAGCTCTATGAAAGCACTGACCAAGGCCCAGGTGGACTCATACCACTACGACGGCTTCCTCTTTCCCATCCCAGCGCTCACGCCAGATGAAGTCGCGACCTGCCTCGCCGGCCTGCACCGGCTGGAGTCCGACCTCGGGTCTCCTGTCGCCGAGGCAGACGTGAAATGGCGTTCCCACGCCTATGCTCACTCGCCCTGGTTCAATGACCTGATCCGACATCCCCGCATCCTCGACGCCATCGAGGACGTGATCGGCCCCAACATCCTGGTCTGGACCAGCACGTTCTTCATCAAGGAACCGCACTCGCCGACCTACGCCGCCTGGCACCAGGACGGCGCCTATTTCGGCCTGGAGCCGAGGGAGCAGGTGTGCGCCTGGGTCGCGCTGACCGACGCCACCCGTGAGGCCGGCTGCATGGAGCAACTGTCCAGCCGCGGCGCTGCCCCGCGAGTACCACCACGCCGCGCTCGGACTGGCGAACAGCATCAACCGCGCCGGCCAGACCATCGTGGATGACTTCGACCGCTCGAACCCCACGGCGATGGCGCTGCCAGCCGGTTCCTTCTCGCTGCACCACGAGTTCGCGGTGCATCGCTCGGCGCCGAACAACGCGTCGCATCGCCGCGTCGGCATCGGGCTGAACTACATGCCCACGCACGTCCGCGTCGATGGGCCGGTCCGCTGCTGCGCGATGCTGGTGCGCGGCGAGGACACCTACGGCCACTTCGACCTGATCGACCCGCCGACGGCCGAGCGCGACGCCGCGGCTCTCGCGGTGCATCAGCAGGTCAGCGACCGCTATCGCGCCAACTACAACGAGCAGGTCCAACGACACGCACAGCGGTTTGCCCCAGCCGGCACGTAGCGCACCATGACTGATCCGCCCCTCGCTCATTCAAGTTCGCCGCGATCGGCCTCGACCATCGCCACATCTACGAAATGGCCGGTCGTCTGCTGGAGCACGGCTGCACATGCGCGGGCTACTGGACCGACGGAGAGCCGCAGCCACTCGCGGGTTTCATCGAGCGTTATCCGCACATACCGCGCGTCGCCGACAAGCGCCGCCTGCTGGAAGACCCGACGGTGAAGTTGATCCTCACCGCCGCGGTCAATTGCGACCGCGCCGCGATCGCCATCGAGGCAATGCGACACGGCAAGGACGTGATGTCGGACAAGCCTGGCTGCACCACAGCGGAGCAGCTTGCGGAACTGCGGCACACGGTTGCCGAGACCGGCCGCATCTGGTCGGTCAACTACTCCGAACGGTTCGAGGTCCCCGCAGTCACCCGTGCGATCGAGCTGGTGAATGCCGGCGCGATCGGCCGGGTCGTGCAGACAGTCGGTCTCGGCCCGCATCGGCTGAACCGGCACCTGCGGCCCGACTGGTTCTTTCAGCGCTCCAAATATGGTGGCGTGCTGTGCGACATCGCGAGCCATCAGGTCGAGCAGTTCCTCACCTTCACCGGCTCGACCGACGCCGATGTCGTTACTTCGACGGTCGGAAACTTCGCCAACCCGTCCGATCCGGGTCTGGAGGATTTCGGCGAGATGCTGCTGCGCAGCGACCGCGCCCAGGGATACGTCCGCGTCGATTGGTACACGCCGGACGGTCTGGCGAACTGGGGCGACGGCCGGCTCACCATCCTCGGCACCGACGGCTACATCGAGCTGCGCAAGTACATCGACATCGCCGGCCGACCAGGCACCGATCATCTGTTCCTGGTCGATAAGCAGGCGACGCGCCACATCGACTGCAGCGACGCCGACCTGCCCTACGCCGCAAACCTGATCGCCGATGTGCTCGATCGAACCGAGCGCGCGATGCCGCAGGCACATTGCTTCAAGGTCATGGAGCTCGCGCTGAAGGCCGAGGCCATGGCGACCCGGCTGGGCAATCTGCGATGAGCCGGCAGTTCCGCGTTGCGGTGATCGGCGCAGGCATCGGTGCGGCGCATGTCGAGGCCTATCTGGAACACGCTGCACTCTATCAGGTCTCGGTCGTCTGCGATCTGGATGCCGCGCGCGCGACGAAGCTCGCAGCGACGGCGGGGGCGGCGGTGGAGACTTCCTATGCGGCTGTTCTCGCGCGCGACGACGTCGACCTGATCGATATCTGTTTGCCGCCGCACCTGCATCTGGCAACCATCGAGCAGGCCCTGCATGCCGGCAAGCACGTGCTGTGCGAGAAGCCGCTGGTCGGCTCGCTGCGTGACGTCGAACGGATCCAACGCACCGCGGAGAACGTCGGGCGAGCGGTGGTGCCGGTCTATCAGTACCGCTACGGCAACGGGCTCGCACGGCTACGCAGGCTGATCGCCGCAGGGGTCACCGGCAAGCCGCTGGTGGCGAGCATTGAGACGCATTGGAACCGCCTGCCGCCCTACTACGACGTGCCATGGCGCGGTCGGAAGGCGACCGAACTCGGCGGCGCGATGCTCAGCCACGCGATCCACGCGCATGACCTGCTGACCTTCACGCTGGGACCGGTGCATCGCGTGTTCGCCAAGGTCGCCACCAGGGTCAACCCGGTCGAGACCGAGGATTGCGCTGCGATCTGTCTGGAGATGGAGTCCGGCGCGCTCATCACGTCATCCGTGACTCTCGGAGCCGCAGAAGAGCTCAGCCAATTCCGCTTCTGCTTCGCGAACCTGACGGCGGAGAGCCCCGGCGTGCCGCCCTATCGCCCCGCCGAGGGCAACTGGCGCTTCCTCCCTCGCGGGACAGGCAGGCAAGCGGACATCGACGGGGCCTTGCAGAGTTTTGCGCCGGGCTCGGAAAACTACGCCGGCCTGTTCGAGGCTTTGCACCCGGCGCTGGATGGCACCGCCGCCTGGCCGCTGACCGTGCGCGACGCCTACCAATCGCTCGAACTCGCCTCTGCCATCTACTACAGCTCGGCCACCAACACGGCGGTCGAACTGCCGCTGCCGCCGGACCATCCCGTGCGCGACGGCTGGGCCCCCTGGCTGCCATAGGACGTCACGCGGCGATCGGGAACGGTCTTGCGAAATGGCACGCGACAGAGCGCCCATCCCCGAGGCTTCGCAATGGAGGCACGCTCTCACGGCAGACCGTCTGCGCGATCGGACACCGCGGATGGAAGTTGCACCCTGCCGGAACCCGCGCCGGGCTCGGAACATCGCCGCGCAGAATGATGCGTTTCCGCCTTCGCTCCGGATCGGGCACCGGCACCGCCGATAGCAGCGCCTGGGTGTAGGGATGGTGCGGCGCGTCGAACAGCGCATCGCGTTCGGCGAGTTCCACCAGCCGCCCGAGATACATCACCGCGATCCGGTGTGCGATGTGCCGCACCACCGCCAGGTCGTGCGAGATGAACAGATACGCGACGCCGAATCGCTCCTGCAGGTCCTGCAGCAGATTCACCACCTGCGAGCGGATCGATACGTCCAACGCCGACACCGGCTCATCGGCGACGATCAGCCGTGGCCTCGGTGCCAACGCTCGCGCAATCGCAATACGCTGCCGCTGGCCGCCAGAGAATTCGAACGGGTAGCGACGCCGATGCGTCGCATCCAACCCGACCAGGCGCAGCAGCTCGATCACGCGCTCGCGCCGCTCCGCCCGCGTCGCGCATATGCGATACACGTCGAGCGGTTCGGCGACGATGTCCTCGACGACCTGGCGCGGGCTCAGCGAGGAATATGGGTCCTGGAACACGATCTGCATCTCGCGTCGCCTGCGTCGCAGCGCGCGGTGGCCGAGAGCCAGCAGGTTCTCGTCGCCGAAGTGGATGCTGCCAGACGTCGGCTCGGTGAGACGCAGCAGCATTCGCCCGGTGGTGGACTTGCCGCAGCCGGATTCACCGACCAGCGCCAGCGTCTCTCCGCTGGAGAGGTCGAACGATACGCCATCCACCGCCCGCACATGGCCGATCGTGTGGATACCGGCGGGACCACCGGTAATCGGAAAATGCTTGGTCAGTTCGCGGACCTGCAACAGCGGCGGCGTCACCCCAATGCCCAGCACGCTGCCTCGCCACCGGCGCCGTCGCTGACGACCGGCGGCTCCTCATTGCGGCAGATCTCGCGGGCCAGCGCGCAACGCGGATGAAACCGGCAGCCCTGCGGCATGCCAAAAGCCGAGGGCACGGTGCCGTCGATCGTGCGCATGCGATGCTCGCGTGTCTCCAGCGAGGGCACCGAGCTCAGCAGGCCCTGTGTATACGGGTGCCTGGGCGCAGCGAACAGCCGCTTCACCGGCGCGCACTCCACCACGCGGCCGGCGTACATCACGACAACTGTATCCACGAGATCGGCGATCACGCCGAGATCATGCGTGATCAGGATGATCGCGGTGCCCAGCTCCTGTTGCAGCCGGCGCATCAGGTCCAGAATCTGCGCCTGGATCGTGACATCAAGCGCCGTGGTCGGCTCGTCCGCGATCAGCAGCTTCGGATGGCATGCCAGCGCCATCGCGATCACCGCGCGCTGACGCATCCCACCGGAGAGCTGATGCGGATAAGACGCCGCGCAGCGGGCCGGATCGGGGATCCCAACCAGCTCCAGCATCTCCACCGCGCGCTCCAGTGCCGCCGCACGCGACGCATCGCGATGCAGCCGCACCGCCTCGGCGATCTGCTCGCCCACCGAGAACACCGGGTTCAGCGTCGTCATCGGATCCTGGTAGATCATCGCCATGGCGTCGCCGCGCAGCGCGCGCAGCCGCGTATCGTCGAGTGCCACGACATCCTCGCCATCGAACATGATGCGGCCCGAAACGATGCGCGCCGGCGGGCTCGGTATGAGGCGCATCAGGGCCAGCGCCGTCATCGTCTTGCCGCAGCCCGAATTCGCCGACGATGCCCAGCGACGCGCCCGCCGGCAGCGAGAACCCGATGCCATCCACGGCGCGCACCACGCCGCGTGAGGTGAACAGATGCACGCGCAGATCATCGACCGCCAGCAGTGGCTCGTTCACGTCTCCAGCTCCGGATCGAGCAGGTCGCGCAGCGCGTCGCCCACCATATTGAACGCCAGCACGGCGAGCGTGATCGCCGCACCGGCGAATGCCGCGGGCCACGGGTCGCCGATCAGATCGCCCATGCCTTCGCGGATCATATTGCCCCAGCTTGGCGCCGGCGGCTGCGTGCCGAGGCCGAGGAACGACAATGCCGCCTCCAGCCGGATCGCGGTGGCGATCCAGAGGCTAAGCGCCACGATCAGCGGCCCTGCGATGTTCGGCAGCACATGGCGCGCCATGATGGCGAGCGGTCCTCGACCGGAGGCGATCGACGCATCGATGAACGGTTCGCGCCGCACCACCTGTGTGGCCGATCGCGCCAACCGGACGAAGCGGGGGAACAGCGCGATGGCGATGGCGACGATAGCGGTGCGGAAGCCGGGACCGAGAGCCGCGGCGATCATCACGCCAAGCAGCAGCGAGGGAAACGACATCAGCAGATCGGAGAAGCGGCTGATCAGACGGTCGGTCCAGCCGCCGAAATAGCCGGCGAGCATGCCGGCCCAGACACCGAACAGCGCGGCGAGCACCGGCGCCGTCACACCAATCGCCAGCGAGGCACGCGTGCCGAGCAGAACGCGCGAGAACACGTCGCGGCCGAACGCGTCGGTGCCGAACCAATAGTCGCTCGACGGACTCTGGCTCGCGCTGAGAAAGCTCTGCTCCAGCGGATCGTGCGGCACCAGCCATGGCCCGGCCGCCGCGAGTACGAACAGCAGCACGATCAGGACCATGCCGATCGTGGCCAGCGTGTTGCCGGCAATGTAGGTCGCCACGATGCCACGTCGCGCATCGCCGCCGAGACGTTCGGCGAGATCGCTCATCGCCGCACCTTCATCGTAGCGTGATCCGTGGATCGATCGCGGCGCAGATCAGGTCGGTGACCAGGTTCACCAGCACGACGCAGAACGCGAACACGACCAGCCCTGCCTGCACCATCGTATAGTCGCGCGCGGTGATGCCGCCGATCAGCAACTGGCCGAGACCGGGTCGCGAGAACACCAGCTCCACCGTGATGGTGCCGGACAGCGTGGTGAGCAGATAGATGCCGAGACCGGTGGTCACCGGTATCAGCGCGTTGCGCAGCGCGTGCTTGAAGATCACCCAGTGCTCGGCCACACCCTTGCCGCGCGCGGTGCGCACATAGTCGCGCCGCAGCACCTCCAGCAGCGATGTGCGCGTCAGGCGCATGACGAACGCCGCCATCACCAGGCCGAGCGTGACGGCGGGCAGCACGAGGTGATGCAGCGTGTCGAGCCAACCTTCGCCGCCGCCCAGCATCGGGAACCAGTCGAGATGCAGCGAGAAGGCGATCAGCAGCAGCACGCCGACATAGAAGTCGGGCAGCGAGAAGCCGGCGAGTGCGAACAGTCGGCCGACCATGTCAGGCGCGCGATTGCGCCGCACCGCCGCCCAGGCACCGAGAGGAATGCCGATGACGATGCCGATCAGTGTCGCGGCGAGCGCAAGTTCGAGCGTGTAGGGCAGACTGCTGAGCAGCAGCGCGTTGATGGAGGTGCCGTTGGTCATCGATACGCCGAAATCGCCGGTGAGCGCATGGCCGACAAAGTAGATGTACTGGAGCCAGAGCGGCTGATCGAGGCCGAGCTTCTGGCGGAACGTGGCGATCGCATCGGGCGTTGCGTATTCACCGAGTGCGGCGATGGCGGGATCGCCGGGAAGGATGCGCAGCGCGAGGAAGACCAGCGTCAGCACCAGCAGCACGGTCGGAATGACTTCCAGGCTGCGGCGAAGAATGATAGCCGCTCATCGGTGGACCGGGCACCCCGTGCGTCACTGCGGAACGCTCGCTCGGCCCAGCGTGAAGGTGCCCATGAAGGCCTTGCACCGGGAAGCCGATCTCCAGCCGCGGATTGTGCACCCACGTCCCCGCCGGGCTCGGCAACGGAATCACCGGCACCTGCCGCAGGATCTGCATCTGGATCTCCTTCAGCATCGCCAGACGCTTCGCATCATCCACTTCCTGGTACACCTGGTCGATCAGCGCATCGACATTCCCCGCCACATCGCCGAAGTGGGAAAAATTCATGTTGTGGGTCGGCTTGCCGACGATCGAGCGCGAATCGTAGAACGCGTTGAGGATCGCCTGCGTCAGCGGCGGCTGGCCGGTGCCATACACCACCAGCGGATCGAGATCGCGCCGGATATCGACGTGATAGCTCGCGTGATCGACCAGCCGCATGTTGATCTGGATGCCGACCTTGCGAAGCTGCTCCTGGATGATCAGCAGGTTGGACTTGTATTCCTCGCGTTCGCTGATGAACACGTCGATGCTGAAGCCGTTCGGCATATCCCGCATCGGCCAGCAGTTTCCTGCTCGGCTGCGGATCGAACGTGTAGGGCCAGTCGGGCGGGAATATCCTCCTTCTGCAAGGCGCCATAGAAGCCCTGCGGCGAAATGCCGTACATCGGCTCGACGAAGTCGCCGAACGCGTTCAGCCACGCCGTCGGGTCGATCGCATGTGCAATCGCCTGGCGCACCCGGATATCGTCCAGCGGCTTGCGGGTCATGTTGAGGAACAGCGCCCAGGTCCCGCCTGGCCGGCCGTAGTCGAAGATCGCGTCAGGCTTCTGCTTCTTGAGGCTCTGGAACCAGCCGGGCACCGCGGCACCCTCGATCATGTCCACGTCGCCCTTGACGAAGGCGAGCGTGCGCGGCGGCGGTCTCGGTGAGGAACAGCTCCTCCAGCCGATCGATCTTCGGCTTGCCGCCCCAGGTACCTGGTCGAACGCACCGCGAAGACGATCTTCTGCTTCGGCTCGTAGCCGGCGAACTCGAACGGCCCGGTACCGACCGGGTTGAGCCGCAGCTTGTCGCCGAGCTGCTCGACCGCCTTGCGGCTCTGCACGTAGCCGCCGAAGCGCGGCATCAGCAGAACGCGTAGATGAACGGATTGGGCTGGCTGAGATGCCAGCACCACCGTGTAGGCATCCGGCGTATCGATGCTGGCGATCTGGCGGAAATTGGCCGAGTATTGCGAGCCGGTCTTCGGATCGGCCATGCGGCTGGATGGTGAAGGCAACATCGTCCGAGGTGAACTCGCCGAAGCCTTTGTGCCATTGCACGCCATGCCGCAGATGGAAGGTCCAGGTGCGCGCGTCGGGCGACAATTCCCATTTTTCCGCGAGTTCGCCCTGAAGCTGGTCCACCTGGATCTTCGTCGTGCCGTCGGGTGGGCTGACCAGCGTGTTGTAGATCTGGCGGATGGCGAACTCGTCGCCGTTGCCGATGCCGTAGGCCGGATCGAGCGCGCCGAGATCGCGCTGCGGCGACGCCGACACGCGCAATCGATTCAGCCGAAGCAGCGTGCGGCGCACAGGGAGGCGGCGATGGCGATCAGCGCGGAGCGCAAGAAGTGTCGCATGCTCTCTCCCTTCGTTGCCGGTCTCAATATGCCGGTCTGACCGGCATGGACGGTATGCAGGCCGGCTCTTCCGCGTCAACAAACCACATCCCTCGTTGTGACTGAGTTGACCTGGCGCCTCGCGCAGACAAGTCGGCCATGACGACCAGGAGCAATCAGGAGCATTCATGCGCCCATCCGGCCGCGCCGCCGACGTACTGCGCCCGATCTCGCTGACACCCGGCTTCTCGCGCCACGCCGAAGGCTCGTGCCTGATCCGCATGGGCAACACCGAGGTGCTGTGCGCCGCCAGCGTGGAAGGCCGCGTGCCGCCGTTCATGCGCAACTCCGGCCAGGGCTGGGTGACCGCGGAATACGGCATGCTGCCGCGCGCCACGCATACGCGCGGCGAACGCGAGGCAGCGCGCGGCAAGCAATCCGGGCCGCACGCAGGAAATCCAGCGCCTGATCGGCCGCGCGCTGCGCGCCGTGGTGGACCGCTCGCAGATGGGCGAGGTCACCGTCACGCTCGACTGCGACGTGCTGAACGCCGACGGCGGCACGCGCTGCGCGGCGATCACCGGCGCCTGGGTGGCACTCAGCCTCGCGTTCCGGCACATGCAGCGGATGAACGTCATCAAGACGCTGCCGCTGATCGGCCAGGTCGCCGCGGTGTCGTGCGGCATCAGCGGCGGCGAGCCCGTGCTCGATCTGGACTACGCCGAGGACTCCTCGGCCGATGCGGACGCCAACTTCGTGCTGACCGACAGCGGCGGCATCGTCGAGATCCAGGGCACCGCGGAACGCAACGCGTTCTCCGAGGCACAGTTCCTCGGCATGCTCGGCCTCGCGCGCCACGGCGTCGCGGCACTGTTCGAGGCGCAGCGCGAGGCGGTCGGCGCGGCCTGATGGCGCGCAGGCTGGCTCGTGGCACGCGGCTTGTGCTGGCGAGCCACAATCCCGGCAAGCTGGCGGAACTCACCGATCTGCTGCGCCCGCACGCAGTCACGGTGGTTTCCGCCGGCGACCTCGGCCTGCCGGAACCGCCGGAGGACGCGCCCGACTTCGTCGGCAATGCGCGCATCAAGGCGCTGGCGGCGGCACGCGCGAGCGGTCTGCCGGCGCTGGCCGACAATTCCGGTTTCTGCGTCGCCGCGCTGAACGGCGCGCCCGGTGTGTATTCGGCGCGTTGGGCCGGTGCCGCGAAGGATTTTGCCGGAGCGATGGCGCGGGTGCACCGCGAGATGGATGCGGCCACGGACAGCCGTGCCTGGTTCGTCGCCGCGCTGTGCCTCGCCTGGCCGGACGAGCCATACCGAGACGTTCGTCGGCCGCGTCGACGGCACGGCGATCTGGCCGCCGCGCGGCGACAAGGGCTTCGGCTACGATCCGATGTTCCTGCCGGCCGGCGCGACGAGGACGTTCGGCGAACTGGATCCGGCGGAAAAGCACACGGTCAGCCACCGCGCGCGGGCGTTCGCTCAGTTCATGGCGGCGTGCCTGGGGAAGGGCGGGAGTTGATGACTGCCGGCGCCAGTGCTTGGCATGAGCGGGAGCGGTTCGAGGTGGCATAATTGATGGCTGGTTTCGGACCCAATGCAGACATTCGCACCGGACTCCCGCAACCGCTAAGTGGCCGATTTCAGAGGATCCGCGCCGGCAGTTGCAGAAGTCAGATGTTGCCGTCAGGGTGGATCACCAGGTGCAAGATCAGTAGGTGCCTGAACCTTGCTCTGTACAAACCAATCATTCCATGTAATCGTGGGCAGGGGTTCTGTTGCGCAGGTAAGATCGATCGTGTTTCCTCCCATATTTTGATTATACGCGACACCAAACATATACTAACTCAACGGCTACTACGAGGCCGCTGAGATGGTTACCGCCGTCAGCCCATACGGTGTATGAAGCCAGTAATAGGCCGTCGCAGCCCCCCAAAACCTGTTGTCCACCAGTCCACGTCACCATCTTGCCTACTTCTGTCACCGGTGAGAGGACGGGAAAGCCTATCTCATAGAACTTGACCCACGGCGTGCCATCAGGCTTCTGAAAGAAGATTACGTCGGCCGAATAACGCACTCCATACAAAGGGTGATTTGGTATTCCCCCCAGCACGATCGTTCCGGTGCAGACCCTGTGCTGCATCGTATCAAGGATAGGCGACTTAACCGGATCGTTCGTTATGGTGAAGGGGCTCTTCGACAACACGGCGTATAACCAGCGGCCACCGGCTGATCGTGCCGGTGCGCCAGGACGTAGTGCAGCGAAATGTCTATATCGGCCTTCGGCTCGCCCTCCGGGAATGGCCGCACGGACCCTCCGCGGAACACCGCGTCGCCCGCCGTGTCGAGCGAGCGCGATCCCGAGCTTTCCAACACATCGATCGTCCAGATCCTGCCGTCAGAGAGAATCACCAGGTGGACTTTGACAGTGCCACCCTCATCGCTGTTCGACGCGTGTCTGGGATAGTAGGCGTGCGCGTCCCACCATGCCTGCAATTGCCGCATCAAGTCGCGGCGCGCCGCGTTCCCCGGCTCCACTTGGTTGGTTATGCTGAAGTCCTGGCACAACGCGGGTGCGTAGCCGGCGGCCACAGGCGTCAGAGCAAAAGCTGCAGCAAGGGCAGATGAGGCGACCGACAACCGCATCGGGTATTCTCCCCTTTTTTGATCAACATCCCGCATTCCGCTGAAGCGAGGCGACAGGCAGGAGCATTGGCCCGTGCCGGACGCATGTCCAGCCAAAATACTTGGCGCAAATATCGGTAAACTCGTGTCGGGAGCGGTGTCGTTTTCACCAGCCCCTGGGGTTGCATCGGATCACCCGCCGCTGTCCGCCGGGCGGTAGTGCAGCGTCACCACGACATCAGCCGGCTGCGCGGGCGTGCCCGGCGGGAACGGTGGGAGATGGGCGTTGCGAAATACCGCTACCGCCGCCGCGTCCAGCACACTCAATCCCGAGCCTTGTACCACTTCGATCGACGTGACCTGGCCGTCGGGGGCAATAACGATATGGACTTTTACGTTGCCACCCTCATTGGTCTGCGACGCCTCCTTGGGATAGAAGGAGTGCTGGTCCCACCACTGCTTCAGCTTCCCCAACCAAGCGGTGCCATTGCTCCCATCGTTTGCGCGGCTCGCGGCATTCGGCCGGCGCGGCGCGGGCGCCCCCGCCGGCTTGACCGGCACGGGCGGCGGCCCGCTGAGGCGGCGGCCTGTGCATCTGCGCCGCCGGGGGGGGGGGGAAAGGGATGGGTGGTGGTGGGTTACTTGGGATCGGTGGGGGCTGCGGCACGTCCGGTGCGGGCGCTGGTGTTGGTGGCGGTATCTCGGCCTGCTGAACCGGTGGGGGCGGCGGCACCTCCGGTGCGGGTGCGGGTGAGCGCGGCGGTATCCCGGCTGCTGAACCGGTGCGGTCGGAGCAATCGGCGCGGCGGTTACCTCCGTTGGGGCGGGCAGATCCGACGTCGCGTCTGCCGGCCCTTCTCTCACAATAACATCCACCGTGAGCGGCTCCGATGCACTCGTTGGTGGATGCGTCGGTGGAATTATCAGCAAGGACAGGAATAACGTCAGGTGCAGCGCCAGTGAAAGCAGGACCGGCCAGCCCAGGGTTTCGCGGCGGTGCACGCGCACCGCCATCCGTTGGCTGCTGCCTACCACCGATCGAACCGGAGTGAGCGGTGTTTCACCCCAGGATGTACCACTGTTCGAGATCAACGATCTGAGCGGAGAGACGACGGAGCGACCACTATCGGACATGGTGGTGCTTTCCAATCGCCGCAATGGCAGGCCGTCGTTCCCACAGATTGACTGCGGTGCCCTGCAACTAGCCGGAAATTGGCGCGCCCGAACTTGCTGGTCCGAAATTCTTGATTTTCGCACTGAGGCAAGCGACCGCTTTCCCACCCAGAACTGACGTTCGCCCGTTTGAGTACGGTCGCGCGGCGTGGGGTTACTCACCTGCTATTTCCGATGCCGGGACCGCAGGGTTGGCTATACTTGCTCATATACGGAGCCCCTGGCCGCCGGATTTTCCTTGCCTACCAGCCGCCTCCTGTGTTCTACTTTTGTTCATGTTCGCCGCGGCTCAAGCGCCCGCCCTGACCATGGACCCCGATCCACCCGGGGCCGGCACGGACACGCCCAGCCGCATCGGCCGCGTCCTCGGCGTGCTCCGCAGGCTGATCGACTACGGCAGGCACCTCGCCACCGTGGTCCAGCAGCGCGCCGCCGCCCCGGGATTTTCCCGGTTCGCCAGACCCTTCGGCACCGCCGACCTCGCCGTCATCCTCGCCCGCATCACCGCCGGCCTGCACCGCGCCGCGACCCTGGAATCCAGGCTCTGCCAGCGCGCCGCACGCGGCCGGGACCTGACACCAGCGTCCATCCGCCTGCCCGCCCCACACCAGCCCACGCCCGTCACCGCAGGTCGCGCCGCCCGACCACCAGCCGGCCGATCCCGCCGGGGCGCCGCGCCTCGCGGAGGATCCCCGCCTCGCGCGCCTCCCCACGGAAGCAGAGATCGCCGCCGAGGTGCGTCGTCGCCCGGTCGGCGCCGTCATCGTCGACATCTGCCGCGACCTCGGCATCAGGCCCGGCGACTGCGACCGGCCGTTCTGGGACGACCTCTGCCACGCCATCATCGCCTACGGCGGCAGCCTCGCCGGCTTCCTCGACAGGCGCAACGAGCCGCTGCTCGACTACGACCTCGGCGACGATGCGGACCCCACCTGGCCCACGGCGCCCCCGAGACCTCCGACGCTCGCCACCGGCCCGCCCTGACGAAGAAAATCAGTTCCTGCGGCGTGCGTTCCGCACAAGATGGAACCGCAGATGAACGCAGATGAACGCAGATGAGATCAAAGGTTATGGACGATCCGTCGGATCTCCAGGCGCGGCCTGCCGAAGTTCAGTAGTAGGCAAAGATGCATGCCCGTGGCCCGCAGGTAATTCATGCATTGCGCCTGATGTACATCATCGAGAGCCCTGACGGCTTTCAGCTCTACTACGACGGCCGCCTCCACCAGCAGATCGGCGGCATATTCGCCGACGATGACATCGTCATAAATGACTGAAACACCTTGCTGCTGCGCAACCGTCAACCCCGCCTTCCGCAACTCGTGCGCCAGGGCATTTTCATAAACCCTCTCGAGGAACCCAGACCCCAGCCCGTTGGCGACGGTAAAGGCGCAACCAATGATCCGCTCCGACAGGGCATTCAGCATATCTGCGTTCATCTGCGTTCATCTGCGGTTCCATCTTCCTTCCTGCCCCCACCAACTTGCCAAAGCGTTTACCCTGCCCGCACTGCCGCCACCGTCGCCCCGGTGATCCGCCGCAGCTCCTCCGCCGTTGTCTGGAACACGTGGCGCGGCGATCCCGCGGCCGCCCAGATCGGATCGAGCGCCAGCAGATCCTCATCCAGCAGCAGCATCGGGGCGCTCAGGTGACCGACCGGCGCGACGCCGCCGATCGCGAATCCCGTCACCTGCCGCACCCAGTCCGCGTCCGCGCGTCCAAGCTTCACGCCCAGCGCCGCCTCCGCCTTCGCCTGATCGACCCGGTTGGCGCCCGAGGTGATCACCACGGCCGCCCGCATCCCGCAGCGGAACACGATCGACTTGGCGATCTGCGCCACGGTGCAGCCCACCGCCGCCGCGGCATCGGCGGCGGTTCGCGTGCCCGCCGGGAACTGCGTGATGGTGTCGGAATGGCCTGCGGCCAGCAGTGCCGATCGCACGCGCTCGACCGAGCCGCCTGTTTCGCTGGCGGACATCCTATATCTCCCCGCAATGGAACCTCTGGCGCTCTATATCCACTGGCCGTTCTGCCTGGCCAAGTGCCCGTACTGCGACTTCAATTCGCACGTGCGCGAGCGCATCCCGCAATCCCGCTTCCGCGCCGCGCTGCGCCGCGAACTGGCCTGGGAGGCGGAGCGCCTCGGCCGCCGCAGGCTGACCTCGATCTTCTTCGGCGGCGGCACGCCCAGCCTGATGGAGCCGGACACGGTCGCCGCGCTGATCGACGATGCGAGGCGCCTGTTCGAGCCGGCCGACAATATCGAGATCACGCTGGAGGCCAATCCGACCAGCGTCGAAGCCGGCCGGTTCGCGGCGTTTCGCGACGCCGGAGTGAACCGCGTCTCGATCGGCGTGCAGAGCCTCGATCCGGCGGCGCTGCATAGGCTCGGGCGGCAGCACTCGGCGGCGCAGGCGATCGACGCGCTGGAGACGGCACGGGCGGTCTTCCCACGCATTTCCTTCGACCTGATCTATGCGCGGCCGGGCCAGACGCTCGAAGCCTGGCGCGCCGAATTGCGCCAGGCGCTCGCGCTGGCGGCGGATCATCTGTCGCTTTACCAGCTCACCATAGAGCCGGGCACGAAGTTCGAGGCGATGCACCGGCGCGGCGAGATTGTGCTGCCGGATGACGACATCGCGGCCAGCCTTTATGAGGCGACCGCGGAGGAGGCCGGCCGCTTCGGGCTGCTTGCGTACGAGGTATCGAATTACGCGGCGCCGGGCGGCGAAAGCCGGCACAACCTCGCCTACTGGCGATACGGCGACTATGCCGGCATCGGACCGGGCGCACATGGCAGGCTGACGCTCGCACACCTCACCGCCACGCGCCGCCACCGTGCGCCGGAACCATGGGCCGAGCGGGTTGAGCGCGACGGCCACGGCACAGTCGAGGAGGTCGCGCTGGCGCCGACCGAGCGCGCGCGCGAGATGCTGCTGATGGGCCTGCGGCTGACCGAGGGCATCGCGCCGCCGCGCTTCCTGGCACGGACCGGCATGGAGCTGGATGAGGCACTCGATACCGACGTGCTGCGCATGGCGCTGGACGAGGGCTATCTGGAATGGTGCGGCGAGAGACTTGCCGCCACGACAGCAGGCCGGCTGCGGCTGGATGCGCTGCTCGCAGCGATCGTGCGCTGAACCTCAGCGCTGCTGCGGCGCGGTCGCCTGCAGATCGCGAACAAAGAACCGCACGGCGTGTTGCCATGCGTCGTCCGTGTCGCCGCGAAAACTCAGCACGCGGCTGAATACGATCTGCCCGCTCGCCACGTCCTCGATGTTCAAGCGCAGGCTGCCGATCAGCGTACTGACCTTGTCGACCTCCCCGACCAGGACGCGGTCAGCATGAACCTGCGTGGCCAGGTCCCGCTCGCAGCCGTTGCACGCGTCGAGCGGCTGCGTCGCGCGGACCTTCTCGATTGCTGGAGCGATCGGCGTTGGATCGATGACGGTGTAGATTCCGTCCGCCGCCAGCATCTGCGACAGATACCGCGTCAATGCCGCCAGTCGATCCTTGTGTTCCTGGGTATGCGGCGGAGTCTCGCCGGATGTGTCGATGAAACCGAGCGGAAGCACCAGCAGCGTCGGCGCGGCCGGCGCCTGGGTCGCGGCCACCGCCACCAGCATGAGTGTGGCAGGGATGGTCCGACGAACAGATCGCACGTTCCGCGACGTCTCCTACGGCGCCAATGCGGCGATGCGAATGGCGGGCAAGCGGCTGGGAACCGGCAGGAGCAGGGCCACCCCAGCCGTGACCAGTGCGATGAACCCGAGCGACGCGCGCCAGTTCCGCATGCGCCACAATGTAGCAGACAGCGCCGGCCCAGTGCGCCATATTCCGCGCTATCGGCTCAGCGCCAATGCCCGCGCATAGACCAGCTTGCGAGGCAGCCCGGTCGCCACGGCGACCAGCGCGGCAGCGTCCTTAACGCTGTTGCCCGCGAGGGCCGCGCGCAGACGCTCATCCAGGTCCTCGGGGTCCTCCTGTTCCGCCGGCGCCACCACGACGGTGACCTCGCCGCGCGCCACGTTGTTTGCGTAATACGCGGCAAGCTCCGCCAGGGTCCCTCGCCGGACCTCCTCGAAGCGCTTCGTCAGCTCGCGCGCGACCGCAGCGGGACGCGGACCGAATGCGTCGGCCATGTCGGCCAACGTCTCGCCCAGACGATGCGGCGCCTCATACCAGATCAGCGTCGCCGCCAGCCCTGCCCTTTCGGCGCCACGCAACCGGCCGAATGCCGCACGGCGCGCGGTCTGGCGCGGCGGCGGAAAGCCCAGCACCAGGAACGGCAGCGGCGGCAGCCCGGACAGCACCAGAGCTGTCACCGCGGCGTTTGCCCCCGGCACCGCGCCGACCGGCAATCCCTCGGCCAATGCCGCTCGCACCAGCCGGTAACCAGGATCGGATATCAGGGGAACGCCTGCGTCGGACACCAACGCGATACGCTTGCCTTCGCGCAACCGCGCCAGCACCGCTGGAATGGCGGCGTCCTCGTTGTGCTCGTGCAGCGGCTGCAGCTTCACCTTTGCGCCAATGGCGCTGAGCAGCCTTGCCGTGTGACGCGTGTCCTCGCAGAGGATCAGATCGGCGGCCAGCAGCGTTTCACGCGCGCGGAGCGTCAGGTCGCCGAGGTTGCCGATCGGAGTGGAAACCAGCACAAGACCATCGGGCAGGGCGGACTGTCCGTCCCGCCCGTGGTCAGGAGATGTGGCGCATGCTTCGTCGGGCATTCGTGCTCCTTCTCGGCACACTAGCACTCGCGGCTTGCGGTGGCGGATATGGCTACGGGCCGCGGGCGGGCTATGGCTACGGCTATGGCGGAGCGCCGGTCCCGCTGGGCAGCGGACCGCCCCCCACCACGGGTGGTGGTCCGACCGGACAGACGGTTGCGATCCTGCTGCCGCTGTCGGGCGCGCGAGCCGATCTTGGCCAGACGATGCTGCATGCGGCGCAACTCGCGCTCGACGGCTCGGGTGCGCCGCCGCTGGACGCAAAGGACACCGGCGGGACGCCCCAGGGCGCCGCCACCGCCGCCCAGGCGGCGATCGCCGATGGGGCCGGGCTGATCCTGGGGCCGTTGACCTCATCCGAGACCGCCGCAGTCGCGCCGATCGCGCGCGCTGCGAATGTCGCGGTGCTCGCCTTCACCAATGATCCATCCCAGGCGCAGCCCGGCGTCTGGACGCTCGGGATCACGCCGGGGCAGCAGGTGCGAAGGTTGGTCGCCGCGGCGCAGGGGCAAGGCAAGTCGCAATTCGCCGGGCTGCTCCCGGACAACGACTTCGGCCACGCCATGGCACAGGCCCTGATCCAGGCAGCATCGGCCAACGGCGCCGCCCCGCCGAACGTTCGGTTCTATGCACATGGCATGTCGGCCATCAACGCCGCCGCACGCGACCTGTCGGACTATGCCAATCGCCGGGGACCGATCGACGCGCAGATCCGTGCGGCGCGTGCGCTCGAGACACCGGAGGGCCGGCGTCAGGCGCAGGACCTCGCGAAGTCGTCGATCCCCCCGCCAAGCTTCAATACGCTGCTGCTGGCAGACACTGGCGATGCGCTGGCGGAGATCGCCGCAGTCCTGCCGTACTATGATGTGGACCGTTCGGCGGTGCAGATCCTTGGGCCGGCTTTATGGGCAAACCCGGCCAGCGGCTCCGGCCAGATGCGAGGCGCATGGTACGCCGCCCCCGATCCTGCCGCGCGCGGCGGCTTCGAGCAGGCCTATTCGGCCAAGTTTGGCAGCCCTCCGTCTCCGGTGGCAGATCTGGCTTACGACGCGGCCTCGATCGCACGCGTATTGGGCGGCCAGGGCTTCTCCGTGGGAGCCATCACCCAATCGAACGGGTTCGTTGGCGCCGACGGCTGGTTCGGCCTGCTGTCTGATGGCCAGGTGCGCCGCGCGCTCGCAGTGTTCGCGATCGAACGCGGCGGACCGCAGATGGTGGAGCCGGCGCCGCAGTCGGGTAACGTCCCCGGCGCCTAGCGCTTCGACAGGTCGACGATCGCCGCGAAGCCCTTTTCCGTGCCGATGGCGAGCTGGCTGCCGTCCGGGCTCCACGCGAGTGCGGAAACCGGCCCGCGTCCTGGCGGGGCGATCGGCAGTACGCGCGACGAGTTGACCTCCGCCAGCACCACAAGACCGTCGGCGAAACCGCCCGCCACCATCTCCTGCTGCGGATGCGCCGCGACGCGCGTGCAGGTGATGCCGTCGCCACCGGCGAGCTCGATCGGCGCCTTGCCCATCGGGCCGCCGCCGAAGAACGGCCAAAGCACCATCGCGTCCGCGCCACTGGTCGCGAGCCACTTGCCGTTGCGGGTGAACGACAGCGCCTCAGTCTTGGCGGGATAGCCGCTCATGCGCATGTGCTGGTTGTCGGAGAGCCGCCAGCCATGCAGCGCGTTCTCCTGCATCGCGGTCACCACCGCATCGCCGTCGGGATGGATGGCGATCGCAGTGTGGCTGCCCTTCCATTCCAGCCTGCGAGGGCTGTCCACCTTGGCTGCCACAAACCAAAGCGTGGCGCCGTTGTAGTGCGATGCCGCGACACGCTTGCCGCGGCTGTCGAAGGTAAGGCCGGTGACGGTGGAGGGATGCGGGAACTCCTTGAGCTTCTCCCCGGTGTGGTCGAACAGGTGGATGGCTTTGCCGACTGTGCAGGCCAGCAGTCCCTTGCCCTTCTCGCCGGCATGAGTGGCGACGTGCTCCACCCATTTCGAGCGGAAGTCGGCGACCACAGAGCCGATGCGGCTGAATTTTCCATCATCGCCACCGGTGACGAAGCCCGTGGCGGTGGCGTCGGGCGCCAGCGAGAGGATGGCGCCATCATGTGCCTCGACCGTGCGCCAGGAGTCGCGATCGGCAATGTCGACGAGGCGAAGCGTGCCGTCGCCGAGGGCGAAGGCAAGCGTGGCGCCGGCGCGGTCGAAGCACGCGGCCACAACGAAGGCATCGAGTTCGTGCTGGGTGCCGCGGGACTCGAGCAGGAATTTGGCGACGGATTCGCTCATCGTGCAGTTCCCCCTCCCCCCAACTCCCTCCCGCAAGGGGAGGGGGAGCATTTGGCTCGTTGGGGGGAGGGGGCCGCGCGACTCACCGGATCAATCAACCGCACAACCCTCGAACCCGCGCCGCAGCCGCGGCCTGTTCAGGTTGCGCCCGATGAACACGATCCGGCTCACCCGCGGCTCGCCCTCCTTCCACGGCCCGATGAAATCGCCATCGGCAATCATATGCACCGCCTGGAATGCGAACCGCCGGTCGTCGTTCGCGTACGACAGTATCCCCTTGGTGCGCAGCAGATCAGGACCCTGCTCCTGCAGCAGCGCGCCGATCCAGGCATTGAACTTCTCCGGGTCGATCGGCTTCTCCACCTCGAAGCTGACCGACGTCACCTCGTCGTTATGCTCGTGCTCGCTGTCGGTTAGGAAATCCGGCGCCATCTGCAGCACGCGGTTCAGATCGAACGCGTGGCGATCCAGCACCTGCCCGATCGGCAGCGCCGCGCGTTCGGTGCGATGGATCACCGCGAAGCGGTTGATCGCGCGGATCTTGTCCTCGACCGCCGCCAGCTCCTCCGGCGTCACCAGGTCCGTCTTGTTCAGCACGATGACATCGGCGAATGCGATCTGGTCGGCCGCCTCGGAGCTATCCTCCAGCCGCTGCGGCAGATGCTTGGCATCCACGACGGTCACGATGGCATCCAGTTTCGCCCTCGATCGCACGCCCTCATCGACGAAGAACGTTTGCGCGACCGGCGCCGGGTTCGCGAGGCCGGTGGTCTCGATGATGATGCCGTCGAACCGGTCGCGCCGCTTCATCAACCCGCCAACGATGCGGATCAGGTCGCCGCGTACCGTGCAGCAGATGCAGCCATTGTTCATCTCGAACACTTCCTCGTCGGTATCCACGACGAGGTCGTTGTCCACACCCAATTCGCCGAACTCGTTGATCACCACCGCATATTTGCGGCCGTGCTGCTCGGTGAGGATGCGGTTCAGCAACGTGGTCTTCCCCGCGCCGAGATAGCCGGTGAGCACCGTCACCGGTACCAGCGCCTCGGTCTCCGTATTCGCCATCAGCCCAACTCCGACTTCCTGTCGCGCGGAATATAGGATGCGGTGCCCTGGTCGGCCACCGTCGCACCGCCCCAGCGCGCTTCGGCCATGCCCCAGCCAAGCAGCAGGAACGACCAGCCGCCGATCGGCATGCTGAAGAAGCCCGACGTCGATGCGATCGGCCAAAGCTGGATAAGTGCCGCCGCGAACAACCCGACCAACACCGGATCAGATCGGCGCATCAGCGCTCGCGCCATCGTCGCGAGCCAGGCGAACGCGAGCCAGATGAACAGCGCCAGCCCGACAAAGCCGCCCTCGGTCAGCGCCTCGAAATAGAAGTTGTGCGGATGGTGCCAGCAGATCATGGCGCCGCCGCCATCCTTCTGGCTCCCATCGAAGCTTGGCCGGTAATAGCGCGGTTGAGCGCAGCCATAGCCGAACCCCGACGCCCCAAGCCCGGTGAGGGGATGTTGCAGGCCGATTTCCAGCGCTCTGGCGTACAGATCGCCGTATTGGCTGGTGGAGAAGTTCTCCATTTGCCTGGAGAACTTCGAGACGAGGCGATGGTGCGCCTCGGGTGCGATAACCGGTGAGGCTGCAACCAGCAGCCCCGCGAGGACGACGGAAACCACCATAGCCGGGCGGAGCCGTCGGCAGCAGCAGCGCTACAGTCGACGAGGCCAAGACCGGTGAGCAGCAAGGGCATGCGCTGACCAATCAGCACCATGACGGCCGTGCCGGCCATCAGCAGCGCATAGCCGCCAGCGACGGACCAGATGACCGGGCCGCTGCAGCAAGTGCGGCGACCGAAGGGACCAGCGCCGGGAACAGGATCCGCACCAGCGGCGGCCCGGCGCGTGGCTTGGCGAATGGCCCGGTGAGCTCGCCGTCGGGAGCATGCGGAGCGCCATACAGGTTGCGCCCGAAGGTGAACTGAATGACCGACTGGACAGCGATATAGATGGCCGAAGCCGTGACAACCCAGCCGAGCCAGCGGCGCGGCGCAGGGTCGCGCAGGATGGCGTGCTCCATCGCGGCGATCAGGATCAGGAACCGCACGATCAGCACCCCCTGGACCAGCGAGGGCACGCCGGCTTCGCCGAGGTCAAGCGCGGGTATCGGCACTGAACACAGCGTCACCCATCCCCACCAGGCAAACCCAGCGCGCAGCCAGGGCGTGCGGAGCCAGTCCCATTCCCGCGTGATCGCACAGCGCGCCAGGAAGCAGACATCGGCAACCGCGATCGCACCTTCGGCGATGCCATGTGCATGCAGCAACAGGAGCGGCGTCAGCAGGATGGCACCGAGCGCTACCCGGTCGAGCGTGCGCAACGTCCGAGCGGTGTCGCCCGTAAGAACCGCCGTTACCATTGGGCGCTACGTCGTCCGGCTGCGCTCGTGAGGGGCACACTCGGCGTCCGCCGGGCCTAACAGCCCGCGATCACGCTCGATAACCGCGAGGACAGCGTCCAATGAAAGCCGCGCCACGCCGTCGAGCGGGCCACCTGATGGCGACAGCACCGGCACTATCTGCGCGCTGTGATGCAGTGGAGGGGTCGCGCCGAACAGGGCGTAGGCGCGGGTGCCGACGGCGGCAGCCATGTTCATCACTCCAGTATCATTCCCGACATAGAACGCTGCCTCGCTCAACAGCGCAGCGACCTCTGCCATGTGCCAGCCGAGCGCTGGTACCACAAGCGCAGCATCGTCCCCCAGCAGCGTGCAGATCTGCCGCTGCATCATCTCTTCGCCGTTTCCGCCAACCAGCACAAGGGTTGGCCAACCGGCATCGATCAGCACCCGGGCAAGGGTTGCGAACTGCTGCGCGCCCCATTGTCGCGTCGGTTCGGAACTGCCGATACCCAGCACCACGAGCGGTCGATTCACCCGATCCAATCGTCGCCGTACTGCTCCCCGTGCAGCAGGCGTGATTCGAAGGCGTGGCTCGGCCTCGGCCATCGCGATGTTCGCACTTCGCAGGAACAACGTGGCACGTTCCATCGGCCGGTTGCGCCAATATTCCGCCTTCGCCAGGTATGGCCCCCGATTGAGGAACCAACGCTGCATTCCAACTCCGTAGCCCTGTCGCGACGGAATGCCCGCCGCCCAGGTAGCGAAAGCAAGCGACGCACTCTTGTTCAGCAGCACGGCAGCGTCGAACCGGTAGGAGCGCAGCATGCGGATCAACCGCCACATCCCAAGCGGCCCATCATGGACGCCGCGCGCACCCTTTGGATTACGATCCACCAGGATGACCTCGCGCACCAGTTCTTCATCGGCGAAGATCTCGTCGGCCTGAGACCGCGGCTTGGCAGCCACCGTTACCGGTGCTCCGACGTGCTGCGCCAAGGCGCGAATATGTGGTAGATGCCAGATCATATCGCCAATGCCGGGCAAAGGCTGGACCACCAATATGCGGCGACGGGATGTGCTCAGCGCCTGACCCTCGATGCCATCGATGGCCGGAACACCCGGCTTAAGTACACGGAACAACTCGCGCAGCGTCCCAGCGAGGGTGGCTTTCCCACGTTCAGGAACATACCGAGACAGCCACAAATCGGGCAAGTGCGGGCTGTAGCCACTTCCGCGAGAGCTGCTCCGAGATCCGACAAGTGATGACATTGCTCATCTGCATCCCGTATCGATAGTTTCTGCCAGCGGCGCTCATCGGCCTGCAAGCACCTGCCGCCGCAGCGCGGCAATGCGTGCAGCCACCACCGGCACGTCGAACTGCCGCGCTCGCTCGCGCCCAGCCGCTCCGAGCGCCTCCCGCAGCGACGCATCGTTGGCCAATCGAAGAATCGCATCCGCGATCGAGGCCGGGTTGTCCGGATCGACATACACCGCCGCATCTCCGGCAACCTCGCGAAGCCCGCCACGCCCTGACGTGATCAGCGGGGCTCCGCTCGCCAGCGCCTCCAATGCTGTCAGGCCGAACGGCTCGGGCCACCGACTCGGCACCACGGCGATCGATGCCCTTGCATTGGCCTCCAGCACGAGCGGGTGGTCGAGGTAGCCGACCATGGTGACGCCCGCGTCCAGTGCCGCCTTCCGCACGCGGCGGACGAACGCGGTCGAGGGGCTGGTTTCGCTGAACCGATCGGCGCCAATGATCTCCGCCCGCCATCCAGGCAGTTGCGGCAGCGCCCTGTTGCAGGCGGCGACGAACATGTCGGGACCTTTGTCGGGCACGACGCGGCCGGCGAACAGGATGAGTCGCTCGCGCGCTCGCGGTTCGGGCAGTTCCGACAGATCGATGCAATTGGGCTGTACCGCCACCGAACCGGGTGGCGCCTCCAGGCCATCGAGAAGCCGGTCGCGCAGATACCCGGACGACGTCACCACCAGCGCCATGCGCCGCAACAGAACGGCGCGCTCGGCCGGGGTATGCGCCGCACGCATCGACTGCGGGTCGTTGTGCAGCAGCAGCGTGACAGGCACATGCGGCAGCCGGCGCGCCAGCCGAAGTGCGATCTCCGGCCGGTTGTGCACCTCGATCAACGCGGGCGACATTCGGCGCAGCCAGTGGCTCGCGGCCTGCGCGAAGCGGAGATTGATGTTGCCGGGCCAAAGGAGGCTTGGCTGCACGGGTTGGAACGCGACGTCAGGAAACACCGGGCCGGGCTGCGGACCGCCGATGATCACCGTCCGGAAGCCTGGTGTGGCGATCTGCCGCCGGGCAAGCAGACCGATCGCTCCAGCCCGGCGCGGTCCGAACCCTTCGCGGGGGGGCAGGACGACTGCGACCAGCGGTTCGCCGCCAGAACCGCAAGCGACCGCGACCCCGTTGTCTCGCCATAGTGATGACAAACCGGCGAGCTTTGCTATCTCCACCCCGCACCCACCTTCCGGAACCCTCCCTTATGGCGGCCCGCCGCGCTCTTGTCGTGCTCATCGTGCTGCTGGCCGCCACCGGGCTGGGCACTCTTCTGATCCAGGTGCTGGCGCCAGGCGGCTGGACGCTGGCCAAACTCGTAATGATGGCGGCGTTTGCCGGCGCTGCGCCCTGGACCGGGCTTTGCCTGGCCAACGGACTGATCGGCTTCATGATCCTGCTGATGTGCCGAAATCCGGTGCAGGCGGTGTTTCCGATCGTCGATACCGCCGCCGAGCTGCCGCCATTACCGCGCACGGCGATCGCAATGACGGTACGCGAGGAGGATATGCGCCGCGTGCTGCCGCCGTTGCGACGGCTGCTGCGTGATCTGGACCTCGCGGGGTATGGTGACTCCTTCGCCGTGTTCATCCTGTCCGATACCCGGAACGAGCCCGCTGCGGACGCCGAAGAACAGGCAGTGGCGACCTTCCGCGCCGAAGACCGCGAGCCCGCGCGCATCCACTATCGCCGACGCGCCACGAACGCTGGGTTCAAAGCCGGCAACATCATGGATTTCCTCGAGCACCACGCCGAGGGGTTCGAACTGATGCTGACGCTCGATGCCGACTCCGAGATGTCGGCGGCGGCGGTGCTGCGACTGGTTCGCGCCATGCTGGCTGATCCGACATTGGCGATCGCGCAGCATCTGACGGTCGGATTGCCGGCGCCTTCTGCATTCCCTCGGCTGTTCCAGTTCGGCATGCGGGCCGGGATGCGCACCTGGGCGACCGGGCAGGCCTGGTGGCAGGGCGACGAAGGCCCCTATTGGGGGCACAATGCGGTGGTGCGCATTGCCCCCTTTCGCGCGCATTGCCGGATGCCGATCCTGCCCGACGGGCAACACATTCTGTCGCACGACCAGGTCGAGGCGGCGGTGCTGCGTGCGGCGGGTTGGGGAGTGCGCGTGCTGCCGGACGAAAGCGGGTCCTGGGAGGCGAACCCTCCGGCACTGCCGGAGTTCCTCCGTCGCGAGCAGAGATGGCTGGCAGGCAACATGCAATACCGGCACCTGTTGCGCCTGCCCGGGCTGCGACCGCTCGGACGCTGGCAGCTTCTGCAGGCGATCCTGCTGTTCGCCGGCACGCCGCTCTATCTGCTGTTCCTGCTTGCTGCCGCGGCCGCCGCGGCAACCGATACGACTTCGGCGTTTCCGACCGCGCCGGCAGTGGCCCTGACCGTCGGGTGGTTCGGCGCGCTGTATGCGCCAAAGCTTTTGGGCTACGCCGAAGTGGCTCTGTCGCCCGTCAAGCGAGACCGCTACGGAGGACTGGCACGACTTGTCGGCGGGGCGATCCTGGAGATCGGGTTCACCTTGCTGCTGGACGCTGTCTCGGCAGTGGCGAAGACCGGCGCCATGCTCCGCCTGCCCTTCGCCAAGCATACCCGATGGACACCGCAGAACCGTCGCGAGCGGGGCGTGAGCTGGGGCGAGGCAATCCGGCTACTGTGGCCCCAGACTGCTCTCGGCTGCCTGGCGTTCGCCGGCTTCGCTGCCTCCGGTTGGACGGCGACATTGTGGGCGCTGCCTCTCGCGGGAGGTTTGCTGACGGCAATCCCGCTCTGCGTATTGACTGCCGACCCGCGTTTTGGTCGCTGGTTGCGCGAGCGGCAGATCGCGGCGATCCCCGAAGAGATCAGTGCACGCGGCTGGCGCACGGTTTCCGCGCATCACGAAACTGCCCTAGCGTTGCTCGCCCAGCCCGAAGCTGATTGAGGGGGAGACCCGCCATGCTGACCCGTCGCTCGCTGTTGGCCGCCTCGGCGGCCGCCCCGATACTGCCCGCCCTCCGCGCCGAGGCCGCTACGCCGAAGGACGTGCTGGTGATGGGCAAGACGATCGACGACATGATCGCGCTCGATCCCGCCCAGGCCTACGAGTTCTCCGACAACGAGTTCGACGGCAACATCTACCGCAAGCTGGTGATGCCGGACCCGAAGACCGGTCAGACCGTCGTCGGTGACCTTGCGGAGAAGTTCGAGGTCAGCAGTGACGGCCTTACCTTCACCTTCCACCTGCGCCCCGACGCGAAGTTCGACTCCGGCAAGCCGGTGACGGCGCAGGATGCCGAGTTCTCGTTCCATCGCATCGTGCAGTTGAACAAGACGCCGGCGTTCATCATCACGCAGTTCGGCTTCACCAAGGACAACATCGAGAAGCTGATCCGCGCCACCGATGACAGGACGCTGGTGATGACGCTGCCGGCGCCGCAGGCCACCAGCTTCGTGCTGTTCTGCATCTCCGCCAATGTCGGCGGCATCGTCGAGAAGGCCGTGGCACTGGCGCACCAGCAGAACAACGACCTCGGCAATGCGTGGCTGAACAACAACAGCGCCGGCGCGGGTCCCTATAAGCTCACGTCGTGGAAGGCGAGCGACACGGTCATCCTGGACGCCAATCCCCATGCCGCGACTCCGCCCGGCGTGAAGCGGCTGGTGATACGGCACATGAAGGACCCCTCGACGCAGCTCCTTTCCTTGCAGCGCGGTGACATCGACATCGCGCGCAACCTTGGCGCCGATCAGCTCAAGTCGATCGCCGGCGATCCGAACCTGCGCGTGCTCTCGGCGCCGCAGGCCAGCACGATGTATTTCGCGATGAACCAGGCGGTGCCGGAGCTGGCGAAGCCGCAGGTGCAGCAGGCGATCAAGTGGGCGATCGATTATGAGGCGATCGCCAAGAATATCACCCCCGGCGTGTGGCACGTGTCGCAGTCTTTTCTGCCGGTCGGCCTGCCAGGTGCGCTGCCGGATACGCCGTTCCACAAGGACGTCGCCAAGGCGAAGCAGCTTTTGGCGGCGGCCGGGCTGGCGAGCGGCTTCTCGGTCAGCATGGACTATCCGTCGGTTTGGCCGTTCCCCGATATCGCGCAGGCGATCCAGGCGGACCTCGCCGCGATCGGCATCAAGCTGCAGTTGCTGCCCGGCGAGCAGAAGCAGGTGATAACCAAGACGCGCGCGCGGCAGCATCAGATGGCGCTGCTGACCTGGTTCACCGACTACATCGATCCGAATTCGAATGCCCAGGCCTGGTGTGCCGATCCCGACGAACTCGGACAACAGCAAACTGAAGATCCTGGCGTGGCGCAGCCACTTCGCCGACAAGGAGATGACGGACGAGGTCGACGCGGCCACAAAGGAACTGGACGACAAGAAGCGACTGGCGATCTACGCCAATCTACAGCGGCAGATGTGGGCTCGCGGACCTTTCGTGTTCCTGTTGCAGGCGGACGAGATCGCGGTGATGGCGAAGAATGTCACCGGATTTCAGTTGGGACCGACGCCGGATTACTTCCGCTATGCCCCGATACGGAAAGGATGACGTGCCGCCATCAAGCTCTCGCCGCGGCCGGCGGAGTGACCTTGATGGCCTGGCGCGTTGCATCGCTGGGGTGCACGGCGAGAAATTCTCCAGCAGGAAATAACCGACACCGAAGCCGTTGGTGGCATTGACCATGTGCCGTGGTCGGTGGACGCCAGGATGAAGGCGATCTTGCGCGGCGGATAGGCCATGGGAATCCTGCCGAGGTGCTGCCGACAGCATAGCCTAATTGGCGCGCTAAAAGGTGATCTCGTATTCAAGCTTCCAGCGGACCGCGGTGCGTCCCGATGCCGGGGTCAGGCCGAACAGATACCCCACCTCATATTTCAACTTGCCGTACGGCGCGAAATTCGGCCGCCCCGGCCAGCACCGGACCGACCCAATGCTGTTGCTGCGTGGTCGGAGCCGGCATGCGCGAGGTCCGGAATGATGCCGTAGAACTCGACGCCGGGCGAGATCAGCGGGTGCGTGAGGATCAGCGACTGCCAAGCATACTGGAACCCGGTGTCCTTCGTTGCGTCGTGGCCGACGTCGCGCGACAGGAACAGGTTGAGCGTGTGCAGCGTGTCGAGGCCGAAGACGTTGTTCAGCTCCTTCTGGATGATCGGCCCGAAGGTGACGCCGCTGGGCTCGCCGTGCAGCGTGGATTGCGAATATTCGAAGAAGAAGCCGAGGGTGAAAAAATATTCGCCCGGCTCGGTGAGCTGGAAGGTGTTCTCCAGCGTGGTGGCATTCCAGGTCAGGTGCTGTCCGCCGCCGGAGGCCATCTCGCCTTCCAGCTCGATCTCCCACCAGGGTAGCACGCCGTAGCCGATCGAATTCGTGTAGCTCTGCGCGTTGCGCAGCGGCGAACCCTTGGTGTCGAAGGTTACCAGGCCGTTGTGCTCGAATTCGAACTCCAGGTAGTCGACCTCCGGCATGCGGACTTGCAGTTCAGCGAGGGCGGGTCTGGCGAGCAGAACAAGTGCGACGCACGCGAAGGCAAGCCGCAGCATGCCGGTTATTTCGCCACGATGTGACCGCGCGATGAGGGGTGGAAGTCATCGAAGAATTCGTAGCGTCCGGCGCGCAGCGGGCCGATAAACACGACGACCTCCTTGCCGGCGGGCACCACTTTTTCACGATGCAGCTCCGCGCTCTCGAACTCCGATGCCGCCGCATCGGCATTGTGCACATGCAGTTCGATCTTCTGGCCGGCCGGCACTTCCAGTTCAGGGGGATCGAAGGCGCGATTGCGAATGGTCAGCGATGCGGTGGTATCGGCCGCGGCGGCGGGCCAGGCGAGAAGCATTGCCAGGGGAAGGACGAGCATTGTGCGCATGGACAACTACCTGCGTCGTAATTGCGAATGATTTGCAGTTGCACACCTTGGGCCGGAGTGCAAGAGGCGCCGGGAAGACGGGATGTCTCGCTGCCCTCCTGTATCGCGGCTACACTGAGTGCGTACTGAACCACCAAGGGAGGGACCCATGGCCAAGGCATATTGGATTGCCTGCTACCGCTCGATCTCCAACCCCGGCGCGCTTGCCGAGTATGCCAAGCTGGCCGGCCCCGCGATCACCGCCGGCGGTGGCAAGTTCCTCGCCCGCGGCGGCACCGCCAAGACCTATGAGGCCGGCATCGACCAGCGCACCGTCCTTATCGAGTTCCCCAGCGTCGCTGCGGCGATCGCCGCACACGACAGCCCCGGCTACCAGGCGGCGCTCGTCGCCCTGGGCAATGCCGCGGAGCGCGACATGCGCATCGTCGAGGGTGTCGACTGAACCGCGGACACCCGCGCCATGACGCTGCAGATCGTCCTGCTCGTCGTTGTCATCATCGTGCTGGTGGTGGTCGCGCGCTCGCTGCGCATCGCCGCCGAATGGCAACGCGCCGTGATCCTGCGACTGGGGCGCTTCCACAAGACGAAGGGACCGGGCATCTATCTGGTGTTCCCGGTGATCGATCGCGTGGCACAGATCGTCGATCTGCGCATCCAGACCACCACCATCACGGCCGAGCAGGCGCTGACCCGCGATACGGTCGCGGTCGGTGTCGATGCCATCGTGTTCTGGCAGGTCGACAACGCAGAGGCCGCGGCGATCCACATCGCCGACTACAGCCAGGCGATCGAGCGCGTCGCCCAGACCAGCCTGCGCGAGATGATCGGCGCCACCGAACTCTCGCGCCTGCTGTCGGACCGCAAGACCGCGGACGAACAGTTGCGCCAGACGATCAGCGAGAAAACCACGAGCTGGGGCGTGGTCGCACGCAGTGTCGAGATCAAGGACGTGTCGATCCCGCGCGAATTGCAGGACGCGATGAGCCGTCAGGCGCAGGCGGAGCGCGAGAAGGATGCGCGTGTCACACTGGCCTCAGCCGAGCGGGAGATCGCCCAGCAGATTCTGCAGGCTGCGGCGCTGTATGGTCGGGACCCGAATGCGCTCAAGCTGCGGCAGATGAATTTGCTGTACGAGATGAACAAGGAACGCGGCACGACGGTGCTGATCCCGACCGAAATGGCGAGCAGCCTGGGCGGGCTGGTGGGTCTTTCGCAGGCACTTGCCAATCCTCCGGCGGACACGCGGGGCTAGTGCGGGATGATCTCCTGAGTTGGAACGAGAAGAGATCGCGCAGCCATCTCTTAAAGATTGAAAGTTTTGCCGACCGCCAACGGCAGCACTACCTGGTCACCGAAGCACTCTTGCAGTGCGCCCAAAGCCCGCCACCCGGTGCAATGTCCCGTGATGATGTGTTTCAGACCGAAGCGTCCGATATCGTCAACTGTCTCCGGAATGATTGCCTCGCGCGGCCCAGATAGATGAAAGCCGCCCATGACCGCATGCAGTGGCACGTTTGGGAAGCTGGCATGGGCGTGGTGCAGCATATTGACGATGCCGGGGTGAGAGCACCCGCTGAACACGACCAGCCCCTTGTCCCGCACATGCACAGCTAGAAATCGTTCATCGATCATCAGCGGTTCAGGCTCCCACGGTGCATCTGCCGCGGACCGATGCAGATTCTGATCGAAACCCTTTTCGTAGGCTGTCACGCGAGGAATCTCGCCGCTGATGAAAAACAGATCATCCAGGCAGGTAATTGGTGCGGTTGTCACAAGCGGTTCGGCCCCAAGATCAGACCATTGTTGCGGTGTTGGAAAGGGCTCGGCAGCAGCTACCTCGCCACCGGGCATGCGAAAGCCGCGCTCCTGAAACATGGCGGGATGCAGGAGCGAGGGAACCGGAACACCTTTATTCGCCGAACGGATCATAGCCAGAGCCCTGGGAAGGCCACCGACATGATCCCAATGGGAATGAGACAGCGTAATCGCGCCGATCGTCGCGAAGTCTATACCGAGACACGCACCGTTCATCTCAATTGCATAATCGGCAGGTCCGCCATCGAATAGCATCGTCCTCGAGCCATTTGGCCCATGGCGGAAGGGCCGCACAGCAATACGCCGTTCCATTCGTTGGGCTTATCCGGCGATGCAGCAAGCGAGCAATTTCACCCGTGACGATTGGCGGCGTGGAAGACAGAAAGTCGGTGGTGTTGTCCACCAGCACCAGAACCTCGATGCTGAGGTTTTCGAGGTTGACAAGGCGAGGCCGTGATGGCGCATGCGTCGGTCTCGGTGCGCCTCACACGTACCGGAACCCAACCCGGCCGAGGCGGTAATACCAGAACGGCTCAGACAGTGCCTACGCCGCCGCCAGGAGCGTGAACTCCGCGGGGTCCTCATCGGTTTGACCCTGGGCAACCGCAGCTTCGATCGCCTGCTCGACGCGCCGCTGATCCGCCAGCGCGGCGCAGGCATTGCGGCAGTCAAAGAATATCCGCGTCACACGGCGTGGCTCGATCAGGGTGGCGATCACTGACATGGCGGCGCCCTCAATGCACTGGGACGAAGGTGAGGCCACGCTCGGCGGCCATATCCAGGGCGGATTCTGACATCGTCGGCCGCCACCAGCGGCGCCCCGTCCGCGGCAAAGAGCACGAAAAGCATCTCGCCATCGCAGATGCCGGATTTCATGTAGACCAGATGGCGCTCGCCAAAGTGCAAAAACTGCTCGGCGGTCATATGACGCAGCGCGGCGGTCCGCCGATCCCCGGCATCTATCCTCGTCTTGCTGGTCCCGGCGGTTGGATGCATCTGCATGGTTGACAATCCTCCGTCGTCGATCTGTCGCACAAAGGCAAACATCTCCGTGGCGGTCGGACAATTCGATAAGGCACGTACGTGGTATTGCGTGGTGCCCATCTGTCCGCTCCGTCCCGACGCGGTCAGAATGGCAGATGCGTCCGCGGCGCCCTGTGACTTGGTCAACACCTTGCGCATTTTTCTAGCCCGCCGCCCAGCCCCAGGAGGCTTCTGGATCAGCAGGGCGGCGGCAAGTACCAAAACGAGATGTTGTGCTCGTTGCAACTGTCAGCTGACGCGGCGTCGTCCGCCAGTTGTTCGGCCAATGACGGCCTTTCGTAGATCCGCCAACGCCACTGGCGCACCGTCTCCAGGAACCAGGGGATAGGGCGAATGAACGCGACCATGACCGGTGCTCCTCTCGCAGTTGAGGTCCAGTCGGAGGTGGGCCGCCAGAGTGGTTCCGACAAAGGATACTTTGTCAGTCTTCACATGAGCGGAAGTCGTGCAGACCGGGATCAGCCGGAGGCTGACCAGCGCCTCTCAGCGAGCCGTCGCCTCCAGCAGACCGCGGATGTAGCCATAGCAGAAGGCGAATGCGGTGCCCGACGGATCGCGCCCATCGATGTCCGGCACATGATCCGACATCAGCATGTACCCGGTAGCCAACCTCGCGGTACACCCGGAGCGACCGCGCCATATCCATGTCGCCCTCGTCAGGGAAGGCCTCCCATCACGCAGACATGGTTCACGCCAAGCCGCGCCCAGACGCGACAGTCGCTGTCGTCGCGCGGCTTGATTTGAGTGCCGCCTCCTCAGTCGGCTGCCCCTCGCGCGGGTTGTACCGGGGCCGATCGCCGCCCGGTCAGATCGTCGCCGGCATTGCGCGGCATCCACAGCGCGATCGGTGCGGCGAGCAGAGTGAACATCGCGACCACCAGGAACGCATGGCTGAAGTCGATCGGCAACGCCGTCTCGTGGCCCGCCATTCGCATCGAGATCTCCAGCGAAACCGCACCGGCCGAAATGCCGATCGTGGCGGCAAGCTGCTGGCACGTGACATACAGGCTGGTCGCCGAACTCATGCGCGAACGCGGCACGTCGCCGTAGGCGAGGGTGTTGTAGGCAGTGAACTGCAATGAACGGAAGAAGCCGCCTATCAGCAGCGCGCCGTAGATTGCCGCAGCCGGCCAGGTCGGACGGAACGACGCACAGATCCCGATCATCACCGCCGAGATCACGCCGTTCCACACCAGCGTGTCGCGGAAGCCGAACAGGCGCAACGTGCGCTGCGTCGCCGGTTTCATCACCAGTGCACCCGCGGAACTGGCGAAGGTGATCAGCCCGCTCTGCACCGCAGAATCACCGAAGCCCACCTGGAACATCATCGGCAGCAGGAACGGAATGGCGCCGATCCCGGTGCGGAACAGCATCATCGCCGTCAGCGCAACGCCGAAGCACGGCAGGCGCATCAGCGACAGGTCCAGCAGCGGTGCCGGATGATTCCACGCATGCAGCATATAGCCGGCGATGGCGACGAGACCGACGCCGATCATGGCCTCGGTGAGGTCCTGCGGCACAACGCCGCGACCGGCTGTCTCCAATCCGAACATCAGGCTTGCGAGCGCGACACCGCACAGCAGCAGGCCGACGCCGTCAAAGCGGCCGCGCGACGGCTCTCGCACGTCCTCGACGAACAGACTGACCAGCACGATGCCAAGGATGCCGATCGGGATGTTGATGTCGAAGATCCAGCGCCAGGAGAAGTAGGTGACAATGAACCCACCGACCGGCGGTCCTAGCACGGGTCCGAGCAGCGCCGGCACCGTCAGCCAGGCCATCGCCGCTACCAGCTCCTGCTTGGCCGCCGTGCGCAGCAGAACCAGGCGGCCTACCGGCACCATCATCGCGCCGCCGATACCTTGCAGGACCCGTGAGGCGACCAAAAACGCCAGGCTGTCGGCCCGGCCGCATAGCACCGAGCCGATTGTGAATACAGCGATCGCCGCGCGGAACACCGTGCGCGTGCCGTAGCGGTCGGCGACCCAGCCGCTGGCGGGGATGAACACTGCCAGGGACAGCAGATACGACGTGAGGGCGACATTCATATGCACCGGAACGGCGCCGAATGCCTTCGCCATGGTCGGCAACGCGGTGGCGATGACCGTGGAGTCCAGATTTTGCATGAACATCGCACACGCAACGATCACGGCGGTCAGGCGGGTGCGTCCGCTGGTGCGGATCCTGGGAGCGAAGTCGACCATAGCTCAATGGTCAGTAGCACCGCCCGGCGCGGGTGACCATTGACAGAAGCGGTTGGCCGAACTGTGGGGAGTTACGGCACCAGCACGGTGCTCCCCGTGGTCTTGCGTGACTCCAGAGCGATGTGGGCCGCTGCGGCATCCTTCAGCGGGAAGGTCTGGTTCACCTCGATCCTCACCGCGCCCTTCGACACCACGTCGAACAGCTCGCCAGCCACCGTCTCGAGGTCCGCACGCTTCGCCGTATAGGTGGCAAGGCTCGGCCGCGTCACATACAGGCTGCCCTTCGCCGACAGGATGCTGATATCCACCGGCGGCACCGGCCCGGACGCGTTGCCGTAGCTCACCATCAACCCAAGCGGCGCCAGACAGTCGAGGCTCGTGTTCCAGGTGTCCTTGCCGACACTGTCGTACACCACCGGCACCATTGCCCCGCCGGTGATCCGCTTCACCTCGGCAACCAGATTGCCGGCCCCTACCACCGTGTGCGCCGCGCCATGAGCGCGGGCGAGTTCCGCCTTCTGCTCGGTCGAAACGATGCCGATCACGGTAGCACCCAGGTGCTTCGCCCATTGGCAGAGGATCAGCCCCACGCCACCGGCGGCGGCATGCACGACGACCGTTTCACCAGCCTTCACCGGATGCGTGCGGCGGATCAGATACTGCGCCGTCATGCCCTGCAGCATCATCGCAGCCGCGGTCTTGAAGTCGATCGCGTCCGGCAGCTTCACCAGCCGGTCGGCGGCGATCACCCGCTCGGTGGCATAGCCGCCCAGGGCGCCGGCATAGGCGATGCGGTCGCCCGGCTTTACCGTGGTCACGCCCGGGCCGACGGCGAGCACCGTGCCGGCGCCCTCCTGACCGATGATCAGCGGCATGGTCGGCGCCTTGTAGAGGCCGCAGCGGAAATACACGTCGATATAGTTGAGGCCGACTGCCTCCTGCTTGATCAGCGCCTCGCCCGGACATGGCTCGGGACGCGGCACATCCTCCCACTTCATCACCTCTGGACCGCCGGGCGAGTGGATGCGGATTGCCTTGATCATGATGTTCTCCGTGAGAAGCGGGCCGGATCAGGCGGCCGCGGAAGGGATTGGCTGCAGCAGTGGTTGTGCTCGCGCCTCCAGCGCCAGCAGCCACCGCTTGGTGGCGAGACCCTCGCCGCCCGAGTAGCCGCCAAGATGCGTGGTGGCGACGACGCGGTGGCAAGGGACGATGATCGGAATCGGGTTATTGCCGTTCGCCTGGCCAACCGACCGCGGACTGCCGCCGGCGACCTGCGCGATGTCGAGGTAGCTGCGCGTCGCCCCGTAGGGGATCGCACACAATGCCTGCCATACCCGCTGTTGGTAAGCGGTGCCCGCTGGGGCGAGCGGAAGAGCGAACTCTGTCAGCTCGTTGTCGAAATACGCCTGGAGCTGTTCACGGGCGCGACGCAGCAAGGACGTTTCGCTTTGCTGACTTCCCCAGCCCCAATCGACAGCGACGATTGCCCCGTCCTCTTCCGAGACGGAGATGTCACCAATCGGGGTGTGGAGCGAAAGCTGTGCCACGCTGCAGATGCCAGCGCCGCCGACCGTCAACTGTCAAGGGAGGGGAGGGTACTAGACCGCACCATGGAAGGAACGAGTCTGATCATCCGCAGCCTTGGAAACTTTCAGTGCGGGCGTCTGGCGATGGCACTCGGCGCGATCTAGCCTCGCCGCATGACAGCCGACGAAATCCGCGTCGCACTCGAAACTGCCGAGAGTGTGCCCGAGGAAGCGCTCCATGCTGCCGTACAGCACGCGGCCGATCTTGCGCCCGCCGTCATTGCGGTTGCGCAGAGCATGGCTGATGGCCGCATGCCGCTGCCGCGCGAGGAGAGGTTGCTGCGCTTCGGTCTGCATGCGCTGTCGGTCGCGCGCGAAACCAGCGTGTGTCCGGTCTTCTTCGCCCTCTTGCGACGGCCTCCGCTCGAGCTGGAATGGCTGTTCAGCGAAAGTGATCGGACCAATCGCGTGGCCCGCCTGCTGCTGGGGCTGTTCGACGGCGACGATGCGGCCGTGCGTGCCATCGCGGCCGACCCGAAGGTGGATGAAGACGCACGTGCCGGATTGCTGGAGGCGCTGGCGCGTCTTGCGTGGGAGGGTCGCGCGTCACGCGAGGCGGCTCGACCGGTTCGACCGCGAGGAACTGGCGCAGGGCTATCTGGCCGCCATCGCGCTGTGCAAGGACGTCTGGCAGCCGCTGACGAAGAGGAAAGATCTCACCGAGCGCCTGATCGTGCCCATCATCGTGCTGTTGCCGGATACGGATGACCCGGAGGACGCCGATCTGTCACCGGAACGGCGGACAACGCTGATCGAGCTGTTGCCGAATTTCCTGATTGCGATATGGAAGTTCTGGCGCGGCGAGGAACATCCGCTGCTCGAGACCAGGCGGGAGCGCGTGCGGAAGGTCGGTCGCAACGAGCTGTGCCCGTGCAGGTCAGGCATGAAATACAAGCGGTGCTGCGTGGCGGCGGCGTAGATTTTGGCTGCGTGGCGCTTAACATGTCATTGCGAGAAACGTAGCGACGAAGCAATCTCGTTCGAAGGTGCGCATTCATGACCGGGATTGCTTCGTCGCTTGCGCTCCTCGCAATGACAATGTCGGAGTGACTCGCGCTCCAAGGATAGTTCGGGAGTTTCACGCCATGCCCGCCAGCTTGTCACCCGCGCAGGTCGAGCAATATCGCCGCGACGGTTTTCTCTTCCCGGTCGATTGCCTGACGCCGGACGAGGTGCGGCATTACCGCGGTCGCCTCGAGGCTTCGAGCGCGAGCAGGGCGACACATTCGGCAAACTCCCTGATCTGGTGCGTTCGAAATCGCATCTGCTGTTCACCTGGATGGACGAACTGGTGCGCCATCCGAAGGTGCTCGACGCAGTAGAGAGCATCATCGGCCCGAACATCCTGATCTACCACCTGACCTCATGGCTCAAGGAGCCGAACGAGCCATCGCATGTTTCATGGCATCAGGACGGCACGTATTTCGGACTGGAGCCGGCCGAGCAGGTCACCGCCTGGATCGCGCTCACCGACGCGACACCGGAGATGGGCTGCGTAAAGATCATCCCGGGCAGCCACGTGATCGGCCAGCGTCCGCACAAGGACACGTTCTCGCCCGGCAACCTACTGTCGCGCGGTCAGACCATCGAGCACAAGCTGGACTACACGAAGTACGCGATGATGCCGCTCATGGCCGGCCAGATATCGCTGCACCACACGCACATCGTGCATTCGTCCGAACCGAATCAAACGAACCAGCGCCGCATCGGCATCGGCGTCAGCTACATCCCGCCGCATTGCCGCCTGGTCAACGACGTGCGGGTTACCGCCGCCCTGGTGCGCGGGCGCGACGACTTCGGGCATTTCGAGCCGGAGCCGCGACCGAGCGGCGACTTCGACGCCGGCTCGCGGGCCGTTCATGCCGCCGCAGTGGAGCGGTTCTTCGAGTCAAACAAGCTGCTGGCGGCACGCCGCAGATCGGGGAATGTCGGAATTTAAGCGACCCGGGCCGACAAGGCAGTCGCCAACGCCCGAGCTTCGACGATCGGCAGCCCGCATACGTTGCGGCGACAGACATAGGCCGTCGCGCCCTCGGCACCGGCCGACTTGCCGAACGCCGGATGCTCCGCCGGCAACGCGTCCAGCCCGGACACGCGCAGCACCACGACCGCCGGATCAGCCGCCGTCAGAGCCGCCGCCGCAAGCGGCTGCGTCCCATCGCCGGCGATCACCACCGTTGCCGCTTCCTCCAGCAAATCCGCCGCCGCCAGCAAGCGTCGGCATGGCCGCGAGCTGATCGGGCTTGCCGGTGAACGCGCGCAGCAGCGCCTCCGCGCGTTCCCGCCACGCGGTATCACCGGTCAAATGCCAGAGCCGCGCGAAGACCTCCGCGAGCAGCCCGTTGCCCGCCGGTGTCGCGTTGTCCGCCGCCGTGCGCGGCCGCGCCAGCGGCACATCCGACGCATCGGCCGCCGTCGTGTAATAACCCCCCTGCCCGTCCGCGAACGCCGTCTCGGCCGCGCGCGCCAGCCGGATCGCCTCGGCCAGCCGTCGCGCCTCGCCGGTCGCCTCGAACAGTGCCAGCGATGCACGCGCCATCGCGGCCTGATCGTCCAGCAGCCCCGCCGCCGTCACCCGCCCGAGTCGCCAGGCGTGCTGCACGCGCCCATCGGGCGCCGACATCTCCGCCAGGACGAAATCCTGCGCCTCCTCGGCACGTGCCAGCCACTCGGGTCGCTCGAACACCGCGGCAGCGCGCGCCAGTGCGGCGATCGCCAGACCGTTCCAGTCCGCCAGCACCTTGTCGTCGCGCCCAGGCCGCACCCGCTTTGCGCGGACCGCGAACAGCACCGCGCGGGACCGGGCCAGCGCCGCTTCCTCATCCGCCGTCCCGGGTGCCGTCACCCGGCGCAGGATCGTGTGACCCTCCCAGTTGCCGCCCGCCGTCACGTCGTAGGCGCGTTTGAACGCGGCTGACGCATCGCCCAGCAGAGCGTCCACCTCCGCCTCGGTCCAGACGTAGAAGCGGCCCTCCTCGCCCTCGCTGTCGGCGTCCTCCGAGGCGGCGAATGCCGCGCGCCCCGCCACGCGTTCCGCGGTCATGTCGCGGACCATCCACTCGACGGTCTCCGCCGCGCGCTGGGCATACAAGGGGTCCGGCCGATGCGCGTGCGCGAACGCCAGCAGCTCCAACAACTGCGCATTGTCGTACAGCATCTTCTCGAAATGCGGCACCAGCCAGACCGCATCCGTCGAGTACCGGGAAAACCCGCCGCCGAGATGATCGTAGATGCCGCCCTGCGACATGCGCGTGAGCATCAGGTGCAGCGCATCCTGGCCCTCAGGCGCACCGGTGCGGAACGCGTTCTGCCAGAGGAAGCGGAAGATCGGCGGGTTGGGGAATTTCGGCGCGCCCTTCAGCCCGCCCTGCTCCGGATCGTTCATCCGCAGCAGCGCCGCCGCCACGGCATCCAGGTGCACCGGCGTCGGTAGATCGCCCAGGTTGGCATTCGACATCCCCGCCAGCACGCGTCGCAGCGCAGCGGTGTTCTTCGCCACCATCTCGTGATCGGTACGGTATGCCTCTGACACGCCCTGCAGCACCTGGCGGAACGACGGCCGCCCCCATCGCGGCTCTGGCGGAAAATATGTGCCGCCCCAGAACGGCGCGCCGTCCGGAGCGATGAACATGGTCAGCGGCCAACCTCCCTGCTCGCCCAGCGCATGCAGCGCCGACATATAAAGGTGGTCGATGTCGGGCCGTTCCTCGCGGTCCACCTTGATGTTGACGAACCGCTCGTTCATCAGCGCCGCGGTTTCCGCGTCCTCGAATGATTCGTGCGCCATCACGTGGCACCAGTGACAGGCAGCGTAGCCGATCGACAGCAGGATCGGTTTCCTTTCCGTTCGCGCCTCCTCCAGCGCCGCCGGCCCCCAGGGGCGCCAATGCACCGGATTGTCCGCGTGCTGCAGCAGATACGGTGAGGTCTCGTGGCGGAGCAGGTTCGTGGGCTCGGCCATGGCGTTGCGCTCCTCCTGTGTCGGCGTGACATAGGGAGGCATGGACGTCGACACCATCTTTGCCGTCGCATCCGGAGCGGGACAGGCCGCCATCGCGGTGATGCGGCTGAGCGGGCCGGAGTGTCGCCGCGTATTGGCGGGCCTGTGCGGCCGGATTCCCCCACCACGACGCGTCTCGTTACGTCGGCTGCGCGACATCGACCAGGCGATGGTCGTGTGGCTGCCCGGTCCAGGCAGCTATACCGGCGAGGACTCCGCCGAGTTTTTCCTGCACGGTGGGCGCGCGGTCCTGACGGGCGTCGCTGACGCGCTGGTGGCACTCGGCGCCAGGCCGGCGGAACCGGGCGAGTTCACCCGGCGCGCCTTTCTCAACGGCCGGATGGACCTCACCGAGGCCGAGGCGGTGCACGATCTGATCGCTGCCGAGACCGAGGCGCAGCGGCGCCAGGCCTTGCGCCAGCTCGATGGCGCCCTGGGCACGTTGTACGGAGGCTGGGCGGATCGCCTGAGGCTGCTGCTGGCCCAGCAGGAGGCGCTGATCGACTTCCCGGACGAGGACCTGCCCCCAGAAGTCGAGGCGCAGGTGCAGGCAGAGCTGGCGACGCTATGGCGTGAGGTGACAGCGCATCTCGACGACGGACGCCGTGGCGAGCGCCTGCGCGAAGGTCTGGTGTTCGCCGTCACCGGCCGCCCGAACGTCGGCAAGTCATCGCTGGTCAATGCGCTGGCCGAACGCGATGTGGCGATCGTTTCGGCAATTCCTGGCACGACGCGCGATGCGCTGGAGACGCGGGTGGTGCTGGGCGGTGTGCCGGTGACACTGGTCGACACCGCGGGACTGCGCGAAGCAGGGGATGAGATCGAGGCCGAGGGCGTCCGCCGCGCCCGCGCCCGCGCCGCTGCCGCCGATTTGGTGATCACGGTCGAAGAGCCTCCCCCTCCCCCCGGCCCACTCCCGCAAGGGGAGGGGGAGTTTGGTATCGGCATTCTGGTCGCCAACAAGATCGATCTCGGCGGCTCGGTTCCCGCCGGTGCGATTGGGGTCAGCGCGCTGACCGGTGAGGGGCTCGCGGAGCTGCGTGGGCGCCTGGCCGACGCCGCGCGCTCGCTGACCGAGAGCGCCGGGCCTCCGCCACTGACCCAGGCACGCCATCGCGCAGCGCTGCAGGAAGCGGCTGCACGGCTCGCCGGCGCGCAGACCGCGGACCTCCCGGAGTTGCGGGCGGAAGACCTGCGCCTCGCCTTGCGCGCACTCGGGCGCATCACGGGCAGCGTTGGAGTCGAGGACATCCTCGACACGCTGTTTGCACGGTTCTGCATTGGCAAGTGATCGCCTTCACCGACCAGCCTTCGCCGCATGTGCCAGAGTCAAACCGGCTGCCGGAGAAGATAGAGATGCCAGCATCGCAACAGCCAGGAATGGGCGCGACACCTTTCGCAGGTGGCGTCGCGTTCCGCGTCTGGGCGCCGTTTGCCAGCAGCGTGAGTGTGGCCGGTGCCTTCAACAACTGGAACACGCAGGCGTCGCCGCTGACCTCCGAGGGCAACGGCTATTGGTCCGGCGATCTCGCCGCCGCCGCGCTGAACGACCAGTACAAGTTCGTCGTCACCAACACCGCTCTGCCTGCGCCGCTGTGGAAGAACGATCCGTATGCGCTGTCGATGACCAACTCCGCCGGCAACAGCATCATCTCATCGACCGAATTTCCCTTGCAGGCGCAGGGCTATTCCACGCCTCCCTGGAACGAGATGGTGATCTATGAACTGCATGTCGGGAGTTTCCTGTTCGATCCCGCAGGCCCCAATGGCCGTGGTGACTTCAACACCGTGATCGGCAAACTCGGTTATCTCGCGGACCTTGGCATCAACACGATTCAGGTGATGCCATCGGACGAATTCCCTGGCAGCAACTCGATGGGCTACAACCCAGCCGACATCTTCGCCATCGAGGACAACTACGGCGGCCCCAACGGCTTCCAGGCATTGGTTGACGCCGCGCACAGTCACGGCATCGCGGTCATCTACGATGTTGTCTACAATCATCTCGGCCCGAACGATCTCGATCTTTGGCGCTTCGATGGCTGGAGCGAGAACGGCGCCGGCGGCATCTACTTTTACAATGACTGGCGTCGCAGCACGCCGTGGAGTGACACGCGCCCCGATTATGGTCGCGGCGAAGTGCGCCAGTTCCTGCGCGACAACGCGCTGTTCTGGCTGCAGCAGCATCGCTGCGACGGCCTGCGCTTCGACGCCACCAACTACATTCGCAACGTCTGGGGCAGCAACAATGATCCAGGTTCGGATGTGAGCGATGGCTGGAGCCTGCTGCAATGGATCAACAGCGAGGTTCAGTCGAGCCAGCCCTGGAAGATCACCATCGCCGAGGACATGCAGGACAATGAATGGCTGACCAAAACGCAGGGTGCCGGAGGCGCCGGCTTCGGCTCTCAGTGGGGCGCGGGCTTCATGCACACATTGCGAGGCGCGATCGTCCCGCCCGATGACGCCGGACGCGACATGCAGGCGCTCGCAAGCATGATCGGCCAGCAATTCAACGCCAATGCGTTCCAGCGCGTGCTCTACACCGAAAGCCACGACGAGGACGCCGCGTCGAACGGCAAGGCCCGCGTGCCGGAGCTTATCTGGCCCGGCTCTGCCGACAGCTACTTTTCACAGAAACGCTCGACCCTGGGTGCTGCGCTGGTGTTCACCGCGCCTGGCATTCCGATGATCTTCATGGGCCAGGAACTTCTCGAGTGGGGAGCCTGGTCCGATGCGGTTGCGCTGGACTGGTCGAAGGCCGATCGCTTCGCCGGCATCCGCACGCTGTATCGCGACCTGATCCACTTGCGGCGCAACTGGTTCAACAACACGCGCGGCCTCTGCGGTCACTCAGTGAACGTCCACCACGTCAACAACACCGACAAGGTGATTGCCTATCATCGCTGGGATGCGGGCGGACCGGGCGACGACGTCATCGTGCTCGCGAACTTCGCCGACCGCGCCTACGATTCCTACCGCATTGGGTTGCCGCGCGGCGGTACCTGGCGTGTGCGCTTCAATGGCGACTGGAACGGCTACAGTGCGGCCTTCACCAACCACTCAAGCTTCGATCTCGCGGTAACCGACCAAGGTGCAGACGGAATGGCGTTCGCCGGTACAGTCGGGCTTGGGCCTTACACCGCACTGATCCTGTCGCAGGATCGGTGACTTATGGATGGATGACGGTCTCGGTGCGACTGATGACGAACGCCTCGTGCCGTTCGAGGAAATCCCCGGCCACTTCGGCAAACGCCTCCGGCCGATCGGTGCTGATCTCATGCCCCGCGTCGTAAACGAACACCAGGTGGCAGTTCGGCAGCAGCGTCTTGTAGATCCGGCCCAGGTCCGGCGGCATGACCCGGTCGAGCGTGCCGAACACCACGAGCGTCGGGGTCGCCAGCCCCTTCATCCGCGCTTCGAGCTCTGCATCGCGATCGGGTCCGCGCAAACGACCGGTTAGCGCACGTTGCTTTTCCTGCACGGCCGGATCGACGACCGGCAACGGCCCGAGCCGTTCAGGATGCGCGAAGATTAGCTGCGCGATCTCCTCCGGCGTACCCGACGGCGGCCTTTGTCCAGCCGGACGAATAGCGGCCGGAGCTTCCAAAATGAGTGCCTGCACGCGATCCGGCTGTTGCAGCGCCAGCAGCAACGCCACTCTGCCACCGAATGACGTAGCCATCAGATTGAAACGGTCGACGCCGAGAGCGCTCACCGCCGATCCCATCGTGGCGGCGAGTTCGCCCAGCGTCTGCGTGCGCGTGTTCTCGGCCGACGAACCGAAGCCTGGCATCTCGAACACGATGACCCGATAGCGCTTGCTCAGCAGATCATGCGCGCGCGTCATGCGCATGCCGCCCGCGCCGTGCAGGTGCACCAGCGGCGTCCCCTGCCCTGCCTGCATGTAGCGGATGCGGAACCCGCCCGCTTCGACGAAGCCTTCGCTGAACGCCACGTCAGATCTCCCGAATGCGCGGCAGCACCTTGCGCCCGAACAGATCGAGTGCGCTCAGCATTGCGTCGGTGTCGCCGGTGCCCGGGTCGGTCAGCGAGAGGTCGATCACGCCGGCACCGATCTTCTCGCGACACTGGCGGATCTGATCCACCACGCGATCAGGCCCGCCGCAGAAGCTGATCGGCAGGACGCCACCGACCGGCTGAGCGCGCGGCTTGCCGGCAATGTTGCGCGAGATGTCCGCCTCGAGCAGCGCGTCGCGCAACGACGGCCGCACCGGGAACGCCCCTTGGCGGTCGCGTGCATTCAGCGTGGCCTCGGCCGCATCGTCGGTCTCGCCCAGGATCATGTTGGCCCGGTAGATGATGTCGTCCGGGCCCGGCTCCCAACCATAATGAGCGCAGCGCTTACGGTAGTGGCCGGTGGCCTGCGCCATCACGTCGAACGTGCCGTAGGACACGCCGAGGCCGATGTGATGCCGCGCGGCAAACTCGCCCGCCTCGGCGCTGGTGCCGAGCGCGTAGGTCGGTGGCGGCGGGTCCTGCCGACGCGGCCAGATCGACACGGTGCGATATTGGAAATAGCGCCCTTGCCAGCCGAACGGCTGCGGCTCGGACCAAGCCTTGAGGATCAGCTCCATCCCCTCATCGGTGCGCTCGCGCGCCTCGTGCGGGTTGAGGTCGTAGCTGAGATATTCGTTGGTGGTGCCGCGCAACAGCCCAACCACGATGCGGCCGGGCGCTAGCGTATCGAGCATCGCCAGTTCCTCAGCAATGCGGATCGGGTTGCTGACCGGCACGATCGGTCCGAGCAGCGCAATCCTGATCGTGTTCACGTGAGCCGCGAGCCAGGTGGCGGAGACCACCGGTGACGGCGTGAGAATACGCGGGGAATAGTGGTGTTCGGAGAGGCTGACCCAATCGAAGCCCAGCCGCTCTACGAATTTCACGCGCTCGACCATGCCGCGAAGCGCCGCGGCGCCGACAGCGGGATCGTAGTTGGCGGGCGGCACCGGCCATTCGCGCGGCAGGTCCGGCGATGGAGCATAGCGACCGGTTTCGAAGTACGAGACTTTCATCGCTGCCTCCCACGACTTGCGACCATCTTCTGCCCTCTTGCGTGCTCCGCGCAAGCTGCGAGCGACCGCAAAGCTTGGGGCGCGTCTCGCGGGTGGCGCACCCGCAGTACGACGATCGAGGCATAGTCCGGTTGCAGCCAGTCGCTCCGCGGTTTCGCGCCGACGTTGGCTCCAGGTGCTCCAGGCCCACCGGATCGGGTGACTGGGACGTACGAAATGTCGCCATCGCTCACGGTTGCCAGCCCACAGCTCGGTTCTCAGTACGACCCGCCGCAGTGAACGGAGGATGACCCGGCGCATGATCACGGGGCGCGAGTAGTCGAGCCAGACCAGATGAGTGGCGCGCCGCCACAACTGGTCACGCACCGGGCCGTAATTCCCATCCGCCACCCACGCTTCCGCCTGGATCGCTTCGACGACGCGGCTGACGAACAGCGCGGGATCGTGCCTGGTCAGGTCTCGCCACCCTGGCTGCCAGTTGATGGCGTCCAGTTCAATGTGCGGCAGCCCGAGTTGCCCGGCGATCCGGCGTGCCAGCGTGGTCTTGCCGGCACCGGGGGTGCCGATCACGACAATCCGCATCCGCGTCCCATTGTCAGATTCGCGCGAAGATCGTCTCCCTGAACCGTTGCATGTTGGCGATTGTGGCTGTTTCGTCGTGGCCCTCCACCTCGACATCGATCGCCGTGACGCCGAGATCGCGCAGTGCGCGCAGGTCGGCGACGATATCGCTGTCGCTGCCGGAGAACAGCCGCCGTTCGCCATCGGACGCAACCGGCGCCACCGCATCGCCGTAGCGCTTCACGCGATACACCACCGACACGCTGGCGGGATCGCGCCCGGCTTCCGCGACCAGCTTGCGCAGGCGCGCAATGCCGGCCGCGAGGCGTGGCAGCGTGTCCAGCAGATGCCTCTTGTTGGAGCCGATCGGATACCACGCATCGCCAAATCGGGCCGCGCGCCGCAGCGACGGTCCGCTCTCGCCGCCGACCCAGATGGGCGGATGCGGCTGCTGCACCGGACGCGGCAGGAAGATCAGGTCGGCGAATTTCGTGTAGTGGCCATCGAACCGCGCATGTTCCTGCGTCCACAGCGCGCGGAACGCTTCGAGATACTCGTCGGTCACCGCGCCGCGTTCGGCGAAGGGCGTGGTCACGACCGCATCGAACTCCGCCTTCAGCCAGCCGGCGCCGATGCCGATGACCAGGCGGCCTTCGGATAGCACGTCGATGGTCGACAGCATCTTCGCCGCGAGCACCGCCGGCCGATGCGGCACGACCAGCACCGCGAGCACCAGCCGGATGCGCGAGGTCTTGGCGGCGATGAACGCAGTGGCGGTGAGCAACTCATGCCGCTCGGTCGGCGTGTTCGACATGAACTCGCCGGATTCGGAATATGGATAGCCGGGCACGCTGACGTCGGGCAACACGACGTGGTCGGTCAGCGTCAGGTAGTCGTAGCCCATTGCCTCGCCTTGCTGCGCGATGCGGGCGAAGCTGCGCGCCGCCGAGGTGGGGCCGCTGATCGGCAGGTTGAAACCAAGCTGCATGACGGTCTCCTGGTGTCAGCGCGCCGCGACGGTTGCCGCGGCGCACGCGTGATCCTGCAATTGTTCGCCTGCGCCCCAGTTGCCGGTGGCGGGATCGGCATGTCCGGCGAGCAGCACGAAACCGGACATCGCACCGACCAGGACGAGCGTGTAGTGGCCCATATCGGCGCGCGCGCCTGGATGCCGTCGGCGAGCAGGTCGAATGGATTGACGCCGCCGAGTTCCGGCTGCATCAAGTCGCATTGCCATATACTCGTGACCCAGCAAGCGGCACCGGAAATTTCGACCACTGCGTGCCGATGGCGGATGCGTGCTCGCGCAGGGCAGCGATCACATCGAGCCGCATGCAGTCGACATGTATGTGCAACTGGTTCTGCGTGCGCCCGCTGATCGAATTGATCGCCAGTCCGATGACATCGCGGGGCAGGGGGTGGCCTGCGCCGATCCTCGACATAGCGACGCGCCTGCCAGGCGTCTTCCCAGTAGTTGGGCGCGTTCGGTGCAAGAATCGCGGGGCTTTCGATGCCACTGACCCGCCTGGTCGGGATCAGCAGGAACTGCGTCTTGCCGACGATATCCTTCAGCACGGCGTAACCGCCGGTCAGATCGACCTGCTCGCAGGGCTTGGGCGAGTGGTTGCTGCTTCTCATCCGGAACGCATTGCTCACCCACGATCTGCCACAGCGCATTGGCATCCGCCGCCGCGGCACGCGGTGTTTGCAGCAGGAGGAAGGCGGCGAGGATCGCGGCAATGCTCCCGCCCCCCAACCCCCTCCCGCGAGGGGAGGGGGAGAAGGGCCGACAGGATGCTCCCCTCCCCTTCGGAGGGGGTTGGGGGGAGGGGCGCACCCCGCGCACACCACCAGGCCGACGCACATCCGCGCCGCCCTCCATCATGCCGCTTTCTAAATCCTTGACGACGGCGCACACGCAGCCGGCCTTCCATTCCCACTCGCGCCACCAGTTCACGCTGTGCCCCATGCGATCGAGCGCCGCCGCTGTCTCATCGCTGAACCGCCGTTCCATGCTCATGCGTCCCGGCGTGTAGTTATGCGGATCGGACGAACCGGGGAAGCTGGACGAGGCGAAGCGCGGCTGCTCGATCGCCTGTTGCGGCGTCATGTCGAACGCCACCATGTTGAGGAACACCTGAAGCATCGCCTGTGGCTGCACATCATTTCCCGGTGAACCGAACGGCATGATCCATTTGCCGTCACGCATCGCGATCGATGGGTTGGGCGTGAGCCTCGGCCGCTTGCCAGGTGCCAGGCACGCGGGATGCGCGGGGTCAGTCCAGGACTGCATGCCGCGCGACGAAGGTGCGAGGCCCGTACCTGGGATCACCGGCCCGTTGATCGCGCCATCGCTTGGCGTGGCGGAGAAGCAGTTGCCATGGCGATCGACCACGCAGACATACGACGTATCCGGGTCGCCCTCGACATATTCACGATCCGCCTTCGCTGCGACAGACATGCGCGCGGTGATGCCAAGCTCCTGCGCTGTGCCGGCCGGTGGCATTTCCGGGCAGGCTTGGTCCGGCTTGATCAGCGCGCGCCGTCGCGCGGCGTAGGCGTCGCTCAGCAGCGCGTCGATCGGCACATCGACGAATTTCGGATCGCCGTAATAGGCGTGGCGATCGGCGAAGGCGAGCTTCAGCGCCTCTACAAGCGTATGGATATAGGCAGGCGTGTTGTGGCCGAGCGACTTCAGGTCGATGCGGTCGAGGATCTTCAACGTCTGCAGCAGCACCGGCCCCTGGCACCACGGCCGGCAACCGAACACCGTCACGTCACCGAAGCGCACGTTCAGCGGCGTCTCGACATCGACGCGGAATTCCGCCAGGTCATCCTCGCGCAGCCAGCCGTCATTCGCCTTGTGATAGGCGACGATCTTCTGCGCTATGTCGCCGCGATAGAAAGCACTGCGCGCCGCTGCCAGTCCCGCCGCGCGGCCGCCCTTGCGCGACGCAGCTGCTTCCTCATCCGCCATGTACTGGATGGAGTTCGCCAGATCGGTCTGGAAAAATCGTGTGCCCGGCTGCGGCACTTCGCCATCGGGCATGTAGATCGCGGCGTTCTGCGGATAGCGGCGGATCGTTTCGGCGGCCTCCGTCATCACCTCATGTGAAATCGACTGCAAGCCGAAACCCTCGCGGCCAAAACGGATCGCCGCCGCGGCAACCTCGGCGAAGCTCATCGTGCCGTAGCGTTCCAGCGCAGTGATCCATGCGTCAGGTGCGGCGGGAACCACGGTGCGCTTGATGTTGGACAGGATGCGGCCGCCCTGATGCTCGCGAAACCACGCGGCACTCGCCAGCTTCGGCCAAGGGCCGAGGCCGCTGATCGACACCGTCTCGCCTGTTTCGGCGAGGTGGATCATGATCGGCGCCACGCCAGCGAAGTGCACGTATTCGCATTGCAGCACGCCCAGTGCGATGCCGCCCGCGACGCCAGCATCGATCGCATTGCCGCCGGCTTCCAGGATTTCGAACCCCACCTGCGCGGCGAGATAGTTGGCGGATGAAACCATGTGCCGCGTGCCGATGATGCGCGGATGGTGGGTGGGCATGCGATGCTGGTCGGCCATCTTCAGTCTCCCTTCTGCGGCAGGACATCGGCGGCACGGATGCGGCCGTCGATGCGCGGCGTGTGGCGGATCTTGCGCGTCATTGCCTCGATGTTGAACTGGTGGTGCAGCGGCACCAGCGCATAGTCGCGAAAGGCGATGTCGGTCGCCTTGATCAGCAATGCCTCGCGCGCGTTACGGTCGAGCGTCACCAGCGCCTGATCGAGCGTCGCGTCGAACGCCGGATTGCTGTAGACGCCACGGTTGAACGCGCCTCGGCCGCGAGCGGCGTCCGGCGTTTCGAGCTGACTGATCAGCATGAGCGACGGCTCGGGCGTATCGATCGTCCAGAAATAGGTGAACAGGCTGAACTCGTGCCGGTTCGCGCGCGGCACCCAGACGGCGTGCGGCATCACCTCCGGCGTGGTGGCGATGCCGACACGCGTCAGCATCTGCGCCACGGTCTGGCAGATCGTCGCGTCGTTGACGAAGCGGTCGTTCTGGCAGGCGACGCCGAGTTTGAAACCATTGGGATAACCGGCCGCGGCCAGGAGCTTCCTGGCCTGCTGTGGATCGAAATGTATGGACGGCAGTGCGGGATCATAGCCGTACTGCCCGGGTTTCATGTACTGGTTATCCGGATCGGACTGCCCGTTCATGATCCGGTCGCGAATCGCGGCGCGGTCGATCGCCAGGCTCACCGCCTCGCGCACGCGGCGGTCGCGGAACGGATTGGTTGCCAACGGTTTGTCGTCGTTGTCGGTGATCGTCGGCGACGAATGGTCCTGCACGTCGAACACGAAGCCGACGAGGTCGTCGGACAGGCCTGAGGCAACAGTGAAGCGTGCATCGTCCTTCACACGCGAAAAATCCTGCACCGAGACCTGGTCGATCAGATCGACATCGCCCGCCAGCAACGCCGCCAATCGCGAAGCCGGATTCTTGATGTAGCGGATCGTCACATTGTCCCACGCGGGACGCCCGCCCCACCAGGACTCGTTGCGTGCCAGCACGACCTTGTCGCCGCGGGCCCAGGAGACGAAGCGGAACGGGCCGGTGCCGATCGCCGCCTTGCCGCTGTTGTAGTCGGGGGTGCCGGCGCCTTCGCCGTGGCGGCGCGAGACGATGCCGATGGCGGAGAGATATTCCGGCGCGAGCGGGAAGGGGCCTTTGGTGTGGAAGCGCACGGTCAGCGGATCGACCACCTCGACGCGCGCGATCGGCTTCACGTATTCCGACATGTCGGTGACGGTGGTGGGCACGTTCGGCACGCGCTCGATGGTGAAGGCGACGTCGTCCGCGGTCAGGGGCGCGCCGTCGGAGAAGGTGACGTTCGGACGCAGTTTGAATTCCCAGGTGGTATCGTCGATCAGGCGCCAGGAAACGGCGAGATCTGCGGTCAGGTGGTCCTGGGCGTCGGTCGAGGTGAGCGCCTCGAACAGGTTCGGCATCAGGCCCTTGTTGCCGCCGAAATTGTGATAGTGCGGGTCGATCGAGTCGGGCTCGACCGCCACGCCCAGGCGGAGATCGGCAGCGGAAGCGGGGGCAGGGAGGGCGAAATCGCCAACAGCAGGAATACGATGCCCCGTCGCATGCAGCGCTCTTGTCAGTGTCCGGAATGGCAGCCTGTGCCGCGGCGCACCGTTGCGTCAAATCATGACGGCGGCGTCCCCAGACCGGAAATTGGCACCGGCAGGTAATCTGCGGTAGAATCGGGCTCCGTCAGTTCAGGTAGCGGAGGGGAGCTACCATGGATCAGAGAAACGGACACAACGCGATCACCCGGCGCCTGCTGTTGGCTGGTGCGGCGACGGCGTTGGACGCTTCGCTTACGCGGGGCTGCCCGTACCGTCGAATGACAAGCTGGCCTTCAGGTTGATGCGTCATGGCGCGCCGATCGGCACCCACACGATGAACTTCCACCGGGATGGCGACGCGCTCACCGTCGACATCGCCGTTGATGTGCTGGTGAAGTTCGGCCCGATTCCGTTCGTCCGCTACACCCATCGCAATCAGGAGACTTGGCGGCGCGACCGGCTGGTGGGGTTCGCGTCCCAGACCTATCGCAACGGCACGAAGATGCACGTGCCGGCGCGCGGATCGATACCGGTGTCGCGGTGGATGGCAGCGGAACCTCGCCATACATCGCGCCGGACAATGCGTTGCCGACGACGCACTGGAACTCGCGCATGCTGCGTGGGCCGATGATCGGCACGCAGGACGGCATGTCTGGTTCACCCCCGTGTCTATCGAGCCTGACGAGCGGATAAGGCTGGCATCAGGCGAGGAGATACCGGCGAAGCACTATAGGCTGAGCGGCGATCTCAACCTCGAACTCTGGTACGATCACAACGACACGTGGGCGAGCATGCGCTTCACCGTCGACGATGGCTCGGTGATCACTTACGAGCGACTGTAAAGCCACTACTCCGCCGCCAGTGCCTGCCGCCCTTCCTCGGCCAGCAGTCGCTCCATGGTGCGGCGCATGTGCAGTCGTACCGAGTCGCTGGCGATGTCCACCAGGCCGCCTCACCAAGCTCGCTCAGCCGCGCCTGCTGCGCCTCGACCACCGTCTTGTCCTCAAGGAACGCGGCGGCGACCTGCTCGAAGAATTGTTCCGTCGCCGCCGGCTCGTCTTGGCGGAAGCCGTTCGCGGCCGACCAGAAGTAGAAGCACGAGGTCTCGGTCTCCGGCGTCAGGGCATGATACAGCCGGAACGCCAGCTTGCTGTCGGACGTGTCGCCGTCGCGATATCCGCCGGCATCGGCCGCGCCGGTCCATTGCAGCACCGAACCGGGTGCGACGAACTCGAAGCGCTGGCAGCGGTCGATGCGTCCCTGGAAACCAACCGCCTTCACATAGGTCGGCGGCGGCAGCGAGTTCAGCATCCAGCGGGTGAATTTCACGCCGAGCGGCGTGCGCTCGGTTTCCATCTTCGCCTCGACATGCGGCGACGGGTTGCCGCCGATGGTCGAGGTGTGAACGTAGCCGAGATGCGTCAGGTCCATCAGGTTATCGACCATCAGCATGGCGGCCGCCTTGATGGGATACATCGTGTGCTTGTGCGGCCAGTTGACCGCGTCGTTGTGGTACGGCCAGGGCACGATCTTCCCCGGATCGGCCTTCGCCGGATCGCCCATCCAAATCCAGACGAACGCGTCCTGCTCCACCACGGGAAAACTGCGCACGCGGGTGCGGTCGACGATGCGGTCCTGGCCGGGGACGTGCACGCACATGCCCGAACGATCGAAGATCAGTCCGTGGTAGCCGCATTGCAGGCCCTGCTCGACGACGGCGCCTATGTGCAGCGGAGCGCCGCGATGGCAGCACATGTCCAGCAGGGCGGCCGGGCGGTTCTGACGGTCGCGGTACAGCACGAGGGCTCGTTGCAGATCCGGCGGGCCAGCGGATCGGCGCTGACTTCATCGGCCCAGGCGGCGACATACCAGGCATTGCGGATGAACATCGGCGTGCCCCCTTGCGTTCGGTTAACAGGATGAAATCCCCGCGCCGCCCACAACGTCAAGTGGACGGGTGCGCGGACACAGGGAGACACAGCGATTGCAGCCCTGAGTTCCCAAATGCGATTGCCTAAGCACGGACGTGATCCTTGCACCCGGAGCCGGGACTTGCGCTCCGCCAGCGACCCGCGGTAGATCTGCGGCGCTGTCTGTTTGGGTAGCACGGAGGCGCCTACCATGGACAGGAGGACGACATCGTGACTGGCTTGCGCTGACCGGGGCGTGCCGGTCCGCTGAGGCAGGCAAGGAACAAGCTGGTGGCTGCATCCGCCGGCCCTACGCCGTGCCCACGGTTGGCATCACCGAGCAGCCAGCATGGGCTAACCTTTAGGTTGGATAGCGCCACGGCCGTGCGGATCGGGAAACCCACATAGTGAGCTTCCGTAGGCGATGGTGACTCAACTCACCGTGCAGATCGCGGTTGACGTGCTGGTCACGCCTCGGTTTCGTCTGGACGATTCCCTCGTCCGTTATACCCATCGCAACCAGGAAACATGGCTCCATGACCGGCTGGTGGGGATCCAGATCCCGCGAGGACCGATCGCAATGGCCTGACGGGAAGATGTACGTGCAGAACGAGCTTTAGGGACATTCACAAGTTCGATATCTTGGCGATCGAAGGGCACTGCGACCTGCTCGATATGGCGCGCTATGCCTGCTCGAAGACAGCAGGCACGCGGCCCGGCATCGGGCGTTGATTCCCAATTTGACATCACGGCAAGATCTGCCTCGGGGGCACGTGGCATCGCGCGATGGTCGTGCCTGGTCCGATGACCTGGGACGGGCACGAGTGGCATGTCGATGCCACGTATGCCGAATGAAGCGGATGAACGCTCTGGCGTGCGCCGATCTCTGTCACGAAGCTAAGGACTTTGCCAAACTTCCAACTGATGGGAAGTTTGGGAGTAAATCGATGACGGCCTGCCAGAAGACCACGAGGGATGCGGTTCACCGCCGACGATGGCTCGGTGATCACCTACTGAGACGCCTGTGAGATGGCAGAATTGCGGCGACGGCGGGAGGTGTCAGACTCGGCGTCCGCCGTACCGCAAGGGACAACGCGATCTGACCCAACATCGCGGAGCCCAGCAGCACGACCGCGACGGTGAACACCGAACCAGGCCGCCACACCTCGACGATGACGGTGCACAGCGCGCCGTACGCCATCTGGGTGAAGCCATACAGCCCGGAAGCCGCGCCGATGGCGTGAGGATTGACGCTGACCGCACCGCTCAACGCGAACGGGCTCGCCATGCCGGCACCGACCATGAACACCACGATCGGGGCGATCACCGTCACCACGCTGAGCCAGCCGCCCAGATCCGCCAGCATGAAGCCCGCCGCTCCCGCGATCGCGATAGAATTGGCCATGCGGAGCGCGATCTGCGCCCTGATCCGTCCGGCCAGCCGATTGGCCGACAGGCTGCCCGCCGCCACCCCCGCCATCAGCAGCAGGTAGTAGACGCCAACACGCTCGGTGGGCTGGTGCAGCAGATCCACCAGGATGAACGGCGATGCTGCCATGAACGCGTAGAACGACGTCGTGGTGCACGCTCCGCCAAGCACATAGCCGCAGAACGCGCGTGAGCGGAACAGCCGCAACGAACCCAGCAGCAGCGACGCGCGCGAACTCGACTGCAGGGTTGGTCTCCGGCAGCAGCAGCACGGCGAAGCTAAGGGTCAACCCGCCGACGATCGCCAGCAGCGCGAAGGCGGCGCGCCAGCCGAACCAGGCGGTGGCATAGCCGCCGAGCACCGGCGCGATGGCGGGTGCGGCCGACATCACCAGGGTCAGCATGGCGAGCCGCGCCGCGGCCCGGTCCGGCGCCGCGGAATCGCGCACGATCGCGCGGCCCAGCACCAGCCCGGCGCATGCGCCGATCGACTGCAGGATCCGCGCGACCACCAGGGTCCAGGCATTCGGCGCGACGCTCGTGGCGATCCCGGCCAGCGTGAACAGCGCGAGCCCCGCCAGCAGCACCGGCCGCCGGCCGAACTGGTCCGATATCGGCCCATACAGCAACTGGCCGATCGCCAGACCAATCAGATACAGCGTGATGGTGAGCTGGATCGTCCCGGGCGAGACCCCCAGCGCTCGCGCCGTATCGGGCAGTGCCGGGATGATCAGGTGCATGCCCAGCGTGCCGCAGGCGGTGATCGCCACGATCAGCACGAAGGGCGCGCGGTCCCGTCTGCCGTAAGGCGGCGTTCTGTGCCACTCCATGCTGCGTGTTTCCTCGGGGCCGGGCGATGCCAAGCACGGATGCAAGCGCGCTGCCAACCACCGCGCGTGAGCGGCGGTGGAGCCTGGCGGCGGCGATCGCCTCGGTCACCGTGTTCGGCCTCAGCGTCGGTCAGGCCGCGCCGCTGCTGCCGCTGTGCTGGAACAGCGCGGCACCGACGTGGCGCTGAACGGGCTGAACGCCGGCGCGACGTTCATCGGCGTGATCATCGGGCCGCTGCTGGCGCCACGCCTGGTCCAGCGGTTCGGCGTCCGCAACTTCCTGCTGGTCTGCTTCGTGCTCGACATCGCGCTGTTCCTGGCGATGAAGGTGTTCGACAGCATCAGGGCCTGGTTCGTGCTGCGCCCGCTGGGCATGGTGGGCTCGAGCATCTTCACGACCGGCGAGGCCTGGATCAATCAGCTCGCCGGCGACGCGGGCCGCGGCCGGATCATCGGGGTCTACTCGGCCGCGCTGTCGGCTGGGTTCGGCACCGGGCCGCTGATCCTGTCGCTGACCGGCATCGAAGGATGGCCGCCGTTCCTGGTCAACGCCGCCATTTCCGCCCTGGCGATACTGCCGCTGTTCGGCGTCGGCAACGCCTCGGGCAGCTTCGGCCGGGAACGAGGCCCCAGTCCGCTCAGCATGTTCGCCCGCGCGCCGGTCATTGTCGGCGTCATCGCGGCGTTCGGTCTGTACGAATCGGCGCTGATGGCGCTGTTGCCGATCTGGGGCGTGCGCAACGGACTGACCGAGCGATGGGCGGCGGCGACACTGTCCGCTGTGTATTTCGGCGCGATCGCTTCCAGGTGCTGATCGGCTGGCTGTCGGATCGCGCGTCACGGCTGGCGGCGCTGCGGCTCTGCGGCGGGGTGGGCGTGATCGGGGCGGCGGCGCTGTGACGTGCCGCCCGCGCCGCCTCTCCTGTTCGGTCTGCTGTTCGTGTGGGGCGGCATCGCGTCGGGGATCTATCCGGTCGCGCTCAGCATGGCGGGCGACCGGTTCCACGGCGGCGACCTCGTCAGCGTCAATGCCGCGATGATCATTGCCTACGGTCTGGGCGCACTGGTCGGCCCTCCGTTGGGAGGAGCGGCGATGGATCTGCGCAATCCGCAGGGGTTGCCGTGGCTGTTCGTCGCGCTGTTCGCCGGGCTTCTCGACCGCGGCTCTGCTGCCGGGCCCCATTCGCCGAGGGCTGGGACGGAAAACCTCGCTACGTCGGTGACGCCGCTCACATCTGATCCGCCATGTCCTGCATAGGCTGCTGACCGCACGGGTGGCGGCCATGGGAGGGGGCGATGGGTCTGTGGTGGAGCGAGGCGACCAAGCTGGCGTTCGCGAGCCAGGACGGCGGTGCCTATATCGGTGGCCCGTTCAGAGGCGTGATTCACACGACCGAGTACAGATCGTACACGCCCTCCACCAAGCTACTACGGTCATCACAATCCTCCGCACTTCACGCTGGTGATGGAGCGCGATGTCGCAAAATTCTATCAGCATTTCCCGATCAACGTCGCCGCCCGCGCGCTGGAGCACAACGCGGGCACGGTCGATACCAACCAGCGATCCGCGATTCAGATCGAGCTCGCGTGGAAGGCGGCCGAAATAGCCGACATCCCGGAGGCGATGCTCGAGAGGCTCTGGGACTGGATGCGATGGGCTGAAACTCAGACCGGGATAAAGTCCTGGCAGTACGGCAGATTCGTCGGTGAAGGCGACGGCAAGGGCTATAACAGCTCGTCGCGCATGACCGACGACGAATGGCTCGCCTTCAACGGATGGTGCGGACATCAGCACGTTCCCGGAAACCGCCATTGGGATCCGGGAAGCTGGACATCGGCAGATTGCTCAGGATCTCGCGCCCCGGCACCTCGCCACGCTGCGAGGTGGCCGGCTGGTTCGGCGTGAACGCGATATAGCGCGGAATGAGTGCTCATCCCACGCTATCTCTTTGTCTAATCGCGTGATTCAGACCAGCTATAGCAGGTCGGCCACCGCCGCCCGGTACCGGGTGATCGCCGCCAGATGCTCGGCGGCACTGCGTCCGTCGATACGTTTGTGGTGACCGCTCACATAGGTGGTGTGCGCCGTCACGTGCGTCACGCCGGCCTGCTTCCAGAATTGGAACTCGCGCCGCCAGTCGTCTTCGTTGCCCGCGCCGAGTGAGGCCCACACCTCGATCCCCATCGCCGCCGGATCGCGCCCTGCCTCGCGCGTCAGCCGGCGCAGCTTGTCGAACGCCGCCAGCGCCGCATCGCCTGGCGGATACGCCAGCGGCATGAACCCATCGCCATACTTCGCCGCGCGGCGGAACGTCGCCTCGGCGTGTCCGCCATACCAGATCGGCACACGGCCCGATGCCGGCCGCGGATTGATGCCGGCATCCTCGATCCGATGGAACTCGCCGGTGAAATCGACATGCTCCTGCGCCCACAGCGCCTGCATCACCCGCACCTGCTCTTCCGAGCGCTTGCCGCGATTGTGGAAATCCTCGTTCAGCCCGACGAACTCGACCTCGTTCCAGCCGACGCCGATGCCGAGGCGGAACCGTCCGCCGCACAGCACATCGAGGCTCGCCGCCTGCTTCGCCACCAGCACCGCCTGGCGCTGCGCCAGGATCAGCACGCCGACGGCGAAGCCGATGCGCTGCGTGCAACCGGCCAGGAAGCCGAACAGCACGAACGGATCGTGATACGGGTTGGCGGTGGTGCCGACCCGCGCCCGCCATGGTCCGCCGCCGGATTGACCCCAAGCACGTGGTCCGGCGCGACCAGATACGAATAGCCGAGACCCTCGGCTGCCTGTGCGTAGTCGCGAACGACCACCGGTCCGGTGCCGATATCGACCACCGGCAGTGAAGCTCCAAGCTGCATTGCTTGTTCCCCCGATCCGATCGGACCGACGCTATCCGGATCGGTCGAACAATCACGAGGCGACCGCAACGTCTCGCAGGCGCCGGATGCCGCGAGATGACCTGCCAGCCGAGTTGACGCCATCGCGCATCGCGTTCAGCCTTTAGGCAGCCTGCAGAGGGGGAAACGCACATGCCGCTACCGGCAGACACCGATGCCACCACGCCGAAATATCTGCGCGACAAATACGCGATCGTTGGCGTCGGCGAGACCACTTACACACGCGGCTCGGGCAAGACGACACGCGCGATGGGCACCTTCGCAGTGCGAGCCGCGATGCAGGATGCCGGCCTGAAACCGTCCGACATCGACGGCATGCTGTCCTACTCTGGCAACAATTCCACACCCTCGCCATTTCTCGCCGGCGATCTCGGCATCCGGCTGAACTTCTTCATGGATGTGAACGGCGGCGGGTCCTCGACGGAGGCACTGATCGGCATCGCGATCGGCATCATGGAAGCCGGGATGTGCAAGTGCGTCGCGATCTTCCGTTCGATGAACGGCTACTCGCAGGTGCGCATCGGCGGCACCGGCGCGCGCTCCGCCGCGCCGATCAACGGCGATGCGCTGCACAGCCGCGCCTATGGCTGGCAGAGCGCCGGCCAGAAGTTCGCGCCCACCTTCATGCGTCACATGTATGAGTACGGCACCAAGCCCGAGCAGGTGGCGATGGTGAAGGTGGTGCACTCCGAGCACGCCTCGAACAATCCAAAGGCGTTCTACAAGAAGCGCTATACCGTCGATGACGTGATCAACAGCCGGATGATCTGCAAGCCGCTGCATCTGCTCGACTGCTGCGTGGAGACCGACAACGCCACCTGCATCATCGTCACCCGAGCCGAGCACGCGCGCGACCTGCGGCATACGCCGGCGCTGATCCGCAGCGTGGTGGGCCGCTGCTCCAAGCCGCGCACCGACATGCACTTCCAGCACGGGCCGATCACACGTGTCGCCGGCTATTACGCGAAAGACATCCTGTGGCCGAACGCCGGCGTCGGCCCCGAGGATATCGACGCCGTCGGGGCGTATGACGCGTTCACCTTCACCTCGATGCTGCAACTCGAGGATTACGGCTTCTGCAAGAAGGGCGAGGGCGGCGAATACGTCTCGTCCGGCATCACGAGGCTGGGCGGAAAGCGGCCGCAGAACACCTCGGGTGGCCATCTGTGCGAGGGCTATACGCACGGCATGAACATGGTGATCGAGAACGTGCGCCAGTTACGCCACGACGCCGATGATTACTGTCCAATCGGGCCGGACGGCAAGCGTCAGCACACGTTCGACTATCGCGAGGGCGGCTGTCGCCAGGTGCGCAACATCGAGGTCACCGCCAATCTCGGCTGGGCCAATCCGATGACCGGATCGGCCATGGTCATGCGTCGCGGCTGAGGGGAGGAACCGATCATGCCTGTTCGTGGCACATATCTCGACATGCCGCTGTCAATCGACGATCTGGACGGCGAGAATTTGGAATACTTCCGTCACTGCGCGGAGCACGACTTCCACTTGCAGCAGTGCGATGACTGCAAGCTGCTGCGCTATCCGCCGACCACGGCATGTCCCTGGTGCACGTGCCTGACATCGACCTGGACGAAGGTGGAAGGGAAGGGCGCAGTGTACTGGTACGAAGAAGTGCATCACGGCATCCAGCCGGCGTTTCAGGCGCGCACGCCTTACATGGTGCTGCTGGTCGAGCTCGACACGCAGAAGGCCAAGCCGACCGAGCACGATCATTGCGCGTCATCGGTAACCTGACCACGCCGGAGGGCATCTTGGCATCGCCCGACGTGGTGAAACGCGTCGGCATCGGTTCGCGAATGCGGATGGTGTTCAGCGATGTGGCGCCAGGGTTGTCGCTGCCACAATGGACGATCGACGAAGGCGCTCCGCAGCCGGCGAAGCCGTGGCGCTATCCGCAGGAATAGTGCTCTGACTATCGGTCGGTCCGGTTACTATACGAACCGCCAGTAATACTTGGCTCTTGCTCGTTGTTTGTAAGTATGTAAGTCAAGATCTATAACAATGAACTCGTTACTCTGGGACGCCGGCCGGCGCGCGCCGGCTGTGCCAGAAGCTGGTGCTCGCGGTGCCGCATGTACAGGGCCGCGACCACCAGGGCGGCTATCACAATCCCACAGATGCCAATGGCGATTGGTCCGGCGACGTGTTTCGCCTCGTGGCCGAGCATATACGCACCAAAGCCGTAGAGTGCCGCCCAGACGACGCTGCCCGCGACATTGGCCACCATGAAGCGGCCCCGCGGCATGCGATTTGCCCCAGCAAGCAATGCGGCCAAAGTTCGCAGCACCACGATGAAGCGCGAGGCGAACACCACCTTCTCCCCATGGCGACGGAACAGCGCTCTGCCGAATGCCAATCGGCGATCCGTCATGCCGATATACCGTCCGTAGCGTCGCAGCAGCCGGAAGCCGACACCCCAGCCGATCGCGTAGCCGACCATTTGGCCGACGATCGCGCCCACGGCGGCGGAGAGAATGACGAATCCAATATTCAACTGATGTGTCGTCCCGGCATAGACAGCCGCCGCGATCAGCAGCGTCTCACCTGGAAGCGGCAGGCCGACGCTCTCCAAGCCGACGACGACGCCCAAGACCACGTTGCCATACGCGTGGAGAAGCTGGATGAGATGGTGAACTGAGAAGAAATCCATAGGCGCTATAAAGCGCCCCGGCGCGCGTGTAACAAGGTGCGAATCTCATGGTTGAGCGTTTCGACGTGGTGGTGATCGGTGGTGGGCATGCCGGATGCGAGGCTGCCGCGGCCGCTGCACGCGTCGGCGCGCGCACACTGCTGCTGACCCACCGCGTCGATACGATCGGCGAGATGTCCTGCAATCCGTCGATTGGCGGAATCGGCAAGGGCCATCTGGTGCGTGAGGTTGATGCGCTGGATGGGTTGATGGGCCGCGCGGCGGACGCGGCGGGCATCCATTTCAAGCTGCTGAACCGTAGCAAGGGGCCGGCGGTGCGCGGCCCCCGCGCCCAGGCTGATCGGGCGCTGTACCGGCAGGCGATTCAACGGATGCTGGCGGATACGTCTGGGCTGACAGTGCGGGCAGGCTCGGTCGAGGACCTCGAAATCGGACCTGATGGCCGTCTGGCTGGCGTTTTGTGCGCCGATGGTTCGATGATCCATTGCGGCGCGGCGGTCCTGACCACCGGGACATTCCTTCGCGGAGTGATCCACATTGGCGACCAGCAGACGGCAGCCGGACGGGTAGGGGAGGCGCCTTCGATCGGACTGGCTCGAACACTGGCGCGGCTGGAGCTTCCCCTGGGTCGACTGAAGACGGGCACGCCGCCGCGGCTGGATCGTCGGACGATTGACTGGCAGGGTCTGGATGCCGACCCCGGCGACGCTGTGCCGGAGCCATTCAGCCCGCTCACCGAGCGCATTGCCAATCCGCAGGTGGAATGCCGTATAACCCGGACGATTTCGGCAACGCATGCGATCATTCGGGCCAATCTACATCGGTCTGCGGTCTACGGCGGCCACATCGCCGGGACTGGGCCGCGCTACTGTCCATCGATTGAAGACAAGATAGTGCGGTTCGCTGCCCGGGATAGCCACAATATCTTCCTTGAGCCAGAGGGCCTGGACGATAACACGGTCTATCCGAATGGAATCTCGACAAGCCTTCCCGCAGAGGTGCAGGTCGCCTTGCTCGCAACGATACCAGGCCTGGAACACGCCCGGATGGTTCGGCCCGGCTATGCGGTCGAGTACGATTATGTGGATCCACGAGCCTTGGCCTCGTCGCTGGAGGTGCGCGCGCTGCCCGGACTATTTCTGGCAGGGCAGATCAACGGCACGACAGGATACGAGGAGGCAGCGGCGCAAGGGATCATCGCGGGTATCAACGCGGCGCGCCAGGTTGGCGGTCTTGCGGCGGTCGCACTTGTTCGCTCGGACGCCTACATCGGCGTGCTGGTCGATGATTTGACGACGCAAGGGGTCAGCGAACCCTACCGGATGTTCACGTCGCGTGCCGAATTCCGCCTGACGCTGCGAGCCGACAATGCCGATCTGCGGTTGACGGGGAAGGGGATGGCGTGGGGCTGTGTGGGCCCCCAGCGAGCCGCAGGGTTTCACCCACATCGGACGGCCGTGACAACGGCGATGGAGCGGGCCAGGGCCGAGGGCGGCTATCCCCGCGACCTGGCTCGTCACGGAATCCCAGTTCGCATGGACGGGCGCTGGCGATCTGTGTTCGAGCTATTGGGTCGTCCCGAGGTCGAGTTTTGCGCACTGTCTGCTGCTTTCCCATGGCTCGCCGATCTGCCATCCCGCGCGCTGAACCAGTTGCAGACGGAGGTGCGGTATGACGGTTATCTGCCGCGGCAAGATGCCGACATCCGGGCGTTCCAGCGCGAAGAGAGCGTGGGGCTCCAGGGTGTCACGTATAGCAAGGTCGGCGGCCTCTCTGCGGAGCTCTCCGTCAAGCTGGCACGGCTGCAGCCGGAATCGCTTGGCGCCGCTTCCCGGATCCAGGGCATGACGCCAGCCGCGCTGGCAGCGATCGCCGCGTATGTGCGGAAGCACCGCGGAGCGCCACCAATTCCGGGCTAGTGTGGGTGTTTCACGTGGAACATAATTCGGCGCCGAAGGATGTTTCACGTGAAACCCTCGCGGCACTGGAGAACTTCGCCGCGCTACTGCTTCGCTGGAATCGGACAGTCAACCTCGTCTCACCGGGCGATGAGCCGCTGCTGTGGCGGCGCCATATCGCCGATTCGCTCCAACTCGCCTCGCTGATCCAGCAGCCCTGCGATCGTGCCATAGACCTGGGCTCCGGCGCCGGCTTCCCCGGCCTGATTCTCGCCCTTGCCACAAATGTGACGTTCGACCTGATCGAGGCCGACCAGCGCAAGGCCGCCTTCCTTCGCGAAGCCGCCCGGATCACCGGCGCACCGGTCCACGTCCACGCTCTCCGCATCGAGGTGGCCCGGCTGCCGCCAGCCCCTCTCATCACTGCCCGCGGCCTTGCTCCGCTACCCAAACTCCTGGGCTTCGCGGAGCCGCTCCTCGCGCCCGGAGGCGAATGCCTGTTCCTCAAGGGCGCCAACGTCGAGACGGAATTGACGCACGCGGCGGCACAATGGCACATGCAGGTGCAGCGCGTTCCGAGTCGTACCGCACCCGACGCCTGCATCCTCCGGATCAGTGATCTCCGCCGTGTCGTTCCCACACCCTGATGCCGAAATCATCGACAAACCGCCCCCGCTACTGGGCGTGCGCATCCTGGCGATCGCCAACCAGAAGGGGGGCGTCGGAAAGACCACGACGGCAATCAATCTCGCCACCGCGCTCGCAGCCAACGATGAGAAGGTTCTGCTGATCGACCTCGATCCCCAGGGCAACGCATCCACTGGCCTTGGCATCCCGCGCACCGATCGCGCAGTCGGCAGCTATCGCCTGATCACCGGCGATGTGCCACTGTTGGCTGCAGCCCGAGCCACCCACATCGCGAACCTTTCTTTGGTCACGGCCGAGGCGGACCTTGCCGGTGCCGAAATCGAACTGGTCGGGATGGATCGCCGCGAATACCGCCTGCGCGATGCCCTGATCCCGCTGCGCGATGGACCGTCCCCCTACAGTTTCGTGCTGATCGACTGCCCGCCAAGCCTCGGCCTGCTCACCCTGAACGGCCTGGTCGCCGCGGATGCGGTACTCGTCCCGCTGCAATGCGAGTTCTATGCCCTGGAGGGCATCACCGGCTTGGTCCGGACGATCGAAATGGTGAAGCGCGGCCTCAACCCGACCCTTCGTCTGCAAGGAATCGTGCTTACAATGTATGACAGGCGTAATAATCTTTCAGATCTTGTCGCCGCCGATGCCCGTGGATTCTTCGGCAATACCGTCTACGACGCCGTCATCCCCCGCAACATCCGCATCTCCGAGGCGCCGAGCCATGGCAAGCCGGTGCTGCTGTACGATTTCCGCTCTCCCGGCGCGCAGGCCTATGTCCGGCTAGCCGGCGAGGTGCTTCGACGGGAACGAGACCAGTCATGAATGCCAGGCGCGATGTCGGCCCCCGACTTGGCCGCGGGCTTGCCGCGTTGCTGGGCGATGCCGCTGTCCAGGCACCGCCGCAGGGAGCGGGCATTCGCCACGTGCCGCTCGATCTGCTCGAGCCGAACCCCTACCAACCACGCAGCAGCATCGACCCGACCGCGCTGGAGGAGCTTACCCAGTCGATCCGGCTCCGCGGCATACTGCAGCCTCTCCTCGTTCGACCGCACCCGGCGACGGCCGGCCGCTTCCAGATCGTCGCAGGCGAGCGTCGCTGGCGGGCCGCTGGCGCCGCGGGCCTGCACGAGGTCCCAGCACTGGTCCACGATATGACGGACACCGAGGCCGCCGCCGTTGCCCTCGTGGAGAACCTGCAACGCCAGGACCTCAACCCAATAGACGAAGCCGAGGGCTATGATCGGCTGCTGACCCAGTTCGCGTTCACCCAAGAGGCGCTCGGCCAGGCTGTCGGCAAGTCGCGCAGCCACATTGCCAACACGCTGCGACTGCTCAACCTGCCGCCCGCAGTGAAGGAAGCGCTGCAAAAGGGCGAGATCTCAGCCGGTCATGCGCGCGCCCTGCTGGCCCATGCGGCGCCGGAAGCCGGGTTGCGCGAAGTGATCGACCGCCAGTTGTCGGTGCGAGAAACGGAAGCCCTGCCGACTCGCGAACCGCCAGCGGAACGTTCCCTGGCGGACGACCTGCGGCGCAGTCGAGGGCCGGATACCGTGGCCCTGGAACGTTGTCTGAGCGAGCAGCTCGGCCTGACCGTGAAGGTGACCTTCAACGGCAAGCGCGGCGTCATACAGTTTCACTACACCGATCTGGATCAGTTGGATAATTTACTGAACAGACTTGGACTACAACAGTAATAGTCAAATAAAGCAAAAGTAACCGTCGTCATGCGGTTCGTCGCCGCGTCCCGCCCGTTGCTGCCGCACGGCGCGCCAGGGTCAGCACGGCATTGCGGGACAGCACGACATCCGGCGCGCCGGTGCGCTTACAGGCGCGCTCCGCCTCCGCCAGCCTGGCGATCGCCGCCATCAGAGCGGCGGATGACCACAGTTCGATAGCCCGGCTGAACGCATTCAACCGCCGAAAGAACACCGGCGGGCGCACACTCTTTGCCGCATCGGCCGTGCTCAGCCCATCGTCCACCGCCAGCCGTACCCGATGCAGGCGCTGCAGGTGCATCAGCGCCGCCCGCAGCACGCCAACGGGAGTGGCACCCTCGGCGACGGCCAGCTCCAGCGCACGGTCAGCGCGTGCCACATCGCCCTCGGTCGCGGCGAACAGTGCGTCGTCGAGCGACAGGCCGGCGAGGTCGCCGACGCACGCCATCGCCGCGTCCAGGTCCACCCGGCCTCCGGGGCCGGCATACAGGGCGAGTTTCTCCACCTCCCCCCGGGTCGACACGCGATCCGCGCCCAACTGGTCCGACACCCAGGCCAGAGCGTCCGCATCAATGCCGACGCCGGTCTCGCTCAACGCCGCACGGATCGTCTCGGTCAGGGCTCGGCCTTCTTCGGGATAGCAGCCGATCGCCGCCCCGTCGGGCGCACTCTCAAGCAGTGTGCGCAGGCGCGAGCGTGTCGCCAGCCCCGGCGCCTCCAGCACGACCAGCGCCGGCGCCGCGCCCTTCAGGATGGCCGCGACCTGGTCGGTCGCCGCGTCGGTGGCCTCGCGCAGCCGCACCACGCGTCGCCCGCCGGTCAGTGCCAGGGAGGCTGCCTCAGCGGCCAACAGCCCGACGTCCTCACGCCCGAGCTCGGCGACCAGGAATGGATCGTCCGCCGATCCCGCCACCGTCCGCACCAGTGCGGCGGCGCGGTCCCGGATCATCCCGTGGTCCTCGCCGTACAGCAGCACAACGCGGCACGGGCCTGGATCACGCAGGAATGCCGCCACGCGCTGCGGCGGGAGCTTCATCCGCTCGCCATATCCCGCTTGTGGAAGAATGTCGCAAGCTGGAGCGTGATCTGGTCCGCCAGCGCCTCGGCAAGCCTTCGTTGCACTGCCTCGTTCTCCAGATCGGCGGCAAAGTACTGTGCATCGAAGAGATTGATCGCGTCGACCGACTTTGCGTAGCCACTGGTCAACCTTGTGCGTCCCGGATCCTGCGCGATCAGGTTCCAGGTGGCGGTGCCGATCTCGCGTATGCGGGTCACGCTGGTGTCCTGCTGGATCGCGATGCCCTCACCCGAGATGCCAAACGCCACCGACAGTTCGTAGCGCCGCGCGACGCCGCTCGAGCCCATCTCCAGCCGGTCCTGCAGCGCCTGCCGCAACAACTGGCCGGGGCGATCGGGGATGATATCTACCTGGATCGCCGCCAGCTCACGCTGCGCCACGCCGGCCTTGCCCGAGGCGGTCGGCATGTACACCGGCTGGAAACCACAGCCGGACAACGTCGCACCGGCCGCCAGAGCGAGCATCCGCCGCCGGCGCATCAGGCGACCACGAAGTTGATGATCCGGTCCGGCACGTAGATCTCCTTGACGATCCGCTTGCCCTCCAACGAGCGAGCGACATTCGCCTCGGCCTTGGCCGCGGCGACATTGGCGTCGCGCGGTGCATCCGGCGGGACCGAGATCGTGCCGCGCAGCTTGCCCATCACCTGCACTGCTATCGTAACGGTTTCCGCCACCAGCAGATCGGGATCGGCCTCCGGCCAAGGCAGGTCGGCGACCAGCGTCGCGGCAGTTGGGTGCAGACGATGGTACACCTCCTCCGCGAGGTGCGGCATCATCGGTGCGATCAGGCGGGCCAACGTCTCGATCGCCTCATGCCGAGCCGCGACGAGGCCCGGCGCATCCCCCGCGCTGGCGATCGCATTGGAAAACTCGTAGAGGCGCGCCACCGCGACGTTGAACGCGAAGCTGTCCAGCGCCTCGCTGACCGCGGCGATCGTGCTGTGCGTCACACGACGCAGGGCACGGGCCGCGTCGCCAGGCTCTGCGGCAGGCGCGTCACCAAGCGTCTCCACAAGTCGATACACACGCTGGGTGAAGCGAAAAGCACCAGCGACGCCCGACTCGGTCCACTCCATGTCGCGCTCGGGCGGATTGTCCGACAGGATGAACCAGCGCGCGGTATCGGCGCCATAGCGAGCGATGATCGCCTCAGGGTCCACCGTGTTGCGCTTCGATTTGCTCATCGCCTCGACCCGGCCGATCACCACCGGTTCACCGGTGTCACGGTGCAGCGCGGACCCGTCGGCCTGTTTGATCACCTCATCCGGATACAGCCAGGCGCCGTTCGCCCCCGTCGTCGAGCGATAGCTCTCGTGCGTCACCATGCCCTGGGTGAACAGCCCAGCGAACGGCTCCTCCATATCGAGATGCCCGGTGCGCTTCATCGCGCGGGTGAAGAAGCGCGCGTACAGTAAATGCAGGATCGCGTGCTCGATGCCGCCGATATACTGATCGACCGGCATCCAATGATCGACCGCCTTGCGCGCCACCGGTGTGTCGGCGTGGGGACTGCAGAACCGCGCAAAATACCAGGCGCTGTCGACGAATACGTCGAACGTGTCTGTCTCGCGCCGCGCCGCGGCGCCGCAGCGCGGGCAAGCGACGTGCTTCCAGGTCGGATGATGATCCAGCGGATTGCCGGGGCGATCGAATGTCGCATCGTCGGGTAGTTGCACCGGCAACTGATCATCCGGCACCGGCACTATGCCACAGGCATCGCAATGGATCACCGGGATCGGGCAGCCCCAGTAACGCTGCCGGCTGACGCCCCAGTCGCGCAGCCGCCAGTTCACCTCGCCACGCCCAACGCCAAGCCGTTCCAGCTCGGCGATCACCGCCCGCTTCGCCGCGTCTACCTCAAGACCGTTCATGAAGTCCGAGTTGAAGATCGTGCCAGGCCCGACATAGGCCTCATCGCCGATGGCGAACGTCGCGGGATCTTCACCGGGCGGCAGAACCACCGGCACCACGCCCAAACCATACTTGCGCGCAAAGTCCAGGTCACGCTGGTCGTGGCCCGGGCAGCCAAAGATCGCTCCGGTGCCGTATTCCATCAGCACGAAGTTCGCGATCCACACCGGGAAGGTGACATCCTGCAGGAACGGATGCCTGACGCGCAGTCCGCTGTCATACCCCCGCTTTTCCGCCGTCTCGATCACCGCTTCGGAGGTGCCCATCCGGCGGCATTCGGCGACGAACTCGGCCGCCTTCGGATCGCGCGCCGCCACCGCGGCGGACAGCGGGTGCTCCGGCGCCAGCGCCAGGAACGACATGCCGTAGAGTGTGTCCGGCCGCGTGGTGTAGACCTCGACCCCGGCGATCTCGCCCGCCGGCTCTGCCAGCGCGAAATTCAGCCGCGCGCCTTCGCTGCGGCCGATCCATTTCGCCTGCATCAGCCGGACGCGCTCGGGCCAGCGATCCAAGGTGTCGAGTGCGTCCAGCAATTCCTGCGCATAGTCGGTGATCTTCAGGAACCACTGGCTGAGCTGCTTCTTCTCCACCAGCGCGCCGGACCGCCAGCCTCGGCCATCGATCACCTGCTCGTTCGCCAGCACGGTGCCGTCGACCGGGTCCCAGTTCACCCAGCTCTCCTTGCGCTCCACCAGGCCGGCGCGCAGGAAATCGAGAAACAGCTTCTGCTGGTGGCCGTAATATTCCGGATCGCAGGTGGCGAACTCGCGCTCCCATTCGAGCGACAGTCCCATACGGTGCAACTCGGCGCGCATGGCGGCGATGTTCTCGCGCGTCCACGTCGCGGGGTGGATGCCGCGTTCACGCGCCGCGTTCTCCGCCGGCAGGCCGAACGCATCCCAGCCCATCGGATGCATCACCGCGAAGCCGCGTGCCCGCTTGTAGCGCGCCACCACGTCGCCCAGCGTGTAGTTACGCACATGGCCCATGTGGATCTTCCCGCTGGGATACGGAAACATCTCCAACACGTAGTATTTCGGCTTGTTGTCGCTCGGTACGTCCGGCACGCGGAAGCAGCCGCGTTCGGCCCAGGCGCGCTGCCAGCGGGGTTCCGCCTCGCGGAAATCGTAGCGCGGCAGCTCGGCCGCGACCGTCACGCTTTCGTTCATCACACAGTTATTTGCCGCCAGCGGCGACTTCGCAAGAGGTGGCGGCCCGGCCAAACCTCATGGATTCAGTCGACGCAGCCGCGCGCCGCTAGCTGCTCGCCTGTGACTGTTCGCGCAATTCGCGGGCACGGGACAGCACCTTGTTCTCGATCTCGCCCACCGTGACCGGGCTTACCGGCGCATCCACCCATTGGCCGTTCTGCAGCACCTGGCGGAAGATGCTCACGCGGACCCCGTCGCTGCGCAGTTCGCGGCCGAGGATGTAGGCGGTCGCCTTGAAGCGCTCGTCATTCGCGGCATTGGGCGTATACCAGTCGGTAATTATCACGCCGCCGAATGGATCAGCCGAGGACAGCGGCATGAAGCTCAGCGTGTCGAGCGCGCCGCGCCAGAGATAGGCGTTGACCCCGAGAGCACCACCACCGCCACCGCCGGCGCCGCTGCCTGTGCCGCCGGGTCGGTCCTTGGCTGTGCCAAACACCATGCTGCTGTCACCGAGAACACTGCCGCCGGGCATCGACCCGCTGCTGCTCGGGCCTTGCTGGCCGATATAGCCCGGATCGGTCGGGTTCGGTTTCGAATTGCCGCAGGCGGCGAGGAGCCCCACGGCCAAACCCAGTGTAACAGCAGTCTGAAGTCTGATAGCCATCTCAACATACTCACGCCAGAGATACGTTCCCCTTAGCGCCTTGCGACTGAGTCGCCAAGGTTTCCCTATTATGCTCGCAGCCGTTGCTACGCCAACGACGATGCAGAGCGTCACATCGAAGCAGCTTCAGATATGGCAAGGTTCGCTGGCGCCAGCCCGTCGCAGTGGCGACGCCACATCTCCGCGTAGGCTGCTTCCAGATGCCGGGTGCCACGAACTGGGTCAAACAGCGCCGATGCATGCCCGCGTCCGCGCAACTCCGCCCGGATCCTCGCCAGTTCCGCGGGCTCCGTCGCCAACCGCAACGCCAGCGCTTCGTACGCCGAGTCGGATTCGGCGATCAGCTCGGGCAGTCCACACGCGGTCAACACGCTGGCTGCCATGCGTCCGGCAAAGCCGCGGCCAACCCGCGTCACCAGCGGCAGGCCCGCCCAGAGCATATCGCTTGCAGTCGCGCCGGCATTGTACGGTTGCGTGTCCAGGAATAGATCGCCAAGCGTGCAGCGCGCCAGATACTCCGGGTAGCTGACCTGAGGAGCGAACACCAGGCGTTCGGGGTTGATCCCGTGGTCCGCTGCCTCCCGCCGCAGGTTGACTTCTGCCAGCGGATTGATCCCTCCCAGCCAGAGCACGCTGCCAGGCGCCGAGGCGAGCAGGCGCATCCAAGTCGCAAAATCGTCAGGTCCGATCTTATGGCTGCCGTTGAAGCAGCAGAACACGAACCCCTGTTCCGGCAGGCCGCATTCGTCGCGGGTGAAGCCGTGGCTGGTGATCGGCCTCGAACGTGCCGTTCGGCTGGTAGCAGACCGGCAGGTGAACGATCTTCTCCTGGTAATGTTCCTGCTGATCCATGGGCAGCGCCACCGGATCTGCGATGACATAGTCGATGAAGTCGGCGCCCATGCTGCCGATATAACCGAGATAGCTCACCTGGATGGGCGCAGGGCGATGCGCCAGCACGCCCGAACGCGCGCTGCGCGTGTATCCGCTGAGGTCCACAAGGATATCGACGTCGTCGCTGGCGATCGCCTGCGCCGCTGAAAGGTCTGCGAGATCCTGCAGCTCGACGAAACGGTCGCAGGCGGCGGCAATCCGGCGGCGGATCGCACTGCCATCATCCGCTCGCAGATTGTAGCAGATCACCTTGAAGCGGGTGCGGTCGTGGCAATCCAGCAGGTCCGCGATCAGATACGCCAGGGGATGCTGACGAAAGTCCCCGGACAGATATCCCAACGTGAGCGCCCTCTGGGCATCACGCGGCTGCGATTCGGCGAGGAGACCCTTCGCTTGTGCGAAACGCGTAGCCCATTGGCGCGCACAACGAAGTTGATCCGCCGGCGAGGCCGACGTCGCCAGCAGGAGGAACGGCGCTACCGTTTGGTCTCTGTGCACCAGATCGACCAGTGAGGCATCATCCTCAGGCCGATGGCGCCAATCGCATACGAGATAGCGCACATGGACGCGTTCACTGAGTGCCTCGGGATAATCCGCCCGCAGCGCAATGGCCCGATCGTAGCTGTGCAGGGCATCGGCGAACTGCCCCAGCATCTGCAATGCATTGCCGCGATTGTACCAGGCTTCGGCCAGATCGGCTTTCAGCTGTATCGCACGGTCGTAACAGGCAACGGCATCGCCTGGGCGTTCCATCTCGAACAACGCCACACCTCTGTTCGACCAGGTCTCCGCATGAGTCGGCCGCACCGCGAGCGCGCGATCGTAGCTCTCCACGGCCGCCATCCGCTGCCCCGTCTTCGCGAGGGCGACGCCGCGGTTGTACCAAGCCTCCGCCATCGCTGGCCGCAGCGCGATGGCGCGATCGAAACTGGCAATCGCATCCTCGTGATACCCGAGATCGAGCAGTGCCGACCCCCGATTGCTCCAGGCCTCTGGCATGTTCGGGCGCAACGCGAGGGCGCGATCGTAGCTCGCCACTGCATCATCGAGACGGCCGAGACTGCGGAGGGGATTGCCACGGTTGCACCACGCCTCCGCATAATGCGGCTCGATCTCAGTGGCCCGGTCGTAGCTCGCGACAGCCGAAGCGTGATGGCCGAGTGCCGCCAGAGCGTCGCCGCGATCCGCGTGGGCCTCGGCATAGTCCGGCCGTAGTGCAATCGCGCGGTCGTAGCTGCGCACCGCAGGTTCCAACTGGCCCAGATCAACCCAGGTATTCCCCTGGTGGCAGAAATATGCCGCATCCTGGTCGTTGATCCGGATTGCACGAGCGATCAGGTCAGCCGCCGCCGCGGCATGACCCAGCTGCGGTTCCACGACACTATAGAGATGCAGGCAGTCGGCATGTCGCGGGCTGGCGTTCAAAACGCTTGGCATGTCGCCACTGCATCGGAGAGACGGCCAGCCTGATGCGAGGCAACGGCGGCGCGGAACAGTTCGTCCCCGGCGAGCGGCGCGGCGTAGGTGCGCTGTGTCCGCCTTTCTGCCGCTCGCCGCTGCTGACGATTCATGGCGCCAATTTACCGGCGGCCATTGCGATGACAATCGCCAAGCCGAATGCGACAATTCGCCAGCTCGTAAATCCGCAAGAAAAAGGCGGCGGGGATTGCTCCCCGCCGCCCGTTGCGTCTCAGCCGTGTCGAACTCAGAAGTTCACGACGTTGCCGACCAGGAAGCCCTGAGATCTGATGTTGTTGTTGAAGATGGCGCCGTTCGCGACGCCGGCAGCCCCACGTACCAACCGCCCCGGTGAGGAAGTTGTTGCCGTTCTGCGTCTGATCTTGCCAGAGATACTCGGCGAACACCGAGAAGCCAGGCGCCACCGCGTAGCCCACGCCGGTGTCGAGGGCGCGCGCCTTCCGCTGGGTCAGGCCGGACAGCGTGACCGTGCCCTGTTCCCAATATTCTTCGCCGACGATGCCCACCGTCCACGGGCCGTTCACGTATTTCGCACCGGCAGGAAACCCAGCAACGGCGCGCCGCCCGACGGCTGCAAGGCCAACTGGCCGTTGATCTTGCCGCCGATGATGTTGCCACCGACGGTGAACCCGGCAAAGGTCGCCGCAACGCCGCCGCTGCCGAAGCTCAGGCCGTTGTAGGTGCCGTTGAACTTGCTGCCGGGCGTTGTCGTGGTGCCGAGGACCGCCGGCGTCTTCAGGCCGGTGTAGTCGGCAGCCTGGCTGATCATGTATACGCCGTAGGCCAGCACGCCCAGGCCGCCGAACGCGCCCTGATAGCGGACGCCGATCGCCGTCTGGTTGAGCGCTCGCGCGCCATCCTGGATGCCCGGACCGGAGGACAGCGAAGGACATCCCGTGTTCGCGACCGTGCAGCTAAGGCCCGTGCCGGTGCCGGCGCCGGTGATCGAGCCATTCAGCGCAAGTGCCCGCAGCCGCCGATGCCGTTGCCGTTCGACGTGTTCGGCGCATACTGGATGCCGAAGTCGAACCCGGCGATCTGCGGCGACAGATACACCGCCTTCGCGTTGTCATACTCGTTGCCCGCCTGGCCCAGGAACACGAAGGTGGGCGAGACGTTGGAAGGAAATGTCCGCTTGCAGGTCGCCACCGTTCAGGTTGCCGGTCGGCAGGAACTGGAAGGTGGTCACGCCGTTGTCGAAGATGCCGATCAGGCCATCGGCCTGGCCCATACGCACGATGCCCCAGTTCTCGCCAGCGACGTAGGTGAAGGCGCGCCGCACATACAGCGTCTCCAGCGAGGATAGCCCGATGCGCCGGAACTGCCGTTGCTGCTGATCTGGCCGGTGAAGTTCTGCCGGATTTCGATCGCCGCACCATAGCGCAGGCCATTGGTCGCCATGCCGTCACCGCCGGCATAGATACGCCCAAAGCTGAAGAAATCTTGCGGCTGCACCTTCACCGAGCCGATGCCGTTGTTGCCGAGTATACGGCCGCCAACGAGGTGGCGGACGGCACCGTGGTCGCATTGCCGATCTGCGGCTGGGCCGTCGCGGTCACCAGGTGATTGTCAACACTGCTCCACGACGCCCGCGAAGTCCACCTGCACCTTGCCGTTGAAGTGGACGACGATCGTGCCTGGGGTGGGGTTTGCCAGCGCGCCCGGCAGCATCGGTGCCTGATAGTTGTTGTTGTTGTTGACATAGGCCGTCGGCGCCGGAGCAGGCGGCCAAGCCTGCTGCCCCTGGGTCGGTGCGCCGACTGTCCCCCCTGACATGGGTGCTGGTGCCGATAGAGGTGCCGGCACCGGTGCTCCTGGTGGTGTCTGCGCCAGAGCCGCGCCTGCCAATCCCCCGGTCCCCAACGTGGCTACGCTCGCCAGCAGAAACTTACGCATTTCATCCCTGGAACGGGACAAATAGAAAGCGCCAGGATTTCAATGGCTTACAAGAACTGGGCCGCCGCGATGAGTTCCCGCTGCGGTCACAGCCTGCTGGGCGACTACGGACCACCCTGACTACCGGCATGGTCAGGGTGGTCGCTCCTCGATCCACGAGCGAAGGTGCCACCAAGCGTCGCTGTGTAATCGGGGAGGGCGGCCTCTCAGAAACGGTCGTTTTCGGGAGAACCCCAGATTAGTTCTGATTCCGTCTTGAAACCGGCCATGCAGCGTCCCAGAACTCAGTCCTGAAACCCTCGTCTCGATTGCACGGGGGTAGGACGAGTTCTGGGAGACTTCCGATGTTGGTCGGCTATGCCCGCGTCTCGACCGATCTGCAAACCACTGATGGTCAGATCGACGCGCTCCATGCTGCCGGGTGCGAGCGGGTGTTCGAGGAATTGATGAGCGGCACCCGCGCGGATCGCCCGCAGCTTGCCGCCGCCTTGGAGTTCGCCCGCGAGGGTGATGTGCTGGTCGTCGCCCGGCTCGACCGTCTGGCGCGATCCATGCGCCAGCTTCTGACCACCGTGGACACCTTGCAGGCACGCGGCATCGGTCTGCGGTCGCTGCACGAGAACATCGACACCACCAGCGCGACCGGGCGGCTGATCCTCCACATCTTCGCCGCCCTTGGGCAGTTCGAGGTGGAGCTTCTGCGTGAGCGCACCCGAACCGCACTGGCAGCCAGCCGCGCCCGTGGCCGTGTCGGTGGTCGTCCTCCGGCGTTGGACGCCATCAAGGTCAGGGCGGCGAAGGCAATGCTGGCATCCGGCACCATGACCGCCTCCGAGGTCGCCCGGCAGGTCGGGTGCAGTTCCTCGACGTTGTATCGCCATGTGCCGGGTGGACGCACCGCCATTGCCGAGAGTGGGATGTCCAGCCGCCGCCTGATGGCACTGCACTATCGGAAGCGCGCCGAGGTCTGCACTGCCCAGGCTGGACGCATCGACAATTCCTGACCACGCCGGGGTCGGTCGCTGGAACATTTCCGGCACCGATAAATACCGCCACACCCAGGCAGAGGATGGCGAGCAAAAATGCAGACCCAGGCGATCGACGACCCAGCACTCGATGACGACGTCACGGCTTACCGCGAGCGAGCTAGGGAGAGGCTCGCGCAGATCGCCGAGCAGACGAAGCAGGTGCTTACAGAGCATGGTATCGACACCAGCGTGTTCTTTCTCATCCCGACACAGCGGCGGCTGCCATACATCACGTTCGGCACCTACCACTCGATCCCGATGACGACGAATGGGACCGTGTCGCTGAGATCGTCTGCATCCATCGTGCGGCAGACGGTCGGGCTGGATCGGCACACGATGCCAAGAAGTCGTCTGCGCAACCACCGGCGACTTGGGGCAACCGTCTGCTGCCGACGGAGCCACGATCCAATGAAATATCGTAACATCGCCACGGATCGGTTCCAACTGCCCTCCACGCATCCGATCCTTGCCACGCTCCCGTATTGACCCTGCGGATTGGCACCGCCTCCAAGAACTCAATGCCGACAACCCGGCGACGCGTCTTCTCGGCCATGACGAACCACACGATGAACGTCTGACCGTCTATGTCGCCTGCGCTTCGCGCGAAGTGCGCAGACGCTTGGAAGACGGCTGGGCGTGATGAATGTCTGTTCTTGCTTGACGCTCCTCATGCCCACGGAGGAGCAACGACACGCCCGGCGACTACCTCCTGCTAACGGCTTCCCTGGTCGAGGAGGTGATCGACGAACTGTTGCAGGCGGCCGGCAACATCCGGCTCAGCGCCGCCGGATGCTCACGTCGTCAGCCGGCGGCGTTGCGGGATAGGACGCGCGTTGCCCGACCTGCTGCCCGACGATTGCCCGACCTGCTGCCCGACAAAAAACCCGGCCATTCTCTAGGGCTGCCCGACCTGCCCGACCTATCTTGGAATAGAGAGACTTCTTCTTCTTCCTGTGAAGGCAGGAGATTGGGCAGGCTGGCAACCGCGTCCATTGCCTCCCTCCCGCAGAACTGGTCGGGCAGGTCGGGCAGTCGGGCAGTTGGCTGAAATCAAGGAGTTCCCGTCGGCCCAGGTCGGGCAGCAGGTCGGGCAGCGCCCGACCTGCCCGGCTGGATCAGTCGGCGTCGCCTTCCAGCAACGCACCACTGACCACATAGACGCGGGGGCGTCCGTGTTCGGGGATCGTCACCTTGCAGGTCAGGTTCTTCCCATCGCGCCTCAGCAAGCTCCGATCCGCCAGTGCCTTTGCCGCCATCTCGCCATCGATTCCGCGACAGACCTCGGATTTCCACGCCTCTGGCAGGACGAGAAACTCCCAGCCCGCGCCATCGCGTCGCCGCCAGCCGCAGCGATTGATGGTCCGCAGTTCGTCCCGTATTTCGGGAAAGCGCGAAGCCCCGTGTTGCTCGAAGAACGCCCGCACCTGCCGGATCGCGGCCTGGACTTCACCAGCACCGATGCCGCCGCGCTCGGTGAGCCATGCCTGAAACAGATCGCTGCCGCGTTGCGTAGCTTCGCCGATTTCCCAGGGCAGGATGCCCCATTCGGTCGCCAGTTCGCCTGCCGCCGCCACCACACCGAACCGGCCCGCGACAGATCGCACTTGTCCATCTGATCCGGCGGGCAGGTGGTCGCTGATGAACTGTTGCCGCAGACCCTTTACAAGCTCGTAGAAGCCATCGGGATCGCCGCGCGTGTCGCTACCAGCTTCGCCAAAAACGCCCGCCCAGCCGTTCCGTAGAAGGTCGCGGCTGCATGGCGCAGGTGATCGGCGAGCACGTACGCTTGACGGCAGGATGCACGGTTCCCCAAACTGGGGACCATGTTCGAGCGTGATCGCTTCCGTGAGCGACTTAGGTCCATCGGCAATCCCGCCGGTGGCGACCGGAGGAGTCGCTATCAATGCTCGACACCTCGACGGCCGCAGTCACCAGCACGGCGCCTGCGCTGCCCGCAGTTCGTTGACCGATCGCATTACCTAAAAGCTAAGCCTAACGCATTCGCCGATGAACTCGGCGTCCTGCGGTCTGGAATACGAGCCGCACGATGAGCGCGTCTCTGCGACGGCGGCTCAGCGACATCAAAAGCTTCATCCGAGCAGCGGATCGCCTGGACGCCCAGACGGTGGAGTTGGATATCCGCGCCCGGTGGCACGAAGCACAAGCCGGCCACCAATGGGCGTTGAGCCGCGATCACATCATCAAAGAGTGCGAGCGGCGCGGCATCATGAAGGAGTAACGAAGACGAATGGTGCAAGCAGGAACTCGGCTGCGACATCGCCACCATGCGGCGACGCGTGCAGCTTTACCGGAACTGGGATGAATATGTAGAGAAACGCCGTGCCGAAGGCCACACCGAGCAATGGGGGTTACGGCACGCGTTATCACTCATTCCGGTCAACCGCAGGTACGAAATGAACTCGCAGCCGGCGCGAGTTCGTTCCGCCACCAAGAGCAGCCAAGACGGACCAGAAACTGGACCTCTCGCGGTGCACGTTCCTCACTGGCGACGCATTGAAAATGCTGAAATTGATCCGAAGCGGCAGCATCCAGTGCATCATCACATCGCCGCCGTTCTGGCCCCTCCGCCGGACATTCGGCGGCATGGGTATTGGCTACGAGAAGACCCTCAAGGAATACATCGCGAACCTGTTGGCCGTGTTCCGCGAGTGTATGCGGGTGCTGCGCAAAGATGGCGTGCTTTGGCTCCATCTGGAGAACTCGTATAGCCATAGCGGCGGCTAGTGGCGACCGGACAGCTACATCGCTTGGCGACCGACCCAGCAGAAGCAGGTCATGCAAGATGGGATGCGTGTGCCTTCCACCATATCGATCCGGCCTGCGAAGTCTCTGCTGATGATCCCGGCCCTGGTCGTTCTGGCGATGCAGGATGAGGGCTGGCTGCTCCGCTCCAAGATTATTTGGGACAAGGGATTTGCTAGGCCGGACAGTGCCAAAGATCGGCCCACGGTCACGCACGGCGAACTGTTCGTGTTCAGCAAATCGGCACGCTACACGTATGACCCCGATCCGATCCGCGTGCCTTATGTCGGCCCACCCGGAGGAAGCTCGGTTTTCTGCCTGGGGCGACGAAACCGCGGCCTGATCCGCCGCGATGTCGCTCGCGATATGCGCGTCTATGCAAACCCGCTCGGCCGCAACTCAGGCACCGTGTGGCGATGCAATGTCGCAAATTACCATGGCGCTCACACAGCGACCTTCCCGCCCAACCTCGTGCGGCCGATGATCCTCGCCAGTTGCACCAGCGCGGATGATACGGTTCTCGACCCATTCGGCGGGGCTGGCACCGTCGCGCTGGTGGCTCTGCAACTGGGATTCAAGGCGATCACGATTGACATATTTCCCGACTACACCGAAGAGGCGCGGAACCGGCTCGCCAATGCGCCGCCATGGTACGACGAGCGGACGAATCTGATGCTGACGATCAGGCGCTCGCCGCTGATTGACGAACTCTCGGCGAGCGGACGCGGCACGATCTGGCGGGTCAAGTCAGAAAATACGAGGCAGCGTGGCACGGGGGATGAGGACGTGCGCGGTCACGCCGCACGGCGCGTGCAAATATTGACTTTGCGAGTCCCGATCCGTCATTCTGAGTCTTGTCGAGTGCTTCGCCTCTTCCGGCACCGGCAGAGTTATTTCCCATCGTGCGAGCCGGTTTGGTCCGATAGATAAAGCCATATTCTGCCGGTCATACGAGCCAACTCGCTCGACTAAATAGTCCCACGTGCATTTCCGCACGCTGTGATTTTTCGGAGGTTTTGATGGACTGTATTTCGAGTGAACGACTGCTGACGCGTGAGCAAGCCGCACGATTCTGCGGCACGACCGTCGAGTTTCTGATGAACTGTGCACGGCGCAGGAAAAACGGCCCACCATTTTACCGGTACAGCAATCAGACGGTGCTTTACCGCCGCGATGAACTGTCAGAATGGATGGACCGTTGCCGCGTCGAGAACCCGCAAGCCACCCCATAAAGAACAACCCCAGCACGGCGAATGCTGGGGCTGAATATCCGATCTATTACACGATTTTTATCCGCGATATTTAGCAATATTACCAGCATTCGCCGCACCAATCAAGGTATTATCCGAATGCAAGACAATATTCCCGCCATCTATTTCGCCGGCCATGTCGGACGATTTTCCGTGTATCCGACCGCCGCCTATGCCATCACGATCGCCACGTCGCGCGACAAGCTCGCCATGCCGAAGTGGCGCAACAACATCCCGGTGCAGGTGCCAGTCGCACCCGAAGACAACGCGGTCGCCGCGCTCCTCACGACCGTCGCACAACACGGACGAACCATTCTCTTGTTCGCCGATCACGCGACCTTCAAGGCGTGGCAACACAAGCTGGCGAAGGTGCTGGCATGAGCGCCGCCGGAGGATTGACCGTGCTCGTCTGTGACAACGATCACACGGCGAGCAAAGCGTATGCTCCTCAGGAAGACGGCTCGTGGAAGATGACCGCTGATTACGACGCGGGGTTTTGGTTCCGACCGATACCGCACGAATGCGATGACCTCCATGGTCTTGCCGGTTTGGTCGAGGACATCCGCGAGCGAGGCAACGCCATTGTTGTGCGCGGTGAACTGGACGAAGCCGGACATGCCGCATTGGCCGCTGATCCCGAACACCGCATCGTGCGACGCAAGAACGCTAAACCAGACAACATCCCCCCGCATTTGACCGAAGCCGCGCGTGCGTGGGTCCTGCTGGATGTTGACGATTGGCCCCTGCCGCCGGGTGCGTGTCTGCGCGTCGATCCGGCGGCGGTGATCGAGGAAGCAATCCAGGCGCTGCTGCCTGAGCCATTCCACGATGCCGAGTGTTTTTGGCAGCTATCCAGTTCAGCCGGGTTCGTGCCTGGCGTGCTGAAGGTGCATCTGTGCTTTTGGCTGTCCGAGGCGCAAGACAATGCCTACTTGCGAGCATGGTTCAAGCACTTCGCGCCATATACTCGACATCGCGCCATTCAGCGCCGTTCAGCCGCATTACGTTGCTGATCCCAAGATTGAACAGGGCGATGATCCGCTTCCTGAGCGAACCGGTTGGCGACATGGCGCGGTATCGGCAGTCACCTTGCCCCCCTTGCCGGATGTGGCGGATCGTAGCGCACACACGAGCCTGAATTCCAAGAATACCATGGCTGGCTCGGCTGGTTTGCACGCCGCAAGCATCGCGGACGCCTTGGCGCGGCTGGGCGATGGCGACCGATTGGACGGCTTCCATCGACCTCTGTTGGCGGCATCCATGCAATACGCGATTCGCGTACATCGCGGCGGAACACGGAACGACGAGAAGTTCATCGCGGACCTCGGAGCCGCGATTGAGGCGGCACCGAAGCGGGAGTCGCGTGTCGATGTCAGGGGGTATCTCGATGACGCCTATCTGCATCGCATCATCGACGGCGCATTCCATCTGATCGACAACGCGGCGAAGTCCGACGCCACCGATGAACCTGACGACCCGGTGCCGGTCAGGCTGCCGGCAGGGTTCGGCATGACCAAGAGCGGTCTCTACTTCACCGATCAGGCCAAGGACGATGCCGAACCCATGTGGGTGAGCCAGCAGTTCAGCGTTCTCGGCGAATGCGAAAACGGCGCGGGGTGCGAGTGGGGCGTTGTGCTGGCATGGCGCGATGCCGCAGAACATCGCCACACTTGGATCGTCCCGCGTGATCTGGTGCATGGCGAACCGCACGTCATTGCCGCACGTCTGGAATCCCAAGGACTGCGCTGCAATTTCGTCAAGGCAGCACAGGCCAATCTTCGGCGTTGCTTGGCATCGGTGCCGCCCCGATCGCCAACTTACCGCCGTCACCTGCGGCGGCTGGCATGGCATGAACTTCGTCCTGCCGGATGGCACCGTGTTCGGCGACGGCGACCTGATCCTGCGACCCGAGATGGTCCGCGCCGATCTGTCCTGCGCCAGCCGCGGAAGCGTGCAGGATTGGCAGGATCAGGTGGCGCGATACGCCGTCGGCAACTCGCGCATCGCATTCTTCCTGGCGGCCGGGTTTGCCGGACCGCTGTTGGAGTTCATCAGCGAACCGAGCGGTGGATTGCATCTGTTCGGGCCATCGCGGATCGGGAAGACCACGGCAGCCGTTTGCGCGGCGTCGGTTATTGGCAAGGGCGGTCGTGGCGGCGCGATCCATCAATGGCGACACACGGGCAACGGATTGGAAGCTGTGGTGGCCGGCAACTCGGACAACCTGCTCGTGCTGGATGAGATCGGCCAAGCCGACGCAAAGGAAGCCGGCAACATCGTGTACATGCTGGCGAACGAATCCGGCAAGCTACGGATGACCAAGAACATTACCGCGCGCCCAACGTCGTCATGGTGCATCATGTTCTTGTCCACGGGCGAAATGACCCTGGCGCAAAAGATGACCGAGGCCGGCAAGCGTGCCATGACCGGCACGGAAAACCGGCTTGTGAACATTCGCGCCGACGCGGGCGCAGGTCTCGGCGTCTTCGAGACCTTGCATGGGTTCGATGAACCGGCGTTGCTCGCCGATCACCTGCGCCATGCTGCCGCGACCTTCTACGGAACGGCTGGGCGGGCGTTTTTGGCGAAGCTGGTAGCGACACGCGCGGCGATGCTGATGCCTTCTACCAGTTGTAAAGGGTCTGCGGCAACAGTTCATCAGCCGACCACCTGCCCGCCGGATCAGATGGACAAGTGCGATCCGTTGCGGGCCGGTTCGGCGTGGTGGCGGCGGCAGGCGAACTGGCGACCGAATGGGGCATCCTGCCCTGGGAAATCGGCGAAGCTACCCACGCGGCAGCGATCTGTTTCAGGGCATGGCTTGCCGAACGCGGCGGCATCGGTGCTGGTGAAGTCCAGGCCGCGATCCGGCAGGTGCGGGCGTTCTTCGAGCAACACGGGGCGTCGCGCTTTCCCGAAATACGGGACGAACTGCGGACCATCAATCGCTGCGGCTGGCGGCGACGCGATGGCGCCGGCTGGGAGTTTCTCGTCCTGCCAGAGGCGTGGAAATCCGAGGTCTGTCGCGGAATCGACGGCGAGATGGCGGCAAAGGCACTGGCGGATCGCAGCTTGCTGAGGCGCGATGGGAAGAACCTGACCTGCAAAGTGACCATCCCCGAACACGGACGCCCCCGCGTCTATGTGGTCAGTGGTGCGTTGCTGGAAGGCGACGCCGACTGATCCAGCCGGGCGGGTCGGGCGCTGCCCGACCTGCTGCCCGACCTGGGCCGACGGGAACTCCTTGATTTCAGCCAACTGCCCGACTGCCCGACCTGCCCGACCAGTTCTGCGGGAGGGAGGCAATGGACGCGGTTGCCAGCACTGCCCAATCTCCTGCCTTCACAGGAAGAAGAAGAAGTCTCTCTATTCCAAGATAGGTCGGGCAGGTCGGGCAGCCCTAGAGAATGGCCGGGTTTTTGTCGGGCAGCAGGTCGGGCACAGGTCGGGCAGCAGGTCGGGCAGCGCGCGTCCTATTCCGCGACGCTGCCGGCTGATGATGTGAGCATCCGGCGGCGCTGAGCCGGATGTTGCCGACCGACCACAACAGTTCGTCGATCACCTCCTCGACCAGGGAATCCGTCAGCAGGAGGTAGTCGCCGGGCGCGTCGTTGCTCCTCCGTGGGCATGAGGAGCGTCAAGCAAGAACAGACATTCATCAACCCCACCCATCTTCCAAGCGTCTGCGCACTTCGCGCGAAGCGCAGGCGACATAGACGGTCAGACGTTCATCGTGTGGTTCGTCATGGCCAAGAAGACGCGTCGCCGGGTTGTCGGCATCGAGTTCTTGGAGGCGGTGCCAATCCGTAGGGTCAATACTGAGCGTGGCAAGGATCGGATGGGTGGATGGCAGTTGGAACCGATCCGTGGCGATGTCACGATATTTCATTGGCTTGTAGCGCGACTATCTGGATGGAGAGAGCGTCGATCAGGATGAAGTCTGCGACCACGCTTGACGGGATGATTGTCGCGGCTGATTGACGTTGGCAAGGGTTTTGTTTGTTGCTGCCGGTGTTTTTTGATTGTCGCGGCTGATTGTCGCTGGGAGCGACAATCAGGATGAGGTGGTCTCCTTGATTTTCTTGAGCGGTGTATCGAGTGCCCGGTTCTTGCGTTCGAGGGCCCCTCGGCGTCGAAAGCTTTCGACGTTCATCTCGAAGATGATCGAGTGGTGCACCAGGCGGTCGATAGCGGCGATCATCATGGCGTGATCTGGAAAGACTTTATTCCAGTCGGCAAATGGCTGGTTGGCGGTGATCAGCATAGAGCGTCGCTCGTAGCGTGCACCGATCAGTTCGAACAGCACCGATGTCTCGGCGTGATCCTTGTGTACATAGGAAAGGTCGTCGAGGACCAGTAGGTGGTATTTGTCGAGCTTGCCGATGGCGGCTTCGAGTTGCAACGCTTGGCGAGCGGCCTGCAGCTTCTGCACTATCTCCGTGGTGCGGGTGAACAGGACGCGGTAACCATTCTCGACAAGTGCGCGGCCGAGGGCCGAAGCAGCATGGCTCTTGCCGGTACCGGGCGGTCCGAACAGCAGCAGATTGGTCGCCTTGTCCAACCAGGTGTCGCCTGCGGCGAGCGCCATGACCCGTGCCTTGCTCAGCATCGGCACGACCGAGAAGTCGAAATTGTCGAGTGTCTTGCTGGGGAGCAGACGTGCCTCGGCAAGATTACGCTCGGTTCGCCTGCGGCCGCGTTCGGCAATCTCCAGTTCGGCGAGTGCCGAGAGGAATCGTGCGGCCGGCCAGCCCTCCTTGTCAGCGCGTTCAGCGAACTCGGGCCAGAGCCTGGCGATCGCCGGCAGGCGAAGGTCATGCAGCAGCAGCGGCAGACGGGTGGTATCGACCTGGATCGCGCTCATGACGGCAGCCCCATCTGGGGAGCGCTTAGCAAGGCGTCATAGGCCATCGCCGCCGGTATCGTGACCGTCACATCGGGGACGGTCACGCTGGCTGGCATGAACCGTTGCTGCAGGATTGCGAGATCCGGCACCTCACCGGCGTCGAGAATCGCTGCCAGCGCGATCGCCAACTCGGCCTCGCAGGCGCGATCGTGCGCCAACGCCAGCAGACCGACCATGATGCGACAGGCATTGCGGGACGGCTGCGTGGCAACCAGCCTGTCCCAGGTATGGCGGAATGCATCACGTGGGAACAGCTGATCGCGGTAGACCAGGTTGAGCAGCGCCATCGGTTTGCGGCGCAGGGCATGGATGATGTGACGATAATCAACCACGTGGCCGCATCGGCCGCGATCACCTCGGCCCTTTGGAATGCGCCCTCGTGGCAAAGTCAGCACAAGGGTACCGCCAAGCAGGCATTCGAGCCGCTCATCATATAGGCGGACCCGCAGGCGATGACCGATCAGCCGCGAAGGTACCGTATAGAAGATGCGACGCAGAAAGAACCCGCCGCTGCGTGTGACGATGACCAACTCCTCCTCGTGATCATCGGTGCGACGTGACGGCAGCGGCTTGAGCCTGGCTCGCTCGATCTCCAATGCCTTGCGACGGCGAGCATTGGTATGGCCGACCACCTCATCGACAAAGCAGCGGTAGGCTTCGAGGTCCGCGAAGTCGCTGCTGCCACGCAGTAGCAATGTCTGTTGAATCGACCTCTTGAGATGGGCATGTGGCCCTTCGATCGCACCGTTCTCATGGGCCAGGCCGCGATTGTTGCGCGTCGGCGTCATGCCGTAATGTGCACACAACGCCTCGTAGCGCTCGGTCAGATCCTCCGTCGCATCCTGCTCGAGATTGCGGAACGCCGCTGAGAGGCTGTCGCTGCGGTGTTCCTCCGGTGCGCCACCGAGAGACCACAGGGCGTTCTGCAAACCCTCGGCCAAGGCGACGAAGCTCTCGCCGCCCAATACCACGCGAGCTTGCTCCCAACCGGAGAACGCCAAGCGGAAGTGATAGAGCCGATGGTCGAGCGGGGTACCGGCGATGCTTACGCCGAGCTCCATCGCATCGGTGAAATCCGACAGTGCCTGCTGACCAGGCGGATGCTCCTGACGAAAGATCACCTCCCGCTCCGGGCCATGCAGCGCCTGCCATTGGCGGATTCGCCGCTCCAACGTGCGTCGCAGATTGTCAGGAAAGCCCGCATGCCGTCGCTGCATCTCCAGCAGCAGCGTGATCGGACGCAATCCAGGCGAGGCCTGCAACATCGGTACGATCTCGCTGTCCCAATACTCCATCAATGGATCGGGGCGACGCCGGCCGCGTGGCGTGCGCTTCTGGGAGGGTGACCGGGGATCAGTATCGAGCCGAGCACCGGTGCTGGTGCTGAAGCCGGCCTTCGCGGCAGCAGCTTCTCGGGTGTGGGTTCTGCGCTGATTCATGTACAACTTCGCCTGCTGATCGGTGATGTGTTTGCCGGGCACGGGAGGTCTCTTCTGGGCAGTTGAGAACCTCGCCATTCCGGCACTCGTCACGGAGTCGCAGGCGGATCCCTCAGCCGGGAACCGCTTTGACGCGGGGACCAGCCTACGGTCGGGCTACGCCCAACCTTCGGCCGGCTCCCGCGTCATCCATCCAGATTGACGCCCAAACCATCCTCTTTGTCGCCGCACACCCTGACCGCGGCGCAGAAGTCAGCAAAGGGCGTAGTAGGCCGCTTTGGTGGCTGAAGGCCCGAACGGTCCCCGATGAGGGGTTGAAGGAGAGGGCAAGTAGCTCGGGAGTCTCATGACCACAAAGCGACCGCCATCCCAACTCACGTTGGACTTGCCGATGCCGGGCCGGGGTGAAGCCTCGCGCCAGCTCGCGCGAGAGGTCGAAGTGGTCACGGCGACGACCGAACCCGAAAGCCCGGCATCCACCAAGCATCTGATGGAGGCGATCTGTGACCCGGACAACATAGAAGCGGCGTTGCGTACGGTGGTGCGCAACAAGGGTCCCCAGGCGTCGACGGGATAACCGTTCGACAACTGCCGGGCATCCTGAAAGCGCGCTGGCCGGAGATCGAACATCAACTGCTGCAGGGGCGCTACCAACCGCAGCCGGTGCGTCGGGTGCAAATCCCGAAGCCGGCCGGCGGCACACGCGACCTCGGCATTCCAACTGCGATCGACCGTGTAATTCAGCAGGCGGTGCTGCAACGGCTCCAGCCGTTGTGGGACCCGACGTTCAGCGAGCACAGCTACGGCTTCCGGCCCGGGCGCTCTGCCCAGCAAGCGGTGGCGCAAGCGCAAGCCTATGTCACCGAGGGCCATCAGTTCGTTGTCGATATAGACCTGGCGAAGTTCTTCGACCGGGTCAATCACGACAAACTCATGGCACGAGTGGCAGCGCGGATCGCGGACCGGCGGGTGCTTCGACTTATTCGGAGCTACCTGACGGCCCGTGTACTCAACAACGGGCTGTTCGAGACCAGCCGGGAGGGCACCCCGCAAGGAGGTCCGCTCTCGCCACTGCTCTCGAATCTGGTGCTGGATGAACTGGATTGCGAACTTGAGCGTCGTGGCCACTGCTTCGTGCGCGCTATGCGGATGACTGCAATGTCTATGTCCGCAGCGAAAAGGCCGGCCACCGGGTCATGGCAAGCCTGACCCGCTTCATCGAGGGACGTCTCAAGCTCCAGGTCAACGCGCAGAAGAGTGCCGTCGCCCGGCCGTGGCAGCGATCGTTCCTTGGCTTCACGGTCACGGACGATCCGCAGCCCCGGCGACGCATCGCCGATAAGGCTTGTGGCCCGGTTCAAGGACCAAGTCCGCGACCTGACACGGCGTCATCGCGGGGTCAGCCTGGAGCGGATGATTGCCGACCTGAACCCGCTGCTGCGGGGATGGGCCGGATATTTCGGCTTCAGCCAATTGCACGAGTTGTCATCGCTGGATGGCTGGACCCGGAGACGCTTGCGTTGCGTCGTCTGGGTCCAGTGGAAGACGCGAGGCAGACGCTACCAGGAACTTCGTCGCCTCAAGGCGCCTGAGAGGTCGGCCAGTGCGGCCATCTTCAGCCCGAAGGGACCATGGCGGCTGAGTTCGTCGAGCGCGCTGCACCGCGCCTTCACCAACAAACGCTTCAAGGGTCATGGGCTGTTTTCCATGGAAGCGATGGCGGGTGCTTAATCCGCCGAACCGCCGTGGTACGGACCCGTATGCCCGGTGGTGTGGGAGGGGTGGCATTGCGAGATGCCCCCCTATCCCGATTGAGGCGTCGCGGTCCGTGCCAGATCATCGAAAGGCGAAACGACGCTTGACAGTCAAGACAGTCGCTTTTTCGCGCTTTTCACGCTCTGGCTGTCGATCACGCAGGCTGTCGAGCTGGCCTCCCGACCGATTGCCTCGCGGCATTGCACATACAGCGCATAGTGGATCTTCTCGATCGTCCCATCGTAGTTCCACCGGGTCAGGTAGTCGTGTAGAGTGCTCCGTGGCGGCAGATCTTTGGGGATGTATCGCCACTGGCAACCGGTGCTCAGCACATACATCACCGCGTTCACCACCTCCCGCACCACCACCTCGCGTTTGCGACCGCCGCGCTTGGCCGGAGGAATCAGCGGCTCAACCAGAGACCATTCCTCGTCGGTCAGGTCACTCGGGTAGCGCAGCTTGTCCCGGTCGTAGCGGGGGCGGTTCTCCGTCGTCCACATAGGGCACCTCGAATGCGTGAGCTGAACTGCACCTTTCCCGGCGCGGGTGCGACGACGAGACTGGGTTGCGCAAAGGGGATGACCAGCAGCGAAGATGGACGAGGCGTCGTATGAGGCTCGTAAGCGGCCTCTTGAGAGCGATCTTCCCGAGCAGATCGAGGTTCGGGTCCGCCGTGAACGGCGGCGGCGGTGGACGCCGGTGGACAAGCTTCGGATTGTCGAGGAGGCGTTTGCACCGGGCGCGGTAGCGAAGCGGGTTGCAGAGCGGCACGAGATCAGCACCGGCCTGTTGTTCACGTGGCGACGCCAGCTGATGGCGGACGCAAGCGCGAGGTTTCAGCCGGTGCATCTGATTGCGGACCCTGAAGTGGCCGCCGCAGCGCCATCAAACTCAACACCATGCCAGGACGGGAAGATCGAGATCGAGATGCGGAGTGGTGTGCGGGTGCGCGTTGGCCATGGCGCTGATCTGAAAGTGCTGCGCGGTGTGCTGCTGACCATTCTGGACGGACGGTGATGCTGCCGGCCGGTGAGGTTCGGATCTATCTGGCCTGCGGTGTGACCGATATGAGGAAGGGCTTCCACTCGTTGGCGGCCCAGGTGCAGACGGTGCTGAAGCATGATCCCTACAGCGGTGCGCTCTACATCTTCAGGGGTCGCAGAGGTGACCTGGTCAAGATCCTGTTTTGGGATCGTCAGGGAATGTGCCTGTACGCGAAGAAGCTGGATCGTGGCCGGTTCATCTGGCCGCAAGCCAGAGATGGTGTCGTGTCGCTGACGATGGCGCAGTTGTCGATGCTGCTCGATCATGCATGTTGATGCCCCTCCTGGTGAGGCTGATAGATTCTGAGGTCGAGGTGATTGATGGTGCGGTTCCGCAGGTTTCTGACTGCATCGAGGACGGCAGCAGTATCCTGGAAGAGGTAAGCTCCAGTCGGCTGTCGATCGATGAGCAGGTGCTTCTGCCTGATCTGCACATAGATCCAATTCACGGGGATATTCAGCCGGACGGCGAGCTGCGGCGCGCTGAGCAGGCCTGTCTCATGGGACCACCTGGTGCGCGGCTCGGTCACCCTAATTCCGGCGCCGCGCCGGATCTGACCCACCGTGATCGGAAGGACCATGTTTTGGCAGTTAGGGGAGCGATGACCCTCGCCGGTGAGGGTCGCGGCGATTTCGTCATCGGGAAGGCCATTGCGGGCGAGATCGAGCACACGATCACGCATTTCTGTCCCTCGCGTGAGCTTGAGGACGGAGTTGACTCTCACTTTGACTTCGAGATTGGTCACAGCGCCGCCCCGCCAGACGATCCTGACCTGAGCGACATCGTGCTCACCGCGGTCGAGCACAACTTTGTCAACAAGACACCGCAATAGCGCTTTGCGTTGAGCATCCGTGGTGGCTGGGTCCTCCCAGATTTGTGGGAGGCGTCCGGCGAGGTGGACGACCTTGCTATGCAAGACTTTGCCTATCCCCATCTGACCGATGGCCTGCGGCGAGGATTGCTGAACAAGCGCCTCCTCGGCCGCTCGGGCCTCGCTCAAGGCTTCCTCCCAGCGTCGCTCAAGTTCCGCGGCAACGAGACGATTGTCGGGGTCAACGCGGTTGAATTGGCGTTCGGCCAATGCGGCGGCGTAGCGCTTGCGCTCGAGCTGCCGTTCCGCGCTGGTTCGCAGCGCCGTATCCACCTGCTGCTGAGCTCGGCGCGCCCGCGACAGCGCATCAAGCTCGGCCGGCGCCAAGGCTGTCAGGAAGGCATCCGCCACAGCTGCGTCTACGTGTGCGGCGCGGATGTACTGGCAGGCCGGCAGGCCCTCGTTGGAGCGCAGATGGTTACATACATATTGCCCGCCGCCCTTGTAGCGGACGTACATCTTGTGACCGCACCGCGCGCACCAGGTGATGCCGTGCAACAGAAGATCGCCGTCGCGGGGAGCGCCTCTCGTCTTGTTGCGCATGTATTCGGCCCGATTGTCTCTTATGACGCTGCGGATCATTTCGTAGGTCAGCCAGTCGACGTAGGCAGGATACCGGCCCTTCACGATAATTCGCCATTCCTCGATTGGCCGCGGCGTTTTCGCCCGTGACGCGCCATCGCGTGCGAATGCACGCATGCGGGTGCGGCCATAGACGAAGGCGCCGGCGTAGGCGGGATTCTTTAGGATTGCCGCCACCGAGCAAATCGTCGCTCGCGCCCAACACAAATCGCCATGCCGGTCGCGGCGTGGCAGGTCGAGACCACGATCGTTGAGCAGACGCATGACCTTGGACACGGTGCGGAACTTCAGGAACATCTCGAACACAAGCCCCAGCCGTTCCTGAACGGCCATGTCGGGGTCCTTGGTGACCACACCGCTCGGATCGCGGATGAAGCCGATCGGCAGGGTGAGCGCCAGCTCGCCGCGCTCGGCCTTAGCGAGGAGGCCGGCGGTCAGGCGACTGCGGATCGTGTGCAGTTCAAGCTCAGATATCGTCCCCTTCAGGCCCAGGAGCAATCGGCCGTTGGCGCTGCCCGGATCATAGACCCCGTCGCGATCGGCGATGAGGCAGTCGCGCAAGCCGCAGATATCCAGGAGCGGGTACCAGTCGGAGCAGTTGCGCGCGAGGCGCGTCACGTCAATCGACAGGATCAGCCCCACCTCACTGAGCCCGACCCGACCAACGAGTTCCTTAAAGCCACTCCGCTGCGTGACCGATGCTCCGCTCAGGCCGAGATCCGCATCGATCACGTCGATATCGGCCTCATGCCATCCGAGTTCGTGAGCGCGCTGGCGCAGCGCATATTGGAGCCGCAGGCTTTCCTGATTGCTCACTACCTGGTGGGGTGTCGATTGCCGGATGTAGACCACGGCTCTGCGCGCCAAGTGGGCTGGCTTGACCAGTTCGGACTTCACGAGACATCTCCGCCAGAACCGCAGCGATGTCGTCGACGATCTGTCGCCGCAGAGCCGGCGGCAGCGCCGCCCAAAGATCTTTCGGATCTATGCTCATCGCCTTCGAGACATTCGACCGCGGATATAAGATCGTAGAGCGCCTCTATACTAAACTTCGTCCGATTCGTATTCAGTTGATAAGGTTCAGTCACAGATATTGGTACCAATAGACTTGTTCCACCGCGATGCTCGACTTCATATGAAGGTGGAAAATTGCCGCCTCTGTGCGACGACCGGCAGATCACCCTGAAGGATCGTCCATAGAGAGGATGTCGCGGATCCAGAACCTCGACCACCTCGACCAATAATTCATCAGGCTCACCAGAGGGGATATTCTTGTAGGCCTTCGCTGGAATCGATCGATTGGCGCGCCACGGCCTGGACGGCGAGGCCGGAAGTTGTTGTCTGAGCGCAGAAATCTGCGCGGCAGCGGCAACTCACTCTGGTACCCATCCTGCGAATCGGATAGGCTCTCGGGATGGCGGAAGCGCTGTCGCATGAAGAGCAGATCATGGCCCTGCGCCGCGAGTTGGTGCAGCGGGACGCGATCATCGCGGCGCACGAAGCGGCACTCGTAGAGGCTGCTGCCGTCAAAGCCATGCTGACAACGGCGCTGCTGGAGATTGAGCAGATCAAGATGCAGCTGGCAACGCTGCGCCGGCAACGCTATGGCCAGTCGTCGGAGAGATTGGACAGCGACATCACCCAGCTCGAGATGCGGCTGGAGGATTGCGAGGAGAGTCTCGGCGAGCAGATCGCGGCACGTCCGGAGCCGGATCGCCACCGCACGTTCAGGCCACGCGAGAAGTCTGGGCGCAAACCGCTGCCGCCGCATCTGCCGCGCGAGGTGGTGGTGCATGAGCCGGAGATCCTCTGCCGTTGCGGCAATTGCGATCCCGCGCGTCTGACCAAGCTGGGAGAGATCATCACGGAGGTGCTGGAGAAGATCCCTGCCAGGCTCAAGGTGATCCGACATGTTCGTCCGAAATATGCCTGCCGGCGGTGCGAGAGGGTATTCCAGGCAGCGGCAGCCGAATTGCCGATCGAGAAGGGGCGCCCTGGTCCCGGCCTGCTGGCCCACATCGCGGTCTCGAAATACTGCGACGGGCTGCCGCTCTACCGGCAATCGGGCATCCTGGCGCGTGAGGGCGTCGAGATCGACCGCACCACGATGGCCGAGTGGATGGGCCACGTGGCGTGGTGGCTGCGTCCCCTGGCCGCGCTGATCGGCGGCTACGTCATGGCGCAGTCGGTGATGTGGACCGACGACACGCCGATCCGCACGTTGGCGCCGGGCACCGGCAAGACCAGGCTGTCGCGCTTCTGGTGCTACGCTGTCGACCCGCGGCCATACCAGGGATCTGGCTATCCGGCTGTGCTGTATCGCTACAGTCCCGATCGGAAGGGCGAGCGTCCTCGCAGCCATCTCGACGGGTTCAACGGCTACCTGCACGCCGACGCGTTCGCCGGCTATCAGGCGCTGTATCGCGCCAATGGCCGAAACGCGCCGCGGATTACCCACGTGGCTTGCATGGCGCACGCTCGGCGCAAGCTGTTCGAGGTGTTCGACACCACGAAGTCGCCGATCGCTGAAGAGGCATTGCGGCAGATCCAGGAACTCTATGCCATCGAGGCCGACATCAAAGGCCGAACCGTTGACCAGCGTTGGATGCAAAGGCAGACGCGCAGCAAGCCGCTGCTCGATGCATTCCATTCCTGGGCGATCGCTCAGCGACGACGGCTGTCCGGCAAAACGCCGTTGGGCAAAGCGTTGCAGTACGGATTGAGCCGCTGGGATGCTTTGACGCGCTATGTCGACGACGGCCGGCTCAGCATCGACAACAATTTGGCGGAGCGACTGCTGAGGGGCATCGCTGTCACGCGCAAGAATTTTCTGTTCCTCGGTTCCGATAGCGGTGGTGACCGCGCGGCAATCCTGTACACGATCATCGAGAGCGCAAAGCTGAACGACCTCGACCCCGAAGCGTATCTCGCCAGCGTGCTCGATCGACTGGCCCGCGGTCATCTCAACAACCGCCTCGAGGAACTGCTGCCCTGGAACTTCATGCCATCACTGGCAGTCGCCGCCTGAGCGGCATGGTCACGCCGCCGGTCGCTCGAACAACTTCCTGAACAGCCGCTTGCTCTCCGACAGTCCTTCATCAGTCAGCGCCACAGACTTCGTCTTGCCAACCGGGTTGTCGATCATCCCTTTGCGATACAGCCGATCCAGCGCATCCCAGTCGTGGCCCTTCCAGGCACGAATGCCATCGTGCAGGGTCAGGTAAAGCAGCGCTAGTACTGCCTCATCGACCTTATCGGTATCAATGTTCACCGCCGATCTCCCTGCCACCAGACAGATCGTCAGAGCCGACAGTCACGAACGTCAACCGTGCTGGTCGGCTCACGCTTAGAGACGGGTTCCTGGCAACATCAGTCTCAGCCGCGACGATGTACGTGGGCTGGGACACCTGCGGGACAGTGACCCGCAAAACATGGACAATCTGGATAACCCCCGATAACTCTGCTATAGGACTCCCCGGGGCCGCAAACCGGCGGTATTCCGCGGTTTTCAGGCCTAAGCCTCTCACCCAGGTCCGGTGGCAGAGTGGTGATGCAGCGGACTGCAAATCCGCGAATGTGGGTTCGATTCCCGCCCGGACCTCCAGCGATTGGGACGCCAGGGCAAGCTCATTCGAAGATCGAGACCCTTTGCGGCATCTGGCCCCGGCGTTTGTCGCACCTCGCGGACGCTGCGGAGGGCCCCTCCCCCGCCACCTGATCCACCTACCCGAGGGAGGGACAGCGCAACCTAGCCGTCACGCGGTCGCTTAATACCCAAGACGTACAGCCAACAGCCGACTACCAGCACCGCCAGCAGCAGAAGCGGCGTCGCAAGCCACGCCGCCACGCCGCGCAACACATGCCGTAACGGTGCCGCCGCAGATTTGCCCTCGCCAACCGTGTCGCTAAGTCTATGCTCCATACCGACGATCGATTCCCAGACCGCACCTGCGACCGCTGAACGGCTTGCCCCAGCGATTACTTCACGGGCCCACACTTCCTACCCATTCAGCGGCAGATCTTTAACCAATCAGCCTCTTGGCCCTTCTTGCGAAACTGCACTTAGCCTGTGTCCGCCGCAAGATTCGCCTCAAGGACGCATAGCGGAAAGCAAGCGAAGCCCGCGCGCACTTGGCATTATTGCTGGTGGTTCCGGGCTTCCGCACGCATCGCCTGATCGACCAAGTCGGTTGAGAACATAGGCTCGCTCGCGGATTGATTGCTCAACAAGGCTACAGGAGATGAAATTGAGCGACTGCTAGATCACAATACCACATCCAGTTGAGTCGATGCGACCGCACACAATTGTGAGTAGGCAATTCGGTGTGAGTTTCCGATCATGGGAAAATGGAGACGAGTGCACAGGCCTACGGTCGTGCCCTCACTGTGTGGGGCCAATGGCTCCGCCAGTATCGTCATACGCGTACACCGCGGGCACTGCAGACCGCCCTCACCTGCCGCGAGATCGCGGCGGAGAAACTGGTCATCTGGCACGCAGACCTGAAGTTGATCCAATCAGCAATGCAGGCGGAACGAGCCGAGCGAGTAGCGCGGACCGAGCTGTCCCTCGACGAGATCAGACGTGAGATCGAGAGCGAGGAGCGGGTACCTGGGCGCGGCCGGGCTCGCGCCTGACACGGTGATGATCGCGTGGCCCGGCGATTTTGCCGACGATGATGCCGAAGACGCTCCAGACGGGGCGCTGGGTGCGGCCCAAGCGGAAGTGGCCCACTTACAGTAGCACCCGACGCCTGGCACCCCTTACCGATCCAGCCGAGAACCGCGAGGTCACCGAAGCCTTAGCGCACCACGCGCAGCGCGGGACGTACCCGAGCAGCCAAGCGGCGATACAGCGCCAGATAGTCCTCGGCCATGCGCTCGGCGCTGAACCGGTGCTCGAAGCAGCGGCGTACCTCGGCGCGGGACAGATCCGCAACCTGACGGAGTGCCGCGACCGCCTCTGCCTCGTCTTCCACGATCAGCCCGGTAACGCCGTGCTCGATGATCTCCGGCACCGAGCCGCGATTGAATGCGATCACCGGCGTGCCGCAGGCCATCGCCTCGATCATCACCAGCCCGAACGGCTCCGGCCAGTCGATCGGCACCAGCAGCGCGATGGCACCGCTGAGGAAGTCCGGCTTCTCCGCATCGCTGATCTCGCCGATCAGTTCGACATTGCGACCATCGATCATCGGCCGGATCGTGTCGCGAAAATAAGCTTCGTCCACACGATCCACCTTGGCGGCGATCTTCAGCGGAATGCCGGCCGCGCGGGCGATCCGGATCGCACGATCCGGCCGCTTTTCCGGACAGATGCGACCGAGGAACGCCAGGTAGCTCGGCGCGACATTGCGTGGCCTCAACAGGTCCACAGGCAACCCATGTTGCACGGTCGCGATGAAGTTGGAATCCGGCAAGGGGAGCCGCTGGGCGTCAGAGATCGATACCAGCGGAACGTTCGGGAAACACTCATAAACCGGCCGCAGCTCGGGCAGATCGAGCCGCCCATGCAGCGTGGTCAAGAAGGGCGTGTCCTGCCGGCTGAATACCGAGAATGGCCAGTAGTCGAGGTGGCAATGCAGCACGTCGAACTCATCGGCGCGCTGGCAGACCTGCTCCAGCATCAGCATGTGGGGGGCGATCGCATCCCGGATCGTGGCATCGAAGCGCAGCGCGCAGGGCCACATAGGCGCAAGCTCGGCGCTCGTGCGTGAGTCACCGCTGGCGAACAAGGTCACGTCATGGCCCATGGCAACCAGTTGCTCGGTCAGGAACGAGACGACGCGCTCGGTCCCTCCGTAAAGGCGGGGGGGCACTGACTCGGTCAGCGGAGCGATCTGGGCAATTCGCATGATCGTGAAGCCTCTCTCGATGTGATGTCACGCAACAGCGATCTCGCCGGAAGTTCGGGCTTTTCTGCGGCAGGAGTTGGCGCTGGCCATGGATCACGGCGAAGTTACCGGGTGGCCGGCATCCGCACGGTATCGTTGTGCGTTGTCCCTGCGGTAAGGCACGCCAGCGGCCGGGAGGGAATTTGGGGCGCCTCGTTATAGTGTCCAACCGAGTTCCGTTGCCTTCTGAGCGGGGGCCGCGGGCTGGTGGACTGGCCGTTGCACTTGCGGATGCATTGCGCCCCGGATCGGTCTGGTTCGGCTGGAGCGGCAGGCGCTCCGGCTCAGCCGACGGAGAAGTGCGGCTGCAGCGCGCGGAGGGCACGACCTACGCCACGATCGATCTGACCGAGGCGGAATACCGCTCGTTCTATGTCAATTTCGCCAACGGCGCGCTGTGGCCGCTGCTGCATTTCCGCCTCGGGCTGGTGCAGTTCCGGCGGGAGGACTACGAGGGCTATCGCGCCGTCAACCGTCGGTTCGCCCAGGCGCTGGCCAAGTTGCTGCGCGAGGACGATCTGGTCTGGGTGCACGACTATCACCTGTTCCTGCTTGCCGAGGAACTGCGTCTGCTGGGCGTGCGCAATCGCATCGGGTTTTTCCTGCATACCCCCTTTGTTCCGCCGGCGCTGCTGCACGTATTGCCGCGCGCCGCCGAACTGCTGCGCGCCATGTGCGCGTTCGATGTCGTGGGCTTTCATACCCGGACCTATCAGCGTGCGTTCCTCGACTGCGTGCAGGAGATCCTCCATGGCACGCGAGTCGGAGACGGCGGGTTCATGTTCGCAGGCCGCCACGTGCTGGCGATCGTCGATCCGATCGGCATCGACGCGGCCAGTTTCGCCGACACCGCCGCGCGCGCCGACCGAAGCGCCGAGACGGCGCGGCTGCGCGAGAGCCTCGGCGGGCGGGCGTTGGCCATCGGTGTCGATCGGCTCGACTATTCCAAGGGTCTGGTCAACCGTTTCGAGGCATTCGGCCGGCTGTTGGGCAAATATCCCGAACATCGCCGTCAGGTCAGCTTCCTCCAGATCGCCGCGCGGTCGCGCGAGGAGTCCGGCAGCTACCAGCGTCTGCGACGCGAGCTCGATCGGATCGTCGGCGACACCAACGGCCGGTTCTCCGAATTCGACTGGGTGCCGTTGCGCTACATGACGACAACGGTGCGCCGGAGCATCCTTGCCGGCTTCTTTCGGATTGCCCGCCTCGGCGTGGTGACGCCGCTGCGCGACGGCATGAACCTGGTGGCGAAGGAATATATCGCGGCGCAGGACCCGGCCGATCCCGGCGTGCTGATCCTGTCGCGCTTCGCCGGCGCGGCCGAGGAACTGACCGAGGCGCTGATCGTCAATCCGTTCGACGCCGAAGAGATCGCCGATGCGATGCATGAGGGCCTGATGATGCCGTTGGCCGAGCGGCTGCGGCGTTATGGCGCTCTGCGCGAGCGCGTGTGGGACACGACGGCGCACAAGTATTGCGCGCGTTCCTGGCGTATCTGGAGCACGAGGAACGGCCGGTGCCGCGGTTCAGGCTGCAGGTCGCGTCGTAGCTGGTCGTAGCAATCGGCGCCGGATCAGCGGCGCTCCGACAACTTATCTCCTTATTCCTGCCGTATCCGGTCATTGCGATTGGCCTTGCTTGCAGCGTGTCGGGCAATGGCGGACCACCAAAGGGAGATCTGAATATCATGCAGCGTTTGATCGCACCCATCGCAGCGGCTCTCGGGATGGTGCTGGCATTGTCCGCTTGCACCGACCCGTACGATCCGGCCAGCGCGCCGTGGGCGGCGGACTGCTCGGCGCCGGCACCGGCGCGGCGATCGGCGGCATTGCGGGCGGCGGACGCGGCGCCGCTACGGGTGCGCTGATCGGTGGCGCGGTGGGCGCCGTCGGCGGCGCCGCTACGACGCCGCGGCCGCCGCCGCCCGCGTATTATTCGGCACGCCGCCGCCTCCCGGGCTACTACTCGCCCCGCCGCCCAGCTACTAGGCGTCGGCGAACATCGCGACCGGTGCGCCGCGGACCGGTGCATCGGCGCGGAACAGTCCGCCCAGCGTCGGATGCTGCGGCAGTGCTTCGGCGGACGGCCCTCCCGCAGCGACGTCACATAGAGGTGGCGTTCCGCAAAGCACGGCATGGTCGGGCCGGGCACCGGGAACGGCAGCTTGCTCAGCAACGCGCCGGAGGGCGAGAAGCGGTTGATGCAGCCGGCGGACGGGCCGGCCGACCAATAGGCGCCTGCCGCATCGACCGCAGCGCCGTCGGGGCGGCCGTCCTCGTTGGACAGCGTCGCCAGCACACGGTGGTTGGCAAGCGCCCCGCTGCGGGTGTCGAAGTCCCATGCCTCGATGATACCGGCGGTCGTGTCCGAGTGGTACATGACGCTGCCATCGGGCGACCAGGCGAGGCCGTTGGAGACCGCGTAGCCCTCGGCCTTGCGCTCGATGCGGCCCTGCGGCGTGACGCGGTAGAGCGCGGCGGTCTTCTGGCGCGGCGTGTTTTCGTCCATGCTGCCGACCCAGAAGCAGCCGTCGGGGCCGACCTTGCCGTCGTTGAAGCGATTGGTCGGCGGTTCGTCCACCGGCTCGGTCAGTTGCTCGATCGCTTGGTGCGCGGATCGAACAGCACCACGTGATGGCGCAGCGCGACGACGAAGCGGCCGGAGCGGCAAAGGCCAAAACTGCCGACGACTTCCGGGAAGTCCCACGTCGTGCGGGCGCCATCGTCCACCGAGAGCGCGTTGATGCGCTTGCCGGGGATGTCGCAGAACAACAGCCGGCGGGTGGAGGCGTCCCAAACTGGGGACTCGGCGACGCCGCAACGGGAATCCCAGACGAGTTCGAATTCGGTCATGATCAACTCCGCTGTATGTTCCAGAACACCGGATTGCCCGGCAGCACGCCAGTCAGGTTGGCCTGATATGCGGTCGGCTGGAAGGACTGGCCGAGCGGGATGTAGGGGACGTCCTGGAACACCCGAAGCTGCATCTGCTCCGCCAGCTCTTCTGCGCTGCGAGGTCTGCCGCCTTGAACCAGGCATCGCGAGCTCCTCGATCTTGGGCTGGTTGGCCAGCCCGGCGCGGCGGCCTCGCCGTTGCCGCGCAGGAAGATGTGGCCGGCGGGATTGATCATGTCGAGCCCGCTCCAACTTGTATGGAAAATGCTCCAGCCTCCCTGCGCCACCGGGTCCATCTTGGCGCGGCGGCCGCACGAGCGTCGCCCAGTCCATCGCCTGGCGCATCGACGTTCATGCCAGGTGGCGCAGCGTGTCGGCGGTGATGTCGGCCAGCGCCTTGGACCAGGCGATGTCGGTCGGTGTCAGCAGCACCACCTTCTCGCCCTGGTAGCCGGCGGCCTCCAGATCGCGCTTCACCTTGGCGGGGTCGCGCTTCGCCGGTGAGCACCTCCATCCCGGCATCGGAGGCGAGCGGCGTGTTCGGGACGTGAACACGCCGCACTGCACGTGCCACAACGTCTCGTCGGTGCCAACCATGCCGGTCATGTAGTCCGACTGTTCGACCGCGCCGAGCAACGCGCGCCGGATCGCCGGATTGTCGAACGGCGGGTTGAGCTGGTTGAAGCGCATCGTGGCCATCGAAGCCGGTGGGGTCGATGTTCTCCACCTTCACGCTCTGCTTGCGCAGCAGCGGCAGCAGGTCGGCTTGCGGCGCCAGCCACCAGTCGATCTCGCCATTCTGCACCGCGGCGGCGACTGTGCCGGGATCGGGGATGATGTGCCACTCGATGCGGTCGAAATAGGCGATCTTCGGGCCGGCGGTGCCGTCGGGCGTGCCGTTCGGGCGCGGTACATATCTCGGTTGCGCTCATAGACCACGCGCGAACCGGGGACGCGTTCGTCCGCCTTGTACGGTAGGGGCCGCTGCCGACCATTTCGGTGACCTGCTTGTAGGGTCGGTGGCGGCGAGCCGCTCGGGCATGATCGGGCACATGCTGGGCGGCGTCTTTGCCAGCGCGTCCGGCAGCAGCGGGAACGGATATTTCAGGCGGAACCGGATGGTCTTGTCTCGGGGGCGCTGATTCGTCGGTGGCGGCGAGCAGTGCCTGGCCGAATCCGTCGCGCGCACCCCAGCGCTTGATGGAGGCAACGCAGTCGCGCGCCAGCACCTGGGTGCCGTCGTGGAACATCAGATCAGGGCGCAGCGTGATGCGCCAGGTCTTGCCGTCCGTCCTCGCTGACCGCGCCTTCGGCCATCTGCGGCTGCCTTGTATTGGCGGTCGAGACCGAACAGCGTGTCGAACACCAGGAAGCCGTGGTCGCGCGTCTGGTAGGTGGTAGTCCAGATCGGGTCGAGCACGGCGAGGTCCGCCTGCGGCACGAACTTCATCACACTGGGATGCTTCGCCACGCGCGATCGCGGGCACGGCCAGGGCGGCAGTGAAGCGAGGAAGGTGCGACGACGCATGGTAGCCTCCGGGCGAGTGCGAAGGAGAGTATGATACCCTACTTGCGAGATGAGGGCTGACAATGAGCGAAACCAGCATTTCGTCCGCGCCACGCCGGCATCAGCACGTGTTCCTCGGCGTCGGAGCACGAGGCGAGCGAGCGCAGAACCTGGGCCGTGATCTGGCTGTGCGGCGTGATGATGATTGCCGAGATCGTCGGCGGCCTGCTGTTCGGCTCGATCGCGCTGGTGGCCGATGGCATGCACATGAGCACGCACGCCGGCGCACTGCTGCTCGCCGCACTCGCTTACAGTTACGCGCGCAGGCATGCCGATGATCCACGCTTCACGTTCGGGACCGGCAAACTGGGCGACCTCGCCGGG
>CAVZNH010000077.1:0-178201 GCA_963776505.1 uncultured Alphaproteobacteria bacterium
TCGCCGCATGCTGGAGCTGACCGGACAGCGCGATCCGGTTCTGCTGGCCAACCTCGCATGGAATTTGAAGAACCAGGGACGCGTGACGAGGCCCGCGCGCTGTACAGAATCCGTGGCGGCCAGCGCCGGATATCCGCCAGACGTTGCTCGGGTTCGCCCGCCTCGAAGAAGCCGACCGCGACTTCGATGCCGCGGCGAAGATCCTCGACACGGCCGATGCGCGATTCCCCAACGATCAGGGTGTTCATCTGACGCGTGCGGTGCTGCTCGGCCGCATGCGGAAATACGGACGAGGCACTGGCGCTGATCGACGCGTCGGCCGATGACCAAGGTCGGCTGCCCCAACGAACTGCTGGAGAAGGGTCGTCTGCTCGACCAGCTCGGCCGCTATGACGATGCCTGGTCGGCCTATGCGGCAGGCAAGAAGCTGGCGCGCGAACTGTCGGGGCAGGTGTATCTGAACGACGAGGCACGGCAGCAGACGGATCGGCTACAGAACTTCTTTTCGGCAGGGCGGCTGCGCCTGATGCCACGCGCCACGCTCGGACGTGCCGCAGCCGATCTTCATCCTGGGCTTTCCGCGCTCGGGAACAACTCTGGTGGAGCAGACGCTTTCGGCGCATCCGAAGATCGCCGCTGGCGACGAGCTGCCGCTGATCCACGAGATCACCGCGATCATGCCGCGCATGCTGGCGAGCCCTCTCGGTTATCCAGAGGCGCTGGCCGAGCTGTGGATGGGCGATCAGCGTGAGGGGCTCGACAACCTGCGGGACTACTACCTGCAGAAGGTCCGCCAGATGGGCGTGCTGCGCGAAGGTGCCGCGCGTTTCACCGACAAGATGCCGCTGAACGAAACGCATCTCGGTCTGATCGCTCTGCTCTTCCCCGAGGCGCCGCTGATCCACGTGCTGCGCCATCCGCTCGACATCATGGTCTCAGCCTTCTCCAATCAGTTCACCCACGGCTTCTTCTGCTCGTACGATCTGACGACGGCCGCACGGCACTATGTGCGGGTGATGGATCTCGTGCAGCACTACCGGTCCGAGATGACGCTGCGCTATCTGCCGATCCGCTACGAGGACATCGTCGCCGATCAGGAAGCGAGCGTGCGCGCGATGCTGGCGTTTGTCGGCGAGGACTTCGACAAGGCCTGCCTGACCTTCCACCAGAACCGCCGCTACGCCCGCACCGCCAGCTACGCGCAGGTGACCGAGCCGCTGTACGAACGCTCGGTGTATCGCTATCGCCACTACCGCAAGCACCTGGAACCGGTCCTGCCGATCTTGCAGCCGATGATCGAGCGTCTCGGCTACGCGGTGGACTGATGGAGACACCCGCGCCCGCGCCACGGGCGCCAGCACCGGGCACCGTCACGTTGCCGATCGGCGACGTCCTCCGCATCGCCAACGAATACGAACGCGACGGCCGGCTGGAAGATGCGAAGCGGCTGCTGGACCGCATACTCAATACTGCGCCGGAACAGGGCGATGCATTGCATCTCGCCGGCATCGTCGAATTCCGTCAGGGCGATATCGCAAGGTCCCTCGATCTGATGGAGCGTTCGCTTCGGCACGGCATCGATACACCACTCTATTTGCGCAACATCTGCGAGGTGTATCGCGCGATGGGCCGGCTCGACGAGGCGCTCGATACCGCGCGGCGTGCCACTGCGCTGGCACCGGCTGATCCGCTGTGTCTGCACAATCAGGCCGTGATCCACTACCACCGGTTGGAACTGGATGCCGCGCTGGACTGCGCCGGTCGCGCTCTGCGGATCGATCCCAGCCTGCGGGCCTGTTCAGCGACAATCAGGATGGTTGGCAGCGACAATCAGGATGGATGACGCCAGGTTGGGCCGGTGGTTGGGTGTAGCCCAACCGTAGGCTTAACCCGACGTCATCGTGGCCTCCCTTGTGGGGACCAGCCTGCGACTCCGTGACGCGTGCCGAATGTCGGGCTTCTCAACTCCCCAGAAGAGAACCCCGGTGCCCGGCAATCACATAACGGATCAGCAGGTGAGACTGTACATGGACCTTCGTCGAAGCCATACGCGTGAAGCCTCCGCCGCCAAGGCGGGCCTCAGTACTACGACCGGCGCTCGGATTGATGCCGATCCCCGGTTACCTTCTCAAGTGCAGGGACCGCGCGAGCGGCGCAGGCCGGACCCGCTGGCAGCGATCTGGGACAGCGAGATCGTCCCTATGCTGGAGACGGCGCCCGGACTTCGCCCGGTCAGCATCATGACCGAGATGCTGCGCCGCCATCGTGACTTCCCTGCTGCAACACGACGCACGCTGGAGCGGCGTGTTCGGACATGGCAGGCGCTGCACGGCCCGGAGCGCGACGTGATCTTCCGCCAGGAGCATCCGCCGGGGCAGCAGGGCTTGTCGGACTTCACTGATGCCAACGCGCTCGGTGTCACCGTCGCGGGCGTTCGACTCGCGCATCGGCTCTATCACTTCCGACTGGCATTCTCCGGCTGGCAGCATGCCGAGGTGGTACTCGGCGGCGAGAGCTTCGTCGCCCTGGCCGAGGGGTTACAGAACGCACTGTGGGCGCTCGGCGGTGCGCCACTGGAACACCGCAGCGACAGCCTCTCGGCAGCCTTCCGCAATCTGGATCGTGACGCCGCAGAAGATCAGACCAAGCGTTACCAGGCGCTGTGCACGCATTACGGCATGACAGCCACGCGTAACAATCCAGGTGTTGCACACGAGAATGGTGTCATCGAGGCCAGTCATGGGCATCTCAAGCGGGCGCTCGCACAGGCGCTGCTGCTGCGTGGCAGCAATGACTTCGTCGACCTGGCACTCTACCGCCGCTTTATTGCCGAGACAGTGGGCCGCGCCAATGCTGACCGGCGCCGCGCGTTTGAGATCGAGCGTCCATTGCTCAAGTCGCTGCCCCCGCGCCGCACCACAGACTTCGAGGAAGACCTGATCACCGTCACCCGCAGCGGCGGCTTCCTGCTACGTCGCGTGTTCTACACCGTGCCGTCGCGGCTGATCGGCCATCGTCTGCGAGTCCGTCTCTATGATGACCGGATCGAGTGCTTCCTTGGCACCGAAGCGGTGCTGACCTTGCCGCGCGGTCGGCCACCGCAGGGCCGCGCCATGCGCAGCCGCACCGTTCATGTCGTCGACTATCGCCATGTCATTCACGCACTGCGCCGCAAGCCACACGCACTGCTCAACCTGGTCTATCGCGATCAGCTTTTTCCCCGCGCGGCATTCCGCAACACCTGGGATGCGCTGATCGCCGCCAAGCCGCCACGCATCGCTTGCCGGATCATGGTGCGTCTGCTGGCGCTGGCACATGAACGCGGCTGCGAGGCGGAACTGGCGGCCGAGTTGGCAGCAGTCCTCGACATCGGAAAGCTGCCAGAGCTCGAAGCTTTGGAGGCACGCTTCGCCCCATCCGCGACGAGTTCGCCGCAGGTCACCGTCACCTTGCCCTTGGCCGCCACCTACGACGCGCTGCTGAGCACCGATGTGGAGCTCTCGGCATGAGCACGATCACCGTCGACACCGCCAGGCTGCCGCTGCTGCTGCATGAACTGCGGCTGCCCGCCGTCAGTCGCCTCTGGCAGGACATCGCCGCTCGCGCCGACAAGGAGGGCTGGCCCGCCGTCCGCTTCCTCTCCGCACTCGCCGAACTCGAACTGGCCGAGCGAGCCAGGCGCCGTGTCGAGCGTCATCTCGCCGAAGCCCGGATGCCGCCGGGCAAGACACTCGACACGTTCGACTTCAATGCAGTGCCGATGCTCAGCAAGGCACATGTCATGGCGCTTGCCTCCGGTGACACCTGGCTGGCCAAGGCCGCCAACCTGTTGCTGTTCGGCCCACCCGGCAGCGGCAAGAGCCATGTCGCCGCAGCGCTCGGTCGGGCGCTGGTCGAGAATGGCTATCGCGTGCTGTTCATGCGCACCACCGACATCGTCCAGCGCCTTCAGGCAGAGCGGCAGGCACTGCAACTGGCAGCGGCGATCGCCAAACTCGACCGCTTCGACCTGCTGATCCTCGATGATCTGTCCTATGTCAGCAAAGACCAGGCCGAGACCAGCGTGCTGTTCGAACTCATCGCTGCACGATACGAGCGCCGCTCACTGCTGATCACTGCAAACCAGCCGTTCGGAGACTGGGGCAAGGTCTTCCCCGATCCCGCGATGACCGTCGCCGCCATCGACCGCCTCGTCCACCACGCCACCATCTTCGAGATGAATGTCGAAAGCTACCGGCGGCGCACCGCCGTCGCTCGCAAGGCCAAGCCCAAGCAAGACAGGCACTCCGCCGATCCCCCGCCTGATGCCTAATTGTCGCTGCACAGCGACAATCAGCATTCGAGCTCGCGCCCCTTGCAACCGGCAATCACAACCGCCAATGATGTCACCAAGCGGTGTCGCAGGTACCCATCCTGATTGTCGCCCGCAACCATCCTGATTGTCGCGCTACACCGGCGCGCATTTCGTGCGAGCCGAGACGCTGTTGCTGCGCGGCGAATGGGCGAAAGGCTGGGAGGAATACGAATGGCGCTTCCGCATCGGCGCCGCACCGATGATGCCACCACCCGCAAACCGCAATGGGACGGCAGCGCACTGCGCAACGGCACGCTGCTGCTGATCGCCGATCAGGGCTTTGGCGATGCGATCCAGTTCGCGCGCTACATCCCGTGGGCGGCCGAACGCTGCCGCGACATCGCGATCGCCGGCAGCACGGAGGTGCGGCCATTGCTGCGGCAGATCGCACCGGCCGCGCGGCAGTTCGTTCGCTGGGAGGATGCGCCGGACTTCGCGGCGTATTGCCCGCTGTCCGGCCTGCCGCGACTGGTGGGAACGCGCATCGACAACGTGCCCGCGCCGATACCCTATCTGCGCGCTGATCCGTCTCGCTGCGCGCAGTGGATGCAACGGCTGGATGGCTTGGTGCCGCGTGGCTTCCACCGCGTCGGTGTGATCTGGGCCGGGCGTCCGACACACAACAATGATCGCAATCGCTCGGCGCTGCTGGCGGATTTCCGGCCGCTGGCCAGTGTGGGCGGTGTTGCGCTGCTGGCGTTGCAGAAGGGTCCGAAGACCGGCCAGGCCGGCACGTATTATGGGCACGCGCCGCTGATCAATATCGGCGCGGAGATCGAGGACTACGACGACACCATGGCGATCCTCGACAACCTCGATCTGCTGGTGACGGTCGATACGTCGGTCGCGCATCTGGCCGGCGCCATGGGGCGGCCGGTGTGGATCATGCTGCCGCGCGCGCCGGATTGGCGCTGGCTGCTCGATCGCGCGGATACGCCCTGGTATCCGACCGTACGGCTGTTCCGTCAGACGACGCCGCGCCGATGGGACGATGTCGCGCAGGCGATCGCGGCCGAACTGGCAGCACGCAACTGGGCTGACCCGCAGATCAGCTCGCGCCGGTGATCGTCCGGATCTCGTTCGCGTCGCAGCCGATCTCGCGCAGCACTTCCTCGGTATGCTCGCCGAGCGCCGGCCATAGGCAACGCACCGATGGCGGCGAGGCGGAGAAGCGTGCCGGGATCGCGGTGATGGTGACATCGCCATCGTGCGGATGGCTGGCTCTCTGGAAAAAATCCGTCTCTCGCAGGTATTCGTCGTCCAGCAGGTCGGCCAGTGAATTTGCCGGCCCGCTGGGTATGTCGAGCGCGCTCAACGTCGCCAGCCATTCCGCCGTCGTGCGCTCGCGCATTCCCTCGGTCAGCACAGCGTAAAGCGCATCGACATTGTCCGATCGCGCGGCGATCGTGGCGAAGCGCGGATCGTCGATTAGGGACGCACGGCCCATCGCCTCGAACAGCCGGCCCCAGTGCGCGTCGCTGACAGCGATGACCGAGATGTAGCCATCCTTCGTCGCATAGGGCCGTCGGTGCGGCGTCAGCATGCGCGGATAGCCGAGACCCAGTTCCGGTTGGTTGAACACAGCGCCCCACATATGCTCGACCAGCAGGAACGACAGCATGGTCTCCAGCATCGGCACGTGCACTTCCTGCCCCTGCCCGGTGCGCTCGCGATGGAACAGCGCCATGCCGATCATCGAGGCCAGCATCTGGCCGGTCAGCTTGTCCACGATGACGCTGGGCACATAGCGAGGTGCGCCGTCGGGGCCGGCGTTCAGCGTCGCCATGCCGCTCATGCCCTGGATCAGGTCATCGAATGCGGGATGCTCCTGCTTGCTGCTGCCCTTGCGGAAGCCGGACGCGCAGGCATAGACCAGCCGCGGATTGCGTGCCGACAGCGCTGCATAGCCAAGCCCCAGCCGCTCCGCTGCGCCAAGCCGCATGTTGTGCACAAACACATCGGCGCCATCGACCAGCCGTAGCAACGCATCGCGCGCGGCCGGGCGTTTCAGGTCCAGCACGACGCTGCGCTTGTTGCGGTTCAGCATGGCGAAGTAGCTGCCCATGCCCGTCTCGCTGTGCGGCCCAATCCATCGGCAGTTGTCGCCGTCCGGCGCCTCGACCTTGATGACATCGGCGCCCATGTCGCCAAGCGTCTGCGTGGCGAACGGGCCAAGCACCACTGTCGTCAGATCAACGACTTGAATGCCGGCGAGCGGTCCTGTCTGCATCGCCATCAGGCATCACCAGGATCAGGGGGAACGAGCAGGAGAAGTGTGGCGATCAGTTCCGGCAACTTGTTCCGTGACACGTGCAGCTTGCTGGCGGCGAACTGCGCCGGATCTAACGGAGAGACAAACGCAAACGCCTCGCGAGCAGCTAGTAGCATGTCGAGCAACAGAGGCTCATCAAGCGACATAAATCGGTTCTGCTTCGCGCAGGATTTGGCGACGTCCAGGTAATTGCCGCTTTCTTCCACGGCCTGCCGCTCGACCAGGTCTACGGGACGCCCAATCACCTGCTCGAGCGCCTCCTGCACATCGAGTAAAGTCGTGATGTCAAGCTTAACGTCCGATTCGAATTCGACCAGGAAATCGGCGTCGCTGCGCGCCGGGTCGAAGTCATCGCCACGCGCGGCCGAGCCGAAGACCTCCAGCCGCCGGACATGGAATCGACGACATAACTCGGCAAGCGCGTCCAGCCTGCTGCTGACGACAGCGTGCATGATCAGCTCCGACCTATAGCATCTCATGCATAGCACAAATCGCCACCGGGAGAGCGCCGCTCCTACGAGCCCCCGCCGCCCAGGGCCAAGCCCCGGGACGGTGAGGATTGCGTGGAAGCTTAGCTATGCCAGCGGAATTCCTGCGCCTTTCGCTGCGAGCCCTGGCTGAGCTTCACGTTGACCAGCGCCGGCCCTTTGAAGTGCATAGCCTCCTCGAGCGCGCCGCGCAGGTCCTTCGGGTCCTCGACATAGGATCCATGGCCGCCGAACGCCTGCATCATCAGGTCGTAGCGGGCGCCCCAGATCAACGTGTTCGGGCGCATGTTGAGCATCGGGTTGTTTGGTATCTCTTCCATGCCCGGCCCGATGCCGCCGTTGTTGAACACGACGATCTTGGCCGGCATGCCGTAGCGGCACAGCGTCTCCATCTCCATGCCGGAGAAGCCGATCGCCGAGTCACCCGAGACGTGGATGATCGGCTTGTCGGGATGCACGACGCAGGCGGCGATGACGATACCGAGGCCAACGCCCATCGTGCCGTAGCTGCCGGCATCAAGCCGCGAGCGCGGATTGACGTTCGGCAGCTGGGTGCGGCCGATGTCCATCGTGCTGGCGCCCTCGCTGCAGATGATCGCGTTCTTCGGTGCCCAGGCCGCAACATCACGCAGCAGCCGGTAATAACCGCCAGGCGCCGAGTCGTCGGCGATCTGCGGTGCGATCAACGCCGCGTTCTCCGCCGACTTCTTGGCGATCGCCGCACGCCACGGCGTCTCCTTCGGATAGAACCACTGCCGGTTTTGCAGCGCCTGATTGAGCTGGCCCACGATCGCCTTGCCGTCGCCGACCAGTGCCACCTCGGCCGGCTTGTTCTGGTGCATCGCCTCCGGCTCGATGTCGAGCTGGATGACGCGCACGTCCTTGTTGTAGCGCGGCGGCAGGCCGAAATGCATGATCCAGTTGAAGCGTGCGCCCATCAGGAACACGACATCGGCTTGTTGCAACGCGAGGCTGCGCGACGCACCGACCGACAACGGATGGTCGTCCGGCATCACGCCCTTGCCCATCGGCGAGGCGAGGAACGGCAGCTGCGTCTTCTCGATGAAAGCGCGCACCTCGTCCTCGGCGCGCGAAAAGGCCATGCCCTTGCCGATGATGACCAGCGGCCGTTCGGCCGATTGCAGCACGTTCAGCGCCTGATCGATGTACTCCGGCATCGTCTGGATGCGCGGCGGATCCGGGCATTTCGCTGCGACGTGCGCCTTGTCCGCATCGCATGAGCCGGTGATGATGTCGTCCGCGATGTCGAGATAGGCCGCACCTGGCCTGCCGTAGATCGATTGCCGCACCGCCATCTCCACGTAGAACGGGATGCGGTTCACGTGCTCGATGCCGTGCGCCCATTTGCAGAGCGGTGTAGCGGCCAACACCTGGCGCTCCTCCTGGAAGGCGCCCATGCCGTTGCGATACGTCTCCGACGCGCCGCCGATCAACAGCATCGGCCAGCAGTTCTGCTGCGCGTTCGCGAGGCCGGCGAGACCGTGGATGACGCCCGGACCGGTCACCACGATGCACGAGCCAGGGCGGCCGGTCAGGTAACCGACGGCGCCGGCCGCATAGGACGCGGTCTGCTCATTGCGCATTCCGATATAGGGAAGACCGACTTTCTGCGCTGCTTCGGCGAGTGGGCCCACCGGGAACCCGACCACGCCGAACATGAATTGCACGCCTTGTTCCTTGAGGCTCTTCGCCAGCAAGTCAGCGCCTTTGATCTCAGCCATGTTTCCTCCTGTCACCGGGCGGCTACGCTCGGGCCCGCTACGAAAAAATCCGAACGATCGTCACATTACGCGTATATGGCGCCGCGGCAAATGCGGGCGCCCGTGGCGAGTCCTTCAGCGTGTGCCCGAGCGCGCCTTCCAGGCTTCGAAGTCGCGTTTTGCCTCGTCGCCGGCGACGGGAAACAATCCCGGCAATGCGCGACCGCGCGCCACTTCCTCCTCGGCGAATTCCTCGTAGAGCGTGGTGGTGAGCGCCTCCTCCGCGACTTCGTCGACGATGTCGGGCGGAATGACCACGACGCCGTCGCTGTCACCGACGATGATGTCGCCCGGATAGACCGCCACGCCACCACAGGCGATCGGCAGATTGAGATCGCATGGATGATGCGCGATCGGGCTCGGCGGCGATGAAGCGCGCCGGTGATACGCGGGCAGTCCGGTCTTGAAGATGCCGTCGGTATCGCGCAGTCCGCCGTCGGTGACGATGCCGGCGCAGCCACGCGCCTTCAGCCGACCGACATAGAGATCGCCGGCCGATGCGGCACGCGCGTCGCCGCGCGAATCGACGACGAGGACATGGCCCGGCGGACAGGTCTCCATCGCCTGACTCTGGATCTGCCCACGCGGTCCGCGCGCATTCGGGCCATCCTTGTCCTCGCGCGACGGAATGAAGCGCATGGTGAACGCGATCCCGACCATGCGCGGGATGTCGTGACGAATGGGCCAGACGTCCTGCATGAACATGCTGCGCAGGCCGCGGCGGTTCAGCACGCCGGTCAGCGTCGATGTACCGACCCGCAGCAGCGCGTCCCGTGTCTTGGGCGACAACTCGCTCATTGGTTTCCTCCGTTATGAACCCGGCGGGCGCACGTCCACCGGCCGGCGCGGCGTCATCGGCGCAGCGCGGATGCTGCCGAGGTCGATCTCCGGCATGGGCACGCTGAGTTGGCGCAGCACGCCATTGGCCAGTTCGTTGTAGCTTTCGAAGCCGCGTCGCAGCCGGCCGCGCCATGCCGAAAGTCCGCCATTGGCGTGCAGTTCGAACGCAGACTCTGCGCGCATCGAGTGCCGACGACACGTGGTCCCAGGCCATCTGCAGCAACGCGGCACGCTGCAATGCGGTGTAGCCGCCGCCACCGAACGATTCCTCCAGACCAGCCGCCATCTCGGGCGCGGCCAGATCGCGGTCGGTTGGCGCGACGACAAGCGATGAACCGGGGACGATGCGCAGTATCTCGCTCATGCGCGGACGCGCCTTCAGCATCGCGATGCTGCCCGCGGAGAGATGACACTGGTTCGGGTAGCAGTATCCTGCCTGGGTGAATTGCGGATCGCGTTCGGCCGCGACCTGACAGCTCCGCACGGTCTGCACGTCGGTCATCAGATCGAGCAGATAGTCGATCGTCGCATCATGCGTCGTCAGGCCCATCGCATGCGTGCAGGCCAACGCCAGGCCCAGCGTGAACTCCGCCTTCGACAGCCAGCAATACAGCTGATGCCAGAACAGCCAGCGGGCGATCAGCTCGGGCGACGGATCCACCAGGAACACGCGTTCCCACGGCACATGCACGTCGTCGAGCCACATCTGTCCGTCCAGCTCGTCATAACGGCTGCTGAGCGGCGAGGCGAACGGATTGGCATCGCGCGTGGCGATCCTGCGGCAGATGACCGTGACGCCAGGCGCGCTCACCGGCACCACGAAGGTCGCGCGGTGCTTGTCGTAGTCGACGCCGCAATGCGAACCGATATACACGTCCTCGGCATAGGCGGGGCTGGTGTGCATGCCGATCTTGCCGCGCAGCACCACGCCCGAGTCGGTCTCTCGCACGATGCGCAGCGCCGCGCGTTCGGCGGGATCGGGGCGCATGCGATAACCGATGGTGGCGGCGCCTGCGGAGAATGTGAGGAAGCGGCCGGTGCGGACGATCTGTTGGCGATATGCTTCGGCATTGTCGATCTGCTGTGCCGAGGCATTGCGCTGCTGCACTTCGCCGAGGATACCGAGTGCGATCAGATGCCCATAGGCTGGCGTATGGGTGACGTTGCCGGCGCTGAGGAATGTGGTCGCCGCGAAGCATCGTCCCATGCCGACGAGATCGTCCGCGCTCTTCGGCACTACGTAACCCCAGGGCATGCGGTCGGCGGTCAGGATGACGTCCTGCCACGCGGGATCGAAATGCCGGTCGTACCAGGCAACGTATTCATCCACCATGGCGCGCGTCGCGGGATGGGTGGTGACGTCGTCGACGGCGCCTTCGCCGATGACCCACACCTTGCGTCCGTCACGCAGCGCCTTGCGGTACTCGGCGCCGGTCCGCAGCTCGTGCACCTAGGCCGCCTTCGCGTCGCGGATCGCGCGCCAGATGCGATCGCTCGTCGCCGGCATGTCGAGTTCACGCACACCGAGCGGTTCCAGCGCATGCATGATGGCGTTCATCACCGCTGGCATCGCGCCCACACAGCCAGCCTCGCCGGCACCCTTCGCACCCAGCGGGTTGCCTTCGGTCGGCACCGGGTTGGAGACGATGCGCATGCTGCACATGTCGTCGGCGCGCGGCATGCAGTAATCCATGAAACTCGCAGTCAGCAACTGGCCGGATTCCGCTTCGTAGACCACCTGCTCCATCAGGATCTGGCCGACACCCTGCGCGACGCCGCCGTGAATCTGGCCGGCGAGCGTCAGCGGATTGATCACCGTGCCGACGTCATCGACCACGAGATAGGACTGCAAGTCGACCACGCCGGTGTCGGGATCGATCTCCACCTCGCAGACATGGCAGCCGTTCGGGAAGGTGTTGAGCGTCGGCGCATAGGTGGCGTGCTCGTAGAAGCCGGGTTCCATGTCGGACGGCAGCCGCGCCGGCTGGAACGCCGCGCGCGCCACATCCTTCAGCGTCACGCCGCGATCGGTGCCGGCAACGCTGAACCGGCCTTCCGCGAACTCGATATCCGCCTCGGCCGCTTCCAGCACATGCGCGGCGATCCGTTTGCCCTTGTCGATGATCTTCCCCGCGGCGAGCGTCAGCGCAGATCCGCCGACCACCATGGAACGCGAGCCGTTCGAGCCCATGCCGAACGCGACGCGGTCGGTATCGCCGTCGATGAACTGCACTTCCTTCGGGTCGATGCCGAGACGTTCGCACAGGATCTGCTTGAAGACGGTCTCGTGGCCCTGGCCGTGCGTCTTGGTGCCCATCAGCAAAATCGCGCTGCCGCTCGGCTGGAAACGAATTTCGGCATATTCCGGCGTCGGGCCCGCGGCCTGCTCGATCGCGTTGGCGAAGCCGAGACCGCGCAGCATGCCGCGCGCGCGCGACGCCTCGCGGCGTGCGGCGAAACCGGCGTGGTCCGCGGCCTCCAGCGCCATCTCCATGTTGCGGCTGAACTCGCCGCAATCGTAGAACGGGCCGAGCGCCGTCTTGTACGGCATCTTCGCTTGCGGAATGAGATTGCGCCGGCGCAGTTCGATCGGATCGATGTTCAGCTCGCGCGCCGCGGCCTCCATCACGCGTTCGATCAGATAGCTGGCCTCGGGTCGGCCGGCGCCGCGATAGGGCGCGGTTGGACTGGTGTTGGACAGCACCGCATCGATGGTCACGCAGGCGGCCGGAATGTCGTACATGCCGACCACGGTGCCGATCTGGCCGAACGGCGTCAGCAACTGGCGATCCGACGCGATGTAGGCGCCGATGCTGGCAAGCATGTGCAGCCGCAGGCCGATGATCTTCGCGTTGGCGTCGAACGCCAGCTCGATCGTGCCGACGTTGTCGCGGCCGTGTTCGTCGGCGAGGATCACCTCGGAGCGTTCGCAGCGCCACTTCACCGGCCGTTCGATCTTGCGCGCCGCCCACAGCGTCAGCCGGTGCTCGACATACTGCCAGCCCTTGGCGCCGAAGCCGCCGCCGACGTCGCGGCACACCACGCGGACCTGGCTCTCCGGCACCTTGAACACCATGTTGGCGAGCATGTTGCGCACGCGGTGCGGGTAGTTCACGTCGGCGTACAGCGTGTAGCGATCTTCCGCCGGATCGTAGGTGCCGATCGCGCCGCGCGGCTCCATGTATTGCGCGTGGACGCGGGTGACCACATAGCGCCGTTTGACGATGTGGGCGGCCTGGGCAAATGCCGCCTCGGTCGCCGCGCGGTTGCCGCGTTCGGTGGTGTGCGAGATGTTGTCCGGATTGTCGTCCCACACAGCGCGGCGCATCCGGTTCCGCCGCTTCGGCGACTGACGTCACCGATGGCAGCGGCTCGTAGTCCACGATGACGAGTTCGGCCGCGTCCTTCGCCTGCGCCAGCGTCTCGGCAATCACCATCGCCACCGGATCGCCGACATAACGTGCGCGATCGATGACGAGCGCGGGACGTTGCGGCGCGAACATCGGCGAGCCGTCGCGCTTCTTGCGCGGCATCACAGCCTTCGGCATGGCGATGCCGTCGTTCGCGTAGTCGGTGCCGGTGAATACCGCGACCACGCCGGGCGCAGCTTCGGCCGCTGCGGTGTCGATCGAGCTGATCCGCGCATGCGCGTGCGGCGAGCGCACGAACACGCACCAGGTCTGCCGGTGCAGGGTCTGGTCGTCCTGGTAGCGGCCCTTGCCGGTGAGCAGCCGGACATCCTCGAGGCGACGGATCGGCTGGCCGACGCCGAACTTCATCGTGGCCGACGAGCTCCGCGATGTCGTTCATGCGCCAGGCACCTCGACGAACCGGCACGAGATCGAGCCAAGCGGTCCGTAGTCGATGTGGAACTGGTCGCCGGCGCGCGCCTCCACCACGCCGGTGAACGAGCCGCTGAGCACGAACTGTCCGGGCTCCAGCGCGACATCGAACGGTGCCAGCTTGTTGGCGAGCCAGGCGATGCCGTTCGCCGGATGGTTCAGCACCGCCGCGGCGACGCCGGATTCCTCGATGATGCCGTTGCGGTAGCAAAGAGCCGCGACCCAGCGCAGGTCGACCTCCATGGGCCTGACCGGTCGGCCGCCGACGACCACCGCCGCGTTGCCCGCGTTGTCGGCGATACTGTCGAGCACGCAGCGCGGCGTGTTGGTCTCCGGATCGACGCGGTGGGTGCGCCCGTCGACGATCTCCGCGGCCGGTACGACGTAGTCGGTCGCATTCAGCGCGTCGAAGATCGTGCAGTTCGGCCCTTTCAGGCGCCGGCCGATGACGAAGCCGAGTTCGCATTCGAGCCGCGGCTGGATGAAGCGGCCGATCGGGATCTGCGCGCCGTCCTGGTAGAACATGTCCTCCATCAGCGCGCCGTAGTCCGGCTCGGTGATGTTGGCCTGGCGCTGCATCGCCCGTGAGGTCAGGCCGATCTTGTGGCCCTTGATCCGGTTGCCTTCCGCCACCTTGATCGCCACCCACCTGCGCTGCACGGCGTAGGCGTCCTCCGTGGTGAAGCCGGGATACACCACACTCGGCGGCCGCGTGCGTTCCCGCCGCTTCTCCGCCGTGTGGTAGGCGCGGGCGATCGTCTCGATCGTTCGCTCATCCAGCATCGTTCAGGCGCGCCATCAGGACAGACGCGATGAAGTCGGCCTGCACCAGCGCGCGGCTGTCGGCAGGCAGCGGCTGCGTGTGCCGCGCCGGCCGCGCGTTCGCATCCGGGAACATCTTCACCCACTCGTCGTTCAGGGCCGCGCGCTGCTTGGCGGGGTCCTTCACCCAGAAGGTGATCTTGATGATGTCGTCGACGGTGCCGCCGGCCGCCTCGATGTCGTGGCGGATGTAGCCGAACACGTTGGCGACCTGCTGTTCCAATGTCGGCGGCATCTCGCGCGTGCCGGGGTTCGATCCGCCGATCACGCTCGACATCACGATGTTGCCGATGCGGCTGGCGTTCGGGATCGGGTTCTCGTGGCGCGCACGGGACCCGTTGACGCTCTGACGCTTTGCCATGACGGGCCTCAGGCGGTGACGGGTTGCGGGCCTTGAACACCGGCACGCCTTCCGCCGTGTCCTGCAGCGCCTCGGGGCCTTCGGTCGGCAACTGCTTGGCGAAGTTCAGCGCGGCATCGATGTCGCCTTCCCACACTTCCCGCGGCAGTTCGTACAGCAGCTCGACGCCATAGCCGTTCGGATCGTGGATGTAGAGGCTGTGGGTCATGCCGTGATCGACGCGGCGGTCGAACTTCACGCCACGCTCCTGCAGATACGCGAGCTGCCTGAGCCACGCATCGCGATCTGGATATGCGATGGCGATGTGGCTGATCGCGCACGGCATGCCGTGCATGGACCATTCGGCCGGCGGAGGCGGCAGGTTCGGGTTCTCGATCAGGGCGACGTCGTGGTGGCTCATCGAACCGCCACCGTGATCGCCGCTGTAGAAGCGCATCTTCGGCGGGTTGGGGCGCTGCGGCGAGGCGTGGATTTCACCGACCTGCTTGAAACCGATGGTCTCGGTCCAGAAGCGATGCAATTCCTCGATGTTGCGCACGTTCAGGACCAGATGGTTCAGGCCGACGGGCGTGGCTGCTCGATTGGGCATTTCACCGTTTCCTTTCGATTGGCATGTGGACGCCTTGTAGCGCAGTGCCGGCCCGATGACCACGCACCGGACCGGCGCATCACCCTACGGCTCTCTTACCGGGGGGGCTCCGACACGCCGTGCCGTCCGCGCCAGCGCCTTGTCGAAGCTTGCCATCCCCTCGTACCCGCGCGCCGCGGCAACGTGCAACGCATCGGCTAGGTCCAGCCCCTGCTCTGCCCAGTCGAGCGCCGCGGCCGCGGCGTCGGCACTCTCGACCATCACGTGTGCCAGGCCCGCGAATGCACGCAGCGCGCGGACAACTGCCGCCGCCGGCAAGCCATACACGCTGCGCAGCACCCACTCGGCTTCCAGCAGCACAGTCAGCGGCACGAACACATCGTGCTGCTCGATCAGGCGACGAGCGCGCGCGCCTTGCGCCTTGTCATCGTTCGTCAGGTGTCTGACGACGACGTTAGTATCGATTACGAGCATGGCGTCGACGCACCTCGGCTGCGATGCCGTCTCGCATTTCCTCCAATGTCTTCGGTTCGCCCTGGTGACGCAGGCAGCCGAAGACCTCCTCGGTCGTGGTGGGCGGGAAGGCCGGCGCCGGCCGCAGCAGCACTCCGTCGGCGGTTTCTTCGACCGTCAGTCTTGTGCCTGGCCGCCAGTTGTGCCGGCGACGGATGGCTGCCGGCAGGATGACCTGGCCCTTGGTCGACATTGTCGTCGTGGATCTGGCTCGGTCGGCCATGGTTAGAACCGCAGAGTAAGACAAACGTAAGGTAGTCGGGCAGGTGACCGCCTGCAAGTGGCCGAGCGTTGTCAGGGCGCAGCGCCAATCCGGGACAAGGCGTAGTCGAAAGGAGCCGTGGAGATCCGGAAGTCGCCGCGAAACGGATTGCTCAGCGCGATAATCAAAACCAGCACCAGGACCCCAGACACAGCGAGCAGGCAGCACATGCTGAGGTGCATCCGCACGCTTGGCGCGCCCAGGAACGAGCTGAAGGCAATCGTGATCGCGCCGCCCACGATCACGACGATCCAGACGATCCCAGGGATTGTGGACTCCGCGGCCAACAATCTCTCCTGTCTGGCGTCGCGCAGCCGCATCAGGGATTGCAGGAGCAGCGCGTGAAAATTCGCGTCCGCCTGGCTGGAGGGCTTCAGGCCGATCGCGAGACCCTGCAGATCGTCGAGATATCTGTCACCTGCGCGCACCACATGGCCTTCTGCTTGAGCCGGCCATTCGAGAGCAATCACCGCCCTCGTATAGCGGTTCATGTCATCGAGCAGTTTTGCCCTGGCTGGTTCGGCGAGACCGTCTGCCATCTGAACGACATCCAGAACCAGAGCGGCCTCCGAATAGCTCGCCGCTTTGGCTTTGTTGAAGCCCTCCCACGCCAGCATGGCGACGAATGCGAGGAGCACGGCATAGGTCACACCGATGATAGAGAAGATGGCCGCCGCGACGTCATTGTGCTGCCGGCGGAAGGCGGCCGAGACGAAATGTCTGACTCCCAGCTCCAGAATGATGGTTGCGAGCACGGCCATGATCGCAAGCGAGAGCCCCACCGCCCAGATCGGGAACTGGTAGACCATGTCGGGGCGCATGATCACGTCTGTTGCGTTCCATCGGCGCGTGTGCGGCTCTTGGCGCGATACAGTTACCCGCCTCGCACATCCTTTGTCAGCATTGCCGGTATATTTGCATCTGGACGGCCTGCGAGAACCTTCTCCTCGTCGTCCATGAACTCGTCTGTGGGTTCATCGCCGCGCTGTTCACGAGCGGCCAAGAGCCAATGAGCTTCGGCCTGCCCTTCCGGGCGACCGTCGCGCTCCCAAATGTAGTACGCCCTCTTTCGGATGGCATGTTCAGTCTCGGTCCGGTTCCGGCATTTGTCGCTCCCCGGGGTGTGGATACGGCACCGTCAGCCGCGTATACCACCGATTTATCTCAGATCGGTTGGGTGCGGCAAGGAAGCGGGACCTGTACAGGTCCGGCAGATGGCGGTCTTCGGAAACACCGGAGAAGGCCAATGTGGCGGGTGATCGCCGGTGAGCGGATCAGCCGGCGCGCGCTCGCATCCCCGCACGCCAGCCCGCGGTCATGCCGTCCGGTCGGTCTCCACTCCCAGCGCTGCCTGCGCGGCCGCGAGCCGCGCCACCGGCACCCGGTATGGGCTGCACGACACGTAATCCAGCCCGACCTCCTGGCAAAACGATATCGACGCCGGATCGCCGCCGTGCTCGCCGCAGATGCCGAGCTTCAGGTGGTTCTTGGTCTGACGCCCACGCTCGGACGCGAGCCGCACCATCGCGCCCACGCCCTCGATATCGATCGACACGAACGGATCCTTCGGCAAAATCCCTTGCTCGACATACTGCGGCAGGAACTTCCCCGCATCGTCGCGCGACAGGCCGAACACCGTCTGCGTCAGGTCATTGGTGCCGAAGCTGAAGAAGTCCGCCACCTCGGCGATCTTGTCGGCCACAATCGCCGCCCGCGGCAGCTCGATCATCGTGCCGACGCTGTACTCGATGCGGCGGCCGGCCGCCTTGAACACCTCCTCCGCGACGCGGTCGACCTGCGCACGGGTGATCTCCAGCTCCTTCTTCACGCCGACCAGCGGGATCATGATCTCCGGCACGGGGGCATTGCCGGTCTCCTTCGCCACCTCCAAAGCACCTTCGAAGATGGCGCGTGCCTGCATCTCGTAGATTTCCGGGTAGGTGACGCCCAGCCGGCAGCCGCGATGGCCCAGCATCGGGTTGGCCTCGGCCAGTTCCGCCGCGCGCCGGCGCATCGCCTCGATGTTGGCGCCGAGTGCCCGCGCGACGTCCTCCAGCTCCGCGTCCGCATGCGGCAGGAACTCGTGCAGCGGCGGATCGAGCAGCCGGATGGTGATCGGCAGATCTCCCATGATGCGGAACAGCTTGTGGAAGTCGTCGCGCTGGAACGGCAGCAGCAGCGCCAGCGCCGTACGGCGTCCGGCCTCGTCAGGCGCCATGATCATCTGCCGCACCGCGCTGATGCGCTCCGGGTCGAAGAACATGTGCTCGGTGCGGCACAGCCCGATGCCGTCGGCGCCGAACTTCTTCGCCGTCTCGGCGTCCAGCGTGGTCTCGGCGTTCGCCCGCACGCCCATCGTCCGCGCCTCGTCCGCCCAGCCCATGAGCGTGGCGAAGTCGTCCGACATCAGGGGCTCGATCATCGAGACGGTGCCGACGAATACCTCGCCCGCGGCACCATCCAGCGTGATGGTTTCGCCGGCGCGCACCGTCTTGCCGCCGGCCGAAAGCGTCTGCGCACCGTAATCGACCGAAATGCCGCCGGCGCCTGCGACGCACGGCCGGCCCATCCCGCGTGCCACGACCGCGGCGTGGCTGGTCATGCCTCCGCGCGTGGTCAGGATGCCGCGGGCGGCATGCATGCCGTGGATGTCCTCGGGGCTGGTCTCGATGCGCACCAGGATGATCGCCTCACCCTTCTGCGCGCGGCTTTCCGCCTCATCGGCGGTGAACACGACGGTACCCGAGGCGGCGCCAGGGCTGGCCGGCAGCCCCTTCGCCAACAGCGTGCGGTGCGCCTTCGGATCCAGTGTCGGATGCAGCAACTGGTCGAGCGACATCGGGTTCACGCGCCGCACCGCCTCGGCCTGATCGATCAGGCCTTCGCGGGCCATGTCCACCGCGATCCGCAGCGACGCCGCGGCGGTGCGTTTGCCGTTGCGCGTCTGCAGCATGTAGAGCTTGTTCTGCTGGATCGTGAACTCGAGGTCCTGCATGTCGTGGTAGTGCTGCTCGAGCTTCTCGCGCACCTGCAGCAGTTCCGCATACGGCTCGGGCATCGCCGCTTCCAGCGGCGTCTCATCCGGCTTCGCGCCGTGATTCGATACTGGCTGGGGCGTGCGGATGCCCGCCACCACGTCCTCGCCCTGCGCGTTCACCAGATACTCGCCGTAGAACACATTCTCGCCGGTGGACGGGTCGCGGGTGAAGCACACGCCGGTGGCGCAGTCGTTGCCCATGTTGCCGAACACCATGGCCTGCACGTTCACCGCGGTGCCCCATTCGGCGGGGATGTCGTGCAGCTTGCGATAGGTGATCGCGCGATGGTTCATCCAGGAACCGAACACCGCACCGATCGCGCCCCAGAGCTGTTCCTCGGGGTCCTGCGGAAATGGCTTGCCGGTCTCGCTCTCGATCAGGTCCTTGTAGCTCTGCGCGACGCGGTGCCAGTCCTGCGCCGAGAGCTGGGTATCCTCGGTCACGCCGGTGTCGAGCTTGGTGTGTTCGATGATCTCCTCGAACCGATGGTGATCGACCCCCAGCACCACCGAGCCGTACATCTGAATGAACCGGCGGTAGGAGTCCCAGGCGAAGCGCGGGTCATCCGCTGCCTCGCCGAGCCCTTCCACCGTGACGTCGTTCAACCCCAGGTTGAGAACGGTATCCATCATCCCGGGCATCGATACCCGCGCGCCGGAGCGGACCGAGACCAGCAGCGGCTTGTGCTTGTCGCCGAACTTCAGCGCCTGTGCCTTTTGCAGTTGATCAAGCGCCTCGTGGACCTGCCCGCCCAGGTCGTTCGGGTACTTGCGCTGGTTCTGGTAGAACGCGGTGCAGACCTCGGTGGTGAGTGTGAAGCCTGGTGGGACCGGCAGGCCGATGCTTGCCATTTCGGCCAGGTTGGCGCCCTTGCCGCCCAGCAGGTTGCGCATGTCCGCGCCGCCCTCGTTATGGCCGGCGCCAAAGCTGTACACCCATTTTGTCATTGCAAATCAGCCCTCGATTTTTCCGAAGTCGGCAATGCGGTCCATCGTTGACCGGACTTTATGAAGAAGACGCAAACGATTTTGGCGCAAATCAGGCTCCGGTGCGTTCACGGTGACCTTATCAAAAAACGCATCGAGAGGGGCGCGCAGATTGGCGAGAAGCCTTAGCGCGCTCTCATAATCGTCATCATGGAGGCATGCCGTGATGTCCTCATCCGCATCTGCAATGATGCTGGGCGAGGTGGCGTTCCTCTTCCGTTCTTAGTCGATCCTCGTTCAGCGGGCCGTCGTGCGGGCCATCCTTGCGGTTTTCGATCCGGAGGATGTTGGCGGCTCGCCGATAGGCCGTGAGCAGGTTCGCGCCGTCGTCGGTATCCAGCAGCGCCGCCACTGCATCCGTGCGCGCCAGCAGGCGGGTGACGTCGTCGTCGGCGCCGGCAGCGAACACCGCGGCCAGCACGTCGTGCCGTGCCCCTTCTGCGCGAAGCTGCACGCGCAGACGTTCGGCGAGGAAATCCAGTATCTCCTGTGGCGGCACCGGATGCACGCCGCGGTGATGCCAGCCCTGGCCTGCGAGACCGATCAGCGGGATCAGATGCAGCCGCAGCCTGTTCTCACGGATGATGCGGATGATACCGAGCGCGGCGCGGCGGAGGGCAAAGGGGTCGCCGCCGCCTGTCGGCCGCTCGCCGATCGCGAAGAAGCCGACCAGCAGGTCCAGCTTGTCCGCAAGAGCCACCGCGATCGATACGGCGGCGGTGGGGACGGCGTCGGCAGGCCCGCGAGGCGCGTAGTGATCGCGAATGGCGTCGGCCACCAGCCGCTCCTCGCCGTCGTGGAGCGCGTAGTAGCGGCCCATCACACCTTGCAGTTCGGGGAACTCGCCGACCATGCCGGTGACCAGGTCCGCCTTGGCGAGCCGAGCGGCGTCGCGTGCCAGAGCCGGGCCGGCGCCGACCAGCGGCGCGATCTCCTCGGCCAGGCGTTCGAGCCGCCGCACCCGCTCACCCTGGGAACCGAGTTTGGCGTGGAAGGTGACGTGGTCCAGCAGCGGCACGCGCGACTCCAGCCGCGCCTTGCGGTCGAGGTCCCAGAAGTGTCGCGCATCGGCGAAGCGGGCGCGCAGCACGCGCTCGTTGCCGGCGATCGAGGTTGCGCCGCCATCCGCCGGCTGGATGTTGGCGACGAAGCCGAAATACGGCGCAGCCGAGCCGTCAGGGCTGCGAAACGCGAAGTAGCGCTGGTTCACCCGCATCGAGACCTGCCGAACTTCAGGCGGCAGATCCATGTAGGCATCGTCGATGCGGCCGAGCAGCGGCACCGGCCATTCCACCAGTCCGGTGACCTCATCGAGCAGCCCGGGATCGTCCACCACCTGCGCTTCGTTGGTGAGCGCGGCGACCCCTTCCGCGATGACGCGCTTGCGCTCCGCGGCATCCACCAGGACGCGGCGCTCGCGCAGGCTGTCCGCCCAATCCGCGCAGGAGGTCACCGCGAAGGCGCCGGGCGCGAGGAAGCGGTGGCCTTCTGTCAGGTTGGCGGACGCCAGCCCGTGCCCATCGTCCTCGCCGTCACGCAGGTCGAACGGCACCACCGCGCCGTCCAGCAGGCAGACGATGCGGCGCAGCGGGCGGACCCAGGTGAAATTGCTCGTACCGCCCCAGCGCATCGACTTCGGCCAGGGGAAGCGGCGCAGCAGCGGCGGGACCGCCTCGGCGATCAGAGCGGCGGCGGGCAACGCCGCGGCAGTCTTCTCCAGCACCCAGTAGTCGGCCTCCTGACGCAACTGCTCGCGCGTCGCGCCGTGCTTGCGCAGGAAGCCGGCCAGCGCCTGCTCGGGTGCGCTGGTGCGCGGGCCGCGCTCCACTGTGCTGCTGGCGGCGACCACGGGTGCCACGTCCGCAGCCAGTGCGATGCGTCGGGGGCCGAAGAACGTGCGGACATTGGCGGGCGCCAGTTGGGCAAGGGCCTCGCCGCACAGCCTGCTCAGATCCTCGGCCGCTCGCGCCTGCATCCGCGCCGGAATCTCCTCACTGAACAGCTCGAGAAAGAACTCCGGCACTGTTCAGTCCTTCAGCGCCGGCTCGACGTCCGTCTGCGAGAAGTCGTTGCCTTTGAACAGCAGCGGCTCGCGCTCGGCTTTCGCCACGCCATAGACCATGCAATCGCCGAAGTTCAGACGAGCAGGATGCTGTCTTATGCCGTACACTCTCCGAGCCTTGCGTGCGGACTCCGCATGCTCGGGGGTGAACGCCATCAGTTCGATACCGAGGTTACGCACTGCATCATCGAATCTGTGGCTGGCCAGATCGTCGCCTCGGGTATCAACAGCGAGAGCTGCTTCAAACCAGGTCGGTGCCGGCATCCTCGCCCTGGGTGCTGATGCGATGATCTCGGCAAAACGCCGTCCGTCCGGCTCGTCGAGCACAACTGCCAAAAGCGCGGACGCGTCCACGATCATTTCGGCAGTCCCGTTTCATCATCGTACATCCAACTCGTGTCCGAACTGACCGGCTCGCGCATATGGGCGCGGATCTCTCTCGCGATCTTCATGACGCGATCCACCCTGGTCTTGATGTCGCGCTGTTTCTCCTCCCGCTCCAATTCCGCCCGCAGGGCCCTGGTGACGACTGAAGTCAGACTTTCGCCGGTCAGCTCCGACAGACGGGACGCCAGCCGGTAGGCGTCCTCGCTCTTGATATTCAGTTGAGCGCCCAATACCCGCCTCCTTGGTAGAAACCTGGGAGCATCAGGTAGAACTAGTGGTTGGGCCGCCGAAAGTCACGCCTTCATTCAACCAGCGTGTTGCCTGCCTATGCGGCGCTCAACGCGATCTCCCGGGTAATCGCCATGATCCGCTCGTGCCGCCGTCGCCGAGCCAGCGCGCGGTCGCGTTCCTCGCGCAGCGCGGTGATCACCGCCATCCGCAGGCTGTCGCCTGTCAACTCGACCAGTTCGGCGGCGAGTTGGCAGGCTTCCACATCCTCGATCACCAGTTCTTCCATGACGTTTGCCTCCATTTCTGCTTCCTCCATTTCCGCAGTCATTGATTGTCACCCCCGACCCAGGCCTCGCAGCAGCCCTTCGCCAGCGTCCGCACGCGGCCGATGTAGCTCGCCCGCTCGGTCACGCTGATCACGCCACGCGCATCCAGCAGATTGAACAGGTGGCTTGCCTTGATGCATTGATCGTAGGCCGGCAGCGCCAGCCCAAGATCCAGGAGCGATGCACATTCGCCCTCGGCATCGACAAAATGGCGCGTCAGCAGGGCCGTATCGGCGTGCTCGAAGTTGTACGCGCTGTATTCCCGCTCGGCGCGCAGGAATACATCGCCGTAACGCACGTTACGATCCCCTGGGGCGCCGTTGAAGTCGAGGTCGTAGACGTTGTCGACGTCCTGCACATACATCGCCAGCCGTTCCAGCCCGTAGGTCATCTCGAAGCTGGGCAGTGTCACCGGGATGCCGCCGACCTGCTGGAAGTAGGTGAACTGACCCACCTCCATGCCGTCGCACCACACCTCCCAACCCAGTCCCCAGGCGCCGAGAGTCGGGCTTTCCCAGTCGTCCTCGACGAAACGGAAGTCGTGCAGCAAGGGGTCCAGCCCGAGTTCGCGGTAGCTGCCCAGCAGCAGGTCCTGCGCGTCCTCGGGCGACGGCTTCATGATGACCTGGTATTGATAGTAATGCTGCAACCGGTTCGGGTTCTCGCCGTAACGGCCATCGGTGGGTCGCCGGCTGGGCTGGACATAGGCCGCCCGCCACGGTCGCGGCCCAAGCGCGCGCAAGGTGGTTGCCGGATGGAACGTCCCGGCTCCCATCTCCACATCGTAGGGTTGCAGAATCACGCAACCCTGGCGGGACCAGTAGTCATGCAGCCGCAGGATCAGTGCCTGAAAACTGGGCTTCGTGCTTTGCATCTGACCGAGTTTGAATTGATTTGCGGCGCCACATAGAGCAGACACGCGCGGGCGGCAATGCCAGGGGTCGTTGGCCCCCCGGCGGGAGCGCCTCGCGCCATTGAAGCAACGAGGCCGCGGAGCCACATCGCACGCCACGGAACCCAGAGGGTGCCCCAATGACAAACGAAGAACGCGATATCATCAACCAGTTCATCGCCCGCGTTGGCGGCCGCCAGCCGCAGGCCCAGCCGGCATTCGGCGGCTCGGTGCCGGCGACCACGACACCGGCTCTGCCGCCGGTCGATCCCGAGGCGGACCGGCTGATCGGCGACCTGTTCAACCGCTTCCCGGACGCGCGTTATCGCATCACACAGCTGGCCTTCGTGCAGGAACACGCTCTGGCCGAGGCGCAGAACCGCATCCAGCGGTTGGAGTGGGAGGTGCAGCAGGCGCGGCAGCAGGCCCAGCAGGCGCAACAGCAGCAGAGCAGCGGCGCCGGCGGCGGGTTTTTCGGCGGCCTGTTCGGCGGCGGGTCACGCTCCGCGCCGCCGCCGCAGCAGGGTGGGCCGGCGTGGAACCAGGGTGCGCAGCCCGGCTACCAGCAGGCCCCTCCGCCGCCTCCGCAATACGCGCCGAGCTATCAGCCCGGCATGTTCCAGCGCCCCGGCTCCGGGTTCCTCGGCTCCGCGTTGACGACTGCCGCCGGTGTCGCCGGCGGCCTGGTTGCGGGCAATGCGCTGATGAACCTGTTCTCCGGTTCACACGGTGGTGGCTTCGGCGGCGGCCTGGGCGGCGGCTTCACTCCTGACGCGCCCATGGCCGGTAGCCCGTGGGGCAGCCCGCCGGCCGATCAGGGCTACGTGGACCAAGGCACCTGGGACAATTCGGCTGGCGGCCAGGCGGACCCGGGATATGTCGACAACGGCTCATGGGACACCTCGGGCGGCGACCAATCGTCGCTGCCGGACGACAGCGGCGATACCGGCTGGGACAACAGCGGCGGCGGGTCGAACGACGATACGTTCTGACCTGACGGGTGGTGTCTGACGCGCGCCGCCTTGTCCGGGCGGGTGGTTTTTCCTTGCCCCAATTCTTTACGCACTAAGCGTTGATACGCGGGCCGGCGAACGCGTAATGCAATTTCCTGCGCCATGCGCAAATGCGGGACGTCGGGCCACCGACAGCATTTGCAAGGGACGACAGAACGCATGCATGACGCCGTGGCGCATCGCGGTTGGAGCAAGGTGCCGGAAATCACCTTGTTCTTCTGGATTATCAAGATCGCCGCCACGACGCTGGGAGAGACCGGCGGCGATTCCGTAACAATGACGCTCGGCTGGGGCTATTTGGCCGGCACTGCTCTGTTCTTCGGCCTGTTGATCGCACTGGTGATCGCGCAGATCCTGGCCAGCAGGTTTCGCCCCATCCTTTACTGGGCCACGATCGTTGCCTCGACCACATTCGGCACCACCATGGCCGACTTTGCCGATCGCTCGCTTGGCATCGGCTACATCGGCGGCTCGCTGCTCTTGCTGAGCCTTCTCATCCTCGTGCTGGGAGCCTGGTATTGGTCCGAGAGCAGCCTCTCGGTGAACACCGTGGCGACACCGAAGGTCGAGGCTTTCTATTGGGCTGCCATTACATTCTCGCAGACTCTCGGCACCGCACTCGGTGACTGGGCGGCAGACACAAGCGGCCTCGGTTACGGAGGCGGAGCATTGGTCTTCGCCGCGGGTCTGGCGGTGATCGCCGGGCTATACTTCTGGTCAAACGTTTCGAAGGTCCTGTTGTTCTGGGCCGCCTTCATCCTTACGCGACCGCTCGGGGCCACGGTCGGCGATCTGCTGGACAAGCCCGTGCACGACGGGGGCCTCGCGTTCAGCCGGCCGATCGCATCGGCAGTGATCGCAGTATTCATTATTGTTTGTGTGCTCGTCCTGCCGCAGCGGGCGGGGCGGCATCCCGGTGCAGCCCACGCGGCTACCAGCGGGTAACGCGGTGATCATGCCGGTCGGTTGACATTCCTGTTCGCGGCTTGTCAGGCTGGCCTATCGCAGGACTGACACGATCGGGGCATGACAGCCAGCAGCAACGCCGCCATGCCGTCGGTTCGCAATCGCCACGACGGCATGGCGCGCACAGCCGAGCGTCTCGTCGTTCACGCCCTGATCGTATGCGGTGCAGTGCTGATCATCGTGCCGCTGTTGCTGACGCTTTACCTCGTCGCTGTTCGACGAGAAGCTGATCTTGTTTCCGCCGCGCGGCTATACGCTCGACTGGTATCCGCCATCGTGCCGAACTTCGGTGCCGCGATTGTCACCAGCCTCAAGCTCGGCGTGCTGGCGGTACTCGGCAGCCTGGCTCTTGGCGTCCCCGCCGGCATCGGGCTGGCGCGCCATCGCTTCCGTGGGCGCGGCGTGATTTCCACGCTGCTGCTGGCGCCGCTGACCGTGCCGGGCATCGCGCTAGGCCTCGCGATCTACGTGGCGCTGGTGGCGATTGACGAACAGTTCAGCTCCGCGCTCACCGGCTCGATGGTTGGACTGGTGCTGGCGCACATCATGATCACCACGCCCTGGGTGGTGCGGCTCTGCCTTGCCGGCCTGACCAATCACGACCGCGCGGCCGAGGAGGCGGCGGCCAGTCTGGGTGCCGGACCGCTCATGGTGATCTGGCGCGTCACCTTGCCGGCCATGCGCTCCGGCATCATCGCCGCGGCGCTGTTCGCCTTCGTCATCTCGTTCGAGAACCTGGAGCTGGCGCTGTTCCTCACCGGTCCCGGCGTCACCACGCTGCCGGTCGCCGTGCTGCAATACCTGGAGTACCACATCGATCCGCTGGTCTCCGCGGTCGCGGTGGCGCAGATCGTCGTGGTGGCCGCACTGCTGCTGCTGCTGGATCGCTTCGTCCGGCTGGGCCAGATGGTGCGATGACGGCCGCGGCGCTCGGCGCTCGACGCGCTCAGCAAGCAGTTCGGCACGCACACCGCCGTGGATGCGGTCACGCTCGACGTGCAACGTGGCGAACTGATCGTGCTGCTCGGCCCGTCCGGCTGCGGCAAGACCACGACGTTGCGGATGATCGCCGGGTTCGTGCCGCCGACGGCCGGCGACATCCGGCTCGACGGCGCAAGCATCACCGCGTTGCCGCCGCACCGGCGCGAGATGGGCATCGTGTTCCAGAGCTACGCGCTGTTTCCGCATCTGACCGTCGCGCGCAATGTCGCGTTCGGGCTGGAGATGCGGCGCATGGCGACCGATGCGGCGCAGGCGCGCGTGGCCGAGATGCTGCGGCTGGTGAAGCTCGAGGCGTTCGCACAGCGTCTGCCGCGTCAGCTTTCCGGCGGCCAGCAGCAGCGCGTCGCATTGGCACGCGCGCTGGCGATCCATCCGCGCGTGCTGCTGCTCGACGAGCCGCTGTCCAATCTCGATGCGTCGCTGCGCCAGGAGATGGCGCGCGAGATCCGCATCCTGCAGCAGCGCGGCGGCATCACCACGATCATGGTGACGCACGACCAGACCGAGGCGATGGCGCTGGCCGATCGGCTGGTGGTGATGCACGACGGCCGCGTGCAGCAGATCGGCACGCCGGAGCAGGTGCATTCGCGCCCCGCCAATCCGTTCGTCGCGCGCTTCATCGGCGGCAGCAACATCGTGACGGGGCGGCTGGACGGCGATCGCCTCGTGCTGCCCGACGGCACCGTGCTCGCGCTGGCCAGTCGCTACGCGCGCGGCGGCGAGGCGACGCTCGCGGTGCGTCCCGACAGCGTGCGGCTGGTATCTCCCGGTGATGGTTGCGTCGAGGCGAAGTGGAGCTGTGCACCTGGCTCGGCGCGGTGGTGGAGCATGCGGTGCGCATTGCACCGGACGTCACGCTGCTGGCGCGCGGCCGGGCTTGGCCCCGATGCGGCGCCCCGCCACACTGCCGGCACACGCGTGGCACTGCGCTGGGGGGCGGAGGACGAGCGGCTGTTCGATGCGGCCGGCCATGCGATGCAGGCGGAAATCAGGGAGACAAGTCATGCGTGAATTCACCTTGTCGCGGCGCGGCGTGCTGGGCGGCGCGGCACTGCTCGCGGCACCGGCGATCATCCGCCCGGCGCGCGCGGCCGAGCAGTGCGTCGTCGGCACCTGGGGCGGCGACTACGCGCGCCTGCTGCGCGAGAACATCGACGATCCGATCCTGAAGCCGGCGGGCGTTGAGGTGGTGCAGGACATCGGCGACGAGACCCCGCGGATATCCAAGATGTATGCGCAGAAGAAGCTGCCGCGCGGCACGATGGACATCGCCTGCTTGGCGCAATGAACGGCTACCGGGTCAACGATGCCGAGCCTGGTCGAGAAGCTCGACGAGAAGAAGGTGCCGAACCTGAAGCACGTGCAGCCGGACCTGCGCATGCCGGCTTCGTGCCGCACATCTATAGCGCGCAGGTGCTGGTGTACAACCCGGACACCGTCAAGGAGCCGCCGCAGTCGATGAGCGATCTGCTCGATCCGAAATGGAAGGGCAAGGTCGGCGTGGTCAGCGACTGCCGGACGTGGGTGCTGCAGGCGGCGAGTCTGCTCGAAAGCGGCACCACGACCGACTTCGACAAGGCCAAGGCGTTCGTGGTGAAGCTGAACGCCAACGGACTGCGGCTGTATCCCGAGACCGACAACCTGGCGCCGGCGTTCAAGTCAGGCGAGATCGAGGTCGGCATGATCTGGCTGGCGCGCAGCTTCATGTGGCGCAACGGCGGTTTTCCGGTCGCCGGACATTTTCCGAAGGAGGGCTCGATCCTTTACGTGTCGGGCATGGTGATGCCGAAGAACGCGCCGGACAAGGAGGCGGCCTACAAATACATGAACGCGCTGCTGGAGCCGTCGGCGCAGCAGGGCTTTGCCGCGCAATGGGCTATCTGCCGACGGTGGACAACGCGCCGCTGTCCGGCAGCGTCGGCGAGCAGCTGTCATTGCCGGAGCCGAAGCCGAAGCTGGTGACGCCGGACTATGCCGTGCTGTCGAAGGCGCTGCCGGATCTGAACGACTGGTGGCTGAAGAACATTCAGCGCGGGTGAGTAGTCGCCCCCTCCTCCCAGCCCCCTCCCGCAAGGGGAGGGGGAGCAAGTCGCGATACTCCCCCTCCCCTTGCGGGAGGGGGCTGGGGAGGGGGCTCCTCGAACCAGCGACTGATGCTCGGCCCCGCAAGCCTGCTGATGGTCTTGCTGCTGCTGTTGCCGCTTGCGCTGCTGTTCCGCGACAGCCTGAACCGCTTCGATCCGACCGAGCTGATGATCGAGGCGGTCACCCCCGCCAACTACCTGCGTTTCTTCGCCGATCCGTTCTATCGGGCCGTGCTGGTCACCACCATCCGCGTCTCGCTCGATCGTCACCGCGCTATGCCTGGTTCTCGGCCTGCCGATGGCCTGGCGTCTCGCGCGCACCACCAGCCGGTGGAAGTCCGCGCTGGTGGTGCTGATGGTGCTGCCGCTGTTCATCGGCTCGACCACGCGCACCGCCGGCTGGATGATCCTGTTCGCCCGTGGCGGCATGCTGGACACGCTCGCCGGCTTGCAACCTGATGTACGCCGAGACCGCGGTGATCGCCGGCATCAGTCGCCATCAACCTGCCGTTCACCGTGCTGACGCTGCAGAGCGTGTTCGAGGGCATCGATCCTCGCCTGGAGGAAGCCGCCGCCTCGATGGGTGCGGCGCCGTCGCGCGCGTTCTGGCGTGTGGTGTTCCCGCTGGCACTTCCCGGCATCGCGATCGCCGCGGTGCTCTGCTTCATCCTGTGCATGAACGCGTTCGCCACACCGCTGCTGCTTGGCGGACCGCATTTCCAGATGATGGCGCCTCTGCTGTTCTGGGCGTTCAGCACCGACAACAACTGGCCTTTCGCTGCCGCGATCGCGTTCATCCTGATGGTGACGACGCTGCTGCTGACTGCGGCCGCGAGCCACTTGATCCCGCGCCGCTATCGCGTCTGATCAGGCCGCCTTCACTTCTGTCACGAAGTGCTGCACGTCTCCGCTGAGCCCCTCGGCCTGCTTCGACAGCTCGCCCGCCGCGCCGAGTACCTGAGTGGCAGCCGCACCAGTTTCGCTCGCGCCATGGCTCACGCCGGCAATGCTCGCGCTGACCTGGTGCGTGCCGGTCGCCGCTTCGTGGATGTTGCGCGCTATCTCCTGCGTTGCGGCACCCTGCTCCTCCACCGCTGCGGCGATCGCCGTGGCGATCCGGCTCACCTCGCCGATGGTTTGGGTGATCGCCTCGATGGCCGTGACGGCCTCCTTGGTCGCGAGCTGGATCTGCGCGATCTGCCGGCTGATATCGTCGGTCGCCTTCGCCGTCTGGTTCGCCAGGCTCTTCACCTCCGATGCGACGACAGCGAAGCCTTTGCCGGCATCGCCGGCGCGCGCGGCCTCGATCGTGGCATTCAGCGCGAGCAGGTTGGTCTGCCCGGCAATGGTGCTGATGAGGCCCACGACGTCGCCGATCTTTTGTGCGCCTTCCGCCAGGGTCTTCACGATCGTGTCGGTGCGGTTGGCGTCCTGCACCGCACGGTCTGCGATCTCGGAGGATTGCGCAACCTGACGGGCGATTTCGGAAATCGATGCCGACAGCTCCTCGGCTGCCGATGCGACGGTCTGCACATTGATGCTGGCGGCCTCGACCGCTGCCGTGACATTGGTGGCCTGCGCGACGGTCTCTCCTGTGGTGGACGCCATGGCCCGCGATGTCGATTCAAGCTCGGTCGCCGCCGAGGCCACCATGCCGACCAAGACGGCCGTCTTGGCCTCGAACCCACGCAGCAAGCCGTCGAGCCGCTGTCGCCCGCTGCACCTTTTCGGCGATCAATGCCTCCTGATACACGGAGATGGCGATATCCATGTCCAGCATGACGCCGGCATTCACTGCGGCGATCAGCGACGCCAGCTTCTGTGGCGACCAGCGATGCGTGCGCACCGCCAGCGCGACGAGGCGGTTCAGCACGTAGGCGTAGCCACCGATATACCAGCGTGGCTCAAGGCCGATCTTGTGATGCACATGGCCGATGGTCCGTACACCGCTGAAATATGCGGCGTCGAAGCGCCCTGAGAACAGGCGCCGCCAGTGCGATGCCTGCGCCTGCTTCAGGCGAGGGATCTGCTCGCCGACCATTTGCTTGAGGATGCGGGATGGCCACGAGGTGCCGATAGAACCCCTCGAGGATCTCGGGCAGGCGAGGCTCGATCGTGGGCCAGAACGCCGCGAGCAATTGGCATGCTTCGGCGTCGAGTCCGAGGAAGCGCCTCCGGACATCAACATCGCTGTCGTCTATTGCGGCCATGTTGTCGAATCTTTCAACCGATGAGGCAGGGCGCCGATTGGCGCATGCTGGGTGTCTCAGCAAGTCTCGCGTCGGTTCATCAATTTATGGTAAACGGCAGCGCGGACTGATCTCCTCCGCTGCGCCAATCGCCGTGCATGCTCACGCGGCGGCCATGCTGCGCTGCCTGTCCGCCGGCATCTGCCGCCCTGCTCTGATGGTGCTCGGGAACTCGCGGCCAAACGCGTCGAGACCCTCCATAACCTGGCCTGATGCCTCGCGCATCGCGGCGACATCGCGTTGCGCCGCTGCCATGTCGTCGACCGTCAAAGCTGCCAGCGCCCTGCGACCGAAGTCATGCACCGCGTGATGCGGCTCCTCGAGCGCCTTGAACGAGACGAGTGCCAGGGTGTCGTGATCGCTGATGCCATCGTACCAACGGCCCAGGCGGCAGTGATGGGCCGTCGCCAGGCCAGCCTGTGGCGGCTTCTCACGCGCCTCTACGATGTCGACCACGTGCTTGACGAAGGCGACGTGGTCCTCCTTGGTCAGCCTTACCAGATCCGGGATCGTCTCCACGCTGATGCGATCGGCGTCGCCGGCCTGCAGCCCGTCATCGGAGAAGGCGATGCGGAGTTTGCCCTCGGACGCGTGCACCACGCTGCCATGAAGGCGCTTGCCGAAGCGGCTGAGTATCAGTTCGATCCGCTGACCAGCCTGGCCACGCAAGGCCGTTTCCGCCAGGCAGCCGCCTTCGGAAATGTCACGGATCACCGCCTTCGCCGATTGCCCTTGGCATCGATCGTGGCATCGGCCAGGCACGGGCGGCGACGATAGTCGCGCCGGTCCACCTCGGCGCTGGACGTGCGGACCACCTGGATCACCGCGCGCCTCAGCTTTTCCACAGCGAGTGTTCAAGGCGGTCGTGCCGTCGAGCACCTCGCCGGCGCGCCGTCCGGTCTGCGTGGCCTCGGAGGAGACCTGGGTCGTGCGGGTGGTCATCGTATCGGCCGCAGCGGCGGTCTCCGCGACGTTGCGGGCGATCTCGGCCGTGGCCGCACCTTGCTCCTCGACCGCCGCGGCGATCGAACCGGCGATCGCGTTGATCTCGCCGATCGTCTGCTCGATGCTGCTTCACCGACGGCGACCGATGCTCCGGTGGCGGCACGCACCTCGCCGATGTGGCGGGTGATCTCCTCGGTGGAACGTGCGGTCTGGGTGGCGAGCTGCTTCACCTCGCTGGCCACGACGGCGAAGCCTTTGCCGGCGTCACCCGCGCGTGCCGCCTCGATGGTGGCGTTCAGCGCCAGCAGGTTGGTCTTGGCGGCGATCTCGCCGATCATGTCGGCGACCGCGCCGATGCGCCCGACCTGCTCGTTCAGCGCTTCCATCTTCGCGCGGGTCTCGCTGCCGGCGGCGACCGCGCGGCTGACCACGGCGTTGGACTGGTTGACCTGACCGCCGATCTCGCGGATCGAGGCGGCGAGCTGCTCCGCGGCACTCGCCACGGTCTGCGCGTTGGCCAGGGCCTGCGCCGCGGCCGTCGCCGCGCTCTGGGCGGCGTCGCCGGTGCGGCTGGCGGACGCGCTCATCGCCTCGGCGGTCGCCGCCATGGTCGTCGCTGCGGGCGCCTATCCCCTCCAGCGCCATCGCTCGTCTCCGTCTCGATCTGCTCCGCCATGCCGATCAGGGCCGACTTGCTTCTCCTGCGTCGCCCGCTCTTCCTGCTGCCTTCTGTTCGGCCTCCAGACGGGCACGCTCGATGGCATTCTGCTTGAACACCTCGACGGCCTTCGCCATCGCGCCGATCTCGTCGCCGCGCCCGGAGCCGACGACCTCCACCGCCGTATCGCCCTCCGCCAGGCGGCGCATCGCTGCGGTCATCGCGCCGATGGGCGCGGAAATGCCACGAACAATTGCCCAACCGATGCCGGTGCAGAGCAGGGCGGCCAGCACCAGCACCGCCAGGATCCAGCGATGCGCCGATGCGCCAAGCTCCGCACCGGCATCGGCAGCCTGCGTGCCCTGACGCACGTTCAGGTCGATGTCGGCCTGCAAGGCTTCGCGGAACTGCCGCCATCACCTTCGATGCATCACCCAGGAACAAGCGCGATCGCCTCATCACGCTTGCCCTGCGCCATCAGTCCGGAGCTGGCGTCGCCGAGCGCCAGGTAGCGCTTCCACGCCGCATCGAAAGCGTCCGTCAGGCGCTGTTCTTCACCTGGTGAGACGAGCGGCTGATAGTCTTCCCGCGTCCGCGCGTAGATCGCAGCCTGCTCCTTGATGGTCGCTCGCATCTGCGCGCGCTGGGCATCGGTGGTCGCCAGCAGCAGTGACCCGCGGTTCGATCGCACGCGCTCGCTGACCTGCGCCAGACGCCCGAGGATCCGCGTGCCCGGCAGGTAATTGTCCTTGATGTCCTGCGCGTTGCCGTTCACGGCATCCAGCCGCTGGGTGGAGAACAGGCCGAGACCGATGGTGCAGATCAGGACGGCGGCGAACCCGGCGATGATCTTGCTGCGGATGCTGAGTTGAGCGAACAGATGCGACACGGCTTCCTCCACTCGGCGACCATTGGTGCCGATTTGCGACGTCGGTTCATGCAGCAGAGAGCTTAAGGAAGTGTGAGCGGTTTCGCGTGCTGGTCTGCCGCCCGCGGAACCGGGGCTAGGGAGAGAGGGGGGGGGGGGAGAGGGGGGGGGGGGGAAGAGGGGGGAGGGGAAGGGAGGGGGAGAGGAGAGGAGGAGAGGAGAGGGGGAGGAGGGGGAGGGGGGGGGAGCAGTGGGGGAGGGGGTGAGGGGAGGGGAGATGAAGGGGGGCAGGCAATGTGAGTGCCGGGGATGGGGTGATGTGAGATGAGTGGTGATGTGATCCTACGCAAGCCCTGGGCGCGCCGCGTGGGGCAAGCTCGCGTTCGGAGCGCGAGAAGCTGGGCCGATTGAGCGTGCCGGTGAGCGCTCCGTGGAGAGACGAGCAGCTCTACTCCAGCTGCGTCGTTCGGCGATCTCGCGACTCGAGCTGTTGTTGGGCGACTTCGGGCGCGTGCTTGGCGTCCGAGTCCTCGGTGAGGGAGGCGAGATAGGATGCCTGATCTTCCAGGATCTCCTTGTTGAACCGGAGTTCCACCTCGGCCTGCCCGCCGCGTCGCGCGCCTCGCGCTGCAGATCCTCCTCCGCTCACCCGGGTGATGTCCGTGTAGGTCAGATGCGGCCGCCGTCCGAGCGGCGATGCAGCGGAACGACAGCCGCCGTCCGTCACGAGATCGATCTCAGCGGCCCGCACCGGCCCGCACCGAGGCCTCGCGCCGCGCGATATACGCGCGCAGCTCTCCGGTGGAACCGCGTAGCAGGACAGGCTCGCGCGACCAGAAGGTCAAGGTAGCTCGTGCGGCCGCCAGCAGTTCTCGCGCACCACAAGTATTACAGCGGCGATTGATGAGCTGCACGCGCATATTCCGATCGAGCAGCACGATGCCGAAATCGACCAGGTCGAGCACTTCGCTCAGCGTATCCAGTATCGCCTCGGCCTGCTCCGAGTTGGTAAGTGCCATCCGACTGCGCTCTCGCCTGTCGCTGTCTTGCGGTGACGAGGGGAAATGACAGATGGGAAAGTCGCACCCGCCGCCGTTGATCGTCAGCACGGTGCCGGTGGTGTAGCCCGACAGGGGGCTGGCGAGGAACGCCACGGCATTGGCGATCTCCTTTGGCGACGCCGCGCGGCCGAATGGCATGCCTGCGGACAGTTCGCGCCAACGCTCCGCATCGCCGAACTTCGCCTGGGCCTCGGCGCGGCGCAGCATGACGAGGCGGTCGGTCTCGACGGGGCCGGGGTTGATCGCCATTACGCGCAAGCCGTCAGCCGGCGCGCCCTTGCCCAGCGCGCGGGTGAACGCCATCAGCGACGCATTGCCTGCGGCACCTGCGATGTAGCCAGTGGGGAAGCTTTCGCCGGCGGCGCCGATCACGTTGATGATCACACCGGCGCGGCGTGCTTTCATCTGTGCATACACCACACGGCAGAAGGAGATGTAGCCGAACACCTTCAGGTCCCATGCGTGGCGCCACGTCGTGTCATCGACCGACAGCAGGTCACCGGGCGGGATGGCGCCGGCGTTGTTCACTAGTATGTCCAGCTCGCCCGCCTCGGCCGCGACGCGGCGCACCGCGGCATCGGAGGATAGATCGGCTGAGATCGTTCGCACGTTGACCTGTCGCCGCGTGCGGATCGCGGCAGCGGCCTCATCCAGCGCACCCTGGTCGCGTGCCACCAGCGTGACGTCGCAGCCCTCGTCAGCCAGCAGTTCAGCGGTGGCGCGGCCGATGCCCTTCGACCCGCCGGTGATCAACGCCTTCTTGCCGGACAGTTGCAGGTCCATCTCATGCCGCCTTTCGCAATTCCGTTCGATACGTCACGCACGCCTCGCCGAACGCGCGGAAGATCGCCAGACTCGCGCTGTCGTCGGCGTAGCCCCATTCCGGGTGCCACTGCACGCCGAAGGCGAAGCCGCGTGCGCGTTCCACCCGCACCGCCTCGATCGTGTCATCCGGCGCCAGCGCTTCCACGACAAGCCCCCGCGCCGGCGCGTCGATCGCCTGGCCGTGCAGCGAGTTCACCAGGATCTTCGTGCTGCCCACGATCCGCGCGAGCTGGCCGGACAGGAACACCAGATGCCGGGGCGCGTACTTCTCATCGAGCGTGCCAGGGCCAGGGCGATGATCCATGCGGCCGGGCACCTCATGCACCTTCTGGTGCAGCGTGCCGCCGAGGGCGACATTCAGCTCCTGGATGCCGCGGCAGATCGCCAGCAATGGCATGCCGCGGGCGAGTGCCTCGGGGATAAGCCGCAGCGTGGTGGCGTCGCGTTCCAGATCGTGATGCTCGGGGGTGAGGCTGTCACCGCCGTCATAGTGCGATGGATGCACGTTGCTGGGGCTGCCGGACAACAACAGGCCGTCGAGCCGGTCGAGCACCGTGAGCGAGGCCTCGCCCATCGGCGGGATCATGATCGGCACCGCCTTGGCGCCGCCAAGCACAGCCGCGGCGTAGCGCGCCGGCGTGTCGTGGCGGAGCTGGCCCTTGTCCAGCCTGGCGCAGGCTGGAATGCCGACGACGGGATGCATGGGGTGAGAACCTCTTGTCATGGCTCCGTATGTTTCAGCCAGAAATCCTTACAGGCGCAAGTCGTGCGGGTGCGCAGGCGGCCGCAGCTCAGGTCAGGTCAGCTCTTCCGACGCAATGATACTCGAACCCCGCCTGCCGCATCGCGATCGGGTCGTAGACATTGCGCAGATCGACCAGCACCCGCCCGCACATCGCATTGCGCAGCCGGGTTGGGCTCAACGCACGGAATTCGTTCCATTCGGTGATGACGAGGAGGACATCCGCGCCCTGCGCGGCATCGAACGCATCGCGGCAGTAGATCACGCCGCCAGGCAGCAAAGGTTTGGCCTGTTGCATGCCTTCCGGATCGAAGGCGCGGATCATGGCACCATCGCCGGCAAGTCGCGCGACAATCGACAGCGAAGGGGCGTCGCGCATGTCGTCGGTCTCCGGCTTGAAGGTCAGCCCGAGCACCGCGATGGTCTTGCCGCGGACCGATCCGCCGCACGCCGCGATCACCCGCATTGCCATCGCTGACTTGCGGGCGTCATTCACCGCGACCGTGGTCTCGACCAGGCGCGAGGGCGCGCCGTAATCCTGCGCGGTGCGCATCAGCGCCAGCGTGTCCTTGGGGAAGCAGGAGCCGCCATAGCCCGGCCCAGGATGCAGAAACTTGCGGCCGATGCGGCCGTCGAGGCCGATGCCGCGCGCCACATCGTGCACGTCGGCGCCCACCTTCTCGCACAGGTCCGCCATCTCGTTGATGAAGGTGACCTTCATCGCCAAGAAAGCATTGGCGGCGTATTTCGTCAGCTCGGCCGTCTCGATGCCGGTGAACACGATCGGTGCCTCGATCAGATAGAGCGGGCGATAGAGCTGCCGGAGCACGTCGCGCGCACGTTCGCTTTCGGTGCCGATCACCACGCGGTCCGGCCGCATGAAGTCGCCGATCGCATTGCCCTCGCGCAGGAATTCAGGATTGGAAGCCACGTCGAAGTCGAGATCCGGGCGGGCGGCCCTGACGATTTCCTCGATGCGGCGGCTGGTGCCGACCGGCACGGTGGATTTGGTGATGATCACCGCGTAGTCGGTGAGGGCGTGGGCCACCTGCTCGGCGGCGGCGTAGACGTAGGACAGGTCGGCATGGCCGTCACCGCGCCTGGTCGGCGTGCCGACCGCGATGAACACCGCCTCGGTGTCGTGCACCGCGGCGGCGAGGTCGTCGGTGAACGCGAGCCGGCCGGCAGCGACGTTCTCTGCCACCAGCTTGTCCAGGCCCGGCTCGTGGATCGGCATGCGGCCTTCATGCAGGGCGGCGAGCTTCTCGGCATCGGTCTCCACGACCGTGACATCGATGCCGAACTCAGCGAAGCAGGCGCTGGAGACCAGGCCGACATATCCGCCGCCGATCATCGCAATACGCATGTATGCGGGTCCTCGCGCTTATGTTGCGGGGATAAAGCACAGGCAGGGACCTCGATTCCAGGGTCGGCTCCGGCACCTGGGAGGCCGGACCTTCGACGCAATAGCCTTGGAGGCTCGCTGCTGTTAGAGTCCCGAACGATCGGCAATCGTCATGGTCGGGCCTGCGATGGCCTGGCGCCCACCGGATGGGCCTGGGGATTCAATTCGGATCCGGATATGGTGCGATGAGTTAACTACATGGCAAACTACCCAGCCAAATCAAACCGGTATGGCTTGATGTCGGAGACGGAACGGCTTGGTCTGGCTGTGGATATTTCGGTGGACAGGCGAGATTGTTCTGCCGTCATGTCCTCTCATAGCCGACCGTCTGAGCAAACATGATGAACTGTGTCTCGCTCAACCCCAGCGTGCGGGCGAGGCGCTCCGTGTCCAGCGACGCACGGAACACGCAGGCAAGGCCTTCCGACGCGCAGTAGAGATAGACGTTCTGGCCGATGAAGCCGATGTCGGCGGCGGCCACCCGATGCTGCTCCTCACGCGACACGCCGCTGAGGTGCTCGGCATTCGACACATAGACCAGATTGAGCGGCGCGGTGCCGACGAAATCCTGCACGCCGGTCTGCTCCCGCACGTCTGCGGCGAGCTGTGGCACCAGCGTGTGCTTGATCGCGTCATAGCGCCAGACACCGCCCGCCGTGGCGGCGTAGACCTCGGTCTCCCGCGCGTGTCGCCATGAGGGGGCGGTGCGATCCGCGGTGGCCGGCCGGTTTACGCCATATGCGGCCCACAACAGTTCCGACAGCACCTGAGGCGGCAGGGGACGCGGGTCGAACGAGCGGATAGAACGTCGCAGCCGCAGCGTCTCCGCCAGCGACTTGCCGAAATCCGCCCTCGGCGGCGGCAGAACGATGGTCTGCTGCGTCTGTGCCGACGCGATGCGCGGTGCCATCGCCAGCGCGGCGGCCGACAGAATGGCGAGATTGGCGGCGCGGCGCGTTGTCATCGTGCATTCTCCTGGCGTCTGCGGTGGTGACGGGGTGTTTCCCCGATCAACGTGACGTTGCCTGCGGTGGCTCTCGCGCCACCGAGGAACAGACGTCTCGTTACAGTTGTCACTCCGTGTCCTTGTCAGGCGGAAGGCGGATTCGCTTTTCAACCTCCAGGCGCAGCTCTTCGATCATGGCCTCTGTAACCGGATCGATGGCTTCGATCGCGGTCAGAATCGTCTCACAAGCCTCACGCAGCGCGAGCAGCAACCCGCCTTCGACAGCATGCAGGGACAGCAGTTTCGCCAGACGCTGGGCATGGGTGTCGTGGCCGCGATCGCGCAACCGGTCGACGAGGGCGTTGGCCTGCTGGGCGGGGTCCTGTGCCATGGGCCTCAGGCTGCCGCTTCAGGCATGCACCTGCATTGATCTCGATCAATGATTGCGCGGATGCGGTTGGCTCCCCTTATTCTGCCGGTCAGATGAGCCCTGCATCCCTATTCCATCCCGCCGTCGCGGCGTGGTTCGCCGGCCGGTTCGCGCAGGCAACGCCGGCGCAGGCGCAGGCCTGGCCGGCGATCAAGGCGAACCGCGACACGCTGATTGCCGCGCCGACCGGCTCGGGCAAGACGCTGGCCGCGTTTCTCGCGGCGATCGACGCGCTGGTGCGCCAAGGGCTGGAAGGCAGTCTCGGCGACGTCACGCAGGTGGTCTACGTCTCGCCGCTGAAGGCGCTGTCCAACGACATCCAGCGCAACCTCGAGGAGCCGCTGGCGGGCATCCGTGCAGCGTTGCGCGAACGCGGGCTGCCGGATGTCGAGATCCGCACCTGGGTGCGCACCGGCGACACGCCTTCGGGCGAGCGCCAGCGCATGCGCCGGCGTCCGCCGCACATTCTCGTCACCACGCCTGAGTCGCTCTACATCATGCTCGGCTCGGTCTCCGGCCGCACGATGCTGGCGAGCACGCGCACGGTCATCGTCGATGAAATCCACGCCATGGCGTCGAACAAACGCGGTGCGCATCTGGCGCTGTCGCTGGAGCGCCTCAGCGCTTTATGCGGCGACCGGCTCGTGCGCATCGGACTGTCGGCGACGCAGAACCCAATCGATGCCGTCGCGCATTTGCTGGGCGGCACCACCGCGACCGACGTGACGATCGTCGATACCGGCCACCAGCGTCCGCGCGAACTGGTGCTGGAGGTTCCCGATTCGCCGCTTGAACCGGTGATGTCGGCGGAGGTCTGGCAACAGGTCTACGAGCGGCTGGCGCGGCTGACCGAAGCGCATCGCACCACGCTGGTGTTCGTCAATACGCGACGCATGGCCGAGCGCGTCGCGCGCCAGTTATCCGATCGGCTGGGCGAGCAGGCGGTCACCGCGCATCACGGCAGCATGGCGAAGGAACAGCGGCTGTCGGCGGAACAGCGGCTGAAGCGCGGCGAGCTGAAGGCGCTGGTGGCGACCGCGTCGCTGGAACTCGGCATCGACATCGGCGACGTGGACCTGGTGTGCCAGTTGGGCTCGCCGCGTTCGATCGCGAGTTTCCTGCAGCGCGTCGGGCGGTCCGGCCACGCGGTGGACGGCACTCCCAAGGGACACCTGTTTCCGTTGTCGCGCGATGATCTGGTGGAGTGCGCGGCATTGCTCGACAGCGTGCGCCGCGGCGAGCTCGATCGCCTGAGCATTCCGCGTCAGCCGCTGGATGTGCTGGCGCAGCAGATTGTCGCCGAGGTCAGTGCGCAGGACTGGCCTGAGGCGGAACTGTACGATCGATTGCGCCGCGCGTGGCCCTATCGCGCGCTGTCGCGCGATGATTTCGATGCCGTCGTTCGCATGTTGGCCGAGGGGTTCGCCACCAGCCGTGGCCGGCGCGGCACGCTGGTCCACCACGATGCGATCAACCACATGTTGCGCGGCCGGCGTGGCGCGCGGCTCACCGCGCTGACCTCGGGCGGGACGATCCCTGACAACGCGGACTACCAGGTGCTGCTGGAACCCGAGAACCAGACCATCGGCACCGTCAACGAGGACTTCGCCGTCGAAAGCCTCGCAGGCGACATATTCCAGCTCGGCAACAATGCCTATCGCATCATGCGGGTCGAGCGCGGCGTAGTTCGGGTGGAGGACGCGCAAGGCCAGCCGCCGACGATTCCATTCTGGTTGGGCGAGGCGCCCGGCCGCAGCGACGAACTCTCCGCCTCGGTGTCGCGCCTGCGCGCGGGCATCGTCACGCGGCTGCGGCGCGATGCGTCCGGCGGCAGCGCGCAACGCTGGCTGACCGAGGAGATCGGCATAGCCGAGGCGGCGGCGGAGCAGTTGCTAGAGTATCTGACGTCGTCGTTCGCCGCGCTCGAATGCCTGCCGACGCACGACACCATCGTGCTGGAACGCTTCTTCGACGAAGCCGGTGGCATGCAACTTGTGATCCATTCGCCGTTCGGCAGCCGGATCAACCGCGCCTGGGGCCTCGCGTTGCGCAAGCGCTTTTGCCGGAAATTCAACTTCGAGCTCCAGGCGGCGGCGACCGAGGACAACATCGTGCTGTCGCTGACCACCACGCACAGTTTCGAACTCGCGGAGGTGGCGCAGTATCTGCGCGCGGACAGCGTGCGATCGCTGCTGATCCAGGCCGTGCTCGATGCGCCGATGTTCGCCACGCGGTGGCGGTGGGTGGCGGGTGTCGCGCTGGCGCTGCCGCGGTTCCGCGGTGGCAAGAAGGTCGCACCGCAGCTCGCGCGCATGGAGGCGGAGGACCTGGTCGCCAGCGTGTTCCCCGACCAGATGGCCTGCGCCGAGAACGTGGCCGGCGATCGCGAGGTTCCCGATCATCCGCTGACCAACCAGGCGATTGCCGACTGCCTGCATGAGGCGATGGACATCGAGGGGCTCGAGCGGCTGCTGATCCGCATCGAGTTCGGGCGATGTTCGCGTGATTGCGCGCGACCTGACGCAGCCCTCGCCGCTGGCGTTGGAGGTGCTGTCGGCACGCCCTTACGCGTATCTCGACGATGCGCCGCTGGAGGAGCGGCGGACGCAGGCGGTGATGAGCCGGCGCTGGCTCGCGCCGGAGAGCGCTGCCGACCTGGGCAGGCTCGATCCCGAGGCGATCGCCCGGGTGCGCACCGAGGCATGGCCCGATCCGGTCAACGCAGAGGAGTTGCACGACGCGCTGCTCTGGCTCGGCTGTCTGAACGAGGATGAGATGCAGGCCGTGCCGGAATGGCGCGGCTGGCTGGCCGCGCTGACGAACGAGAACCGTGTGACCAAGGTGACCGCGACGCACGCGACGCTGTGGGTCGCGGCCGAACGGGCGCAGCAGTTCCAGTCGCTATCGGGCGACAGCGATGCATTGGCCGATATCCTGCGCGGCAGGCTGGAGGGACTGGGACCGGTGACCCAGGCCGCGCTGGCCGCGCCTCTGGGGTTGGAGGCGGACGACATCGGCGCAGCGCTGGCCGCGCTGGAAGTCGAGGGCTTTGCGCTGCGTGGCCGCTTCACGCCCGGCAGCAACGCCGAGGAGTGGTGCGATCGGCGCTTGTTGGCCCGCATCCATCACTACACGGTCCGTCGGCTTCGCGCCGAGATCGAGCCGGTCGCCGCACGCGACTTCCTGCGCTTCCTGTTCGCCTGGCAGCGCGTGACCGACGAGACGCGCCTGGAAGGGCCTGACTCGGTTCCTGCCGTGGTCGGGCTGCTGGAGGGTTTCGAGGCACCGGCCGGTGCCTGGGAGACGGAGATCCTGCCGGCACGCATCACGGGCTACGAACCGACCTGGCTCGACGACATGTGCCTGGCCGGCCGGATCGCCTGGGCGCGACTTACGCCCGGTTCCAGAGTCAGCTCGCCGGTGCGCACGACGCCGGTCACGCTGCTGGCGCGCCGCAACGCCACGTTCTGGACGGCGCTCGCCGGTCCGGCGGACGGTGTCCAGCCGAGTGGCCGGGCATCGACGTTGCTCGAATGCCTGCGGACGCAGGGCGCGTCGTTCTTCGAGGAACTGGCAGAGGCGAGCGGCCTGCTGCGCCAGCAGGTCGAGGAGGCGCTCGGCGAACTCGTCTCACTGGGGATGGTGACGTCGGACAGCTTTGGCGGGTTGCGCGCGCTGCTGGTGCCATCCGATCGGCGCAAACCGTTCGGCGGTGGCACACGACGGCGCCGCATCATGAGCTTCGGCATGGAGGATGCCGGTCGCTGGGCGCTGATTCGCCGTCCGGCCACCGAACCACAGGCCAGGGCCGCCGCAACCGAGCACGTGGCTCGCACGCTGTTGCGCCGCTACGGCGTGGTGTTCTGGCGCTTGCTGGCACGCGAGGCCGAGTGGCTGCCGCCGTGGCGCGATCTGCTGCGGGTGTATCGTCGGCTGGAGGCGCGCGGCGAAATCCGAGGCGGCCGGTTCGTCGCCGGCTTCTCCGGCGAACAATACGCGTTGCCAGACGCGATCGGGATGCTGCGCGAGGTGCGGCGGCGGCCCCATGCCGACGAGTTTGTCTCCCTGTCCGGGGCGGACCCGCTGAACCTCGTGGGCATCGTTACGCCGGGCGCGAAACTAGCGGCGCTCACCGGTAACCGGGTGCTGTTTCGCGACGGATTGCCGGTGGCATGGCTGGCCGGCGGCGAGGTGCAATTCCTCGCCACACTCGATGCTGCCGCGCAGTGGCAGGCGCGCAAGACGCTGCTGCGTTCCGCAGCCTCGAAGCTGCTTGCCGACCTGGCATGACGGGTCAACTGCCTTGATCCAGGTCAATGCACACAATCGCATTCCGAGGCACGAGGTCCTGTGGCGTGGAGGCGGCCGTGCTCAAATTCATTCTCGTTCCGGCTACCGGGGCGGACAGCGATGCACCCGTGTTTGCAACGGCGCTTGCGGTCGGGCGCCTGTTGGGCAGTCATCTGGAATTCCTGCATGTCCGGACTGATGTCCAGCAGACTCTGATGGCCATGGCGGCCGCCGACACGGGAGGTGGCGTCGGATACGGCGAAATCCTCACGTCGCTGGAACAGGACGCGGCCGCACGGCAGAAGAAGGCCGAATTGGCATTCCACGACTTCTGCGAGCAGGAAAAGCTCTCCATATCGACCGACCTGACCACCTATCTTCCTTCGGCGGAATGGCGGTTGGAGGTCGGGGATGAGCCGACCTGGCTCGCCCAGTATGGACGGACAGCTGATCTACTGGTGGTTGGGCGCTCCCGTGAGGGAGAGTCTGTGGCCATGAGCGTCCTGGAGGCTTGCCTTATGGCGACCGGCCGTCCGGTGCTGATAGCACCCGCCAGCGCACCAACTCGCCTGTCAGGAACCGTCGCCATCGCCTGGAAGAACCGACCCGAGGCCGCCAGGGCGGTCGAGGCCGCGCATCCATTCCTGGAGGTCGCGGACAGGGTGGTCATCCTTTCGGTCGTCGAGGACGGCGAAACCGAGGAACTCTCCTGCGAAAGGCTCAGATACGCGCTTTCGTGGCATAACCCGAACACGACCGTGCAGCGCCTGAAGCAGGATGGGCGTCCTTCCATCGAGATCTTGCTGGCTGCCGCTGGTACGGCAGGCGCCGACTTGCTGGTGATGGGGGGTTACGGCCATAGCCGCGTGCGTGAGGTGATATTCGGCGGATTCACCCGCCACGTGCTTTCTGGGGCCAACCTGCCGATCCTTATGGCGCATTGACCTTGGCTGACCGGCAGCGTCGGCGGCTGGTGAGTCACGAATTTATTCCAGGACCCGCACATTCATCTCGCTTTAACTTGAATATCACGAGAGGAAACCGTATTAGAGGCCCAACGACCATCGGGGAGCCTCGTTGCATGCTACAATTTTTAGTTGTGGATGACGATGAGCATGTGGCCGACGTTCTGAAGACCGGCCTCGAGGAATATTGCGGAGTATCCGTCACCTGCGTTGACAGTGGTGCCATCGCAACGCGGGTCCTGGAGACCGATCCGCCCGATCTCGCAGTGATCGACGTCATGTTGCCGGACATGTCCGGTCTCGAACTGGCCGGACGCGCTGCGGATCGAAAAGTGCCTGTTTTGCTGATCAGCGGGCACCTTGACCTGCAAGACGCGAGCGAAATGTTCGATTGCCCCATTCTGGCAAAGCCATTCTCGCTGAGGACGTTGGCGGATGCGGCAACCACGGCGGTCCGCGATTCCCACGAGAACATCGCCCGCCTGCACCGGTCTCGCGCGCAACTCCAGGAATTCTCCGGCGACACCCAGCGGTTTGTCTAGAAAATAGAGCCTCGCCCGTCCGAACATTACCATCAAGTCGCAGCCAAACTGCCTCCGACCAGCTCCACCAGCTCGGCAGTAATCGATTCCTGCCTCACCCGGTGCTCGGACAGCCGTAATTCAGCCAGAATGTCCTGAATTTTGCCGCGCGCCCTTACCATCGTGGCGGCGCGCGCCTCGTTCTCCGCGACAAAGGCGTGCATTGCCGCCTCGCAGAGGGACGCAAGGACATACTCTTCCGCCAAACTCGCGAGCAGCAGGTCTGGTGGCAAGGTGGTCAAGGGCGGCATCGTTGCGACCGTGATCGGAAAGTGGCGCATGTCGAGCGGCAACAGCGACTTGCATTGAACGCGTAGGCCTTCGCCAGGCTTCCACACTGCAAACACCGCTTCGACGGTCGCGATCCCTCGCGCCAAAATGAGCTGGTAGAGAGCGGCGGCGATTCGGTTGCACAACGGGGCGACGCCGTCCGGCTGTGTGGCCATTGCACTCTGCCATGCCGGCGCCACGCTGCGCGCGGCGGCGAGCGAAAGACTGCGGCTGCCGATCAGGAAAAGCTCCGCCGACCCACGCGCCAGGGCGTCATCGAGAATTCGTTCCGCGAATCCGCCGACAAATCCCTGCTCGGCACCGAACACGATCCGCGCACATCGAATGTCCGCCGATTGCGCGGGTGGTGCCTCATCGCGGAGCCGTGCCGCCGACGCTATCGCTCCTGCGATCACGTCGGCATAAGCGCGAAACCCGGGCAGCAACAGACGACTTTGCTGGGCATGCGCCGCGGCAATGCCACGCATGGCGCCGACCACCGTATCGAGCTGCTGCACGCCGTGGATACGTGTGCGGACCGTAGCGAGGTCGTCAGCCATTGCCGGTCTGCTGTTGCACTAACTCGGCGACTGCACCGCGCAGCGATCTCGCCTCGCCGTCGGTCATGGTCTTGTTCCGCTCGATATTTGCCACCGCGACGCCGGCATGCTGGTCCAGCCAACTCGGCAAGGCCTGTCGCAGATCGCTGATGACATTTGCAGGCACCGCATCGAGCAGCACCTCGCGCAGTGCAATGGCCAGCGCCACTTCGTCCGCGAGCCGCAACGGCGCGAACTGCGGCTGCACCAGCAGGGCGCGAAGGCGCTCACCATGGGTGATTCGCGCCTGCACGCGCGGATCCGGCACGCTGCCAAATCGGGTGAACAACTCCAGCTCGAGGAACTGTGCATAGTCGAGCCGGAACATGCCAGTCGTGTCGCGAAGCGCCGGCGCCTGAGTCTTGCCGCCGACACGGCTCACGCTGGTGCCAATGTCGATTGCCGGCTTCTGACCGGCGTGAAACAACCGCGCATCCAGCACCAGTTGCCCGTCGGTAATGGAAATCAGGTTCGTGGGGATATAGGCGCTGAGATTGCCGGCATCGGTCTCCGCGATGGGCAGCGCGGTGAGTGAGCCGCCGCCCAATGCAGGGGCGAGTTTCGCGGCGCGCTCGAGAAGCCGTGCATGCAGATAGAAGACGTCACCGGGATAGGCTTCGCGTCCCGGCGGCTGACGTGTCAGCAAGGCGATCTCGCGATGTGTCGCCGCGTGCTTGGTCAGATCGTCGATCACCACCAACGCATGCTGGCCGCGATCGCGGAAGTACTCGGCCATGGTCATGCCCGCGAAGGGTGCGATCCATTGCAGCCCCGGTGGAGCGGCGGCCGACGCGACGACAAAGATGCAGCGCTCCGGCGCACCCAGCCGGTGCACCGCGTCGATCACGCGCGCAACCGTCGCCGACTTTTGCCCGACCGCGACATAGACGCAGATCATGTCACTGGATTTCTGGTTGATGACGGTATCCACGGCAATCGCGGTCTTGCCGATCGCGCGATCGCCGATGATCAGCTCGCGCTGGCCGCGGCCGAGCGGGAACAGCAAATCGATCACCAGGATGCCGGTCTGCACCGGCTCGGCGACCAGCGCGCGATCGAGGATGGCCGGCGCGGGCCGTTCCACCGGATCATGCCGCTCAGCGGCGATTGGCGCGGCTTCATCCAGCGGGCGCCCCAGCGGATCGACCACGCGGCCCAGCAGTGCCGGACCGACCGAGGTTCGCACGACTTCGCCGGTGCCATGCACGATCTCACCCGCTTCCAAGGTGCCGGCGTCATCTAGCAATACGCACCCGATATGGTCCGCCTCCAGCGTCTGCACGAAGCCGACCTGGCCCGAGCCGAAACGCAGTACCTCGTCCAGTCGCGCGCTTGGCAGGCCGGAGATGAGGGCGATGCCATCGCCCACGCTGATCACGCGACCGATCTCCGCCAGATCGGGCCCGAGTGAGGCCGCGGTCACACGACCGCGCGCTCGGTCAAGCCACGCGCTGGGCAGCGACTGCATGGTCGGGATCTTCGTGCAACGCGTGAGCGACCTTTGCCAGATCGTCCCGCCAGGAGTTGCGAATCACCGCATGCGGCGAGGCGAGCTCGATGCCGGCGACGAGTGTCGGGTCGGTGCGGAAACTGGTCTCCGGCGCGGCGCCGAGCAGACGCGCCAGCATGGCGCGGCAGTCAGACTGGAGTGCCGCATCCAGCGGGGTCGCGCTGCGAATCTCGATCGGAGAAGTCAGCAGCGATGCGCGCGCTGGATCCGTGGCCAGCCCTTCGGCCAGCCCTTCCAGGAAGGCACGATTGAGCATCTGGGGCGGCATTCGCTCGAGCAGCCGCGTCGCAATCGTCACCGCGAGATCTGCAGCGTCATGCTCGAGGGATTCGCGCATGGCCTGCTGGTCACGCGCGATCGCCTGCTGGGCTTCGGCGCGGAGTTGGGTCGCGGCATCGTTTGCCTGCCGCAGTATGGTCGTGCGTTCGGCTTCGGCCGCGGCGCGCGCGGCAGCGGCGATGCGGTCGCCGTCATTGGTGAGCTCCTGGCGCTGCTGTGCCAACGCGGCGGCTTCGGCCGTGGCTTTTGCTCGCGCTGCCTCCGCGTCGGTCATCAGCGCGTCGGATGCGGCGCGCCGCGCGGCAATTATCGCCGCGACCGGACGAAACAGGAAGCGCGCCAGCAGCCAGACGAGGATGAGGACGTTGATCGTCTGTAGCGCAAAGGTCCACGGATCGAGATGCATCACCGCACAAAGGGGTTGGCGAACAGCAGCAGCAGCGCGATCACCAGGCAGTAGATCGCCATGGTCTCGATCATCGCTAGGCCGACAAACAAGGTGCGCGCGAGGGTATTGGCCGATTCCGGCTGACGCGCAATCGCGTCCATTGCTGCCGCGACCGCCCGGCCTTCGCCCAGCGCCGGACCGATCGCACCGAACGACACCGCCAGTGCCGCACCGAGAATACTGGCGATTTGAATCCAGTTCATGATTTTGCTCCGTCGCGTTGTGGCGCCTCGCCGACCGCGCCGCCGATGAAGACCATCGCCAGGACGCTGAAGATGTAGGCCTGCACGGCGCCGGTCAGCAGTTCGAGCGCCATCAGCGGCACCGGCACCAACAGGCCGGCAAGCGACAGCACGATGCCAATGACAAACACGCCGCTCATCACGTTGCCGAACAGCCGCACCAGCAGCGAGAACGTGCGGGTGAAGCTCTCCACCAGATTGAGTGGTACCATCAGCAGATTCGGCTCGGCGAAGCTGGCCAGCCAGCCGAACGCGCCACGCGCGCGGATGCCGAACCAGGCGATGGCGACGAACACGATCAGCGCAAGTGCCGCGTCGGTCTCGATATGCGCGGTCGGCGGCTCGATGCCGGGAACCAGCGAGGACCAGTTGGCGGTGAGGATGAACAGGAAGAGTGTGCCGATCAGCGGCAGATAGCGCACCGGATCCGCGCGTATCGTGTCGCGGATCTGCCCGGAGATGCCGTCTACCAGCAGTTCGAGCACCGCCTGCGCTCCAGTTGCGTGAAATGTCAGGCGACGCGTCAGCAACCACGACCCGCCGCCGAGAAGCACCATGATGCCCCACGTCACCAGCACCGGTCCGGTGATCGGCACCGGGCCTAGATGGAAGACGACTGGCATGGACAGCGGGGATTCGATCATGGCGCGACCTGCATCCTTCGCAGCACCAGGTGGCGCGCCAACATTATGCCGAGAGCAGCGAGCAGCAGTGGCAGCGCGCCGTGCCATGCGGCGAAGCCCAGCAACGCCGCGATGGCTGCCAGACGCAGCACCTGAAGTGCAATCGCGTGCGCCAAGGAAGACGTAGATGGCAGGCACGTGGCCTGCCATGACGGTAGAAAGAGCATCGTGTTGCGGCGGAGCAGGGCGAAGTGAACAACGCCGCCTGCGAGCCCGACCAATAGCCAGAGCGCTGCAATCATCGTCCGTGCATCCATCGCCATGCCGTCCAGCAACCGATCGCCAGACCGACAATCAGCAATGGGCCGGTCCAGAAGATGCCGGTTCCCAGACGCTGATCCACCCAGCGGCCGAGGAAGACGCCCAGCAAGGTCGGCACGACGATCGTCCAACCGAGAACGCCCACCTGGGCGAGATAACGCCCGAAGGACGGTTCGCCCTCGTGGTGCGCACGTTGCCGGCGCGCTTCGCGCAGGCGGATTGATTCGATGAGGTTGTTGTCCTCGCCGGGAGACTTGTGTGTCATGTCGCCTGGTGTCCATCAGGACGCAGCGCACGGATGATCTGGCGGATCGCGGCGGTGTGCAGTTTGGTCGCGGCGACCCGGGCGCGCCTCTCGGCGTCGAGTTCGGCACGAAATCGCGCCTGCACCGCGAGTTCCAGCGCGGCAAGATCGTCGCCAAGCTGTGCCTGGCGTGTCGCGATCGCCACCCCGTCCTCTGCGCGCACTGACAACACGCCACCACGCACCGCGCACCAGCCGAGCCGTCCGTTGGCATGGCGCCAAGCCACCACCGAGGGCGTCAGCACTGTGATCAGATCGGCATGGCCGGGCAGGATGCCGAAGCTGCCGCTGGCATCTTCCGCGCGTACCGACACCACATCGTCGTGGTCGGCGATCAGGCGGGCGGGCTCGGTGATGGTCAGGCGCATCACGCGGCCTGCGCGCGTTGCCGCGCCTCAGCGAAATTGCCGAGCATGTAGAGTGCGCTTTCCGGCCAATCGTCAGCCTCGCCATCGAGGATCGCGCGACAGCCTGCCAGCGTGTCGGTGAGGCTGACGGACCGTCCTGGCGCGCCCGTGAAGGCCTCGGTTACCGAGAAGGGCTGGGTGAGGAAGCGCAGCAGCTTGCGGGCACGCGCCACGATCAGGCGGTCGGCCGCACCAAGCTCCTCAACGCCGAGCAGGGCGATGACATCGGCCAACTCCTGATAGTGCGCGATCGCCTCGCGGACGTGGCCGGCCAACGCGAAATGCTCGGCACCGACCACCAGCGGATCGAGCAGGATCGAACCGGAAGCCAGCGGGTCGATCGCCGGATACATCCCCTCTGCCGCCATCGCGCGTGACAGCACGATGTTGCTGTCGATGTGGCTCGAGATCGCGGTCACCGCGGGATCGGTGAAATCGTCGGCCGGCACGTAGACGGCCTCGATGGCGGTGATGGCGGCGCCGGCCACCGACGCGATGCGCTCCTGCAGCGCCGCCACTTCCGTGGCCAGCGTTGGCTGATAGCCGACACGCGATGGCAGCCGGCCAAGCAGACCGGAGACCTCGCTGCCGGCCTGCACGAAGCGGAATACGTTGTCGATCAGCAGCAACACGTTCTGGTGCTTCGCGTCGCGGAAGTATTCGGCGATGGTCAGGGCGGTGAATCCGACACGCCACCTCGCACCAGGTGGCTCGTTCATCTGGCCGAACACCAGGGCGGTGCGGCCGAGCACGTTCGACTCCTGCATGTCGGACCACAGTTCGTGGCCTTCGCGCGACCGCTCGCCGATACCGGCAAATACCGAAATGCCTTGGTAGCGCTCCACCATGGCGTGGATCAGTTCCATCAGCAGGACGGTCTTGCCGACGCCGGCACCCCCGAACATCGCGGCCTTGCCGCCGAAAGCGAGCGGCACAAGCAGATCGATCACCTTGATGCCGGTCTCGAACACCGTGGCTGCGGCAGTCTGGCTCGCGAGCGGGGGCGGGGCGCGGTGGATGGGCAACCGGGGTGTGTCGGCAGGCAAGGGCGGTCCATGGTCGTGCACCTCCCCGCTCACGTCGAGCAACCGGCCGAGTACTGCGTCGCCGACCGGCGCGGTCAATGGTCCTCCCGTCGGATGCACTGGCGTTCCGCGCGCCAAGCCGGCAGTGGAGTGCAGGGCGACTGCCCGCGCCGTCGCAGTGTCGATATGGCTTTGCACTTCGGCGATCAGCGGACGACCCCGGGAGGTCTCGATGCGGAGTGCCTCGCCGATCGCCGGCAGGACGTCGCGCGTGAAGCTGACGTCCACCACCGCGCCGCGGACTGCCCTTACGCGCCCCGCGCTGTCGGCCATCGCGGGCATTCGGTCAGGTCGGGTCCGCGATCGCCTCTGGCGATCTGGCGATTGCGCGGATCACGTCGGCCCGGCTGACGATACCAACCAGCTTGCCGTCCCGCACTATAGGCAGGCGTTTGATCCGATGCTTCGCCAGTAGTTCGGCCAGCTCCGTGACCGGTGTGGCTTCGCTCGCGGTGATCGCCGGCTTGGTCATCAGGTCGCCGACCTGGTGACGGTCGAGACGCACATATTCCAGGAATTCCGGTGCCAGATCGGTGCCATCGGCGAGCAACGCGAGCCACCGGGCGCGGCGCTGGACGTTGTGGCTGAGATAGGGGCGCATCAGATCGCCCTCGCTCACCATGCCGAGCAGGCCGCCAGTGGGGTCGCATATCGGCACTGCGCTGATCCTGTGCTGCGCCAGCAGTTGCGCAACTCGCGTCACGGTGTCGTCGGGGCGGGCTGTGACAACGTCGCGGCTCATGATGCTGGCTGCATCCAACATGGTTTGTCTCCTGCTTTGCGCAGCACATTCGACCCGGCAGCGCGCGTCGGCATTGACCCAGGTCAATGCCGACGCGCGCTGTGACCGCTGGCGGTCGTTGGCCTGCCCCGCCCTGCCTCGTTCACCAGACGTCAAGCAGTCAGGCAGATATGGGCTTCCGCGCCAGACACTCTCGCGGAGAAGACGATGGGAGAACTTTCCCGGCCACAGCCACGGATTTTCGGCCTGAACATCACGGGAGGGGACGCAGCCGATGTGGCCCGACACGTCGTCCGCGTTCGGCCAGTGCGGGTTGAGCTGATGGTGACCCCCAATATCGACCACATAGTGCACCTGCGACGCAACGCGGCTTTTGCGCGCGCCTATCGCAGGGCTGCCATTGTGGTTTGCGACGGGTTTCCGGTTCGCTATTACGCGGGGCTCTGCGGCATCCCCGTGCAGCGTGTGACCGGTGTCGATATCCTCGAAAGGCTCATGAGCGGCCCGCTCTACGGCCATCGGCTGTTTTTCGTGGTTGACAGCGAGGCGACGGCGAGGGGGATCCATAGCTGGGCCAGGCAGCGAGCCATCGTCGTGAAGACAGCCGTCCCACTCGTCATGTTCGAGAGGGACGAGAAGCAGTGCCGGGGGCTGATCAGGCAGATCAATGATCATGATACGTCGATACTGATCATGGGCATCGGCGCGCCAAAGTCGGAGATTTGGATAGACACTTGGCGCACCAGCTTGCCGGCTTGCTGGGCACTGTGTGTTGGTCAAGCGACGAGGATTGCATGTGGCCTCACAAAGCGCGCCCCGATCCTTGTCCGCCGGTTGAATTGCGAGTGGCTGTGGCGTGTCTGCCAGGAACCGAGGCGCCTCTGGCGACGCTACCTGCGCGGGTTCCTGTTGTTTCCTCTGGCGATTGTCGAGGACCAGCTGAACAACTGGTTGAGCCGTCTGGCGTGGCGGCAAGCCGACAATCTGCCTGAGCGCGTTGCACCGGTGCACCGCGCTTCCAGGCTGGCCAGGACAACGACCGGTTCGCTATAAGGCGGCGCTTCCCTGACCGCTCCCGCACGAATGCCTGGTGCGGGTTCGATGCGCTACCAAGCGCGCGGATTGTGATGACTCTCGCCCTGGATGGTAGCAATTCCTTCTGGGACCGATTTGCCAGCGGACCCCGTCGCCTTCTCATCGGCGGCCGAGGTCTCGCTGGGCGGCGCAGCCTCTTCACGGTTTAGCGAGGATTCTTACCGCTCGTGGGCCGGGTACGAGTTTCGCCCAGCACGGCGAGGTTGTCAGGTTGCTCGTCACGAAGTCGACGTGACCCCACAGGAACACCCCGCCCTCCACCGGCGGGTGTGGCTGACGGAACATCAGCCGCATCACCTGGCAGGTTCAATTGCCTTTCTGAGCCGTGCTGCCAAGCAGGCAGGCGCCTGCTGACGTGCTCCCACGGGATAGTCACCGCGTATTCGGGAACTCGCATGGCTTGGCCGCCTTATTGCCACGTTGACGGAACCTGCTGGCCCAGAGGACACAATGACGTTCACCGGTGGCACTATGCGGGTCATAGGCGTCTGCATGTGCGATACATCTTTGATGCCAAGCGTGCCCTGCGAGAACAACAACATGCCGGTAATCACTATGCGCGAGATGGCTGCCTCATTACACGCGCGTGGCGGCTGACTCCCCGGGCATGACGAACACCACTATGCTGGACAAAAAGCCGCCGGTAGGAACACTGCCATGAGAGCACGTCGCAAGCTGGTCATGATGTTCGCCGGCGGTGGCCTCACCCACGCGTCGGGTGGTGTCGGAACGTTCATTCGCTATCTGACGGACGAATGGACGAACAAGCCAGGCACGCCAGAGGTCCGGGTGGTGGATACGCGAGGTCCGGGCGGGAAGGCCGGCATGCCGCTGCACTTCTTCAAGGCGATCGGGCTCCTGCTCTGCTGGGGCTCCATTGGCCGCATCGACCTTCTGCATATTCATTTGGCCGCCTACGGCAGTGCGCTGCGTAAGGGCGTGCTGATCCTGATCGGGGATATGCTCGGCATTCCGGTTGTCGTGCACATGCACGGCTCCAACTTTTACAAGTTCTACGCCGACCTTCCGGGGCCTTGTCAGAAATGTCTCCGGTTCATCCTGAACAGGGCTCGGTATGTCGTAGTGCTCGGCGACGATTGGCGGCAATTCCTCATCTCGAGCATCGGCGTCGAGCCAGACAAGATCGCCATCATTGTCAATGGCGTTCCAGGACCAGGCGATATTGACCGATCTCGAGCAGCAGACCGGGCGAGTTGCCGCATCGTTTTCCTGGGCCAGATCGGCGAACGAAAGGGCGTGCCGGATCTGCTCGCCGCATTCCAAACTCCTCGGCTGCTGGCGAGGTCCTGGACCGCCACGGTTGCTGGCGACGGGGATGTGGATGAATTTCGCGCCGCCATCGCAGAGGCTGGGCTGCAGGATCGCGTGTCGGTGCCCGGATGGGTCGATCGCGAGGCGGCCAGCGATCTACTGCGCGACGCAGATATATTCGTGCTGCCATCGCATTTCGAGGCAATGCCGATCGCCATTTTGGAGGCAATGGCTCACGGCGTGGCAGTGATAGCGACACCGGTCGGCGCAATTCCGGAGTTCCTGACCGACGGTCAGACGGCACTTTTAGTGCCGCCGGGGGCACCCGATAAACTTGCCGACGCGATGGTGCGGCTGGTCGATGACGGGGACCTGCGTCGGCGTCTTGCGGCCGCGGGCAATCAGGTCTTCACCGAGAGATTTGACATCAGTGTTGCAGCCGGTCGGATCCTCGCGCTTTACGGGTCCGCAGTTCGGCCCGCCCATACAGCGAAATCCGCCGATGGTGGCCCAGGGCGCATCGCGGCGGTAGAGTGATGACCGCGCCGGGAGGCTCCGTCCATCGCGACTATTCGGTCGCCGCCGATCGGAACCAGTCCGCCGACAGTGCCAACCCTCGCTGCAACGGTGTGTGACGCAGTGCCAACGTGCTGTCGGCCTTTCGACAATTCAGTCGCATGCGTTGCCGCCACAGTGGAAGCAGCGAGGGTGTGATCGGCTCTGGGATGGCTCCTGGCGGCACCCCGAGCCGCCGTCCGAGGATTTTGGCGATTTGCAGTGGCGGGGCAAGAATGGCGGTCTCCAGAGCCATTCGACGGCGGGACACGCGCCGCAAGGGGGCACCGATCTCGCGGCCAAGGCGCAGAAAGTATTGGTCCCAGGTGCCCGGATCAGGGTCGGCGATGTTAAAGGTCTCTCCCGCAACCTCGCTACTCTTCACTGCCGCGATGACGGCACCTGCGAGGTCATCATTGAATGACAGGTTGCAGTATCCGTCCGCCAACTCGCCAAGCTGGCCGAGGCGGCCTGCACGCAACCATCGTGCGATGCGCCCGACCCATTGCTCGCCACCCGGCCCGTAAACGCAAGCAGGTCGCAGCACCACGGCGTCGCCACCGGCGGCGATATAGTCGCCTACGATGATCTCGCATTCCGCCTTGGCCAGACCGTAACCGCCGACCGGCTGAAGCCGCGCTGTCTCATCCACAGTGCCGGTTATCCGGCCGTACACTGCCATGCTGCTTAGGTGGACGATCCGCCGCAGGCCGAGCTGGCGCGCCGCTCCGCACAGGTTGCGCGTCACGGCGAGCATCGTTGCCCGGCTGCCCAGGACGCAGTTGACAGCATAGGTCACGCCCTCCAGGGCGTGCGTCAGCGCGGCGGGATCGCTCGCGTCGCAGATTCTGGTTTCGACGCCAAGGGACTCCAGCGCCTGGCTCGATCCTCTCATGCAGGCGACCGGACGCAAATCGTCGCTCGCCATGGCGGCCCGAACAATCGCCGCACCGACAAACCCGCTTGCGCCAACTACCAGGATCTTGGGGAGGCTTTGGTCACGATCGCCGGTCATGTCCCTGAGTGGCTCGGGAGCATTGGATGCTGCGCTCGCTATGGAGCAATCCGCAACCGCATCAGGTGCCATGCAAACGAAACGCCCCCCAGCAGATATCGGCGCCACAGGCGCCTCGGTTCCTGCAGCAACCGAAAGACCCACTCGCAACGGGCTCGCCGCACCCACAGTGGTGCGCGTTCGAAGCGTCCGGCAAGGAAGTCCGCAACGGCCCCGCCGTTCACGATAACGACCGGGCCGCGTACCGACGAGGCGATAATTCTCGCGACGATTTCCTGCTTCGGATTTCCCATTGCCAGAATGACGAGGTCGGGATGCGCGCGCATGGTTTCGCCAACATAGTCCGCCTCCGGTTTGAACCCGTCCATCTTCGCTACGATCTGGCATCCCAAACCAGCCAGTGCTTCCGCCGCTCGGCTGATCCAGGGTTCCGCGGTTCCGAAGATCGCGGTTCTTCTGCCGGAGAACGCGGCCGCGAGGCGCGGGGTGAAATCGGTCCCGTTCATGTTCCGCCCAGGTTGGCGTCCCAATGCCGCCAGGCACAACTCAATCCCGATGCCATCGCGGAATAGGATATCGCTGTCGATCAGGCAGGCGGCATAGTCCGGCGAGCGCCAGGCGAGGTTCATGACGTTATGGTTTACGAACGAGATAACCAGCGGACTGCCAGTCCGGGTGATGCGCGTGATCAACGCGGCCTCGTCGGCCTCGTCGGCAATGACGGTGATCTTGTCGAGTATTTTGTCAGCCAAGGCGGAGCCAGGTCGACCTTCAGATACTGCTGACTGCAGTTGCATCATCGCCGCCATTGTTTTCCGGTGTGCCCCAATAGAACGCCAACCCGATGGCTCCGTAGAACACTACTCCCCTCATGGCTTGGCGCGAAGGCGAGCAGCACCATGCTAATTCCCGCTTGACAGATGCGGCACGCCGGGTGCTGGAGAACCGGGTATCATCTGCCCTGTTGCGACCGCGCAGGCCCTCGTTACGCAAGCGGGCGCGCCATCGGTGCGCGGCAAGCGCGGCTCGCCCAATACCTGTTCGCGCCCCGAAATAGCTGTTCAGGATTATTTCGACATTCATCAGGCGTGACTTGAACGGCTCGTCGCCGCGCAGGAAGTCAACCTTCCTAAGGCCATTGTCGAACGCCCATTTCGTATATTGCACAATGAGCATCATGCCTGGTGACGCCCTTTCGAACTCGGGATCATAGGACGTCATGTATGCCTGCATCGTGTCGCCGCAGATGAAATTCACCGAAGCCGCCGCCACTCTGTCACCGCACATCAGCAGAAACAGCCGCATCTGGCCGATGTCGGTGATCGCATGCAACATCGCATCGAGCGTCGTTCCGTCGCGTCCAAGAAGCGGCGACGAGGGCTGTGATGTCCGCAGCCATTCCCGCTTGAGCGCCATGACGTGCCGCAGTTGAGCTTCGATCGATTGCTCGGCCGGGTCGAGGCAGCGGAAGGCGACCTCGCCGCCGTATCCAGCCAGGATCCTCTCGCCACGCCAAAAGTTGTTGCGTCCCTTCTTGCCGAGGCTACGGAACCAGGCCTCGCTGTTGGGCCACACGCAATCGATGCCGAAGCACCGCTCCTGCCGATCTCGGCGCCTGGCTATTGTGTGACCCATCCCTTCTTGGTCGAGCAATGGCCGCACGAGAGCGTCCGGTCTGACCTGTGTGAGATTGGCCAGGTCGAATCGGCCAGCCTGCCAGACTGCGCTCCATAATTGCGACAGATGCGATACAGCCTCGGGCATTGCCAGGGCGTCGCAATAATCACTGACCGATTGGGCCGACCACTCCAGCGTTCGAAAGCCAAATCGGCGACGGACCACGAGTGGAATGGCCGCCACAATGTCTTCACCATGCCATGCGACCGCAATCCGCGGCGCTGCGAGCCCATGGCATGACTCCAGCCATGTCGAGATCCACGTATGGTTTCGGAAAACATCGGCCTCGCAACGCCGCCAAAGTGCGTCCCAGTTCGGCTTGATTTCCGCGAACCGCTGCCGGCACGTGATGACCTCAATCCGGGGTGCCATGACATCCCCTATCAGTCAGTGGTGGGAAGCAACGGGTCGCCGAAGTGCAAAATCGAACGCAAGCGGCGGCGTACGAGGAGCCCGATCTTTTTCAGCGGCACGATGTACAGTCGCGCGAGGGACTGGTACTCCTCAGCCTCTCTGTCAGGCAGACCGAATGCGAAATCCTCACCTGGCTTCGGCGCAACGAGCGTGCCGAACATCCTGTCCCAGATGGACAATGACAGCCCAAAGTTCCTGTGCCAGTGCTCCTCGGCTACACTGTGGTGCAACTGGTGGTAGTGGGGACATAGGAAAATGCAGTTGATCCAGCGCCCGTACGAAAGTTTCAGGTGCGTGTGCCGGACGAAATCCATCATCAGAACGGCATTGCGGAGAAAGTAGACATTGATCCCGAAGACCGTGAGCTCGACCGGGTCCAAGGCAAAAAATAGCCATGCGCCATAGGCCAATCCGGGAATGATGCCATCCCACCAGCGGTTCATGATTTCGTCGAGCGGATGCACCCGATCCTTGGTCACTCCGACCATCACCTCGGCCGAATGATGGACCTTGTGCAGTTCCCACATGAACGGCACGGAATGCTGCAGCCTGTGGTACAGGTAATACGAAATATCGTAGGCGAGAAACATCGTGATTGTGAACGCGAGGAGCATCCACGGTCCTGCCGGGCCCGGTGACTGCACAGGATGGCCGATTGCATGGCCGAGCAGCCAATACGCGACATGACCGGCGGCCACGGTGGAAAATACTGTCGGCAGGACAAGAAGCGGCATGAAGATTCGGCGCGATAGCCAGAACAGGAAGTCTGCCCGCGCCGAGGGATGGCGGAATGTTCCTTGCGGAAGGACGTGACCGAACAGCCCGCGGATCGAGCGTGGCGCAGGCGCCTGGAAATAGGTGAACACGGCCGCAAAGGCGATGATCCCCCAGAAGATCGCGAGCATCACGCCGTTCGTGCCCGACACATGGGACCACGCCTCACGTGCCACGCGATCCCAGAAGGTCTGGTTCATGAAGTCGCCAAGGTTCATGCCGAATGCTCGCTTACTGCTTCAGCCAGCAAGACAGGTTGCGGTACACGCGCATTCGAGTGTGCTGAGCCGGGGGAATGGGACTGGCGTAGGATCACCGCAGGCCGGCTCGCCTCTGCCTCGATGTGGTGGGCGAGCCGAATGGCGAGCGCCACGATCGTCAGCGTCGGATTGGCCTGTCCCGATGTTGGGAAGACGGCGCTGCCGGCCACGTAAAGATTGTGGACGCCGAAGACGCGGCAGTCTTCGTCGACCACGCCCTGCGCCGGTTCGTGTGCCATGCGCGCAGTGCCGATGTGGTGCCCACCGTAGGCGCCATCGCGCCGGATCACCGTCTCGATGTCTGCTTCATCTGGATCGAGCGTCAGTTCCCCAAGCGCCGATTGGGCAAGGTCTCGTTGCAGAAGTCGAAATGCTGTGGCGACCGTTCGCACATCCAACTCCGAATAGCGCCAGTCAACATGCAGCCGTGGCATTCCGAACCGATCAGTCCGCTCGGTAAGCCGGACGTGACTGTCCCAGTTCGGCACCTGCTCCGCATTGAAATCGAGGCTGAACAGATTCTTTCGTGGTCGGATGATGAGTGAGGGGAACTTCCGCTCTGCCAGCACGCGGTCGCGCAGCCAATGCCACAGGAACCGCGACGTCCCGAAAGCGTCGAAGCCGGCATTCGCAATGTGCTGCAACCATGCCTGCGCATCAACCGGCTGCTGCGTTACAAGCCGCTTGCCATATTCGTAACTGATGAATCGCCGAGCCAGGAAAATGGCCGACAGTGCGCCTGTGCGGTGCCGCGGATCCGGAATGCGGGGATGATGGAGGCGGAACACGGCATTGCCGATGGCTTCGCGCCGCTGCGCCGCCTCGGTCAGAGCGATACGCCTGCGGCAATAGACGCCATCCTCGGCGCGATCGTAGCCTTGCCACACATGCTCGGTCGGACTGTCGATACGAAGAGTTCCGATCGTGCCGGCGATGTGGCACATGTAATAACGTCCGACCAGCCCACGCGCATTGCCGATGCCGGCCGCGTGCACATCGCGCGATGCCAGCAAAAGCCGCGCCGCCTCCAGAGCTCCGGTCGCCAGAATGAACCGGGTCGCGACAACGCTGAACCGATTGCCGTCGTGCGTCTGTATTATTGCCTGCTCGATGCAGGCCCCGTCCGCCGAGGCGACAAGGCGCGTGCAGTTCGCGTGGAGCAATACCCGCACATCCGGTGCCGCCGCGAGCCGATCCCGATAACGCCTGCCAAAGTCGGTTGGGCAGCTGAAGCGTTCGATGCGCGTGGTGGTGAAGTCCGCCGGCGAGAAATCTCTCAACAGAGGGCGCATGCCACCTGGCATCGCGCGTTCCGCGTCGTAGACGCAGTCCCCCGCCTCACACACAGCATTCGCGCGCGGATAATACGCGGCCACCTCCTGGTGGGATACCGGCCAGCCACTGTCCGGGATCCATTGGCGATGCTCGAAGTCCACCCCGTCTAATGGCACGCAACGGCCGCCCCAGATGGTTGTCGAACCGCCGAACCGTCGCTGCCGGTATTTGTCCGGCGGGCTATGCAGTGAGGAGTCGGCGACTTCGCCTTCGTAAAGCGCCTGGTCTTCGGGATCTTCCGTCGTCCCGCCTGCCTCCAGCAGCACAATCCGCATGCCGGAGCCAAGCAATTCCAGCGCGACCGTAATTCCGGCCGCTCCGGCGCCTACGATGCAAAGGTCGGCCTCTATCCTTGTGCCGCGCACAACGTTGCGGGCGTCACGGATCATCGCCCCACCTCGTTATTCGCTGTCGAGCGGCTCCCTGAGCGAAACGATGCGCCTCGGCTGGACTTCGATTGAGGGTTGGTCGGCTGCCTCGGTATGTCGTGACCTCCACCACTGAGCCGTCTCGTCGATCGCCTGGTCCAGCGGTGTGTGCGCGATGTCGATCCTGGTCGAAGCCTTGGCGCCGCTGACGGTAATATTCTGCCGCAGGAGACGCACGAACGACGGTGTCATTGCGTCGGGAACAAGTCTGCCGGCACCGACACGGCCGGCCACCAGGGCAGCGCCTCGCAACAATGGCGCGAGAAGCTTGACTTCCATCTGCATCCTCCGCGCCGAAATCCGTTCCACCGGAGTAGCGCCAATGGCGCGAGCAAATCGAATCAAGAACTCGTTCCACGTTGGTCGCGGCCAGTCGGCGCTTGCATTGAACGTCTCGCCGGATACGTCCGATGCGGACAGCATCGCAATCATCAAGGCGACAAGGTCGTCGACGTGGATCAGGTTGCAGACACCGTCGCCCAAACTTCCGAGGTCACCCAGACGTCTGGCGGACAGCAAACGGGCGATGCGGCTGGCCCATGGCTCACTGCCAGGCCCGAACACACAACTCGGTCGAACGATCACCGCGTCGCCGCCGTCCGCGACGTACTCTCGCACCAGGGCCTCGCATTCGATCCTGGCTTTGGCATAGGCGTTGAGCGGTGGTTCTGGCCTGGTTGCCTCGTCCACCAGACCTACGGCTCCACCATACACGGTCATGCTGCTGAGATGAACGATGCGGCGCGGCGGGTTGCGTCGTGCCGCATCGCACAGTGCCTTGGTCGTGGCGAGGATAGTCCCTGGATTGCCTGCAATGCAGTTCACCACCATGTCCACGCCGGCCAAGGCTGTTGCGATGTCGGCGGTCTCGGTCGCCTCGTGATTGCACGGCTCACGTGACCGTCGTCGCGCTTGATGGTGCGTCCGAGAATGATCCCCCTGTAGGCAGGATGCTCGGCAAGCGCATCCATCAGCCGGGCATCGGTGATTTCGCCACCGCCGATCACCAGAACCGTCTGTATCGCGTCGAGGCTTGCGGACATGACCTCTACCGAGAGAGAGCGGGGATGCGCGTAACGACTGCCGAACGCAGCAGGTACTTCATTGTGGAGTCACCAGGACAACCGGGCTCGCCAGGGTCCTATGATCAGGCACGACGGCGAGCACGGCCAATCCAGTGTCGAGCTCCAGGGCCTCGGGGCGCAGATAGACCCCGCGGAAGAAACCCGACATCAAGCTGGTGATCAGGCTCACGACCAGCCCAACAATCGCGCCAACCAGCAAGATCTCCATGCGAATGGGCTTGGGCCTTTCTGGGACGCGCGGCTGTTCGACTATGCGAACCGATGGCTGTTGTTTGGCATCGACGTCCTCGATGACCTGCCGATCCGTCGCGACCTTGGCGATGGCCTTGTAGTTGTCCTCAAGCACACCGCGCGTCCGCTCGAGCTCATGGAGTTGGGATTCGTTGGCATTGATCGATGCCAGCTCGTCCGCAATGCTTGTCAGTTGCACCTTGACGGCATCACGCGTCGCCTGGCTGGTGCGCAGGTCGGCCTCGGTCTTGTTGAACTCCTGCTGAAGATTGAAAGCCTGGGTGGAGCGCATTTTCGCGATCTCCTCCTGAGCCTTCATCATCTCGGTCCTGGCCGTGTCGTAAGCGGGTGATCCGCGGTAGGTCGTCAAAGCATCGTTCTGCCGCTTCTGGTAGGCCTGAACCATGCCCTGCAAAGCACCCGCGGCGTTCGGGTTGCCCTTGGCGTTTGGCTGGCCACTCGCCAGTTTGAGTTGCACCGAAAGGCCGTCGAGGCGTGCCTGCAACCCTGCTGTGGTGCTCTCCGCCTTCGTCAGTTGGTCCTCGAGCGAGCCCTGTTCGGCCAGCAGGATCTTCTGACGCTCGGCGAAGTCAGCGACATTATGAACGCGCTTGAAGTCGGCAAGCTTTGCGTCCGCTGCCGCAAGCTGGGTGCCGGCTCTGCTCTGATCCGCTTCCACGATTGCGGCCTGCTTATCGGCGAACAGCTTTCCGCGCAGCAGGAAATACTGATCTTGCAGCACTTTGAGCGTCTCGGCCGCCAATGCCGCATTGGGGTGCTGAAAGAATACCTGGATGATATGCGATTTCCTGTCGACGTTGACGCCGACGTTATCCGCAAACTTGCGCTCGGCCGCCACCATCGCCTCGGCGGCTGCGTCTGTTGCCTGACGATCGTCCGTCAGTCCCAGAGAGGCCTTTACGTAGGATTTCACCTCCTTGACGGCCTGAGCCACCGGTCCCGGGGGCTTCAAAAGTTCAGGGTACAGCCTTGCTACGCCGATCTTGCTCGATAACGCTGCGGTACAGATCAAGGCTGGTAAGAATATCTGATTCCGTGTGCAGCAACTCGTCCGGGAATACATTGATGGAGCTCGTGAGCTGCTGACCTGCCACGGGACGCAGAGCGTACTCGGGACCGAGCAGGACGAGCATCGACGAGTTCGACTGGTATTTGGGCTGAACCTGGAGTGCCACGTAGGTGGCGATCGCCATTGTAACGATGCGTAATCAGGAATATCCGCCTGCGGTTGAACCAGAGGGTCAACATGAGATCGCGTATGACAACGCTGGACGGGAGACCGACTGTCGCGCTCATGGCCTGACTAATCCTAACAAGGTGGCGGTGATCCGGCACGAAGACGCCAACGCAGTCCTGCGCGGCGCAGTGGGGGCAGACGTGTTCATGGAGTTGCCGATGCCATCTCGCACCGGGGCACTAGTCTGTTGAACAGCGACAAATAACCGGCAGCGCAAGCCGCGTAGCTGAATTCTGCGGCCCGGGCCTTCAGCGATTCCGGTGGAAAGCGCGTTCGCATCTCGCCAGCCGCACTCAATGCAGCCGCCATCGCGGCCGGGTCCATCGGCGGCACCAGGATCCCATGGCGGCCGCGCGCAAGGATCTCCGAGGGCCCGTGCCCGCTATCGGTCGAGATGACCGGCGTACCGCATCCCAGGGCTTCGGCCAGCGCTATCCCGAAGCCCTCGGTGCGCGACGAAAGCACGAACACGTCGGAACGCCGGAACCATGGCAGTGGGTTGTCCTGGAAGCCGACGAAATCGACTACGTTGGCAATCCCAAGCTCGCGAGCAAGGTTCTCGAGATGCTCGCGCAGCAGGCCAGTACCCAGGACCAGAAGGCGCCCTTGCCCACCACTCTGACGATGGATTGCCATCGCCCTCAATAGGGTCTCATGGTCTTTCTGCGGGACCAAACGGGCTGCCGTGACGTAAATCGGCGACATCCCGTCACAGAACCATGGATGGGCCGCCGGCATGTTGGCGCGTTCCTCAAACCCCGGGCCAATTACCGCATTGTAGATCGTCACGACTTTGCGCTCAGGCACACCTCCGAGCGTGACCAGTTCACGCGCGATTCCGTCCGACACGGCGACCGCGGCGCTGATGAAGGGAGCCAGGATCTCGATAGAGCGGTGCTACGGCGCGGTATTGCCGACCCTCCGCCGAAAATTCTTCAGCGAGCGGATTGTGCTGCGTGATGACAATCTTCGTGCGTGTGGTCGACAGCATTCCAGCCACTGTGGCGGCAATGTTTATAAAATCGACGTTTGCCAGCAATATGTCCGGTCTACGTCGCCGCAAATACCGCGCGAGCGGCAGCACGTCGTCGCGAGTCCTTCTGCGGTCGAGGTTGACCACGCGGGTTCCGGGCGGCACCTCATCAACCAATTCTCCAAGCGCCTGATGCAGAATGAGCTCCACCGTGACGCCGGCCGCAAGCAATTCGCGTATCAGCGTCAGACATTGACGTTCGGCGCCCCCACCGCGGAGGTCATAAAGGTAAACCGACACGCTCAGTGGAGATTGCCGCGAACTGTCCGTCATCATTCGTTGCCACGTCCGTCGCACGTTCATTGCGCTGGGGTCGCCCGAGCGTGTTCATTCCTGGGTGCCCCTGCCGCGATCGGCGCCTCTTGCCTTGCGCATGATCTTTCGCACAAGCCCGGCAAAGTCGAACACGAAACGCTTGCCATCGAGCCAGACCCACTCCTGGTCGGCCGCCAGAGTGTGGAGCCCGTGAGGAAATGGCCCTGCCGGATCGGGGAGAGCCCTGGTGACCACGGTCTCCCGGTAATGCTCGGGTGACAGCTCGTCGACGCGATGGATGACCACGGCCGCGCCGTAGGTGCGCGCGCAGTCCTGGCCAGGTCGGAACAACTCAGACCCGAGCCTGAATAGCGGGCCCGCAGGTCGAGCCCCGCAGATGTCGATCTTTACCGGTGTGCACCGATGCGGCAGCCACGGACCGCTCGGCTCGCGGGCATGCAGCAAAGCACAGGTTATCATGCGTGCCGATGTCGAGATCCGTGCAAGCAATCCAACAGTGGTCCGCGTGCCTGAAGAATGTTGGATCGGCCAACCGCCGCCCGGGTGCCACGACGCAGAATGGCATCGGTTCCTTGTCAGGCAATAGGCGGTAGAGCGTCGTGGCTCCCCGATTGGTTGCTTCCGGCAGGAAATAAACGTCTTCGCCATCCTTGATCGCGCACGGGTAGGAGTGATGGTCCGCTGTTTCGAGCACGACGGAGGAATGGCGCCACAACCCATCCCGGTCCGGCGCGAGCGCGACGATGCGTCCGTTGCCGCCGGAGAAGGGCATCTCCTCGCATAGCAACCTGTCGGTTCCTGGCCAGGGGAAAGGATCTGCCAGATAAGCTTTGCCCCGGCGCGGCGACAGCCATCGCACGGAGCCGGTCGCACCCGTGCGCACGATGTCCGCGAGTGGCGTCGCGGTCATCCCGACACTCCACCACTCCGAGAACAGCCGCGTGTGCCACTTTGCGATTGCGTGATCGATCGCCGCGGAGCGGCAACGGTGGCTTGAACGCAACTCGGCGGTATCGAGCGAAAGGCCCGCATGTCCGCGGCTTACTCCGATAATCGCATCCTCGATCAATCGAGCAACAATACTCTCCACACGTGCGCCAAATTCGCTGCGCTCTCCACGTGTGCCGATGACGGCGAAATCCAGGATTTCGGGCTCAACGGACAGCGGTGCATATCGCGCCAGCCGGAGCGGAAGGGCGTAAGGCGGACGATGCCAGCGCTCTGCCGATCTGGGGATTGCTCAACGGCGATCCGTCCATTGCCTCGATGCGGAGCAATTCGTGAGCGTATGGCGGAGCGGCATTCGAATGATAGTGAACCAAGGTTGCATGCCGCATTCCAACGTCGTGCAGCATCTCCCGGACGGACGCCGTCAGGCTGGGGCCTGCTATCGCGATGTCCCGCCAACCTTGGCCGCCGTCGATCGGCATCACTCGATCACGGTCGTCATGACCCGTGCCGCCCATCGTCCTGTCTGACATCATAGTCTTCAGGCGAACTGAACCGCCTTCCCTCCGAGGGCGCGCCGCTCACGGTTGAGCACGACACCGACAGGCAATCCACCGAACTGCCGGATCCTTTTGCAGGCAGCATCCATCTGCAGGTGCGACGTGACCCCGGCCTCGAGCACCAGCAAGGTGCCATCGCAGTAGCGGGACAAGGCAGCCGCTTCGGGCCGCTCGATTGACGCGCTGTCGAAAATGATCAGTTGGTGCCTGGCGCCCAGCAGGTTGACCAGGTCCTGAAGCCGGTCGCCGCCGAGCCCGAGCAGATCATCTGGGTGGCTGCAGAGGCGTGCCCATAGCAGGTTCTCCGCGTTCTTCGCCGGAACGATGGCCTCGTTGAGAGCGCCACCGTCTTCGAAGGCCTCAATCAAAGTGGATGTATCGGACCCTGCGAAATCATTTTTGTTCGGGCGGCAGGAGGCGTCAACAAACAGCACCGGCGATGGCCGCCCGGTTGCGGCGACACGTGCGTAGCCCGACGCCACGGTGCTTACCCCTGCTCCCGGCGAGGGAGAGACGAACTGCACAACCATGGAGGCAGTGGACGATGTGCGCCTCGCCTCAAGCGCGTAGTAGAGTTGCACGAATGACGGATGATGCGCCGTGCTGAGGCTGGACCTCAGCCGCGCGATCGAGCGCGACTCGCCCCGGCGCTGCCGCTCGGCAACCTCCCGAGGTAGCGTCTTATTCATCCAAGGCTCATCCACTGCTCTCTAACTCCCGGCCATGTTCAATTGTAGACTGTATGGCGGCACGGTCTACCCGCCAAAAACCGCTCCCGGCACAGCGAGCGTAAAGCCCCGACTGCTCCCTCACTGATGCGTCACCGAAGAACGCCCGGCAAGTGCTGAATGAGGCATTGTCCTCATGGCATCAATTGGCATTTCTGTCATTGATCAATAAGCCAACGGTCAACCACATGATCCTCAAATCAAACGCAAGCGACCAATCTCGGATGTATTCAAGGTCGAGGGTTATTCTGTCCATCCCCCCGTCGTAGGCATGCAACGATCGGCGACGGTTAGCTTACCTGCGCCCAGCCTGTCAGGCCGGGTCTCACCCGTTGCCGCAACAGATACGCCGGCTCTGCCTGATCCGGCGACGCGCCGTCCGCAGTCGTATCGTCAGAATGGAGGCGCGGCCCCACCAGGGACATATGGCCGAGCAGAACATTGATCAGTTGGGGGAGTTCATCAAGGCTCTTGCGCCTGAGCCAGGCGCCAAATGGCGTGACCCAAGGATCGCCTTCTCCGGTCTGTTCGACCCCAGATACGTCCCCACTGGGCGCGAACACGGTTCGAAACTTGAGTTCCTGGAAGACCTCGGCCCTGGTAGCCGCAACCGCCGCTGGCGGGAGAGTATCGGACCGCGGGAGGTGAGCTTGACCAACGCGGCTATGGCCAATAGCGCCGGCGCAGCGAGCACGGTAAGCGCTCCGGCAATCACGATGTCTTCTGTCCGCTTCACAAAAGCCTTCCACCCGATCAGCGGAGGGTAGATGGCGCGCAGCAGTGGGACGCTGGCAGGCTCAACCGTCGAGGTTGCAAGGGGTTCGAAGGCGCCGAGGTCTGGGGTGAGCAGCACATCCACCGCAGTATCCTCGACTGACCCGATGATTTCCCGAATTTTTTCGCCCTCGGCCCACGGCAGGGCGACGATGATTACGTCGACCTTGCCTCGCCGGACCATATCGAGGAGCTCATCGAGCTGCCCCAGCGCGGACAGGCCACAGCGCCTCGCAAGTCCCGCCGGCTCGTTGCCGGAGCCAGCCTCGTGGCCGACAATGCCAAGAATCCTCATCGATCGACGCGGCGCCTGGCGCAGGCGACTGATCAGACGGCCACAGCGATCAGCCTCTCCCACCACGACGACGCGTCGTGGCCGCGCCAAGGGGGCAGTGGCTACACGGCCAACCAGCCGCACCGACAGGACCGCCACATAGGCGATGGTCACGAAGGCGAATACCCACACGATCAATGTGGCCGCGCCCATTCCGCCGATCTCGAAGGGCGTGGCCGATCGTCCCAGGATAGTTGCCGTGGCGATGATTGAAGGGCACGCCAGAAGCAGTACAGCCCCAGCGGTCTGCAGCGAGGCTTTCGCGAGGCTCCACGGTCGAAGGCCGCAGTCCAGTATGACCCCGGCACCGTAGTCGCCGCGCTCGGCGATGCTCGCGACCATCAGGGCGCTTACCAGGATCCCGAACCAGGATTGGGGCGTCTGAAATTCCGGGACCAAGGCTTTGCAGATGGTGAGGGATATCCAGAGCGCACCAGCGACGGCGAGCACCTCGCTCATGAATGCGATGGCAGCCAATGCCACCAGGTTAGGCCGTTTGGCGAGGATGCCGGGGAACGTGGCCGCTATGGGCCCCGGCTCTGCGGACGTTCCGATGACCAAAGGCGAGAAATCTCGTCGCGCAGCTTCCGACATGACAACTCCCGTCAGCCCGTGTCAGATGATGTCGACACGGGGTAATGCATTCAGCCTTAGCTCACCCGCGCTCGCTTCCTGTCGTATTCTGCGATGCCCATCGTCCTCCTTGAAGTGAATTTTGTTGCTGGATTGCAGCAGATTCAGTCGGCCAACGAGAAAGATGGTAGGCGGCCTTCAATGTGATTGAGAACTGAATTTCTCGTGTACCGCTCGTAAGTTACGGGTGAGAAGGAGAATCAGGCCGACAACGGCGATGCGAAGCTGCAGCTGTAGCTCGCGTCTCGTCAATCACATGCACACTCTATCATCGCGTCAATTTGCGATCGGGTCGAGCGATGGCCGCAGCGTCCCAGGTCCTGGAACGCATGTAGTCAAAATTTCGTGAGATCACTCATGCGGCTTCTAATGGATAAAGGGCGGTGCAAACCACGTCAGGGGAGCTGCAGCACCTCACGCGACAACAGCAGCGGGCTTGCGAGCCGGGAGGCTCGCAAGCCCGCTGTATTAGGCGTCGAGGGGTGAGGCGTTTATGCCCACACGATGTTGCTGCTCGGCAGGGCGGCCAGCCCATGGATATCCACGCCATGGCTGGTGTTCGTGCCGAACGTGAGCATCGTTCCGCCTATCCCATCGGAGGCTTCATGCAGCGAACCCTGCAGCGACTTGTCGATGGTCAGCGTGTCGCCCTTCGCCAGCGAGAAGTCCTCCAGCGTGAGCAGGCCGCTCGTGGAGTGGAAGACATAGGCGTCCTTGCCGGCCCCGCCCGTGACATCGAGGCTGCCGGCGCCGGCGACGAACTTGTTGTTGCCGGCATCAGCGGTCACGGTGGCCTGCCCCGCCCCCCCGGTCAGCGTGACCGAGCTGGGACCCACGAACTTGATCTGGCTGGCCCCAGTGCCGAGCGTCACCGTGGCGGCGTTGCCGCTGCCGAGGACGAAGGTGTCGCCACCGACGGTGTAGCTGCCGGTCTGCGACAGGTTCTTCTGCAAGGAGCCGTGATCGCCCGTCTCGCTGACCGACGGCGTCGTGCCGCCGGAGACCGAGAAGGTCTTCGCACCCTGCGCTCATCAGCGCCGCGCTCTGGCCGGTGTCGGTGCCGTTGTAGACGATGTCGTTCACGTAGAGGTTGCGGTCGGTCGCGGCGTGTTCCCGCCCAGGCGTCATTGAGGAAGTTCACCGAGACCGTGTGCTGGCCGGATCCGAAGTCGCCGGCGAAGGCGAAGGTCTGGCTGTTGCCCGAGGAGTGCAGCGTCGTCGCGGTGAACGTGCCGCCAAGCTGCTTGCCGTCGACCGAGACGGTGAACTGCGCGTTGGCCAGGTAGTAGTCCTCGGAAACCTTGACCACCAGCGAGTCCGAGCCGCCGCCGGTGACGACAGGCGGGATCGCCGTGCTGTCCGTCACGCTGAAGGTCTGCGACCCGGTGCTGTATGAGTGCCGCGCTCTGCTTGGTGTCCGTTCCGTCATAGGTGACGTCGTTCACGTACAGGTTGCGGTCGGTGCTCGCCGTTCCGCCCCAGGCGTCGTTGAGGAAGGCCACCGTGACGGTGTGCGCGCCAGGCGCCCAGTCACCCTTGAAGCGTGAAGTTCTGGCTGGCTCCCGCGGAATGCGACGCGGTGGCGTAGAAGGTGCCGGCGAGCTGCTTGCCGTCGACCGAGACGGTGAACGCGGCGTCCCCGTTGGCGTCGCTCGTGCCGTCGCCGTTGGCATAGGCATCCTCTGAGATGCTCAGCACCAGCGTGTCCGAGCCGGTTCCTGTGACGACGGTCGCCGGCGCGGGCGGAGGCGCTGCGGGATTGGGATTCGCAATCTGCACCCATGAGTCGTTTGGCGTGGTCTCGGAGTACCAGTTGCCGGCGGTGTTCTCCTGGACCATTGCGCCGTTGAGGGTTTCGAGCAGCACGACGTTGGCCGTGGGAGCATCGACCGTGCCGTTCACGGCGATCTGCAGACCATTCGTCGCGGACTGAACCAGCGTCCAGGCATTGCCACTCTTGTCGATGATCGGGCTCGCCGAGGCGGTGGTGATCTTGGTTCCATCAGGGCTAGGTGCAGGCGGGGCGGCAGGGGCTGCGATCTGGGTCCAGGCTCCGCCGGTGCCAGGCTCCGAGTACCAATTTCCGGCAGAATTCTCCTGTACCATATTGCCGTTCAGGGTCTCCAGCAGCACAACGTTGGCGGTAGCTCGTATCGACCGTTCCGTTGATCGCGATCTGCAACCCGCGCGACGCCGACTGGACCAGCGTCCAAGACCTGCCGGCCGCGTCGACGATCGGGGAACCCGAGGCAGTTGTGATCTTCGTCCCGTTCTGGCTCGGGGGCAGGAGTGGCGGCGGCGGGGGTGGAGGTGAGGGCGAGCCTGCCATCGCCGCAGCAATCTGCGCGCCGAAGTCAGTGAGCGTGTTATTGCTTATGTTTACCAGAGTATCAGAATCACCGGGATAGCCGTGCCAGTCATGCAGCCACATGAGGTATCCAGCGATCCCGCCCGATGCGCCAGCAGTGTCTGTAATTGCCTGCGTCACGGCAAACTTACCATTGACGACCGGATCGTCCGGCGCAACGCCGTTGCCGCTAGTTGAATTTCCGCCTTCGCCCATGAGGACCGGCATCACACCGTCCTGTGAGTGAGCGAAGTTTTGAAACGAAGAGACGTAGTTCTTAAGTGTGTTGTCGTAGTCAGCCTGGTTCGTTGAACTGGTATTGAACTCCCAAGGATAGGCATGGATGTTCCATCCTATCCCGGTCATGTTGGCGTATATGCTGGGGTCCAACCCGCTGGTCGTCGTCGCATTGCCGTCCTGCGCTTCCATGAAAATCAGGCTGTTGTTTCCAGCGCCGCGGATAGCGTTGTAGATGCCCTGTTGCTCGGCCGCGAGGTTCCCACTTACCTCGTTCTCCGTGGTCCACCAGACGTTCGGGTTGCCAGCGAACGCCTTGGCCATAGAGCTATACCAGTTCAACGATGCCTGAAGGTCAGCGCCGGTTCTAGCCTGCGGTTGTCCTGGCACGTAGTCGCTGATCGTGACGACCAGGCCCAGTGCCGTGGCCTGGTCCACCCAGGCGATGATGGCCGCGTTCGACTGCGCAGTTGCATATCCGTTGCCGTCTGCTCCAACAGCCAGGTTGATTGCGTTTATCCCAGGGAATTGGCTGATGATGCTGGCAGCTGATGTCGTGCTCATCTCGCTGTCTAGGACGGCGATGCCTTTGACGATGAATGGCTGACCGTTCGGGCCGATAATCTGACCATTTGAAATGCTGAAACCCATTTTACTAGCTCCATGTGGCAGATTTTGGTTTCGTATTAGCACCAACCTGGCTCGCAAATGACCTTGAACCCGAACTGTTGGCGTCAGTTGTGTCGGCGATCTTCTATGGTGCTAAAGGCAATGCCCTTGGCGACCGTTACACGCAGCCAGCGGCCTTTCGCCAAATGCGGCTGACACCTTGCTAATAGCGCGGATGTCACTTCGAAAATGGCGCGACATTCCGCAGACCCTCCTCAGATTCTCTGGATGAAACTGTGCCATCCAATTAAGGACGCGTTGCTGAGCGCAATCATGCCATGAATTGAAGACTCGTTCCTTTCAACGGAACCGAATCACTCATATTGCATCCGTTTCGACTAGCCCAGGCATTCCTGAATTGCTCCTTGACCGCTCACCTCGATATGGACGCCCCAATGCCCACACGTATATTTGATACTCAACTTATCGTGAGGTCAACGAATATTCCCGCCAAAGAAACGTCAAAGCCGCTCCTTGAGCGCAACATTATGGCATCATAACGTAACGCGCTGATCTCCAAAGTGACGACCTACTCCCCTGCGCATCCGCCGGGGGTCAAGCCGAAGATCCAGCCCGCCAAGACCCGCGCCCTCACGCGCCGCCGCGTGCGACGCTCCCGCTCCGGCCTTCGCCGATCAGCGCGAATGGCGCCCAGTAGAACGGATGCGCCAGATAGGCGGGCAGGTCCTTCCCGCCCGATCGATGATCCCAAGCTGTGCCGCACGCAGCGCGCTGGCGAGGCCTGTCCCGGCCCCGAACCGTCCGCTTCTCCGGCAGCCAGCCGGCGCAGCGTGTCCGCCACCAGGAACGCCGAGGTCTGGTCATTGATCGACCAGTGGGTCACCAGCATCGAGCGGGCACCGGCAAAGAAGAACGCGCGCGCCAGGCCCGACAGGCTCTCGCCGCCCGTGCTGTTGCCCGGCCCTCCGGTGTTGCAGGCCGAAAGGATCACGGCGTTGGCGTCGAGATCCAGGCCGGCGACATCGCTCGCCGTCAGCAGCGTGCCGGATGCGTCGCGTGCGTTCGGCGGCGCGGACGTGACGATGGCCGGCTCATTCTGGCAGCGCAGCTCCGCCGGCAGCAGGGCGTGCGTGGCGAAATGCAGGATGCGGTAGTCCTTCAGCGCGGTGTGCCGCACCGCATCGGCGGTAAACGCGGCGTTGAGCAACTCGTCGGACGGCGGCGCGCCGAGCAGCGCCCGCGCCGCATCGAGTTCGCGCTGCGCGAACGGCAGCGTCGGCAACGAGGCGAACAGCTTCGCGCTGTCGGCACAGGCCGCGCCGGGAAAGCTTGCCTCCGCCTGCGCCAGCGTCACGGGACGGAACCCGCCGAAACCGAACCACGGATGCGCCGCGCGCGACGTGCCCGCCTTGCGCAGCGCGACGAAGTTGGCCGCCGATGGCACGTGCGCGATCGTCATCTGCCGGATCAGCCACGGCGCGTCGGCGAGGTTGTCGGGATCGCCTGGTCCGGTCAGCAGCAGCGGCGAACGGCAGCGACAGCAGCGCGCCCGACGGTGCGACGACCAGCGCCTTCACTCCGGCGAGCCGCGCGTCCACCGGCGCCAGCGTCGCGTCGTAGAGCGCCTGCGCCGCTGCGGTGTCGAACTTCGGCAGCGTTCCGGTGGGTGACTCGATGCTCGCCCGCACGCGCTTCACCAGTGCAGTGATCGAAGCTCGTCTCGCCTTTCATCGGCGCGGCATCGATGGCGCCTGCGCGCAGCAGGAAACTCCAGCCGCCGTGCGGCGTGAGCGTGATCGCGGCCAGCGCCTCGTCCGGCCGCGAGCGCGGCCAGCACGTCGGCGGCCGGCACCACCTGCTGCACGAGCTGGCCGTAATTGGGCGATGCGGTCTGCAACGCCGCATCGGCATCGGCGAGCTCGGCCTGTGCGTCGGTGATCTGCTTGTCCAGCTCGGCCGGGCTGGTCGGCGCGCCGAGCGACACGCTGCCCGGCGGCGCGTTCGCCGCCAGCGCGTCGCGCTGGCGATAGAGGTCCGCCAGCCTGTCGCCGGCGTCCTGGCGGCGGCGGATCGCCTCGCGCCACCTTCGGATCGCGTGCATTGGCCGCCAGCCGCGCCGCCGCCTCGTCGATCTCCCGGCTGGTCACGCTGTCCTGTGCCAGCTCCGCCGTCTCGAACATCTGCCGCCAGCAGCGCCTGCCGGTCGCCGGGACGACGGTCGGCTTCCGCCGCGTAGGAGGCCAGGCAAGGTTCCAGCAGCGCCGGGTCGGTGCCCGAGCGCAGCTCACGCAGCAGTCGCGGCGCCGATGCGGCACAGCTCGACAGCGCGCGCCGTATTGCCCTGCTTCGCTGCCACGCCGGCCTGCAGCAGAGCGGTCTCCGCGACCGGCCGTGTGCTCGGCACGACCTGGGTGAAGTCCTGCCGCGACGATGTGAGGCCGGCGTCCGCGGCAAGCTCATTGCCGCGCACGTCGTCGGTGGTCGCCGAGGTGCGGGTCAGGCGAGCAGACGACCAGCGGCACAGCCATCTGGTTTGCCCGCGCCAAGCGCCTGCGCCGAAGCGATCGCCGCCTCGCTTTCCGCCGGTGCGGCCGAGCTTGCCGCAGCACGATCGCCACGATAGCGGCGCACCTCGATCAGGCCGATCAGCGCCGACTGAGCGGTGGGATCGATCATCAGTCGCTGACTTGGCAGCACCGCGGGAATGTCACGCGGCCGATGCGAGCTGCATAGGCTTGCACTGGCGCGATGGCCTGCAGGCTCTCGCGCGGGACCAATGCGGCATAGCCAGTCTCGGCCTGCGCCCAGCAGCGTCAAGCGCCTGCTGATCGTGACCCTGGTTCAGCGCGTTCAGCGCCTGGTAATGCCGCAGACGCGCGACCGCCGCCTTGTCGCTGGCGCGCGGCGCGAGAGCATCCGCCTGCCTGAACAGCGTGTCGGCCTCGGCAAAGCGGCCCTGGTCGGACACCTGCAGTGCCAGATGCATCAAAGCCGTGACGGTGTCCGGATCGTCGCGGCCGAGTGCCTTCTGCTGCAAGGCGAGGGCGGCGCGATACGCGGTCTCGGCCGCGGCGAAGTTCTCCGCGAGATTGGCGCGCGCGCCAAGCGCCATCAGTCGCTGGTATTCACCGACATCGCCGGCACTGAATGCGCGCGCGGCCAGTTGCGACGCGAGCAGCGTGTCGGCGGCCGATGGTGGCAGCGATCGCGGCCGTCGCGGTTACCCGGCCCGACAGCACGCCGATCGAGCGTTCCATCACTGCCAATGTCGGCAGGATGCCATCGGCCTCGTAGAGCCGGCCATCTACAGCGGCGACCAGCGCCACCTGCGGCCAGCCGCCGATGCGCCGCCTGCATTGCAGCACTGCCGCCTGCGCGTCGCCGAGGATCGACGTGGCGACCGGTGCGTCGCAGGCGAAGCGCAGATTGATGGTGTCGCGCCAGTCACCCGATGTGGCGACGCTCATCGGTGTCGCTGCGCTGGCTGCGCCATCGGCGCGGATACGTGCCGCCGGTTGCTGCCACGTGCCGCAGAACACGGCCACGGTGTTCGGGGCATCGCCCGGCAACTGATTGCAGCTTTCGCCGCTGGCGTTCTTTCCCAGACTGATCCCTTCGATGCCTTGCCCTGCCGCACCACCGACATAGTCGGACGGCGGCGGTTGGGCGCATCCGGCCAACAGCGCCAGAGCACTGCAACCTGCAGCGAGCGCCACGCGCATGTTCAATAATCCAGGTAGGTGATGTTGGGCGGCACGACGTCCGGATCGGTCAATTGCGGCGGCCGCGGCGTGCAGCATCGGCAGAGCGACGAGGAGAGTTTGGGCGGACTGGTGATCGCTGCCGGTGCGAGCGATAGCAGCGGATAGATCGCACCGAGCGTCGCGGTCAGGCCGGTGTTCAGGTTGACCACCACCCTCGGTATCGGTGTCGGCGTCGGTGTGGGAGTTGGCGGTGCTGGCGGGTGACACAGCGCGGCCGCGATGATGCAGCCGTTGAACAGATAGTTCGGCGTTGATCGCCGGCTCGATATTCCCGACTGCGGCGGCGGGCCCTCCGCTGATGCCGGCGATCGTGCCGGTCAGGTTGGTGCTGCCCGGTGTGGTGTAGGAAACATCGAGAGCATTGACGAACACGTTGCCTGCGGCCGTTCCGTTGGTGAGGTCCAGGATCAGCCAGGCCGAGGGACCTTGCAGACCGAGCGGTGGATCGAACTGCGCATTGCCGGTGATCGAGATCTGCAGTGTGGCGGGCCCGCCGCCTTGCCCGACCACGATGCTGCTGCCGATCTGCGTAAAGCTGGCGGCCTGAAACAGCGCGCCCGGCGCACCGGTGCTCGGTTCGAGTGCGGACTGTATCGGTCCTGCCGGCCGAGCGCTGCCACCGGTGGTGATGACCGCGCCATCCGCGACACTGATCCGGTTGGCCGGGTCGCGTATCGCAATGTGCGGTCCGTTCAATGCGGACGCGATCAGCAGATCGACGTTGTCGTTCAACACGAAATTGGTGCCGACAGTGAAGGCGCCAAGCGCGGCTATCCGATTGGCGCCGGTCAGGTTCGCCGTGGTGGTCGCGTTGCCGGTGAGCTCGTCGGCCACCAGCACGCCGGTCGCATTGATCGCGCCGCCATTGGCGTTCAGCGCGATCGTGCCCGCATCTACAGAGCCCGTTATGTCTAGATCGTGGGCGTTCAATCCTGCCGAGCCCGCATTGACCAGACCGGCTACCGTCACACTGAGGGGATCAGTGATCGACGCTGCCGCGGTCGCGCTCAGCGTGCCGGCGATTGTCAGATTGGTGCTGTCGAGCAGACTGAAGCTCGCGGCAGTGACGTTGCCCAGGGTCGCGACCGCGTTCGCGGCGTTGTTCAGCGTCCAGGCGCCGCCGCTGCCAGTCAAAGCGGTCACCGTGAGCGGGCCGACGGATTGGCTGATAGGACCATTCGCGTCCAGACGCAGCGTCGAGGCGATCGCGGTCAGATCGAGCGGTGCGCCGATGTCGATTGCCGTGGTCGATGGCGCGGGTGCGGTCGCGCCGGCTGGCAAATTGGTGAAGCCGCCAACTTCCAGCGTGCCGCCATTGGTCTGGATGATCGACAGCATGGTGGCGTTGATGAGAAGACCGCTACCGGCCAACAGGCTTGTGTTGATGGTGGTGGAGAATGGCGCCAGCTCCACCGTCGGCGCTGTGATCTTGCTGTCGACGAAATCGGACAGTGGGTGTTCGACAGCGTAGTTGTCAGCGACGAGCGAAATGCGCTGTGTCGCCGTCAGGATTGCCGGGTTGATGCCGTCGCTGCGTGGATCGTTGTCGCTAAGTGTCAGCGTGCCACCGCCCGCAGCAATCTCGAAGAACAGGTCGTTTCCGCTATGCGTGCCGGTCAGCGTCAGGTTCTTGCCGCTTGCCAGGATCACGTTGCCATTGGTGGCAGTATTCCCGTCGCTCTGGGCAATCAGGTTGGTTTTGTTCGGGAGCGATATGTCGCCGCCTGTCCCCAGTGTGCTCGCGGCTAACAGGTCGGCGTTGATTGATCCGGCTGGCGCCTCGGTGATCGCACCGTTGGTCGCTGTCATTAGCAGGTTGCCGGTAGCCGTTACGGGGCCTGCAATTCTGATGCTTGACGCGGTGAGGTCGACAAAGTCCGCGGACACGCTTCCGCTGATTCCCAACGATCCGGTATTGGTGATGCTCAGAAAGCTGCCACCGTTCACCGTGCCGGTCACCGACAGTGGCGGGGTATTCGACAGGGTAAATCCTGCCGTGGCAGTGAAGTTTCCCAGGTTGCTGATCGCATTCGCGCCTACGAGCGCGGCGGTGCCGACGACATTTCCGGTCATCGTCGCCGCCGCCAACGAACCACCCGCGATCTGGCTGACGTTGCCAGCCAGCGCGTTGATGTCCGCCGCGTTGGCGACGGTGATCACCGCGTCATTCAAGTTGATGCTGCTGCCGGCACGCAGCGTCAGGTTGACCGCCTGAAGCTGGGGCGCGGCACCCGTGCCGGTAGTACCCAGGTTGATCGTGCCCGACAGATCGACCTTGCCGCTGGTGAAATCGAAACCCGCATCGAGTTCCAGCGTGTGTGCCTTGCTCTGGAGAGTAATGCCTCGATCTACCAGCAGGTTCCCGGCTTGCAGCAGAAGGCCGTTCGCCACTGAGACGTTGCTCTGCACATCGATGACGCCGATGGCCTGCACCGTGACGTCCCCACCCGCACTCAGTGTGGCCAGTTTCGCGGCAGAGATGGTCGAGGGCGGCGGCACCGCGTCGGCGGCGGTGCCAAGCAGCGTGTTGCCGACGAATTCCGCGTCGATGCTGCCGGGTGATGCTGTGACGATGTCCAGATTGGTGGGGTCGAGCAGCAGCGTCCCCACATGACCCGCGGGTGCAGACTCATCAGCAGTGCCGTTGATGGCTACGACGTCGCCGGAGGCCTCGACGAAGCCGCCATTGCCCCCGCTCGGGCCACCCTTGGCGGCGATTGCGCCGTCCATTTGTGTTATCCTGCTGGATAGTACGGTAACCCGCCCGCCGCCGCCTTTTGCGGTGGAGTTCGCCGTGATCTGCGCGCCCTGAGATACCTTGACGTTGGTAGCTACCCGCGTCGGCGTCACACTTGGCCCACCTCTGGCACGATCCAGCGCCGTGCCGATTGCCACCACGCCACCGCCGGCGTGGCCCGACGCGCTGATCCTCGCCGTCGAGGTGATGCTGACGTTGCCGTCGGACACGACTTCAACATTGCCGCCGGTCGTCCCTGGCGCACGGCCCGGCGCGGACAATTGCCCCTCGACCACGATCGAGCCGCCAACCCCATTCAGCGCGATCGTGCCGGTGTGGTCGCCCATCGTCGCGGCACGAATCTTCCCGCCAGCCTGCACCAGGTTCTGCACGATCCCGTCCGCCGCCCGCGCGGTGAGTTGCACAGTGCCGCCATCGGCAATCACCACACCGGTGTTGGTCACCAGCGCGGTCACCGGCTTACCGTCCGGACCCCTTGGCGCCTGCGTCACCTGATTGGTCACATCGAGCGTCAGCAGACCGTCGCCATACAGATCGAGCGTCGCGGTCTTCGCACCCGCCAGCACCACATGACCCAACCGCGCGGTAATGGTGCCGGAGTTCGCCACCTGGGGTGCGACCAGTGCCGCCAGCCCTGCCTGCTTCACAGTGATCGTGCCGGCGTTGCTGACCTTGGCGTCGGGCTTGCCGAGCTGGTCGAACTTCATGACGCCGGCCATGAAGTTCTGGTTGCTGATGCCCGCGGCGCTGACCATTACGCCGGCGGCGTTGACCTGCGCGCCCTTGTAGAAATTCACGCCCGACTGGTTCACCAGGATGATCTGGCCGTTGGCGTCGATGCGTCCGGCGATCTGCGACGGGTCGGGGCCGGTGACGCGGTTCAGCGCGACCGCACTGGCCGAGGGCTGGCTGAACGTGACGCTCTGCTGGCTGCCGACGTTGAAGCTCTGCCAGTCGATGGCGGCGCGCTGGGAGGTCTGATCGATCCGCGTGTTGTTGCCGGTCTGGCTGATCGCGGCGGTGCCGCCCACGACACTGCCGCCGGTCGGACGCGCATTCGGTGCCGGCTGCGCAGCGGCGGGAAGCACCGCCACTGCCGCCGTGAACGTCAGCCCAGTCTGCAGCGCCGTGCCAAGCAGCAGGCTTCGTGCCATGGCAGATTCCCCCACCGGCACGCTAGCGGATCGACCTGTGCGGGTGTGTGATGCATCACACTGGATATTATCACGTCCCCGTGATGGTTCTGCTTCGCTGAGCAGCCTCGTCGATCTCGTTCTGCGCTTTGCGCTCTGCTTCGACCAGCGCCGTCGCGGCACGCTTCTCCAGCGTCTCCTCTGTCGCCTGCACTGCGGCCCGTGCGGCCCCCAATACTCCGCGGGCTCGCGTCGTCGCCGCCTCGGCTGCTTCAGCGGCGGCAAGCGCCGCCCGTTGCTTTGGGCGGATTCGCCGCAGCCAGGCGGCAAATGCCTCCACCTCGGCATCGCCCGCGGCGAGGCTGGTCGCGGCTTCGGTCTCACGATTTATCGCGGCCTCGATGCCGCCAACCGCGGCCTCTGCCTCGCCCTCGGCACGCAGGCATTCGGCCAGCCCGCGACGCGCTTCGTCCGCCGCCATCCGGCGAAGCCTCAACAGTGCCTCCAGCGGATCGTGACTCATGACTGCTCCATCGCCGCGCGCAGCAGCGCGAAACTGTCTTCGATACCGGTGCGTTCGTCGCGCGCCTGTCGCAGCATCGTCTCGATGCGCGGGGCCAGCGCTACCGCCTCGTCCACGGCAGGATCGCTGCCAGCGCGGTAGGCGCCAAGACGTACCATGTCCGCCATGTCGGCATGCAGCGCGAGCAGCGCACGGGCGCGGCGGGCCAGCGCGTTCTCGTCCGGCGCGTTGCAGCCGGGCACGGCGCGTGACAGCGAGCGCAGCACGTCGATCGCGGGATAGCGGCCTGCCTCTGCGATACTGGCGATCGAGCACGATGTGGCCGTCGAGGATGCCACGCACAGCGTCAGCCACGGGCTCGTTGTGGTCGTCGCCCTCGACCAGCACGTTGAACAGCGCGGTGACGTAGCCGACCGAGCCATCCGGTCCGTCGAGCCCAGGGCCTGCCCGCTCCAGCAGGCGCGGCAACTCGGCGAATACGCTGGGCGGGTAACCCCGGGTGGCCGGCGGCTCTCCCGCCGACAGGCCGATCTCGCGCAGCGCCAGGCAGAACCGCGTGATGCTGTCCATCAACAGCAGCACCGATTTCCCCTGGTCTCGGAAATGCTCCGCGACAGTCATTGCCGCAAAGGCTGCCTGGCGGCGCAGAAGCGGCGGCGAGTCCGAAGTGGCGACCACCACGACGGAGCGCGCCAGCCCCGCCGCACCCAGATCGTCCTCGAGGAACTCGCGTACCTCGCGCCCGCGCTCACCGACCAGGGCGAGCACAGCGACATCGCATACGGTGTGGCGGGCCAGCATGGCCAGCAGGGTCGACTTGCCGATGCCGGACCCGGAGAACAAGCCTAGCCGCTGTCCTTGGCGACAGGTCGCGAAGCAATTGAGCGCGCGCACGCCGACATCGAGACGAGGACCGAGGCGCGCCCGCAGCGTCGCATCGGGGGGCGGGGCGCGCACACGGCGAGCGGCGCGGCCGGCTGTCAGCGCCCCATGCCCATCCAGCGGTCGACCCAGCGGATCCAGCACGCGGCCGAGCCAGTCATCAGACACTGACAAGGTCCCGCCGCTTGGCTTGCCAACGGACTGCGGCTGAAACCGGGCGGCGCTGCCGGGGCCGAGGCCGTCGAGGGCGCCGAACGGCATCGCCTGCGCCAGCCCCTGGCGAAAGCCGACGATCTCCGCCGAGATGTCGTGGCCATCACGCGCGGCCAGAAGCAGACGGTCGCCAACGCAGACATGCCCACTTAGCCCATCGATATCGACCACCAGGCCGGACAGCCCGCTCACGCGCCCTTCAATCTGCAGCGGTGCGATGTCTCGCAACCCGGCCCGACCTGCGGCGGCTCGCTCCAGGGTTGTAGCATATCTCATTGAGGACCATAGATCCCACTGATTGATACGATATCTTGATAAGAAGAGGAGAAAGCTCTCCTTTGATCAATAGGCCGTGAGAATATGCCCCAAAAAAGTGAAGAAACTCCTGGCAGAACACACGCCATAGTGGTATAACTATTTCCGGACTAAACCCGGGGAAGCATCTCAATGCGAATCCTGCTCATTGAAGACGACCTTGTCGCGGCGCGTGGCGTCTCGCTGATGTTGAGGTCCGTCGGCGCCGTGGTCGATCATGCCGACACTGGCGAGGAAGGCCTCGAACTGGCCCGCCACTATGATTACGACATCGTGGTGCTCGACCTGATGCTGCCGGACATCGAAGGTTTCGAGGTCGTTCGCCGGATGCGTATCTCGCGCAATGACACCCCGGTGTTGATCCTGTCTGGGCTGTCACGCCCGCAGGTGAAGGTGAAGGGCCTCGGCCTGGGAGCCGATGACTTCATCACCAAGCCATTCGACAAGGCGGAGCTGCTGGCTCGGATGCAGGCGATCGTGCGGCGCAGCAAAGGATTCAGCCAACCGTCGCTTCGCGTCGGTCCGCTGTTGCTGAACCTCGACAGCCACGAGGTCGCGGTGGACGGCCAGGCGGTGCACCTGACCGGGAAGGAATATGCCATTCTCGAGCTGCTTGTGCTGCGCAAGGGGATGGTGCTGACCAAGGAGGCATTCCTGAACCACCTATACGGCGGCATGGATGAGCCGGAGATGAAGATCATCGACGTTTTCATCTGCAAGCTGCGCAAGAAGCTGGCCATGGCGGGAGCCGACAACCTGATCGGCACGGTGTGGGGCCGCGGCTACATGATCCGCGAACCGTCGCCCACCCACACAGGCGCGCCAACCGACCCGGTCAGTCAGCTCACCGCGGCCTGATTCTGTCGCAGCACCCAGCTTCGGAACAGTGCCAGATCGATATTGCCGCCGCTGATCACCAGGCCGACGCGCTTGCCCGCCATGCGGTCCCGCTCGGCCAGCAGCGCAGCGAGTGGCGCGGCGCCGGCGCCCTCCACAAGGTTGTGCGTGTCAGTCCAATAGGCGCGGATCGCAGCCGCGATCGCGTCATCGCTCACTGTGACGATGCGCGATGCGCCGGCGCGGATGATGGCGAACGCGTCGGCATCCGGCTGACGCACTGCCACGCCGTCGGCATGCGTCTCGGCACGGTTCAACGCCACCACGCGACCTTCCTCAAAGGAACGCGCATAGGCCGCCGCACCGGCCGCCTGCACGCCGATGATCTCCGTCCGCAAGCCGAGCAGATCCCGCACCAGTATCGCGCCGCATATACCGGAGCCGAGACCGATCGGCACATACAGCGCATCGAGCAATGGCACGGCGCGAAACAGCTCCAACGAATATGTCGCCACACCCTTCACCAGATCGGGTGCGTACGACGGCGCGAACTCCAGCTCTTCTGACGCGGCAAGCCGTGCCGCTTCCTCGCGCGCCATCTCGAAATCGTCGCCATGCTCGATCACGCGGGCACCGAATGCGCGCATCGCGGCATTCTTTTCCGTGCTGTTGCCGTGTGGCACGACGACCGTCACGGCGATGCCGTAGCGCCGCCCGGCCCAGGCCAGCGATTGCCCATGATTGCCGCGTGTCGCCGAGACGATCCCACGCACATGGGGCCGTTCGCGACCGAGACGTTCAGCGTAGATCAGCCCGCCGCGCAGCTTGAAGGCGCCCGTCGGCGTGTGGTTCTCGTGCTTCGCCCAAACTTCGGCGCCGCAGCGTTCGCGCAGCAGCGGCCACGCATATTGCGGCGTGCCCGGAAAGCTCTCATGCACCAGCGACAGTGCGGCTTCCAGTTCCGCCAGCGAGAACATCGCGCATCACCCTGAAATGCCAAAGCGGACCGTCACCGGAGCAATCGCCCTGGCCGCGGCCCGCTTCGTCAGTGGTATGTGGTTGCCGTCAGCTTAGTTTGAGATTGGTGGCCGCAGCCTTGCCGCGTTCCATCGCCACCTCATAGCTGACCTTCTGGCCATCATTGAGGCCTTTCAGCCCCGCTGCCTGCACGGCGGTGATATGGACGAACACGTCCTTGCCACCGTCCTGCGGCATGATGAAGCCATAGCCCTTCGTTGCATTGAACCACTTCACGGTTCCAGTGGCCATCGTTGTCACTCCTTCCATTGCGCGTCCCCTGTCGCGCTATTGGGGATGGGTGAATGCAACGCGGCGTATCGCCGCCGCCTCAGGCGAGCTTGAGGTTGGTCGCTGCGGCTTTGCCGCGCTCCATCGCTACCTCGTAGCTGACCTTCTGACCTTCATTCAGGCCACGAAGACCAGCCGCCTGCACTGCTGTGATGTGAACAAACACGTCCTTGCCGCCGTCCTGCGGCATGATGAAGCCGAAGCCCTTGGTCGTGTTGAACCACTTGACTGTACCGATAGCCATTATCTGCGTCACTCTCCGTCAGGCGCATCGTGCAACAGCGCGCGATGCTGGTAGACAACCGGCCCTTTGGACGTCTTGAGGGCACCCGATCAGACGGAGGCGCAGCAAGCCAAGCCAAAATGCGATTGCGTTGCGCAGTTGGCACAGAAAGGCCGTAGGCTGTCAATCACAGTTGCGCTACGTTGACGCGTCTGTGTGGGTCGCTTGCAGGAAGCGAGAACCGTCGCAAAACCCGAGAACGGCTGATCAGAATCCGCTGCGCGTTCCACGCGATGTCATGGCACGTGCGAATTCGCCGCCGGCAGCGATGGCGCGTCGTCCCGCCGCAAGCTCGGCAAAGTAGGTGTGCCATACGTGGATCATTTCCGGCCAGATCTGCAGATCAACAGCGACGTCCGCGGCGCCGGCAACCTGTGCCAGTCGGATCGCATCATCGAGCAGTGTCTCTGCCGCGCCAACCTGGATCAGCAACGGTGCCAGTCGGCGCAGATCGGCGTAGAGCGGCGCGGCGAGCGGCGAACGCGGATCGGCACCGTTCAGATAGTGCTTTGCCATGTCCACGATGCCAGCCTTCTGCACTGTGGGATCCGTCGCCGCCTTGCTGACCATGCTGTCGCCGATCGCCTCCATGTCGACCCAGGGGGAGATCGCCCAGCCGCACGCGGGCTGCGGTAATTCTGCATCGCGAATCGCCACCATCGCCGCGACGACAAGGCCGCCGCCCGCGGAGTCGCCTGCGATGGTGATGCCGTTCGGTTGCACACCGTTGGTCAGCAGGAAGCGATACGCGGCAAGTGCGTCGTCAACGGCGGCCGGGAACGGATGCTCCGGCGCGAGCCGATAGTCGATGGCGAGTGCGCGCGCTCGCGCGGCACGGCCAATCTCGGCGACGAGATGCCGGTGGCTGTCCAGCGAGCCAATGACGTAGCCGCCACCGTGCAGAAACAACACCGCCTTGCCACGCTCGGCGTCCGGCGTGGATGTCCATTCCGACTTCACACCATTGGCAGTGACCGGTTCCACCGTGACGTCGGGCGGCAGTTTGTTCTGCAGGCCGCGTGCGTCGATATCCCGCCGGCGCTGGGCGATATCATCAGAGCGTCCCCGCTTTGCGATCACTTCGCGTAGGGCAATGATTTCCGGATCGCTCATCGCGTCGTCTCCTGTTTGTCGTGCTTGCCGTCCACGTCGTTCTTGCGCAGCTCCGCGACCGGAAGCTGAAAGAAGCGAGCGAACTCATACACCGTGGTGTCTTCCTGGTTCCAGCAAACGTAGCCTCGGCAGTCACGCGGCCGCGCTTCGTAGACCGTGCAGCGGCGGTTCTCGCCAAGGAATTGGCAGGTGCCGAAACCTGACTTGATGCGCTTGCTGCCTTTGCGCGTGCGCTCGACGATATGCTGTGCCTCGAACTCGCGCACGGTCAGGCCGAGGAACTTCGCCAGTCGCCTGATGTCGTTGCGGCTCACCTCGACGTAGCCCGCGGTGCGGCAGCAGAACGCTGGGCACTTCAGGCAATCAAGCGACTCGCTGGTCATGCAGCCAGTTTGATCATGCGCGGCTCGGTGGGCAAGGGAGGATTGGCGCTACCGCCCGCCAGCCCTTGCCCGCGTTACGTGCTATGTTTGTCCAGCAAACATCTGCTGACTCTGCAGCGCAGGGTTCTGCTGGTTGAACTCGAAGTTGCCGGCGGTGACCTGCAATTCCGACACACCGGTCAGCTGCACGGTATTCCCATTTACCTGCAGGATCGCGGACCCGTCGGGTGCGGATGACCAGGTGACGTTGCTGAAGTCCATCGGAGACATGGTGTTCTCGAAGTCCAGCTTGTCGGTGGCGGGATTGAAATCCGTCACGGTGTCATTATGGCCGGAGCCGAGGAACATGAAGGTGTTGCTCGTTCCGCCACCGGTGAGCTGCTGATTGTCGCCGAGACCGGCAACGATCGTGTTGTCCACTCCCGGCAAGCCGGCGATCGTTGCGTTGTCCGTGTCCACGCCGATCACGAGCTGTGGCGCATCCGGGTTTGGCGACGCGACATCGCTGGAATGCCGCTGGGTGGCGACGAAGGCGTCCGGCTGCATGGCGGTGGTGTCCGTGTCGCGCACGATCAGATCCGAGAGTGTGGTGTTCTGGATCTGCGTCATGAGCTGCGGGCTGAACCCCTGGTTCTGGTAGAACAGCGGGTCGCCGTCGCGTAGGTTCTCGAACTGCTGCGCAATGACCGCCCGAAAGGTCGGCCCGACCATCGAGCCGCCGGACGCCGGGTCCTCGGCCAGCCCGCCAACAAACAGATCGACCTGATCGACGCTGCCGTAGACCTGCTGCAGCTCGCCGGCGAGCGTCGAGTCGCTGGTGATCTGAGCTGAACGAGGTGTACGGCGTCATGCCGAGGGCCTCGCGCGTCTGGTTCAACGTGGCGATGCCAAGGTCACGCTCGCGCAGGATATCGATCGCGGCCAGGTCCCCCTCCTCGCCGGGCGGGTTGGCGTTGAGCATGTTGCGCAGATCGTCGTTGATCGTGGCGCTTGACTGCTGCGAGAAGTCCTGTGCCAGGTTGCGCAGCAGCGCGTCGCTACCTCCATTGGGGGGCAGGTCGCGCGGTTGCTCGGCCGATGCGGCGACGAGGTCCTTCTGTTCGAGAACCGTGCCGTCATTGGCGATCTTGGTCTCTTCCGGCGACACGGTGGAATGACCGAAGCGATAGGCGGCAGTGGAGAATTCCTCAAAGATCTGCGGAGTGACGTTCGGGTTGTAGCCCTGATACTGTGTCAGACCATTTACGCCGAGCAGATTTGGCAGGAACTCGGTATAGACGATGTTCTGGTATTCACGCGGTGGTGATGGCGCGCGCCATCGAATAGAGCTGATCGCCGCTCAGGCTCGGATCCTCTGCGTGCAGCTGGCCGACCCAGTAATTATGTTCGCGCACGAACAGCACATCCAGCGACGTGAGGTCGGGGTTCTCGGCAGCGCGGACATCGCCGCCGACATATTGGCCGTTGACGATCGGCAGGTAATCGCCGGGCAGAAGTCTGCAGCGTTCCGTCGGCGTTGCGCAGGCTGGCCGCGGTGGCCGGATCCGAGCCATAGACCTGTGACAGGTCCAGATACTGGGTTACCGAGTTGACCGCGTTGCCGTTCGCCGGATCCGTCTGGCCGCGTAAGATGCTGATTTGGCTGCCCGGCGTCAGCGCAGGGTCGTCGCTCGGGATGGTGAAGCTCATCACGTTGGAACCATCGGCAGCCGCGGTCTGGACATTGTTCAGATCGATGTCATGGTCGAGGAACTGCCCAAATGCATACATGTAGGCAGACCGCCCGCCCGGATCCTCGTCCTGGTGGGTGGCAAAGATCGCGTTGCTGACGTCCCGCGGGTTGGGTCCGTCCACAGGCGTGTTGGTCGTGCCAGGCGCGAAGTTGGCCGGCGCCAGCCTGATCTCATCGGTATTGGCGGCGCCGAGACCTGGGTTCGATTGGTTGTTGCCAGTCCCGTCGACCGAGTAGGCAGTTACGCTATCGAAGCCAAGCGCCGGATCAACGAGAAGGCTGCTGTTGTCGGTGGGCGGCGAGACGGAAGGGGGCGGTGAGCCTGAGGGAGGCGATGAGTTTGACGGATGCGGCTCGTGGCGATGAGCACGGTTGTGAGTATCGTGCTTGGCAGTTTCTGACATGTCTCTATCCCCGTTGTTGTGTGTGGTGTGGCGCCTGGCGGCGCATTCTTCGTTCCGTAATACGGACCAGTGAGGACGACGCACTCCCTCGAACGACAGCCTTTCAGGCAGCTTGTGGCAGGCGGTCGTGCCAGCCGGAATCGCTCAGTCAGACTTTATCCAAAGTACTGGCTAAGTAATCCGACGATATATTACGTATATCTTTGGTATTTGTTGGGTGTAAGTTCGGCCGCTGGTGGGTGTCGACGAGCTGTGCAACCTTCAGTTGACACGGATTGATGGGCTATTTCTTTCCGATTGAAGGCGCAGCATTACTCGGTCCCCCAGGATTATTGCCGTAAAAAGTCCCAGAGTCACGTCAAAGCGTCGATTTGGATTTAGTCAAACCCCTCCGAGCACATTCCACGTGTGGTAAGCCGATTCCTCACGGATGGCATTCGTGCCAAAACGTCTTTTAGGAGCGTTTTCACATTTTCGCTCGATATCGTATCTATTCCCCAACCATGGATGGCGCGCCGCCGATCGTTACCGCGGTCCGGAATCCGCCCCGTGGCGTCGCGTCGGCACGCGTGATGGTTGAGTGCGGCTCGCCCACCAGGGAAACGGCCAGCTGATCGGGCAGCGCGTTGCGTGCATCGACCAGGAGGCTCGGCCGATCATTGTCCTGGCAGAGTGCATCGGACTATGCGAGATATGGACGTGCAGCGAAACCTAAGGACGGAACCGGCTGCCTGGCCCGCTGAGAGCGAGGGGCCGGGACAAGGCCGGACGGCGACGCGACCATTTGACGGACCTGGGGGGCCTGCATAGACTTCGGCCAAATACGCTTTCGTAAGTAACCATCGCGCCGGCAGATCAGTGACCGGCCAACAGGGAAGGAGAACGGCCGTGGGCAGCATGAGCCGGCGTTCGGTGATTGGTGGAGCTCTGGGTGTGGCGGCAGCCGGAACCCTGGGGCGGCCGTATATTGCCAACGCCCAGGCAAAGACCGCGGTCTGCTGGCTGAACCAGGGCTTCATCCCTCAGGAAGACGCCGCGATGCGTCAGGTGGCCGAGGATTACATCAAGGCCAGCGGCAACAAGCTCGACTACAGCATCATGCCCTTCATGGCGATGAACCAGAAGACAATTTCCGCGCTGACCAGCGGCGACGTCCCGGACCTGGTATTCATGGACGCGCCGTCATCGATCATCCCGCAGAACGCCTGGGACGACAAAATCGTCGATGTCACCGATGTGGTGGCGCCTTACGAGTCGCAGCTCTCGGATACCGCGAAGCTCGGCGCGACCTTCTACAACAAGGCGACGAAGAAGCGCAGCTACTACCTGTGCCCGATCAAGCAGGGTGCCACGCCGTTCCATATCTGGGGCGACCTGGTCGAGAAGGCCGGCCTCAAGATGTCGGAGATCCCCAAGAACTGGGACGGGGTCTGGACCTACCTCAAGCAGGCGCAGGCGCCGCTGCGCGCCAAGGGGATGCGGAAGGTCTATGCGCTGCGGTCTGCAGATCACCACGGTCGGACCGAACGACGGCAACAACCTGTTCACGCATTTCCTGATTGCCAATGGCGGCGAGGGCATCATCACGTCGGACGGCAAACTGCACACCGACGATCCGAAGGTCCGCGAGGCCGCGATCAAGTCGGTCGAGTTCATGACGAACCTCTATAAGGAAGGCGTTGTGCCGCCGGAGGCGCTGAGCTGGAACGATGCCGACGACAACAACGGCTACCACGAGAAGCTGTTCATGATGGATTTCGACGGCACGCTCTCGACCGAGCTGGCGATGATCAAGGACAAGCAGGCCTTTTTCCACGACATGCAGACGGTAGCGCCGCAGCTCAAGAATGACGGCACGCCGATGAAGACGCAGGTCAACGCCGGGGGCGGCTTCATCCCGAAGGGTGCGAAGAACGTCGAGGTCGCCAAGGACTTCATGAAGTACTTCATGCAGCCGAAGGTGATGAACGAGAACCTTAAGGCCGGCCTCGGGCGCTGGGTGCCGGCGATCCCGCAGATCGTGCACGACGATCCGTTCTGGCTCAGCACCGAGATGCCGTGCCTGAAACCCTATGTAACGCAAGCGGTGCTGAACCCGACCCTTCCGGTCTATGAGGGGTTCACCCCGGCCTGGGGCCAGGCCAATGCCGAGCAGCTCTGGGGCCAGGCCCACGCCGACGTCATCAAGAACGGCATGAAGCCGGCGGACGCGGTCGACAAGGCGTTCAAGCGCTGCAACGAGATCTTCTCCAAGGTCGTGATGTAATCCTGGCGAGGCGAATATGAGCGTCACACAGCAGACACTTGCCGTCGGACGTGGCCTGGCCGCAACGCGTCCGGCGCGACGCGCATGGCACGGCGGGCTGCAAGGTTCGGACTACGTCTGGGCGATCGCGTTCGCAGTACCGTATGCACTGGTGTTCTTCGCGTTCGTGCTTTATCCGATCTGTTACGGGCTCTACCTGGGCGGCCAGCCAGAGCTGTACAGCCAACTGTTCGCCGACCCCCGCTACCTGACCGCCGTGCTCAACACGGTGATATACGTTGGCATCGGGGTGAACCTGAAGATGCTCCTGGCATTTCTCCTGTCGGGCTTCTTCATGCGCAAGAGCTGGTGGACGAAGTCACTGCTGCTCGTGTTCATCCTGCCGTGGGCCATGCCGGCACTGCCTGCCTACATATCGATCCACTGGATGATGAACGGTCAGTGGGGCATGTTGAACAATGCCCTCTATCTGCTGTTCGGCATCGACGGTCCGGTCTATCTGAATGATCGCTGGCTTGGGTTGGCGTCCAACATCGGTGCCTATATCTGGAAGACCTTGCCGTTCTGGACGATCATCCTGCTGGCCGGCAGGATGGCCGTCCCGCAGGAGCTTTACGAGGCAGCGTCGGTTGATGGCGCAACCGGCCTGAAGCGGTTCGCGCACGTGACCCTGCCGCTGATGGCGAACCTGTACATCGTCTGCGTCCTGCTCGATACCATCTTCGCCCTCGGCGACTTCAATTCGACCTACTTCGTCTCCGGCGGCGGGCCGGCGATGTCCACTGAGGTGCTGGCAACGCTGGGCATCCGCTACGCCTTCACCACAGCGCTACCGCGCCTTGGCGTGGCGACGGTCATGACGGCGCTGCCATTGCTGATTCCGCTTGTCTTCATATTGATGCGCAAGCTTCGGATGAATGAGGTGCAGATGTGAGCGCCACCACGGCTGGCCGCCGGATCCATTCGCCGCTCTCCTACCGGCTGCGACGCTATGCCGTCGAAGCGGCGTGCATGGCGCTGGGCTTCGTGATCCTCGTCTGGTCGATCACGCCCATTTACAACATGGTGATGATCGCGCTGGACAGCCATGACGACATATTCAGTGGGTCAGTCTGGCCGGAGAATCCGTCGCTGGAGAGCTTCCGCGTCGTGGTGACCCAGGATTTCTGGTATCTCGCGCGCTTCTGGCATCAGTTCGGCAACAGCTTCTTTGTCGGCCTCATGACGATGTTCCTGACTTTGCTCATCGGCACGCTGGCCAGCTTCACGGTCGGGCGGATGCGGCTGCGCAAGGGCTGGATGCTGACCAACGCGGCGCTGATGACCTATGTGATCCCGGCATCGTTCCTGGCGATCCCGCTCTATCGGATCATGCAGATCTATGGGCTGACGAACAGCCTCTGGGCCGTGATCCTGTCGATCGTGACGTTCTCCACGCCGTACGCGATCTTCATCTTCTCGCAGTACGGCAAATCGATCCCCATGGAGCTCGACGAGTTAGCGCGCATCGATGGCGCCAACCCCTGGCAGATCTATTTCCGCATCTATCTGCCTTTGATGGCACCGGCGCTGGTCGCCGTCGGCACCTATGCGCTGTTGCTGGCGTGGAACGAGTACCTCTACAACTTCCTGATGCTGTCCACGCCGGAAAGCATGACTGTCGCGGTCGCGCTGGCGCAGTTCCTCAACAGCGATGAATCGCCGTGGAACTACATGATGGCGACCGCAGTCATCTACGCGCTGCCGCCGCTGATCCTGTACTATGGGTTCCGTCGCTACATGGCGGCGGGTCTGACCATGGGCGGCGTCAAAGGATAGCAGCGCGCTTCAGGCGATGCCCAAGGTCATCGCCAGCCGTACCAGGTCGTTCGTGCGCGCCACACCAAGTTTGGCCTTGATGTGGCCGCACGCGTTGGCCGCCGTCTTGTAGCCGATGCCGAGAGTATCGGCGATTTCGCTCAGGCTCAGACCCTCTGCCAGGAGCCGCATGATCTCGATGTCGCGCTCCGTCAGGTCCTGCACGCCCCCGCCAGGCGAGACCTTCTGCAATGCCAGTTCCTGCGCGATCGCGTTCTCGATGTAGCGACCACCTTCTGCGATACGCTGGACGGCCGTCAGCAGTTCTTCCGCCGAGGCGTTCTTGCTCAGGTAGCCACGGGCGCCAAGCTCAAGCGCGCGCGACGCATAGAGCGGTTCCGCATGCATGCTCAGCACCAAAATCCGCACCGACGGGTCTTCGACCAGCATCCTGCGCAGCAATTCCAGACCGCCGATGCCCGGCAGGTTCAGGTCGAGCAGTACCAGTTGGGGACGCTCCTGCCGCAGCCGCAGCAGCGCGTCCCGTCCGTTCGCCGCCTCGAAGATCTGCGCCTCGCCGGTGGATGTGAGCAGCGATTGCAAGCCGCTGCGCAGAACCGCATGGTCGTCGACCAGCAGTATTCTCATTCCGGCATGTCCGCATGCTGCGAATGTTCGCACGGCAGCCGAACCGCCAGCGAGAGCCCTTTCCCATTGCGCCCTGGTTTGATCACCAGCGAACCGGCCATCGCCATCACGCGCTCGCGCATGCCGATCAGGCCGAGCCGTGTGGAGCCGCGCGCGACCGCCCCATCCCCCGACATGCCGATCCCGTCATCCGTCACCTCGACGCAGACCGCATCGGCGTCGTCGTGGGTGACTGCAATGTCGAGGCGTGTCGGTCGACCATGGCGGATGGCATTGCTGGTGGCTTCCTGAACCACGCGATAGATCGTCTCCTTGAGGTCGTTGCAGATCCTGTCGTCCTCGATCGCAACGGTGGCGCTGAAGGCGATGTCGGGGCGGCGGCTGCGCCAGAAGGTCGCCAGTCGATCGATCGCAGCGCTCAGTCCGATCGCCTGTAGCGGTCGCAGGCGTCCCAGGATCAACCGGATATGCCGCTGCATCCGGCCGACCGAATCGTGGATCGCCTGCACGTGCAGCGGGATCTCGGCCTCGCGCTCGCTGCCGGCAAGGCGCTCGATCGCGGCGGCGGTCATGTCGATGGCGAACAGCAGGGGGCCGATTTCATCGTGCAGATCGCGTGCTAGATCGGCGCGTTCCTCGGCCTGCAAGGTCAGCAGACGCTCGTTCAGACGGTGGTTCTGCGCCGCCGTCGTGGCGAGCCGTTCGGTCATGACATTGAAGCCATTTGTCAGGCGCATCAGCTCAGGCGGACCGTGTGCCGGCAGGGCGCCGTGATAGTCGCCTTTGCCGACATGATCGAACGCGGTTGACAGCTTCTCGAGCGATCGCAGAGCGCGGCCGAGGACTGCCGACATCAGCAGCGCGCTCAGCACTGCGAAGCCGGCGAGCACCAGCACGGCGTCCCGCGACTGCGCCCAGACCTCGCCGATCTCATTGGTCGGATCGGCTTGGAGAACGATGACACCGCCATCATCGAACGTCGCGGGCACCGGCAATCGGACGGCCGTCGGCGCGTCCTCGATCAGCCGCAGAAACCAATCCGGGACCCGCTGCGTGGGAGGAAACAACCGGGACGTGGCTGTCGGCCGGCCCTGTGCATCGAGCAGCGTCGCACGCACATGGCGGTTGCCGTTGAACGTTGCGACCAGATGCCGCAGCTCCTTCGCATGATCATCTGACGCCGCCAGGTCATCGAAGCCGTTGTGCACCGTGTTTGCCCCGACATCGAGCGCGGCGCGCAACTCCGTCTGCACCGAACTGGCTGCGCGCCAGCCAACCAGCACGCTGCCGCCGCCCAGGCAGAGCAGCAGCACCAGCCCGACCAATGCCATGAGCCGCACGCGCAGCGGCATGTTCCAACTCCTCCTCACCTCTTCGTGCGCTTATCGCGCGAGGCCGTCATTTTGGGAAATATTCTGACGAAAACCGGGAACTTGCACCACAGGCAGCGCACGCCGCGGGCGCCGTAATTGGAACCAGATCCGGATCCCAACTCTCGCCGACCGCCCCGGTGTTCATCGCACAGGCACCAGGTGCAGCCAATCGGCGGAGCTTCAATCCCCTGCGCCGACCGGTGGCTTCGGTGGTGTGCGCGCTACCTCCTTGACGACGGGCCGTCGCCGCCGATCCGGTTTCCGCCAGCCATGTTCTGCACTAGAGTGCGGTACCCAGCCTGGGAGGCAGATGGGCGTCACGCACATCCGAAACGGACCAGCGTGGAGCCGGGGAGGCGACCATGAGCAGCACACAGCAAGCGCTCGCGATCGGGCGTCCCGTTGCGGTCAGCCGGTCGCGGCGTCCGCCTTGGCGGGGGCGCCTGCATGGCTCGGACACCGCCTGGGCGATCGCGTTCGTCATTCCTTACGCCGCGGTATTTGCCGCCTTTGTGGTCTATCCGATCGTGTTCGGCCTCTGGATGGGCAGCGATCCTGCGCTGTACGACAGGCTGTTTTCGGATCCGCTCTATCTGACGATCGTGACCAACACGCTGCTGCTGGCCGCCATCGGCGTGAACGTGACGATGTTCCTGGCCTTTTTGCTGTCAGGTTTCTTCCTGAGCCGGAGCTGGTGGATCAGGACGCTGCTGGCGATCTATCTGGTGCCCTGGGCACTGCCCGCACTGACCGCGTTCCTATCCATCCACTACATGACGGTCACCGAATACGGCTTCCTCGACAGCCTGTGGCGCACGGTGACCGGTAACGACGGGCCGCTGTTCCTGGTGGATCGCTGGCTGGCGACGACGACCAACCTTGTGGCCTACATCTGGAAGTGGATGCCGTTCTGGACACTGATCTTCATCGCCGGTCGCATGTCGATCCCGCAGGACGTGTATGAGGCGGCGGAGGTTGACGGCGCGACCGGCTGGCGGCGGCTGGTCCACATCACCTTCCCGCTGCTGGCGAACGTCTATTTGGTGTCGACGCTGCTGTTCACCATCTGGACGATTGGCGACTTCAACACGGTGTATTTCGTCTCCTACGGAGCCCCGGCGAGACTGACAGACGTGCTGGCCACCTACGGCTTTCACCAGGCGTTCGACTTCGGCTATCCCAATCTCGGTGTGGCCGCGATGATGTCGGCGTTGCCTGTCCTCATTCCGGCGGTGCTGCTGCTGATGCGGCGCATCCGGTTGACGGGGGTGCAGCTATGAGCATCGCACTCACTGCGATTCGGCCGGACTATCGGCCGCGCCTGCGCCGTCGCCGCCTGTGGACCAGGATCGGCAGTGCGTTTCTCGGCGTCGCGCTGCTCGTCTGGACGCTGGTACCGATCTACAACATGCTGCTGATCGCGCTGAGCGACGATGGCGACGAGTTCACCGGTGTGATCTGGCCGGTAGACTGGAACTGGGACAGCTTCCGCGTCGTCTGGGAAGAGGATTACTGGTACCTCGAGCATTTCTGGCACCAGCTCGGCAACAGCGTCTACATGGCGACAGCGACCATGGTGCTGACCGTACTGATTGCTTCGCTGGTCAGCTTCGTACTGGGACGGATGCACCTGCGTCGCGGCTGGCTCATCAGCGACGTTGCGCTTGTGACCTATGTGCTGCCGACTCCCTTCCTGGTGATCCCATTCGTGCATCTGATGCGCGTGTACGGGCTGACGGACAGCCTTTGGTCGGTGATCGCCGCCGAGGTGACGTTCGCCACACCGTACGCGATTTTGATCCTGCACGGATACGGCAAGCTGATTCCGCTTGAGCTGGACGAGTCGGCCAAGATGGACGGTGCGACGCCGCTGCAATTGTATTTCCGCATCTACCTGCCGCTGATGGCGCCGGCGCTGGTCGCCGTCGGCGTCTACGCGCTGCTGTTGGCATGGAACGAATATCTGTATCAGTACCTGCTGATCACCTCGCCGCGCAATGCAACCGTGGCAGTATCGATCGATCAGTTCTTCGACAGCGACGAAGCGCCGTGGAACTACATGATGGCTGTGGCGCTGGTCTATTCGTTGCCGCCGGTGGCGATCTACTTCGCACTGCGCCGTTACATGGTTGCAGGGCTTACCATGGGTGCCATCAAGGGGTGACTAGCGGGCGCACTCGAACAGCCGTCCCGCGCCCGGCACCGTGTCGGTCACTCCCGCCAGCCGCAGGCTGTGCCATGCCAACGCGTGATCGCTGGAGGTGACCGGGATGCCCACCTCCGCCTCGATCGCAGCAACATTCTCGGCCAGCCGCAGACTGGTGCACGACACGAACACCGCATCCAGCCGCGCATCGCGCGCCAAGGTGGCGATCCCTGCGGCGATCGAGTCCACTGTGATCCGCGCTGCCTCACGATCGTCGCGCTTGTCGAACGTTGCGAACGCCGAGACCTGTAGGCCGTGCGCGTCGAGATACGCGCGCACGACCGCATTCACTTCCGGCGAATAGGGTGTCAACACGCCAATCCGCCGCGCACCCAGCGCCTTGAATGCGGCGAACGCCGCGGTCACCGGCGTGGTGCATGCAACCTCCGGCCGCACGCGGCGAATTTGGCGAAAGACCTCCGCCTCCCCGAGCGTCATGCTGGCCGAGGTGCAACCGAACGCCACGACGTCCAGGTGCATCGACGGCAGGATCAGCTCCGTCGCAGGCGCGATGCGGTCGCCGATCGCGCGCAATGTGTCCGGTGTTATATCGGCGTCGTTGAACAGCCGCGCGCCATACACCGCAACGCCCGGCAGCCGGATGAGATGGCGGAACTCGTGCTCCATCGTCTGATCGGTCGCCAACACCAGCAGCCCGATTGCCGCACGCGCCGCGATGCCCGCATCGAGCGTGCAGGGCAGAACGCCGAGATCGGTGAAGCCCGGATCGACATCCATTCGCGCCTCCTTGCACCTCGTATTGCAGTGCCCTGGTGAGCGAGGATAGCGGACGATCGCGCTCGACACGAGCGCGGATGATCTCGCATGTCCGCTGCCGGAGGCGCCACAATCACGCCATAGCAGGGCGGTGTTCGATCTCCCGCTGACGCAATACGAGCGACAGCAGGATCATCAGATTCACGATATTCAGAACGATTCCGGTGCCGAACGCGGGCAGGTAGTACCCGAAGTGATCATACAGCGCGCCGGCCCCCCAGCCGCCCGTCGCCATACCCAGAAAGCCTGCGAACAGCACCGTCGGCACGCGCCAATTGGCCTCCTTCGCCGGATAGAATTCACGTACCGTGATGACATAGGCCGGCAACAATCCAGACAAACCCAGGCCAAATGCCGCGGCGACCGCAAACAGCGCGGTCTCATTCTGAGTCAGTAGAAACCCGCTCATCGCCACCACCTGGGCAGTGGAACTCCAAAGCAGTGTTTGCAATCCACCCACCCGGTCGGCGAGCCAGCCCCAGAGCATGCGTGACAGGAACGCACTGCCCAGCAGGACCGATAACATCGCCGCACCATGCGATGCCGTGAAACCGAGGTCGCCGCAGAACGCCACGACATGCTGCATCGGCATCGCCATTGGCACGCAGCAGCAGAACACTGCAGCCATCAACAACCCCATAACGGCATTGGGCGGCAGTCCCATGACGGGCGCACCGGCTTTGGCGGCAGGCCTAGTGGTGCCAGCGATCCGCGAAAGCTCGGGCGGCGACCGCAAGAAAACCAGCGCAAGCAGGATGATCGAAATGACCACGAACCCACCGAACAGCACCATGGAATGTCGCCAGCCCAGATTGTTGATGCCAGCCTGGAACAGCACCGGCCATACGGCGCCCGCGACGGATTGCCCCGACGAAATCAAGGCCACGGCGGCGCCGCGACGGCGGTCGAACCAGCGACTGACATAGGTCACCAGCGGCGAGAACATGCAGGACGTGCCGAACAGCCCCATCATCACTCCGTGCCCAACGTAAAGCGTGAGCAGGCCACCGGACGCCGAAACGACAAGGCCGGCGGCGAGCATGGCCGCCCCGAACATGACGATCCAGCGGATCGCGATCCATCCCGACAACCATCCCGCCAGAATGCCGCCGAACGCCGCACCGATATAGGTGAATGAACCCGCCGCGGATGGTCCCGAACGTGCGACATGCAGATCGGCGGCGATCGGCTTCAGGGCCACTGCTGACAGCAGCGGTGCGCCGTAGGAGATCGTCAGAATCGCGAGCGCCGCCCAAGCAACAACCCATGCCGCTCGGCTATCCGGCATCGCCGGGCGAGTGTTCATTTCAACCATCCACTCGGCTGTATTGCATCGTGGCTCGATCAGACCCGTGCGAGCAGTTGGGTGCTGTCCGCCAACTGTCTTACGAGTTGAGGTGCGACGCATTTCGATAGCCTGGCATGGGCTCGGCGCCAGATCGGGATCGCCGCCTCCAGCCGTCTCGCACCGGCCTCGGTCAACCACACCGCCCGGCGACGCAGATCAGTCTCAACAATCGCAATCTCGACCAGCCCTTCCGCCTCCAGCGTGCGCAGATTGCGTGACAGCGTCGATTGTTCCAGCCCCGAATGGCTCGCCAACGCGCCCAGAGTGTCGTCCGACATCACAGCGATCTGAGCCATCAGACCGAGCTGCGCCACTGTCAGGCCCAATCTGGCAAGCTCGCGATCGAGGAATACGCTGATGCGCCGCGCTGCCACGCGGCTGTTCCAGCCTGCGCACGTCTCGATGAGCGTGCGTGCATCCGTGCGGAGCGTTTTTCGTGGTTGTCTTGCGGTGCTCATAGGTCCATGCACATACATTAAATGTATCTGCATGGAAATACCTGATTATGGCATCTGGGAAAAGCTCAACGTATGGCCTGCCATCTCAGGATCTGTCATTCTGGATCACCGAGGTTGGTTACGGCTTTGCCGCCTTCGGAGGGAGAGCCAGGGGGCAGATGACGGCGTTCGAGATGCGCAAGAGACAGCTGGGTCGCGCGATGCGGTTCCCCTCAGGCGTCCTCAGTCGATCGGGATCGCCGGCGCGTGGCCGCCAATCAGGTCCGCGGTGATGCGCGCGGTGCCGTGCGACATCGTCCAGCCGATGTGGCCGTGTCCGGTGTTGAACCACAGATTGCGATGCTTCCTGCGTCCGAGCACCGGCAGATTATCGGGCGTCATCGGCCGCAGTCCGGCCCACATCTCGGCTCGATGGTAGTCCGCACCGTCGGGATATAGCTCCTGCGTCACCGACTTCATGAACGCGAAATCCTCCGGCCGGTGGCTCGCGTCGTAGCCGGCGAACTCCGCCGTTGCGGTGACGCGCACGCGGTCGCCGAAGCGCGAGATCGCCACCAGATTCGTTTCGTCAACCGAGCCGATCGTCGGCGGCGCCTGATGGTTGCCGATCGGGATCGTCAGCGAGTAGCCCTTGATCGGATAGATCGGCAGATCGACGCCGATCGTGCGCGCAAGCTGCGGACTGTAGCTTCCCATCGCCATGACGTAGCCATCCGCCCTGAACGACTGGCCGTTGGCGCGCACGGTCGTCACCGCATCGCCCGACGTCTCGATCGCGGTGATCGTCGTATCGGTGTGGATCTGCGCGCCCATCGCGACGCATCGTTCTGCCAGCCCGCGCGTGAACTTATGCGAATCGCCGGTCTCGTCGGTCGGACAGTAGATCCCGCCGGCAATCTTCCCGGCAGCACCTTGCAGCGCCGGCTCCAGTTCCAGCACCTGCGCGCGATCCAGCACGCGGATCTCCTGTCCGTCATCGGCCAGGATCTGCATATGCGCGACGCCAGCCTCCAGCGCCGCCTGGTCGCGATGGAAATACAGCACGCCGCGCGCATTGCGGTCGTAGTCCAGCGGCTCCGCCGCAATCACCTCATGCAGCACGCGCTGCGAGTACATCGCGATCTGGTGCTTGCGCAGCGTGTTGCGCCGCGCCTTTGCCGCGGTGCACTCCGCCAGGAACTTCAGCGACCACGAATACAATCGCGGATCGGTCGAGAAGCGAAACCGCAGCGCCTGGTCCTTGCGGTACAGCGATTTCAGCAGAATCCACGGCGCCCGTGGCGAGGACCAGACAAACGAGTGGCCCGGCGCGACCATGCCGGCATTGCCCCAGCTCGTCTCGCGCGCCACGCCGTCCTGGCGTTCCAGCAGCACGACCTCGTGCCCGTCCTTCAGCAACTGATAGGCGGTCGTCACGCCGACCACGCCGCCACCCATGATCAGAATGCGCATGGCACTCCCTCACGTGAGGCAGCATAGTTGTCCCGACAGCGCCGGAGGCTCAAGTCCCAGGAGTGCAGGGGCAGTGGCGGGAGGCGGGGTCCTCAGGCAGCCACAGTCGCGCGCGCGCGATCCAGCCAGGCTGGTGCGGCGCTCGGCTCGTCGTTCCCGACAGCCCCAGCCGGCGACGGATCGCGGAGGATATAGCCGCATCCCCATACCGTATCGATCAGCTTCGGGACGCCCGCCACCGCCAGCTTCTTGCGCAGACGGCAGATGATGACGTCGATCGTCTTCATCTCCGGCTCGTCGCCGCCGCAATAGAGATGGTTGAGGAACGCATCCTTGTTGAGGACGGTGCCCTGCCTCAGGAACAGCAGCTCGAGGATGGCGTATTCCCGCCGCGACAGGTGCAGCGAAGTGCCATGCACCAGGACTTCACGCCGATCGAGCCACAGCTCGACCGGCCCGAGCGTCAGAGCCGACTTGGTGTGGCCCTGGCTGCGCCGCACGACCGCGCGGATACGCGCCATCAACTCCCGGATGTCGCATGGCGTCGCCAGGAAATCGTCCGCGCCCTGGTCAAGCACCTTCACCTTCGCCTCAAGCGGCGCGGCGGTGTCCGACACGACAAGGACGGGAACCTTGTGCAGGGCGGCGCGCATTGCACGCACAACCTGATGCGCCTGGCCATCAGACAGCCGCAAATCCATCAGCACGAGGTCATAGTCGTAGAGGCGGAGGAACTCCAGGGCCTCGCGCCCGGTGGCCACGCATTCGCTGCGGATGCCATGGGTCCGCATGGTTTCCTCGAAACTCCCCGGCACAAGAGGGTGGGTTTCGCCGACCCGCAAAATCATCATTGCAGCCAACTCCGTTGGTTGGCAAAACATTACAACTTCCTTTACGTAATTAACAATTCGGCCACACGGCAGAGGATGGCGGACGCATCGCCTAATCCGAATGGCCGATGGCAGGCCCTAAAGTTTGTCTTCGCCCAGGTCTCGTCAATGAAGACCAGACGGGTCGCACAAACCTTACCCTGCCGCTCCTGCCATTGCCGCCGCCGCCGCGCGACGTCAGCGCGGTCCTGCTCGCTGGCGCGCAGGCTTTTTTTTGAAGCTGAGCTCTGTGTGATCGAGGAAGTGCCAGACGCCGTAGTAGCTCACGTCCACACCACGCGCGTTCAGTTCCGCCAGCAGTTCGCGGCCGGTGATGTCCGGCTTCTCAGCCATCCGTTCACGGATCCAGGCTTCCTCGTCGGTCAGGGCAAATGGCTTCTTGCCACGCATCGGCAATGCGGCCGGGCTGCCTGTCTCGGCTTGGCGCTTCGTCCAGCGGATCGCCGAGGTATGACTGACCTGATAATGCTCCGCCGCCTCCGCGCAACTCATGCCGTCAGCAACCGCACCAACAACACGTTCTCGAATATCAAGCGAGTAGGGAGCTCCCATGCAGGCTGGCCTCCACTGCAGCTAGCAGCTTAGATCACTGGCCATCACCGAGGTCCGGCGGCCGATCCGCAGCCGGATCAGTTGCCGTGCACGTCCGTCGGCCCCGAGGCCACCGACGCCGCGACCGCTCCTGTTGGTGCGATATCGGTCACGACGCCTGCGCGGCGCAGTTCGGCGAGGTCGGGAACCCACAAATCCTGCGGTGGCGTACGCAGCACATGCGCAATGAAGGCAGGTGGGAGCGAATAGTTATGGTATGCCAGTCGGAGCAGCAGATTGCTGTCCGCGGGCGTCAGCCCCGGCCCATGCGCCTGGTGGAAGCCAAGCCGCGCAGTGTCGGTGGCGAACCGTTGATGGCCAGCCAGGAAGGCGATCGGTACACGCCGAAGCGCACATCCGGCCAACATAGGTATCGAGATTGCGGGCATGGATCATGTCGGCCACCTCGAGCGCCGCCTTTATATGGCCGCCAGGGCTTTCGAGCCGCACGAGGCGCGCCTGCGGCGCCTCAGCCAGCGCTACACCCACCTGTTGCGGCAGCGCCCAGGAGAAGGTGCCGCTTATCTCGATTTCTGAACCCTGGTGAAGCACCCGCACCGCATACGGACCTTCGAATTCAAAGGTCTCTGCCTGTGCCCGTTCCGCTATCATCAAGGCAAGGAAGGCGATCACCAACCGGAACGCGCGTTTGCGGTGGTGTGAGAGCTCGTTCAATCGGTAGCTCGTATCGCCGGATCGCCACCTCATCACGCCGCTGTCTCGCCTGCTCAGCCATAGACAATGAGCTTTTTGGGCCGGATCAGCAACAAAAATTCCGGTTGCGAATTGCAATTATACCGATGATTGTCCGGCCTGGCTAGCCACCGGCTTGGCAAGGAGTGGGAAATGAAGCTGACCACGCGAGCGGATCCGCGGGCATGGCGGCTCCCCGAGCGCCTGAAACGGCTCGACCTTCTGCCCACCGCAACCGTCTTGGCGCTCGCCCTCGCAGGCTGCACCGGTGCGCAGCAGGCAGGCCTCTCCCACCAGCCGTCATTGCGGGTGGCGGACGCCGCCCTCTCGGCAGGCGCGCCCGAGGTCGCCGTGCGTGTCGCGGACCTGACGCTCCAGCGCGAACCCCGCAACACGCGGGCGCTGGTTACCAAGGGCGATGCGCTCTATGCGCTGGGCCAGCGAGAGGAGGCACGCGACGCATACCGGCAAGCGGTCGCCATGGAGCCGAAGCTTGCCTCAGCGCAGTTGGGCCTCGGGCGGACGCTGGTCCAGACCGACCCCGCCGCCGCCGAAACAGCCTTCCTGGCGGCCCTGGCGGCGCTCCCCGACGACAGTGCCGCTCTCAACGATCTCGGGATTGCCCGGGACCTGCTGGGTCACCATGCCGAGGCGCAGGACGCCTATCGGCAGGCGCTCGCGATTACCCCGGAAGCCACCGATGTGAAAATGAACCTCGGCCTCTCGCTGGCACTCACCGGCGACAAGGATGCAGCGGTCGGGGTTCTGCGCGAGGCCGCCGCAGTGCCGGCCACGGTACAGGATCGGTCTAAGGAGCTGGCCGCCGCCCTGTCGCTGGCGGGAGATCAGACTGATGCGGATCGGATCCTGAGCAACGGATCCGTGCGTCCGGTGGCGGGCAACGTCGCCTCAGCCGAGATCGCGCTGCCCCCGCTCTCGGCGAACCGCGAGACGCTGGCGGCGGTCACGCCAAGGCAGGAACGACCCCCAGGCAATCTGTCCGTCGCAGCTCACCCACCTGCGCCGCCGCGGCGGGATGCGCCGTCATCGATTGCCTCCTCTCTCGCCCCTGCGCCGGTCGCCGTTGCCCGCGCGAACCTGGCGCCAACATCTGATGCGGTTCCCGAGTCCCTGGTCGGCGCGTTGGCAATTCCGGCGCTCGCGTCCGTCGCCGAACGCCCGGAGGACGCCTCGCTCGCGATGCCCGAACCAGCGGGTACAACACTGGACATGGGTGTCTATGTCCAGCTCGCGTCGCTGCGCTCTTTCAAGGCCGCGTGGTTCGAGTGGCGGCGCCTCGTCAGGCGTTTGCCCGAACTGCTCGGCGGGCATGAGCCCGTGATCGTGCAGGCGGATGCGCTTGGCGAAACATACTGGTGCTTGCGCACCTTCGGATTTGCCGATCTGGCCGCCGCGACAGCGATGTGCTCGGAGGTGCGTGGTGCATCCAGTCTGCGCTGTTGGGCCCGCGCAGCGTCCTGACGACCTCGCCGGCCCTGGCTTGCGTTTCGCACGTCGATACCTGAGAGCCTGCGGCGCCGCCATCGCGGTTGGCACGTTCGCGTTGGTGAACCTCGGGGAGGCGGCCGGTCAGCAACCATACGACGGAGCCTCTTCGGTGTGCGAAAGCGCAGCCGGCCAGGCGGAACGCGAGTGGCGGCTGCCCCAGGGTCTGCTTGCGGCAATCGGCGTCGTCGAAAGTGGCCGTCGGGCTCCCACCGGGATGTTCCCGATCATCTGGCCGTGGACACTCAATGCCGAGGGGCAGGGATACTACCAGCCGAGCAAGGCGGCTGCCGTCGGGATGGTTCGCTCGCTGCAGCTACGCGGTGTGCGCGTGATCGACGTGGGCTGCTTTCAGGTTGACCTCTATTATCACCCATACGCGTTCGCGAACCTGGAGGAGGCGTTCGACCCCGACACCAACGCGCGTGCCGCCGCACGCATTCTGAGCCTCGGCCGGCTAGGCAACACCGGGTGGGACGGCGCGATCGCCGCTTACCATTCGGCGATACCATTGCTCGGCGCGGCCTATCTACAGAAGGTTCGTGCGGTCTGGCCTTGGATCAAAACGCATTCGCCCTGGGCTCAGCCGGACGTCAGCGAATACGCGGTGCTGCTCTCACCGCAGGCGCGCCTCGTGCGGGTGGTGACGCCGTTCGGTCCTGTCGCAAGTTCATCAGCCGACGGCAACAGACGATCTGATCGGATGGTACCCACCGTACAGTGGCTGCGTCAGCCTGTGGCTGACCTGCCGCGCGTCGTGACGCCGTAGAGCTCATGGCAACGCTCAATGAGATGCACTCGCCCGTCACACTCGTCATGGCTGAGCCTGGCCCAGTCCACGTCATTCGCTGCCTTGAAGCGTCTTGGTGCGTGCGAACAAAGACAGCGCAGCCCTGCGACTGCGCTGTCCGCTACGTTCCGCCCAACGATCCTCAGTTAGTGTTGTCGGGCAGCATGCGCGAGGATGTCAGGCTGGTTCCAATGTTCTTGAACAGGTTGTTCAGCCCCGATGTCGCGTTGGCTCCGGCAGGGCAGGCGGCGGTGGTATCGGCGTAGAACTTCGTCGCGTCCGATGCGATTGCCAACAACGCCGCGCACGGGGTGATGGTGGGCGACTTGTCGGTGCTGCAGCCTGTCGACGGGCGAACCATAGGAGACCGTGTAGATCCAGGTTCCCGCGGTTTTCGCGACCTGAGCAGCGGTAATGGCCTCGTGGCACTCGTTGGTGCCCAGGGCGGTTGTTATCTGGCTGGGTGCACTCGCGCTGGCATCACCGTCGGTGACCATAATGATCGCCTTCTGCACGCCTACCCGACCGGTGGTCGTGAGAGTGAGCTGAGCCGCCGTGATGGCATCGGCGTAGAAGGTGCCCTCACCGCCGGGAGCCTTGATCCCCGAGCAGCCGGAGGCGCCACCAACTGCCTTCACGATATTGGAAGCTGATTCAGGATGGTCGTCGCGTCGGACGTTTTGTAATCGGTCGACAGCCCGACGATCTGGTACACCGGTGCTGGGTACGCTACCATATGGCACGATGGTGGGATTGCTGGTCGGGCAGGTGTAGTCCTTCGAGACGGTCGCACTCGTCATGCCGGGAAACGCCAGCAGGCCGACGTGGTCTTGCGATGGCCAGAACCCGCTCAACATGGCCTGGACACCTCCCAATGCGCAGGCGATTCTTGTGGCCCCGCTGCAGCTCGAATCAGCGTTGTTCATCGATGCAGTGGTATCCACAATGATCATGACGTCCATCGGCGTCGCCTTGCCGCCTTTGGCACCGGCAGTGGCCGTCGCCGAGATGCTCAGCGAACTGATGCCGATCGCTTTGCCAAAGAATGTCGGCACGCTCGCCTGCTGCTTCACCTGGATGCCGTTGGCCGATGGTACCCCGGATTTTCCGGACACGCATGTCACGCCGATGCTGGTGAAGCACTTCAGCGCGGGATAGCCGCTCGCCATGGTGACGTTGATATTGGACGGAGCGTTTTTGTTGCCGGCAACCGCGCTGTAGCTCGTCGCCGTTTGTCGCGGGTCGTTGGTGGTGGACCCGATGTCCCGCGCACCCGCGAGGGCTGCCGCGTCGGCCGAGGCCTGAAGTTGCCGTTGCGCATTGACGGCATAACCGACGTCAACGGCGACGGCGCCCACTCCGGCGAGGGCGACGATGACGGCCGCGGTCAGCATGGCTACGGCGCCACGCCGATCCCGATGCAGTCGCGAGAAAAATGGCAATACTGGCTGTCTCATTCGACACTCTCCGTCGATTGCGCGGTCAATGTGCAACCCGGGGCGAAGTTGTACCCATAGACCGTCAGGTTGCATGGATATGACGCCGTTACCGTCGCGGGCTGCCCTTGCCCGTTGGTCAACGCGGTCTGGCACGCACCGTCGCTGGTGCACGCAACCCCATTTACCTTTAGTGTGACTGTGATGTTTGCTTGCGTGAGGTTCGATGCCGCGTTGTACAAAGCGGTTTTGGTACTGCTGGATGGCGTCGAGGTGCCACGGCTCATTGAAAACTGCCGCGCCGCCGCTCCGGTGCCCCCCGTAAGCATCTCGTAATTGTTCAGCGTTATCCCGAACTGGGTGATGCCCAGGATCAAGAGAAACAATATTGGCGCAACCAGAGCGAATTCCACCGCCGCAGTACCGCGGTGATCACGATGGAATAACGCAAAGACTTGCTGGCGGCCGCCGGCAGTGATCATGTCAATCCTATACTCACGCCTGCTCCACTAGCAGACGGGAACTTTCTGATGAGTTTCATAACGTATGTATATCGCAATGAATCCAAGAATGCCAGATTTTTCGTTTCATGACGCCAATTTAGACGGCCTGTCGCAGCCGTCGGGACAATCCATTTGAAGCATATTTGTAATGTTCCGTATACGTTTTGAGAAAGTGTAGTGACAATTGTGATGATCGCGTCAGAAAGCGCTTGCGTCGGCGCGAATCGCTATGATTGCATCAGGCGTTCTGTTTCGAATGGAGCCAGTTGGTGATCTGCCTGGATAAGGCAGTCACAGCCGGGGCAAGCAAGGAGCAAGAAATAATTGCGCGGCTCTCGTGTGACTGACGGTCATCGGGCGCGGATCGGTCGCGCCAAGAAACGTCTATGGCAAAGTGGATTGTTGGTGTCGCCCTGGCTTCGGCAGGCGCCGCTCCCCTCTGTGTCACGGCGCAGCGGATGGCCGGTAAGATGCGCCGTCGGCCTGTTGTTCGCGCTGCCACTGTGCGGACCTGGCATCGCTCACGCTGATGCGCCCACCGCATCGATCAATCTGTCCGGGGTCGTGGCGCAGGCGGCGCCGCCCGCAGCCGCTCCCACGAAACTGACCCCGCCACCGGGCACGCCCGCGCCGGCCGCGTCACCTCCCGTGGCCACCATCAGCCAGCCGATCACCGTGCAAGCCGGCACCGGCGTGCTGCTGCGCCTGCCTCAGCCAGCGGCCACCGTGATGTCGGCAGAGCCCGGCGTCGCACGTGTTCAGCCGGCCTCGCCGACCAGCCTGTTCCTGATGGGGGTCGCGCCCGGCCGCACCACGGTGATCGCGACGACCGACGCGGGGCAGGCCATCATCCAGTACGACGTGACCGTCTCAGCCTGGCCCCGGCGGCGGCGCTCCCGCCGCCGCGGCGCCGGGCACCATCACTCCGGCGATGGCGCTCGCCATCCAGGCCGCGGTTGCGCGCACCGTGCAGGGTGCATCGGCCGTGCGTGTCCAGGGCCTGGGAACCGACGCGATCCTCACGGGCACCGTGCCGAATGCCGCCGCAGCCCAGCAGGCAGAGGCGATCGCGCGCGGCTACGTCGGCGACAAGGGCGGCGTGGTGGACAACCTCACCGGTACTCGGCGCCATCCAGGTCAACGTCCGGGTTCGCATCGCGGAAATCAGCCGCTCGGTCACGCGACAGCTCGGGTTCAACTGGCAGGCGCTCGGCAGCGGTCCAGGCTGGCGCTTCGGATTGCGGACCGGTGCCGCCGCCACGAGCACAATCACGCCGCTGTTGCCGCTTGGCCTCGCGCCGCTGGCGGGTGCCACCGCCACGGTCAATCAGCTCGGCGCAGGCTTCACCTCCGGCAACAAGCTGTGGGACGTCAACAACATCATCGATGCGCTGGCCGGTGATCAGCTCATCACCATCCTGGCAGAGCCGAACCTCACGGCGCTTTCGGGTGAAACCGCGAGCTTCCTGGCCGGCGGCGAGTTCCCCATTCCAATCGCCGGCAGTACCACCAACGGTACGACCAGCATCACCGTCGAGTTCAAGACCTTCGGCATCAGCCTTGCCTTGGTCCCGACCGTGATGTCGTCAACCCGGCTCAACCTACGGGTCCGTCCCGAGGTCAGCGAGCTCACCACCAACGGTGCGGTGAGCGTCCCCATAGCCGGCGGCACGCTGACGATCCCGGCGCTGACCGTCCGGCGCGCGGAAACAACAGTCGAGTTGGGCAGCGGTCAGAGCTTCGCCATCGCAGGGCTGCTCCAGAAGACGACCCTCGACAATACGAATGCTCTGCCGTGGATCGGCGAGGTCCCGGTGATCGGTTCGCTGTTCAAGTCCAACGACTTCCAGCGCGGCGAGAGCGAATTGGTGATCATCGTCACGCCCTACGTGGTTCAGCCTGCCTCCAGCCCGACCGCGCTGCGGACACCGATGGATGGCTTCCGGCCGGCGACCGACCTGGATCGGATCCTTTGGGGCCGTCAGGTGGCACCCGGCCCAGCCGGGGGGCCGCCGCTTGATGCCGGCTTTATCCTGAAGTGAGGAAAGCATGCACCGCATCGGTTGGCTGATTGGCGCACTGATCGTCTCGGGTTGTTCAGCCTATGACCTGACCGATCCCTATAACCGGCCCGGGACCTACAACCCGACCGGCGTTAACGACGCGAACTTGCGAGCCATGGTGGTCAATCCGCATGACCTGGTCGAAGGCACGGGCGAGAGAACGACCACCGGTGCCGTGGCGGCGCCGCCGGTCGCGCGGCTGCTGGCCGGCAAGCGCTATCCTTTGCCGGATCTGAATGCTGCGTCGGTCAACATCGTCGGCGAGCCGGCACAGCAGGGAGCCGCCAATCCAGGTTCAAGCCAGTAGCGTCGCGAAAGGTTGGTGGCCATGCGTCTGCATCAGCACCTCGGATGTCTTTGCCGGCGAGATCGCTCGGTCGCCGTACTGTTTGCCGTAGCCCGTGGCATTGCGGCGTGCTGCGCTCTGACGGCCTGCGCGTCCCTCACTCCTCCGCGGCAGCACACCTTGACGACGGACGCGCGGCTGCAGGTGGCCGAAGCCGCTGATGCCGTCCGGCGACAGCGAGCTTGCGACCTCCATGTACCTCGAAGCCGCCGCGAGCGAGCCCAGCAACATCGCGCTGCAGATGCGTTGCGCGGATGCACTCGCCCGCTATGGCAAACTCGCGCAGGCGCGTCAGATACTGACCGAGCGGCTACGCTCGAACCCCGGCGAACCGGGTCTGACCCGGGCACTCGCACTGATCGATCTCATCGGCGGACGGCCGGAGCAGGCGATCGCCGGACTGGACCAGGTGCTGGCAGCCAACCCCGCCGATGTGAATGCGCTTGTCGATAAGGCGGTGGCGCTGGATCTGCAGGGACAGCACACCGCGGCGCAGGCGATCTACACGCAGGTGCTCGCGACCACGCCCGACGACGCGGTTACCAGAAACGATCTCGCCATGTCACAGATGCTGGAAGGGCGCACCAGCGAGGCGCTGGCGACGCTCGCACCGATGCAGAACGCCGACACCTCGCCGCAACGGCTGAAGGTCAACCTCGGAATTCTCTATGCCGCCACCGGGGATCACGACCGCTCGCGACAATTGCTGGGTGACCGCGCCTCCGACGGCAATGTCGAGGCAATTGCCCGAGCCGTGGCATCGTCCCCGCAGAATTGACGCGTTGGCCTGCGTGGCGATCAGTGCATGGTTGAGAACAGGGCCATGATTTGCGTGGCCGGGCGACCCATCAAAATGATGAAAAGACAGGGCAGGATGAAGCCGATCATCGGCAGCACGAGCAGCGCGGGAAGCTTGCCGGCCCGCTCCTCGAACTGGATCATCCGTTCGTTGCGCATCTCCGCGGCGAGGGTGCGGAGCCCTTGTCCCAGTGGTGTGCCATACTTCAGCGTTTGCGCGATGGTGCCCGCCAGGCGCTTCAGGGCAGGTTGACCCGAGCGTTCGGAAAGATTGGTCAGGGCGATCCTGCGGTCCGGAAAGATCCGCATCTCATGAGTGAGCAGAGCGAATTCGACGCTGACAGGCCGGTTCGACCGCCTCATCTCCTGCGCCACACGCTCCACGGCCGATTCGAGTCCGAGACCCGCCTCGGCACAGACCACCAGCAGGTCGAGCGCATCGGGGATCCCGCGCCGCAACGCCTGCTGATATGGCCGGCGGATCGCCGAGATCACCCAGTTCGGCAGCATCATCGCGACCACAAGCGATACGACCGTAAGCACCACCTGCCGTCCAGTCGGGTAGCCCAGCAGAACCGCAGTCAAATAGGTCAATGCTGGCAGCAGGAGCAGGCAGGCGATCTTTGCGCCGACGAAGATCGGCATCGCCTTTGACGGCTCAAGGCCCGCTGCGGCAAGGGTCTTCCCAAGCGTTTCGGTATCGCGGGCGGACATCATCCGATCGCGCATAGCGCTGCCAAGACGGTGCACCAGACCAAGGAGCATCGGCAAGAGACGCGATGACCGCTGTTGCGCTACTGTCGCGCCATCGCGCAGCCCGCCGATACGGCGCGCAATCTCCTGCTCATTCGCTCCCTGGAAAAGCAACAGGAACGCGACCGCGATCAGCACCAGGATACCACCGCCGAACATGGACAGTAGCAGAAGTTGATCGTGGTTCACGGTTTCAGGCTCCGGCGAATGAGTTGGCGCATCACAAATATGCCCATCCCCAGAAAGCCGAAGGCCGCCATCAACAGGTGATTGCCGGTCGGCGTGCTAAAAAAGAAATGAACGAAGCCCTCTTGAATGAAGCTGAGACCAAGGAAGGCGAAGAACGGCAATGCACCCAGAATCATCGCCGACATACGAGCTTCCGCCGCCAGCGCCTTGCCGCGCTTGGACAGTGCCACGCGCCGGCGAACCAGGTCCTGCAGGTTCTCCAGCGTCTCGACCAGGCTGCCGCCGGTCTGGGCCTGCAGTCCGATGGTGACCGCAAAGAACGCATACTCGGGCAGATCGACTCGATCGTGCAGCTTCCACAGCGCGGCTTCGAGCGGTTGCCCGATCGACACCTCGTTGACCACGCGCAAGAACTCCTCACGTGATGGGCTGCTGGCATCGCGCGCAACATTGCGCAGTGCCTCGCCCAACGGGATGCCGGCAGCGACCGCCCGGCAGATCAGCGCCATCACATCCGGGATCTGCTCGAGCAACGTCTTCTGATAGGCCGCGCGTTCCCAGCCGAAAATCAGCCGTGCGATGAACACTGCATCGACCGGCATCAGAAGCGCGGCGAGCCACCACCCCAGGAACTCATGTCCGTAGAAGAGGCCTCCCAGCGCCGCGGCGCAGGAGATGGCGATCACCAGTTTCCAGGGAATGACGTTTTGCAGCGCGATGTCTGGATTGAGCCGCAACAGGCGCATGAATTTTGCGGTGTACTCGCCACGCTGGCCGGTTGACTGGAGGGCAACCGTCCGGACCGGTGCGGATGGCTCCTCGTCGGGTCGCGCACGAATCGCGCCGACGCGTTCTCGCAGACGGCCACCAGCGACATCCCTTACCAACAGTGCGGCACTTGCGGACGACACCAGCAACAGGACGATCGCGGCCAGGATAAGAGGGCTCAGCATGTCAAATGCTCTGCAGTGCATCCATCCAGGCGTTTTCCAGGCCAAAGTAAGCCAGCCGGGTAGCGAACGAGGGACGGGCACCTGCCGTATGGTATTTGCCGACAATCGTGCCGGATGCCGATTCCCCCTCAAACTCGAATGCGGCGACATCATTCATGGTGATGACCTCACCCTCCATGCCGCAGATGTCGGAGACCTGAGAGATACGGCGCACGCCGTCGCGCATGCGCTCGATCTGGATGATCAGGTGGACAGCGCTGGCGATCTGGGCGCGGATCGCGCGAGCCGGCAGGTTCACCGTGGCCATCTGAACCATGTTCTCGACGCGCGCCAGTGCGTCGCGCGTCGTGTTGGCGTGGACCGTGCTGATCGAGCCGTCATGGCCGGTGTTCATCGCCTGCAGCATGTCGTACAGCCTCGGCGCCGCGGACCTCACCGACGATGATGCGGTCGGGCCGCATACGCAGCGCGTTTCGCAGCAGCTCCCGCTGGTTGATCTCGCCACGGCCTTCCAGGTTCGCCGTGCGCGTCTCGAGCCGAACCACGTGCGGCTGTTGCAGCTGCAGTTCAGCCGCGTCCTCGATGGTGATGACGCGTTCGTCGTGCCCGATCATGCGGCTGAGCGCGTTCAACAGCGTCGTCTTGCCGGAGCCCGTGCCACCTGACACCAGGATGTTCAGTCGGCACCGCGATGCAATCTCCAGCAGGCGCGCAACGGCCGGGTTCATGCTGCCATTCGCCACCATGGCGGCGAAGTCGAGTTTCTTCTTGGTGAACTTGCGGATCGAGATCGTGGGGCCGTCAAGCGCCAGTGGCGGGAAGATCACGTTGACGCGGCTGCCGTCGGGCAGGCGGGCGTCGCAGAGCGGGCTGGATTCGTCGACGCGGCGGCCGATCGTCGCCACCATCTTCTGCGCCACCATTGCGGCATGATCCCAATCGCGGAACCGCACGTTGGATTTCTGCAGCTTGCCGCGCACCTCGATGAACACCGTGTCCGGCCCGTTCACCATGATGTCGCTGATCGTATCGTCTCGCAGCAGCGGTTCCAGCGGGCCGAAGCCCACCATGTCGTCGGTCAGTTCCTGCGCGAGCTGTGCCTGGTCCCGCGCCGAGAGCTGTACTCGCTCCTGGCCGGCGATCTGGTGGATCACGGGTTCCAGCTCTGCCCGCAGGATCTCGGCTGGCATCTCGGCGACGGCACCCGAGTCCAGCTGTTCCATGACCTTTGCACGCAGGCGAAGCCGCAGCCCCATGTCCGTCGCCTCCGCGGCGACGGGCGCAGGACGCGGCTTTACGGCGACCTCTGCTGAGGTGACTTCCTCCAGACGGCGACCGAACGGTTTCATCGGCCAAGCATCCGGCCAAGCAGCGAACGATTGCCTCCACGCGACATTCGGCTGGCGGCGGCACCGGAGAGCTCCTGGGCCAACTGGGCGATCGCCGTCCTGAACGATGCACACTCACCCAGGGCTGGCTTGCCCAGATTGGCCGCCCGACCGAGCTGCTTGCCAAGCTCCGGGATCTGTATGACAGGCTTTTCGCCGAGACCCTGCTCGATCAGCGGAAGCTTCAAGCCGCCCGGCATGCCCACACGATTGAGCACGATCGTCGTGTGACTGGTCCCGAGCCCCGCGGCCAACTGGCGCAGACGGTCGGTGTCACGGATGCTGGCGAGGTCGGGGGTCATCACCGCGATCAGATGGCGCGCGCCGCGCAACGCCTGCATCTCAGCCGGCGTGGCGGGCATTGGCATGTCCATGACCACGTAGTTGAACCGCCGACGCAGCAGATCGAGCACGCGTCGCACGCCGTCCGGGGTAGGCGCGGGAGTTCCGTCGAGCGACTCATCGGCCGCGACCAGCCGCATGCGCTCGTTGATTTCCACGGAAACCCGGTCGAGGAACAGGGCGTCTGCGCGCTCCGGCTGCTCGAGCGCCGTTCGCAAGCCGCCGAGTGGCTTGACGCCGAGCATCAGTGCCGTGGTGCCCTGCCGCAGGTGCAGGTCCAGCAAGGCGACGTGGCCTCGCGTGCCGGCCGTGAGCTGCAAGGCCAGATTGGTCGCAATGGTCGTCGTGCCGACGCCCCCACGCGCGCCGCACACCGCGATCACCGTGCCACCGCGGGCAGCGTTCGCGTCCATCGTGACGCCGGCGATCTGCGGCACCAACAGCCGGGTGACATGGTCACGCGTCAGCGGTTTGTGCACGTACTCGGCGACGCCCATGTTGCGCACCAGTTCGCGATACAGGCCGACGTCGGAATCGTCGCCTATCACCAGGACCCTCACGTCCGGCGTGCAGACGCGGGAAAGATTGTCCAGCTCGTCCAATGGATTTGGCACTCGGGCAATGTCAACGACGAGTGCGCGCGGCGTCGGCTCCTTGGCCAGATGCTTGATGGCGTGCAGGATCGTCCCGCGGTGGACCTCGACGCTTTCCACGGTGTTGAGCAGACCACCGCGGAGGGCCGCCTCGGTGTCGTCGTCGGCTACGAACGCCAGGAGCGGCACTCGTGCGTGCGACGAATCTCTTACAGGCCCCGCTTTGGCAACCTCGGGAACGACTGTATCAAGGTTGTTGTCCAGCATCTATTGCGCCTTCATGCATCAACGAGCACCAGATCAAACGCGTCATTCACGCGCGATTGTCTGCGAGAGTTTTGGCCGGCAATGGTTTCACTGTCATTGCCAGGCAATCACATGGCACCTTGTCACGTTCGCATCTTGTGGCATCGCTTGACACGCAATGACCTTTGAAGAGCACAGGTCATGGGAACCGCACCTCGCGAGCATCCTTGCCTTCGATGATCCGCATGCGCGGAGAGTTGGGCGCGCTGCCGTCGGCGAGCGCGGGCGAGATGTCGCCGCCATAGACTGAGCCCCGAGGGTCGGTCGCCTCCGCCACTGCGTCCGCCGCACGAATGGCAAGAGTGATCTTGCCAAGGCGGTCCGCGAGGGCCGCTCGCTCGGCTTGCTGTGGCGTCACTTCCAACGTGACCGTGCGTGCCAGGCGCCCCGTCGTGTTGTCGCCGGCGGCGACGGCACCCTGGGCGATGCTCTGGTCCACGGCGACGACCCGCACGTCGCTCAGCACTGTCTCGCTGACAAAGCGCTTCGCCAGCGGTGTGTCCTTGTCATCCATTTGCTGGGTGAGAATCAGATCCACTCGATCGCCTGGCCAGATGAGGCCGCCATCGCCTGTGATGGCATCGACCCCGACAGAGATCGCGCGCGTGCCAGGCGTCAGCACTGCCGCGAGAAAGCCGCGGTCCCGCGGATGCAGCACGTCGCCCGACATCAGAACGTTGTTGGCGTCAAGGTAGTGACGCAACAGCGCGCCGCGCAGGTCACCGCGGGTCTCTGGGGTATCCGTCAGAGCGCCTTTCGGCACGTCGCCTGACGGCATGGCCCGCTTGGTGAAGTCCTCCTCCTTCATCAGCGTGCCCGCCGGAAGGCTGCGGGCAGCCACGAGAACATCGACGGTGAGCGGCGGTGGCGGCGCGTCGGCGACGGCGGTGACCATCACCGTTTTTGGCGGCCTGGTCACCTGGTAGCCGATGAGGCCCAGGCCCAGGGCAGTAAGCAGCAGGAGGCCGGAAAGGAAAATGCGGAGGGGCATGGTTCACAAGCTCCCGGTATGAAGCAACACAAAGGTGCCACCGGTGGCGATGGCAACACCGTAAGGCAGCGATCCTCGTCTGCGGGCCCGCCAGAATTCCACCGCCATGACGCGTCGGAGTAACGATCTGTCGCTGGCCGGGTGTGGCAAACGCTTGCTGCGCGAGAGGACGATGTAGGCAATCCCGAGCAACGCCGCCCGCGATCGCCGTGGCAACCACGAAGCGATAGCTGTTCAGCGGCGAAAGGCCGATGGCGAATGCGGTCATGAGCTTCACGTCGCCTCCACCAATGAACCCCCGCGAATACACGACCATCAGCAGCACGAAGAGCAGCAAGGCCGTCGCAGCCGATGTCGCGAGAGCTGATGGTCCCTCGAACAGGCGGGACAATCCGCCGATCGCGAGAAGCAGCAGGCCGACGGCGTCAGGAATTGTCCTGCTCACCACATCGCGCCACGCAGCTACAAGAAGTAGGAACGCCGACGCTGTGACCAGAAGTGGCACGGTCATGACCGGTTCTCCGCGTCATGGTCGACGCTGATATGGAAGTGTCTCGTCTTCGGCTGGGGGACCAGGCCGGCAGCACCGGCACTGGTCCGCCCCTGCGTCAGAGTTTGCTGCCGAGGGTGGTGAAGAGGGCAGTAATGTCGCTGCCCAAAGCGATGGCCGCCGTGGCAACCACGAAGATGATGCCTGCGGCGATCACGCCATACTCCATCGCGGTGACGCCTTTGCGGTCGGCTCTCAGGCAATCGAGAAGTGCCAGCCAATGCGCGACCATCAGTCTGTTTCTTTCATCACCGGCGTGCCAGCCATGACATGCGCGGTTCCCTCCGCCAAATCAGTCCTGGCCGGCACCAGTTTCACTGCGGATTAGAGACTGCCGCCGATTGTGGTGAAGAGGGTCGAAATCTTTCCGCCAAGCGAGACGGCGGCGGCTGCGACAGCGATGACGATGCCCGCGGCGATCACGCCGTATTCCATGGCGGTGACGCCCTTGCGGTCAACCTTCACGCGCTCCAGAAGAGCGAAAGTGTATGCAAACATCAGTCAGTTCCTTTCGTTACAGGTATGTGCCGGCTACGGCCGGGAGGTTTCATCCATGCTCAAGCTGGCACCGCCACGGCCACGGAAGGAACGGGCGGCTTCAACCGGCGCGCTGGGCTTGGGATCGGCGCACAAACGGGATTTTACCTGTGCGCCCTTGCAGTATCGTTTCAAAAATGTCTTTAATGCTCGCGGGGCGTGCGAAAGATATTGTTGCGTCATAAAGACGTTGCTGCGCTGGCCGAACTTGATCGTGCCGTTAACGCAACGATCAATATTTCGGTGCGGCCACTCAAGTTGCTGCTAACCTGCGGTCTGCCCTGCCCGCGATCCAATCGGCTTTTCTGGGTGCCCGAGAGTGGCCGGAATGCCCCAGGCCGTGCTTCCGCTGTGTCGAACCTCTCGCCAGACCAACCATGCCACAGCCGCTATGCTGGCTACGGACAAAGGCAACGGGATCGGCAGCAGAACCACGGCGCCGGGCCAGAACCAGGCAAAGCCAAGTAAAGCCAATGAACGCCGGCACGTCGTTGCTGCAAGCACCACGACCGCCACGGACAGCGGGATCATGTCGTAGGTGTGGACCCAGGGCGCGGCTGCGACAGCGAGAAGCCCAGTCAGTGCCACTCGCTGGATCCGTTCAAAATCGGGCGTTCGCCAAGTCCACCAGGCAACCGCGCCACATAGCAGCGTCACAGCCAACTGAAGGCCGTAGGCGACCTCCATGCTTGCTCCGATCGACCGAGCGGCCATCAGAGGGCTTGCGAAGTTCTGTTGCGCCGGCAACGCCCGCCACGGAGCCTCCAGTATTGCCGCAATCATCGGCCGCGTATGCACAAGGAAGCCGATCCAGGCATCGACGCCAAACAACAGAGCCGAGGCCGCGATCAGGAGGCTTGCGGAGGTCGCCATCGCGAGGAGCGCGCGCCAATTGCCGGAAGCGATGAGGCACAAGGGAACCAGCATCCCGAGTTGTGGCTTGATGACCAGTGCTCCGAGGATGGCGCCCGCCAGGGCTGGACGACGATCCACGAGAAACAGACCGCCAAACAGCAATGCTGCCGTCAAACTCCCGTTCTGGCCGGCGAGAGCATTGTCGGCGAGGGCCGGACTGAGCAGCACCGCGGCGCAAGCCGGTCTTGTCAAACCCCCGGAGCGCAGCGCCAGCCATAACAGCGCCGCCGTGCCCGCCGTGTACAGCAGAAATCCGGGCAGTAGCGGGAGGAAGGACAGCGGGACGGCAAGCAGCAGGGTCGGCGGCGGATAGGGCCATACCTGGTGAGGAAAGCCCGCACCGAACATGGAATGCAACGCGGCATTGAACGCGGCCAGATCGAACAGAGTATCACCCTGTCCGAGCGCGACGAGGTGACCGGCCGCCCACATGTCTGTGTAGTCGCGGGCTGCCATTGCGCTGCGATCTACATCGAGATCGCCGATCGGCAATATCCAGAGCACGGCTGCCGCGACAAGTGACGGCAGCAAGGCTGTCGCCAGAAAGGCAACCTTTGGCGGTTCTTGGAGCTCCAGTTTCATAGACGGCTCAGAGTACAGCCGGCTGCGCGGGGCGAGCCGTCGTCGTCACGCCAAGGGCACCCGGACAACCCCGCGCGATCACCACGACCAGGAACAGGCAGAGGACCAGCGGTGTGATCAGTCCCAACCGGATGAGGCTCGGTGGATCGAGCAACTCGATGCTCCAAACGATGACGAACAGGATCGCATCACGGAAACAGAAGCCATCTTCCAGCGCACGAAAAAGGAACAACGAGACGGCGACGGCCACCATTACCGCATCGTAGTTGGCGACATGCGGGGCGCCCAGAACCGTGGCCGTTAGCAGCACAGCAAGCTGCAGATCACGCTGCATATCTGAGGCACGAAAGCAACGCCAGACAACGACCGCGCAGGACAGTGTCGCAAAGCCCTGGAGGAAATTTGCAACCCCCGCGGGAGCACCGAGCAGAAACGCCTCGGTGTACGCGCTTTGCCCATTGAGCCGGCCGAACTGCAGCCAATGCTGGTACATCGGGCTCGGCCCCAGCATCAGTGTCAGCCACTCGCGCCAAGGTTCAACGCCAAACACCGCGACACTGGCGAGGGCGACCAGGCAGGCGCTGATGACTGTGCTGGTGAGCACCTTCCATTCCCTGGCGGCAAACAGGGCTACAGGCACCAGTAGCCAAAGTTGCGGCTTACAGGCCAGCAGGCCAAGGAGCCCACCAGCGAGCAGAGGAGAGCGAGGAACGAGGCCGATGCCACCGACCAGCAGCGCCGTCGTCATAAAGCTGTTTTGTCCCACCGCAACGGTCCATGCAGTGGCAGGCGACAGGAGAAGGCTTGCACCACAAACCCACCGCTGATAGCCGCGAGGCACGTAGCAGCGGATGGCGCAGTTGAGCAATGCAAACGTGGTGCCCATGAATAGAGCGTACGCTACGCCGAAAGGGACAAAGCCGAAGGGAACCACCACCAGAAGGAACAGTGGCGGATAGACCCATGGATGGAGATCGAGAGGGCGGAACAACCAGTCGCCAAACTGACCATTTATTTTCGCGGTGAACGCGTCACCGTCAAAGATCAGCGACAGGTTTCCCTCGATGCAAGAGCGTGCTGCAGTATAGAACACCATGAAGTCCTGAGCAGGCGCAGAACTAAACAGAAAGCCATAGAATACCCAGGCTGTTGTGCCCGACGAGGGTGCAAATGCTGCCGATGAAGAGTAAGTCTCTTCGCATATGTGCGGGCACGCGGAGAGGCGTGGCCAGTTCGCTGGTTGCAGAAGAAATCATGTCACGCGAATCCTTAGGGCAACCCGACGACCCCGATTTTGGTCTCCAGCTAATACAGGCGAGGGGATAGCGACCCCTGAAAGTTGCGGTCTTCGTTTCCTTCTTGGGCGAACGAAAGGCCGCGGGAGGGTGCGGGCACAAACCACACCAGGTACCCCGCAAACAAAAGCAACGTCGGCAGGCCGAACTGCATGGGGCCGAACGCCAGAAATCCGGTCGGTGCACAGAACACCAGCAGGAGCACGAGCTTGGACCACGGGGGAAAGCCGCGATCGGCCCACTCCCGAAGCATCCAGGCGAGCGGCAACACCAAAATAATCATATCGTAAAACAGCAGGAATGGCGTCATCAGCAGACTGGCGAGCACGATGAGGCTTCTTTCCGTCGCGGCGGAAACGCCTTGGCGCCGTGCCCGGATCAGCATGAAGATCGCAAGTGCCGCGACGACGCCCTGAACAATATAGGCTGTGGCCACGCTGAACCCGAGCCACCTGGCGACCGCAAAAGCGCTTTGCAGCTTGGTGAACCCCGCGGCTCCCTCCTCGAGGGCCTCACGTGAGTTGTGAACATTCGCAAAAAACGCGGCCCAGACATCCCAACCGAAAATGATGTAGGACAGAGCAACCAGGCCAAGTGCGGCACCAGCAGCGCATGCCAAGGCGGTCCATCTTCGCCAGATGATCAATGCGATCGGCACGCCAAGCGCCAGATGCGGCTTGATGATCATAAGCCCAAGAATTGCGCCGGACAGCTTCGGCCGCCGGTCGAGTATCGTCAGGCCGCTCCCGAGGATAGCGGCAGTGAGGAATGCATTCTGCCCCGAGACGATGTTCATGAGCACGACGGGATAGGCAAGAAACGCGGGCACAGCCCACGCCGTCCGCAGAATTCCTCTGACAGTGCCCGCCAAGGCCGCCCCTGTCATGCACAGGAAGACGATCAGAGAAGGGAAGAATGGCAGCATAGCCAGGGGAATGCACAGTACAAGGTACGGCGGTGGGTAATAGAATGCTGCGTAGTCTTTCAGGAGCACCGGCAACTCGGCCAGGCGATGCATGCTGATAACATATACATCGGCAGGCAGCCCAGTGAGGACGAGGCGGGAGGCGGCCCAGAAACTCGGGTAGTCCACCCCGAACGGCAACCCCTCGCTGTTGTGGCCTCCGTGCAGTGACCAGATAATCCCGGTCAATAAAACAACCCACACGGTTGTCAGGGCAACCGCATAGACGCGAGCGCGCTCCGCATCCAGCCAAACCATGTCGCGCAGCGTGCCGGTGGCCGCGCGAACTCCCCGAACCCACCAGACAGGAGAAAGAAACAAGCGGGTAGGCGCAACTGTAGCGCTGTCGGCCGTTGTGATTGGGTTCACGCAAATCACCAAGGAAAATGTGACAAGCTGACGCCGGGCGGCCAGGCCGCAGCCCCAATCCTCTTACTGGCGGATTTCTTTCAACGTGGTTTTAGTACGGCCCAAGTAACGGTTCACGCATGCAGCCTGAACCCAGCCCTCAGCCGCTGAACTCATCCACCAGCGCCGCGCTATCCGGCAGCTTCACCGCCTGCACGTACCCGCCACCGGCCTTGGCGATCGCTTCCACACGGTTATGCGCGCCGAGCACGCGATAGATCCCCGCCAGGTGCACCTTCACCGTGCCCACCGCAAGCCCAAGCCTGCGTGCGATCGTCTTGGTGGCACAGCCTTGCGACAGCAGGTGGAAGACCTCCAATTGCCGCTCAGTCAGTTGCACCGCCAGGCGGATCGCCTCCGGCTCACGCGCGGGGGCGGCAGGCTGCGCCAGACCAGCCAGCGCCGCCGGCGCGAACACGCCGCCCGACAGAATGGTCTCGATCGCCCGCAGGAGCTGCGCCAGCGTGGCCGACTTCGGGATGTAGCCGTTTGCACCGGCGGCGAGGCAGGCGAGAATCACCTCGCGCTCTTCGCTGTCGGCCATAATGGCGATCCTCTGATCGGGGAACCGCTCGCGCAGCCGGCGCAGACCGGTCAACTCACGACCTCCGGCAAGCTGCAGATCCAGCAGAACCAGATCGACCGACTCGACACTGAGATGTGCCTGAACCTCTTCCGCCGTGCCTGCCTCGGCAAATGACCAGGCGGCCCTGCGCTCTTGCAGCAGGCGAATGAGTCCATGGCGGAATAGAGTGGCCCGGTCGGCGACGAGGGCGGTAATTTCGGCGAACTCTTCCATTTCTAGGGCCATCCTGGCGAACAGAGTAGGAACGGAAGTGCGCCACCCCCCGAAGGTGTTGCATCTTCGTGTCGTTAACTAAGCCTAAGGATGGATATATGCGGAATCGAGAGGAATACGCAATGAAAAGTTAACCCGGTCCCAAGTGCACCGTTCCGCCGCGTTCAGCCCACCAGGTGGCAGGCAACCGAGCGGCCCGGCGCCGGCTGGGTGAGGGCGGGTTCCTGTTCGCGGCAGATCGGCATCGCGTGCGGGCAGCGGGTGTGGAAGCGGCAGCCGGACGGCGGGTTCAGGGCGCTCGGAATGTCGCCGGCCAGCCGTTCTCGCGCCTGTCGCCCGCTGGTGCGCTCCGCCGGATGCGCCACCGGCACCGCGGCGATCAGCGCCTTGGTATAGGGGTGCTGCGGATCGGCATAGAGCGCTGCGCTTGTCGGCGAGCTCGACGATCTTGCCCAGATACATCACCGCCACCCGCGTCGAGATGTGCTTCACCACGCCCAGATCATGGGCGATGAACAGGTAGGTCAGCCCCAGCTCGCCTTGCAGGTCCTGCAGCAGGTTCACGATCTGCGCCTGGACCGAGACATCCAGCGCCGACACCGGTTCGTCGCAGACGACGAATTTCGGCCGCAGCACCAGCGCGCGGGCGATGCCGATGCGCTGGCGCTGGCCGCCGGAGAACTCGTGCGGGAAGCGGTCGCGCACGCGGGCCGGCAGGCCGACCAGATCCAGCATCGCGTCGACCCTGCCGGCGCGTCTCCGCGCCGGCCCGTGCCGCCGTGGATCAGCAGCGGCTCGGCGATGATGTCCGCGACCGACATGCGCGGATTGAGCGCGCCGTACGGGTCCTGGAAGATGATCTGCATGCCGCGCCGCTTCTCGCGCAGCTCGGCCGGCGCGAGCCGCGTGATGTCGGCGCCGTCGAAGATGACATTGCCGGCGGTCGGCGGGATCAGCCGGATCAGCAGGCGCCCGAGCGTGGACTTGCCGCAGCCGGACTCGCCGACCAGGCCCAGCGTCTCACCCGGCTCGATGCGCAGCGCCACGTCGTCGACCGCGCGCAGCGGGATGGTGTGTCGGTGCAGCAGACCGCCGGCGCGCACCGGGAAGTGCTTGGTCAGCGCCGGCGGCCTCGACCAGCGGCGTCATGCACCGTTCCGGGCGCAAGCTCGGCCACGCGGATGTCATGGCCGGACTTGATCCGGCATCACGTCAGCTCCGCCACGCGGATACAGGCGGCCGTGTGGCCGGTCATAGGCGCCAGCGGCGGGAGGCCGGCGCAGGCGGCCACGCATGGCGGCAGCGCGGCGTGAAGCGGCAGCCGGCGGGGCGGCGTGCCGGGTCGGGCAAAGCGCCCTGGATCGCCACCAGGCGCTCGTGGTCCTGGTCGAGCGAGGGCACGCATTCCAGCAGGCCGCGCGTGTAGGGATGCAGCGGGCGGTCGAACAGACGCGCGACCGGCGCCTCCTCCACGATGCGGCCGGCATACATCACCAGCACCCGGTCGGCGGTCTCCGCGACCACGCCCATGTTGTGGGTGATGATGATGATCGCCATGCCGAACTCGTCGCGCAGGTCCATCATCAGGTCGAGGATCTGCGCCTGGATCGTGACGTCGAGCGCGGTCGTGGGCTCGTCGGCGATCAGCAGGCGCGGGCGGCAGGCAAGCGCGATCGCCAGCATCACCCGCTGGCGCTGGCCGCCGGATAGCTGGTGCGGATAGTCCGCCATGCGGCGCGCCGCCGATGGGATGCCGACCTTCTCCAGCATCTCCAGCGCGCGCTCGCGAACAACGCGCGCTGCGACAGGCGTTCATGCGCGCGGATCGTCTCCATGACCTGCTCGCCGATGGTGAACACCGGGTTGAGCGAGGTCATCGGCTCCTGGAACACCATGGCGATGCCGGGCCCGCGAATGCGCTGCATGCGCGTATCCGAGAGTGTGGTGAGCACCTCGCCGGCGAAGCGCACCTCGCCGGCGGCGACGCGCGCGGCGGCTGCGGCAGCAGGCCCATGATGGTCAGCGCGGTGACGCTCTTGCCGGTGCCGGATTCGCCGACGATGCCGAGGATTTCGCCTTCGTCGAGGCTGAACGACACATCCTCGACCGCGGTGATTTCGCCGCGCGAAGTGGCAAACGCCGTGGTGAGGTTGCTGACCGAGAGGAGCGTCATCCAGGTCCTCCCCCTCCCCTCGCGGGAGGGGGTTGGGGGAGGGCGGCCGAGGCCTGCCGCAACGCGCATCACTGCTGCATCCTCAGCCGCGGATCCAGCACGTCGCGCAGCCCGTCGCCCAGCAGGTTCAGCCCCAGCACCGTGATCATCAGCGCAGCCCCAGGGATGGTGATGATCCACGGCGCGTCGATCATGTACTGCCGCCCCTCCGCCATGATGTTCCCCCAGGTCGGCGTCGGCGGCACCGCGCCGACGCCAAGGAACGACAGCGTCGCCTCGGTCAGCACGGCGTAGGCGAACAGGAACGACAGCTGCACGATCAGCGGCGCCATCGCGTTCGGCAGGATGTGCCGCCGCAGGATGCGCCAATGCCCCGCGCCCGCCGCCACCGCCGCCTGCACATACTCCATCTCCCGCAGCACGATCACCGACGACCGCACGATGCGCGCCGTGCGCGGCGTATAGACCACGCCCAGCGCGATGATCACGTCATTCACCGACGGCCCCAGCACCGCGGTGACCCCGATCGCCAGCAGCACCGCGGGAAACGCCATCAGCGCGTCGTTGATGCGCATCAGCACGTTGTCGAGCGCGCGGAAATATCCCGCCGCCGCGCCGATCAGCGTGCCGAACACCGCGTTGATCGCCACCACCGACGCACCGATGATCATCGACAACCGCGCGCCCCACACCACGCGCGACCACAGCGACCGGCCGAAATTGTCGGTGCCGAACAGGTGCTCGGCTGACGGCGGCAGGAATTTCTGGCGCATCGCCAGCTTGTTCGGATCGACCGGCGCGATCCACGGCGCCAGCGCCGCCACGATGGCGATGATCGCGAACAGCGCCAGACCGGTGACGAACAGCCGATGATGCAGCAACCGCCGCAGCGTCGCCCACGCCGGATGATGATGGCGGACCGGGACCGCGTCCTCCAGTTCCGCCGGCAACGCGATCGTGGCGGTATCAGGCGCCATCGTAGCGCACCCGCGGATCGAGCAGCGCGTAGCAGACATCGACGCCGATGTTCACCAGCACCAGCAGCGCCGTGGTGATCAGCAATCCGCCCTGCACCATCGGATAGTCGCGGTTCAGCACCGCCTGCGTCAGCAACTGCCCGATGCCCGGGATCGAGAACAGCGTCTCGGTCACCACCGAACCGGAGATCAGCAGGCTGACGATGATGCCGATCACGGTGGTGATCGGGATCAGCGCATTGGCCAGCGCATGCTTCACCACCACCTGCCGTCGCGGCAGCCCCTTGGCGCGCGCGGTGCGGATGTAGTCCTGCCGCAGCACCTCGAGCATGGTGGAGCGCGTGATGCGCGCCAGCAGTCCCGCCAGCAGCAGCGCCAGCGAGATCGCCGGCATGGTGGAGGTGGCGAGCCAGCCCAGCGGATCATCGGTGAACGCGACATAGCCGCCGGTCGGCAGCCAGCGCAGCTCGACCGCGAAGAAGATGATCATCAGCAGGCCAAGATAGAAATTCGGCAGCGAGATGCCGATCATCGCCAACAGCATCGCCACCTGGTCCACCCAGGTGTTCTGCCGCAGCGCCGCGGCGATGCCGCTCACCAGGCCGATCAGCAGCGTGATCACCAGCGCATAGGCCGACAGCGCCAAGGTCACCGGCAGGCGCAGCATCGTGGCGTCCACCACCGGCTGGCCCAGCAGCAGCGAACGGCCGAGATTGCCGTGCAGCAGTCCGGCGTACCAGCGCCAGAGCTGCGTCAGCAGCGGCTGATCGAGGCCGAGATCATGGCGGATGTTGGCGATCTGCTCAGGCGTGGCGGACAGCCCCGCGATCGTCACCGCGGGATCGCCGGGGATCAGATGGATCATGGCAAAGGTGATCAGCGAGACGATCAGCAGGATCGGCAGTGCGCTGCCCAATCGTCGCAGGATGATGCCCGCCATGCCTCCGGCTCAGTTCGCGAACCACACGTTCGACATGCGCGGGATGCGGTAGGGCACGTAGCCCTTCACGTTGGACCGCACCGCCTGCACCTTGGTCAGCGAGCCCAGCGGCAAGGTGTAGACCTGCTCCAGCACGTATTTCTGCATCTTTGCGAACGCGTCCTTGCGGCCTTCCACCGTGGGCAGGCTGTTCATGTCGTTCCACAGCGCCAGCACCTGCGGATCGTCCTGGCCGCCCTTCGGCATATACACCGCGCCCGGCATAACGAAGAACTGCATGGTGGCGAGCGCACCGAGAGCAGGCTGCGTTCCCCAGCCCGTGTAGAAGAAGTTCCAGCCGGTGTCCGGCTTCAGCGCCATGTTGGCCGAGGTCGGCCAATCGACCACCTTCAACTCAGCGTTGATGCCGATCGCCTGCATCTCCTGCTGCATCACCAGCGCCGAATTGTACATCGCCGGATAGTCCTTGTCGGTCAGCAGCACGACCGGCTCACCCTTGTAGCCCGACTGCGCCAGGTACTTCTTGGCCAGCTCCGGGTCCTTGATGTTGTAGGTCTCCTTGCCGGCATCCGAGTAAAACGCCTGATTGGGATACTGGAAGCCGACATTGAGCCGGTAATTGCCGTCCGACGCCGCATCCATGATCTCGTCCATGTCCAGCACCGCCTGCACGGCCTTGCGGAACATCAGGTTGTCGGTCGGCGGCACCGAGACATTCGGCTGCGCGATCTGAATCCACCAGTTCTGCAGCGGGATGATGGTGATGTTCTTGTCACTCTTCAGATCCGCCAGTGACTTGGTCGGCAGGTCCTCGACACCTTGCAACTCGCCGGTCCTCAGGCCGGCGACGCGCGCCTGCGGCTCGGTCACAATGCGGAAGGTCACCGTATCGAAGCACGCCTGCTTGTAGCCGCCGAAGCCGGTCTTCTGCTCGAAGTTGGTGTTCGGCTTGTAGCCCTCGTAGCGCTTCATCTTCACGTAGCCGCCGGGCACCGACTCGACCAGTTGCCAGGGGCCGGTGCCGATCGTCTTGAGCTGCATTGGCGGATCGTCCTTGTCCTCCGCCGGGACGATGACGATCGGCGCGCTGAACGCACTGAGGATCTCCAGGAAGGTCGGCTGCACCTTCTTCAGGTGGATCACGAACGTGTATTTGTCCGGCGCGTCCCAGCGATCGACGTTGGCCAGCGAGCTGCGATAGAGGCCGATCCTGGCGTAGCGGTCGAACGAGGCGACCACGTCGGCCGATGTCATCTCCTTGCCGTTGTGGAATCGGATGCCCTGCCGCAGCTTGAACGTGTAGGTCAGATGGTCCGGTGTCTCCGCCATGGAATCGGCGAGCTCAAGGATCGGATTGAAATTCTCGTCGCGCGTCATCAGCGATTCGAACATGTTCATGGCGATGTTGCGCGTGGAGATCGTGCCGGACGTCATCTGGTCCAGCCCGTTGATGTTGGCTTCCTGGCCGAAGGTGAAGTTGCCGCCGACATGCGGGCACTTGAAGGTTTCTGCCGAAACCGGCACCGCGGCCGACAGACCCGCCAGAGCGCAGAACGCGGTGAGGATGGCACGTCGAAACATGTAAAGCCCCCGATAGCCGGTCGCCGCCCCTGGCCCGCAGGCTGTTCGCTGCTTGCCCGCACCGTGACCAGACCGCCATAGCCCGTCAAGGGTATCTGTCATTGCGAGGAGCGAAGCGACGCGGCAATCTCGTTCATCGACTGATCAACTTGACATCGCCGATCTCCGCCCGCCAGCCTCGCCGCATGGCTGACACGGAACTGCCGATCACCGGCTATCTCGACCGCTTCTCGCACCGTCCAGGCGAGACATTCACCGCCCATGTCAGCCTACGCGATGGCGGATCGTACCGCGCCCGCCTGGTCCGCGTGCTGAGCGGCGATCCCAATCCCGATGGTCCCGGCATGCGCTTCGAGGACCTGTCGCATCGCTTCGATCAGTCGTTCGCAGGACGCAGGCAGCCGATCCATCTCGGCTCGTACGGTGTCGTCGGCGCAAGCCCGGCGCGCGATACGAATGCAGCCTGCACCTGGACCATATTGGTGCGAGCGGGCCTCGCCGACTCCGGACAGACGCTGCTGGCGGAGGAAACCGGCGACGCCCGCATTACGCTGCTGATCGGTGCGAACGGCGCGACGGCGCGCATCAGGTCGCAAGCCGCCACGATCGAACTGGCGACCGGCACACCGATGCAGCGCGCTCGCTGGTACCGCGTATGGCTCGCCGCCGATCCGGCCGATGGACGCGTACTCGTCGGTCAGCAGCCGTTGGATGGCACGCCAGTCACGGCACAGGCATCAGCACCCGGCATCGCCCTGCCATCGCGCGGCACGCTGCTGATCGCGGCGGAGAACGCGACAGCCCCACAACACCATTTCACCGGCAAATTGGAAGACCCCGCGATCCTGCGCGGCTTCGTCGCATCATGGCCCGATGCCGGCGCACCACTCGATGCGCTTCCCGACCTTCTGGCGGGCTGGGACTTCTCCCGCGGCATCGACACACAGGAAATAAACGACATCGGCCCTCAGGCGTGCCACGGCCGTCTGGTGAACATGCCGACACGCGCCATGGTCGGCACGCGCTGGACCGGCCGCGAGCAGTGCTGGCGTCACGCGCCGCGCGACTACGGCGCAATCCATTTTCACGCCGACGATCTGGGCGACTGTGGCTGGCAGGCGGACTTCTCCTGGACCGTGCCGGACGATCTGCGCAGCGGCGCCTATGCGCTACATCTGACCTGCGATGCCGGCGAGGACTGGCTGCCGCTCTATGTTCTGCCGCGCCGTCAGGGGCCGTTCGCACCAATCGCGTTCCTGGCCTCGACCTTCACCTATCAGGCCTATGCCAACCACGAGCGCAGCAGCGTCGATCCCGGATACTACGAGCGCGTCGCGGCATGGCGTGGCTATCCCTACAATCCGCGCGACTATCCGATCTACGGACGTTCGACCTACAACCGGCATGTCGACGGCAGCGGCATCTCCTTCTCGTCGCGCCATCGCCCGATCCTCACCATGCGCCCGGGCTTTCTGACGTTCTGCGATCCTCGCGGCTCCGGCATGCGGCACTATCCGGCGGACCTGCATCTGCTCGCATGGCTGGAGGCAAAGGGCTTCGACTTCGACATCGTCACGGACGAGGATTTGGACGACGAAGGGGTCGCGCTGATCGCGCCCTATCGTACGGTGCTCACCGGATCGCATCCCGAATATCACACGCTCGGCACGATCGATGCACTCGCCGCCTATACGCAGCAAGGTGGCCGGCTGTGCTATCTCGGCGGCAACGGCTTCTACTGGCGTGTCGCGCGCGATAAGGCGAACCCGCATTTGATCGAACTACGCCGCGCCGAAGGTGGCATTCGCACCTGGGCAGCCGAGCCGGGCGAATACTTTCATCAGACCGACGGCCAGTTGGGTGGTTTGTGGCGGCGCAATCGCAGGCCCCCGCAAATGCTGGTGGGCGTTGGCTTTTCCTGCCAGGCGGCGTTCGAAAGCACGCACTATCGCCGCCTCCCTGCCTCGCGCGATCAGCGCTTCGCCTGGATGTTCGACGGCATCGAGGAAGACCTACTCGGCGACTACGGATTGTCAGGCGGCGGCGCGGCCGGCTTCGAGCTGGATCGCGCCGACCCGATGCTGGGCACGCCGGACAGCGCAGTAATTCTGGCGCGGTCGGAAAATCCGCTGCCCTCGTTCTTCACCGTGCCGGAAGAGTGGCTGTCCAACGTGATCAGCATGAACGGCGAGCCGATCGCCGATCTGTCGCGCGGCGAAATCGTGTATTTCGACACGCCGTCAGGCGGCGCGGTGTTCTCTGTCGGCTCGATCACCTTCTGCGGCAGCCTGTGGCGCAACGGCGGCTTCGAAGGCCCAATCTCGCGGTTGCTGGAAAACGTCGTCCGCCGCTTTTCCACTGGGTGATGCCGATGCCCGACAACACAGCGCAGCGTCGTTCGCGCAGCTACAAGCTGCCGGTCGAGGATCTCGACTTCCTGCTGCGCGACGAGGTGCGCGACATCCGCTTCGCGCTCGAATACGCCAAGGCCGAGTTGCTGCTGCGCGACTGGGGCATCCGCTCCACCGTCATCATATTCGGCAGCGCGCGCACGCCGTCGCCTGAGCAGGCCGAAGCAGCGATGGCCGCGGCAACCACCGACGCCGAGCGCGCGCATGCCCAGCGCATGTTGCAGCGCTCGGCGCACTACAGCGCGGCGCGCGAGCTCGGTCGGATCATCTCCGAACGCGGCGGTGCCTTCGCCCCGCACGATCGCTGGCGTGACAACGTCATCGCGACCGGCGGCGGCCCAGGCATCATGGAGGCGGCGAACCGCGGCGCATTCGATGCCGGCGCGCCAAGCATCGGCTACAACATCACGTTGCCCAAGGAGCAACAGCCCAATCCGTACACCACGCCCGAACTGACCTTCCAGTTCCACTACTTCGCCATGCGCAAGATGCACCTGGCGATGCGCGCCAACGCGCTGGTGGTGTTCCCCGGCGGCTTCGGCACCATGGACGAACTGTTCGAGATCCTCACGCTGGAACAGACGCGCAAGGCGCCGGCGATGCCGATCGTGCTGTTCGACCAGGCCTATTGGCGGCGCATGGTGAACTTCGACGCGCTGCTCGAGGAAGAAGTGATCGAGCCTGCCGACCTCGCACTGTTCGAATTCGCCGACACCCCCGAGGCCGCATGGCAGGCAATAGCAAGCCGAGGCCTGAAGGCGCACACGCCATAGCCTCTCGCTCGATCGGCGTCATTAAAGGCCCGACAGGTCAGAGGGGCAGGGGCGGCACGCTTTCGAACAGGGGCCCCAAGCCCTCGGCGACGGTGAGATGCGCAAAGACGGCGTCACGCAGCTTCGTATAAGGCGCTTCAGCAAGCATCGCCGTGTGTATCGACGGCCATCACCTCGCCTGCCTCGGAGCCGATCATCGTAAAGCCTAAGATCCGATCGTCCTTTGCTCCAACCAGCACTTTCATAAATCCTTCGGTTTCATCTGTCGCATTCGTCCGCAGCACTCTGCGCATCGGTATTTTTGCCACGCGGACGGGGATGCCCTGGCGCTGCGCGTCGCCCTCGGACAGGCCGACGCGCGCGAGCGGCGGATCGGTGAATACCACATGCGGAACAAGCCGATCACTCGTCTTGCGATTCCCGCCAGCCATGTTGTCCCGAACGATGCGGAAATCATCGACCGAAACATGCGTGAACTGCGGGCTGCCAGCGCATTCGCCGATCGCCCAGACACCCGGTGCGGTCGTCTTCAGCCACTCGTCGACCTTGATGAAGCCGCGTGCGTCCAAAGCAATTCCAGCCTCGTCGAGGCCAATACCCGCCGTATTCGCGACACGGCCGACCGCTACCAACAAGTGACTGCCTTCGATCTTCCGTTCTCCGGCCCCTGTCCGGACGCTTACCGAAACAGCTTCTCCGTTCAGGCCATCGACGCGGAGAGGCTGAGCGTTCAGCACGATATCGATGCCTTCATCGCCTAGGAGCCTGCCCATCTCCGCGGCGACATCGGCGTCCTCGCGTCCCATGATCTGCGGGCCCGGTTCGATGACCGTGACGCGGCTGCCGAAGCGCCTGAAGGCTTGCGCCATTTCGATGCCGGTATAGCCACCGCCAAGCACGATCAGATGCGGCGGCATCTCGTCGAGTTCGAGCGCCTCGATATGGGTGAGCGCGTGCGTGTCCCTCAGGCCCGGAATATCCGGCATGGCGGCATGCGAACCGACGTTGACCACGACCTCATCGCCGGCAAGCACGCGCGTGCCGCCTTCATTCAGCGCAACCTCGATTGTCTTCGGGCCGATGAAACGCCCGCTGCCCATGATGAGTTCGGCACCTGTTTGCTTGTAAAGCCCGAGGTGGAGCTCGATCTCACGGTCGATCATGTCCTGCTTACGGCGTCGCACCCGCGCCATATCGGTTCTGACCCCATCAACGATCGTGCCAAAGCTGGCCGCATTCCGAACGAGATGCGCCACCCTCGCGCTCCAGATTTCATTCTTAGAGGGCAGACACGCCACGGCCGGGCAGGAGCCGCCGACCCAACGGCGCTCCACAACGGCAACTCTTTTGCCGGACTGCCCCAGGTGCCAGGCAAGATGCTTTCCGCCCTGGCCGCTCCCGAGGATGACGACGTCGAAAGTTTCAGATTGCGGCATGGCGTTCTCCTCCCCTTAGAATCCCGTGACGAACCGTGTAAGCACCTGGCCCTATCGCCGTCCCACGTGTCGCGCGATGAGCTGATCGGCAACATCGTTCAGGTCATCGCCGACGATCTGCGGCTGAGGGCCAACTCCCAGAACGTCGTTGCCGACCCGCTTGATCAGCGCCGCTTCCCAGCCCGCCGCCACGGCGCCGAGCGTGTCCCATGTATGGCACGCGATAAGACAGAGCTGCGATGATTCCACCCCAAGCTCCCTCTCGACGTAACCATAAGCCTGGCGCGACGGCTTATGGTGCTTCACGCCATCCGCGCTGAAGCGCCGCTCGAAAAGCTGGACAATGCCGCCATGTTCAAGCTGCCGGGTTTGCACCTCGAGCAGATTGTCGGTGAGCGTGAACAGCCGGAAACCTGCATCGCGCAGCTTCTGTAGTGCGCCAGGTACCTCGCGGTGTGGCGGCATCGTCGAGAACTTCTCCTTCAGCTCTTCCTTGTCGGCGTCGCCAATCTTGATGCCTTGCGTATCCGCCAGCATCTTCATCACGGCCGAACCGATATCGGTGAACGGAACATAACAACCGGCCACAGTGAGGGCCGCGGAATACATGATGAAATTCGCGAACCAAAGGCGCATGGCCTTCTTGTCGCCGAAGATGCGCTGAAAAGTCGGCTCCATGGTTTGCAGATCGAGCAGGGTCTCATTGACGTCGAACACGATGAGGGGAAGCGCGGGCATGTCAGTCGCTCCAGTTTGCGAGCGCGCAATCGCAGCTCAATGGGCCAGGAAGTCGCGGATGGCCGCCGCAATCTCCGCGGCATGCGTTTCCAGCGCGAAGTGACCGGTGTCGAAGAAGCGCACGATCGCGTCCGGGATGTCGCGCTTGAACGCCTCGGCGCCCGGCGGCAGGAAGAACGGGTCGTTCTTGCCCCACACCGCCAGTAAACGCGGCTTGTGTGTCCGGAAATACTGCTGGAAGGCTGGGTAGAGCGCGACATTGCTCTTGTAGTCACCAAACAGGTCGAGCTGCAGCTCATCGGCGCCCGGCCGAGTGAGATAATAATTGTCGAGCGAGTAGCCGTCCGGCGAAACCCTTGTCGCGTCGGGAACGCCGTGCGTGTACTGCCAGACGGTCGTCTCGGGCGTCAGGAAGGCGCGCAGCGCCTCGCGATTGGCGGCGGACGCGTCCCGCCAATAGGCCCGGATCGGATTCCAGCCGTCGCTCAGCCCCTCCTCATAGGCATTGCCGTTCTGCGAGATGATTGCCGTGATCCGGTCCGGGTGCCTGACCGCAAGCCGGAACCCGGTCGGCGCGCCGTAGTCGAAGACGTAGAGCGCGTAGCGGTCGAAGCCGATAATGTCGGTGAAGCGGTCGATCGCGTCGGCGAGCCGATCGAACGTTGCGCGGCCCTCCGGCGCGTCAGATTTGCCGAAGCCCGGCAGATCGGGGGCGACGATGTGGAAGCGGTCAGCCAGGAGTGGGATGAGATCGCGGAACATATGGCTGGCGCTCGGGAAGCCGTGCAGTAGCAACAGCTTCGGTGCGGCGGGCGCACCCGCCTCGCGATAGAAGATGGTGCGACCGTCCGCGTTGGCGGTGCGATAGTTGATGGCAGTCATGTCAGTTTTCCTTCGCTGAAGGGTAGCGACCTGCTCGCGTCAGCCGGCGACGGCCTGGTCGATCGCCTCGCGGATGATGTCCACGACGACGGACGGCGCGGTCACCAGCGGCATGTGATCGACGGGATGCGAGCGCGTTCGAGCCTGCATGCGCTCTGCCATGAAGCGCTGGTTTTCCTGGTCGATCATGCGGTCCTGCTCGGCCACGAGGAACCAGGTCGGCCGGTCCTTCCACAGCGGCCGCCCCACCGCGACGGTGATGCAGGCGGGCGAGATCGGCCGCTGCACCGCCGCCAGCATGGCTAGTTCCTCTGCGGTGGCATGCTGCGCGAAGGCAGTGGCGAAGGCCGCCTCCGGCAGCCAGATCAGCCCGTGGCCGTCGGGCGCGAGCTTGGGCGCCTCCGGATGCGGTTTGGTCCGGTAGAAGACATCCGCGACCGTCTCGCCCTCGTCTGGGGCGAGTGCGGCGACGTAGACCAGCGCCTTCACCTCTTCGCCGCGGGTCGCCGCGATCACGGCACCCGCATAGGCGTGGCCGACGAGAACAACCGGCCCCGTCACACGCTCAAGGGTTCGATCAAGCGCCGCCACGTCATCGCGGAACGAGGCCAGAGGCAGCGGCGCCGCCACCACCTTGATGCCGTCGGCCGCCAACGGCCCGATGATCTTTGCCCAGCTGGACCCGTCGGCCCAGGCGCCATGGACCAGCACAACGGTCAGATCGTTGGAGGACATTGGCCTCTCCTTTTGAACAGGAGCGGAATGTTGGTAACCCGTTTATTTATGCTAAGACGGTTACCCTAGAGCTGTAACTTGTCAATGACCGCTGGAGAGGTTATTTCGTCGCCGACGGTTCACGGGTGGGTGATCAGGTACATGGGCAACCGGCCCCCCGCGGTTTTCGTAGGCGGTGCACCAGGGTTGGATTTCCTGAATTCGATCGCGACCCCGATCGACACTCCCGTCGACTGGATCGACGACGGCGAGGGCCTGCTATTCTGGCTGGAGCAAGCGAAACTCGTGCCGATCGAGGCGATCAGCAGCATTCGCGCGCACGCGCTTCCGGGCGAGCTCGACAAGGTGGCGGATCAGGCCAGGACCCTGCGCGAGTGGTTCAGAGGCTTTGTGCGCCGACACAAGGGGCGCTCTCTGGCAGCGGAGGCCTTCGCAGAGCTGGGGCCGCTGAACCGACTGCTCGAGCGCGACCAAACCTTCACCCGGATCATTCCCCTGCGCGCGGGCCGGAACGGGCCCTTCCAGCTTCAGACGGTCCGCAGATGGCGGACCCCTGAGGCCCTTCTGCTCCCGATCGGGGAAGCGCTGGCACAGCTTGTCTGTGCGGAGGATTTCTCCAACGTGAAGTCCTGCGAGGGCCATCCCTGCACGCTCTTTTTTGCCGACCACACGCGAGGTCGCGCACGACGGTGGTGCAGCATGGCGATATGTGGCAACCGAGCGAAGCAGGCCGCGCACCGCCACCGCGCGAAGGCGCACCGAGGTTCGATCGAAGATTTAGGCCGCTGAATTGACCACAAACGTTGGGGTGCCTTCTGGGGCGTCGGAGCGGTCTTCTCAGAACAGCGTCATCTGCGCCTGCGCCGTCCGCACCTTCCCATCCTCCGGCACAGCGAACCTCCCGCAATCGAGTCCCTCGCGCGCCTCATCCAGACCCCATTGCCGCGTCGCCCGCATGAACCGGCGCAGCAACAGATCGGCATACACGCCCTGTCCCGCGAACCGATGATGAAACCGCGCATCGCTCAACGCGCCGGACCGTGTCTCGCGGATCAGGTTGAGCACGTGCTTCGCCCGATCGGGAAAGTGCGTCGCCAGCCAGTCCTCGAACATCTGCCGCAGCTCGTGCGGCAAGCGCAGCAGCACGTAGCCGGCATGACGCGCGCCGGCGCGGGCCGCCGCCTCGACGATCTTCTCCATCTCGGCGTCGTTCAGTCCCGGGATCATCGGCGCCACCATCACCCCCGACGGCACGCCGGCCCGCGTCAGCTCGGCGATCGCATGCAGGCGCCGCTCCGGCGTCGCCGCACGCGGCTCCATCCGACGAGCGAGCGCCGCGTCCAGCGTGGTGACAGATACATACACACGCGCCAGCCGGCGCTGTGCCATCGAGCTCAGGATGTCGAGGTCGCGCAGCACGCCCGCCGACTTCGTGACGATGCCGACCGGATGATTGAACCGGTCCAGCACCTGAAGCACCGATCGCGTCAGCTTCATCGTCCGCTCGACGGGCTGATACGGATCGGTATTCGACCCCAGCGCCAGCGTGCGTGCTTTGTATCCCGCCTTGCGCAGCTCCTTCTCCAGCAGCTCCGCCACATCCGGCTTGAAGATCAGCTTGGTCTCGAAATCGAGCCCCGGCGAGTAGCCGAGATACGCGTGCGTCGGTCGCGCATAGCAGTAGATGCAGCCATGTTCGCAGCCACGATACGGATTGACGGCACGGTCGAAGCCGATGTCTGGCGAACTGTTCCAGGCGATCGCCGACTTCGTCGCATCGCGCGTCAGCGTGGTGGTAAGCTTCGGCAGCTCGCCGAACTCGGCGCTCAGCGTGTCCCAGCCGTCGTCGAACGGGCTGATCACCTGGCTGTCGAAGCGCACCGGCGGATTGGTGACAGCGCCACGACCCTTGCGGGCGAGCGAGGGCATGTTGCCAGCATCAGGCTGATCGCGCATGGTGTGTTCCCCGTTCGTTCACACAGAAAACTGGCAAACCCATGCCGGGCAGTCAAGAACAATAGTGGAACATGCTCTCGGTCGTGATCCCCACGCTGAACGCCGCGGCTTCATTGGCCGGGACACTGGCGTCGGTCGTTGAGGCCGACGAGATTGTGGTCGTGGACGGCGGCAGCAGCGACGGAACACAGGCGCTGGCGGCCTCGCTGGGGGCGCGTGTGCTGGGGGCGACCCGCGGACGCGGAACGCAATTGGCGGCCGGCGTGGCCGCTGCGCACGGCGAATGGCTGCTGTTGCTGCACGCCGATACGCGACTGAACCCGGGATGGCGGCAGGCTCCGCTGAACCCCACCCGCGCCGGCTATTTCCGCTTCGCGCTGGACACCGATGATCCTCGCGCACGCCGGCTGGAGCGGCTGGTCGCCTGGCGTTGCCGGGTGCTCGCACTGCCCTATGGCGACCAGGGCCTGCTGATCCATCGCGATCTGCTGGCGGCTGTGGGCGGGATACGGCCGCTGCCGCTGATGGAGGACGTCGACCTCGTCCGCCGCCTCGGCCACCGGCGCCTCATGCCACTGGATGCAACTGCGGTCACCTCAGCCCAGAAGTGGCAGCGGCAGGGTTGGTATCGCCGCTCGCTGCGCAATCTAGCCTGCCTGACGCTCTACTTCGCCGGTGTTCCCCCGCGGCACATCGCACGGCTCTACCGATGAAGGACACGGTGGTGGTCTTCGCCCGGGCCCCACGCCTCGGCGCCGTCAAGCGGCGGTTGGCACGCGAGATCGGTGATCGCGCCGCCTTGCGGTTCCACGTCGCGACGATGACCCGATTGGTGCGTGCCCTCGCGGCTGACAGGCGCTTCCGCACCGTGCTCGCCGTCACGCCAGACCACGCCCGCTTCCGCCTGCCTGCCCGCGTGCCACGCCTGGTCGCAGGGCAGGGGCGACCTCGGCGTCCGCATGCATCGCGCCTTCTGGCGGTTTCGCCACGGCCGCGTGCTGATCATCGGCTGCGACATCCCCGATGCCACGCCGCTCGACGCGCACGCAGCCTTCCGAGCCCTTGGCAGTGCCCAGGCCGCCTTTGGCCCAGCGGCAGACGGCGGCTATTGGCTGGTCGCAATGTCGCCGCGCCGTCCCGCGCGACCGTTCGCCTCGGTGCGCTGGTCCACCGAGTTCGCGCTGGCCGACACGCTGGCCAACTTCGCCGGCCGGCGCATCGCCCTGCTGCGCACCCTGCACGACGTGGACACCGCCGCGGATTGGCACAGGTCGCGCCCGGCGGAACGGCCCTGGCGATAATCCGGCGGCGTGGCCAGCGGCTTCTGAAATTCGATTGGGGGTGGGAAGCGGACTGTGACGCGGTCGTCGGAGCCTGACTAAGACGCTCGCTGGTCTGACCCCTTTTCTGTTCTCTTCGCGTCGGCCGCCTCGAAAAGAGTGATCTGGTCGGCTTGCGCCGTCTTGAATGAGGGGCGATCGGTTGCGCGGGTTACATAGGCCTCGGTCGCCGGCCTGTCGCCGAAAGCGCGGACCTTCGGCACCCGAAGCGCATCCGCCATCAGCAGGTCTGCGACAGTGAAGCGGCCGGCCGCCAGCCATTCTCGCTCGCTCAGTATCTTTTCGAGATGGTCGAGGCGCTGGCCCATCCACCCGGTAAGTTCATTGTCCTCATCGCCGCACATTTTCAGGAACCACCACGGTACGGTCACCATCTCAATCGAGTTGAGCGCGGCGATGGTCCATTGCAGTGTTTCCGCTTCGCCAACCGGATCACGCGGCATTAGCTTGTCGCTTTTACGCGCCAGATGCAGCAGCCCCGCACCGCTTTCGAATATCTCGAGCTCTCCGTCGTTCAGGAAGGGAACTTGGCCAAATGGCTGGCGCGCAAGATGATTGGTCTCGCGACCGTCGAAGGGGACCGTCCGGACGGCGTAGCTGAGATCAGCTTCCTCACACGCCCATCTCAACCTCAGATCACGCACAAAGCCACGAGCGCCTTCAGGCACCCAGTCATAGGTCCAGATGATCAGTTCGCTCATCGCAGCAAACCCTTCCCGTATTAGTCGCAAAAACCAGCCCGCCGCCCCAATCGGCTGGCCCCCATGGGTCGTTGGCGCGGGCCGCCGCCCCGCGACCGGACTTCGCGAGGTCGCCTGTCAATGGGGGTGGCGAGACGCCGCACCCCAGGACTTGGCCAAACAGAGCAAATCGCCGTAAATCAATATGTTGAAAGCGAGCGGAGGCAGGTCGTTGCCTGCCCACCCCCGTTCTTGCACAGCCTGAGGAGAAACCCCCTATGCCCGCGCTACGGATCGGTCTGTTGCTGTTCCCGCGCATGACTCAGCTCGACCTGACGGGCCCCTTCGAGGTGTTCGCGCGGCTGCCCGATGCCCAGGTGCTGCTGCTGTGGAAGACGCTGGAACCGATCGAGGCGGATTCCGGCTTGCGTCTGCTGCCCTATGCCACGCTGCGCGACTGTCCGCCGCTCGATGTCGTGTGCGTGCCCGGCGGGCCTGGCGTCAACGCGCTGATGGAGGATCCCGAAATCCTCGACTGGCTGCGACGGCAGGCGGAGCACGCGCGCTACGTCAGCTCGGTCTGCAGCGGCTCGCTGGTATTGGGCGCCGCCGGCCTGCTGCGCGGCAGGCGGGCGACGTCGCACTGGGGCGCCCGCGATCTGCTCCCCGCATTCGGCGCGACTCCCACCGTCGGCCGGGTGGTGCGCGACGGCAACCTGTTCACCGGCGGCGGCGTCACTGCCGGCATCGATTTCGCGTTGACCATGGTCGCCGAACTCGCCGGGCCGCAAATCGCCCAGGCAATCCAGTTGCAGATCGAATACGCGCCGGCACCGCCGTTCGATGCGGGAACCCCCGAGGCGGCGCACGCCGACGTCGTCCAGGCGGCACGCGCACGCGGTGCCGCCATGCGTGAGGCCCGCGAGGCGATCGTGGCTCGGATAACTACGCCGCCGCCGTCCTGAGGTGTTCCTGTAGCCGCGGCATCAGCTCCACCAGGTTGCAGGGCCGGAACCGGTTGTCGAGCTGAAACACCAATATGTCGTCCCATGCGTCCTTCACCGCGCCGGTGCTGCCGGGAAGCGCGAAAAGGTAGGTCCCGCCAGCCACACCGCCGAGCGCGCGCGACTGCATGGTCGACGTGCCGATCTTCTGGTAGCTCAGCATGCGGAACAGCTCGCCAAAGCCCTCGATCCGCTTCTCCAGCACGCGGTCGAATGCCTCAGGCGTGACGTCGCGCCCGGTGATGCCGGTGCCGCCCGTCGTGATGACAACATCGATCTCGCCATCGGCGATCCAGGCGCGCAGATGGCGCTCGATCGCACCCGCATCGTCCTTCTCGATCGCCCGCGTCGCGACCCGATGGCCGGCTTTGGCGATCCGCTCGGCCAGCGCGTCGCCTGAGGTGTCGTTGGCCAGCGTGCGTGTGTCCGACACCGTGAGGACGGCGATGTTCACCGGGATGAACGGTCTGGTCTCGTCAATTCGTGCCATGGGAGCCATCTCCTGACCTAACAATGCAAATGCGGCGGCCGCGCCTGCACCGCACTAAGCCGCCTGTGCCATGACAAGTCCATCGGACGCGCAGGCGAGAAATGCCCGCAGCGCGCTGGATATGAACCTCTGGCGATGGCGCACGACTACCGTATCCACCATCGCGTCGCCGCGCGGCAGTGTGTGGGCACTCACTCGGCCAGCCTCGCAAACGCCGCCAACCAGCGCGCGCGGCAGCAGGGTGATGCCAAGACCGGCGCTGACGCATCCGAAGATCGCCTCCAACGTGCCGAACTCCAACTGTCGTTGCACGACGATGCCGCGGCGCGCCAGCAGCGTTTCCAGCATCTGCCGGTACGAACACCCCGCGCGGAGCACAACCAGCCGCACTTCGCCGGCGTCCAGCGCGGCGTCAAGTGACGCGACATGAGGAGCCGCCAGCACGACCAGTTCCTCGCGAAACATCGTCCGCTCTTCGAGGTCGGGATGCGCCACCGGCCCACAGACGAACGCAGCGTCCACACGCTGTTCCAGCACCTGCTCGATCAGCTCGCAGGTGGTGCCGGTCCGCAGCACGAGATCGACCGCGGCATTGTCAGCCGCAAAGCGCGTCAGCAACGGCGTCAGGCGCAATGCGGCGGTCGTCTCGAGCGCCCCGATCGTCAGGGTGCCACGCGGCGCGCCGTCGTCGCGGGCAGCGTGCATGGCATCCGCCAGCAGCCGCGACAACTCGCCGGCGTAAGGCAGCAGCCGGCGACCCGCCTGGGTCAGGCTGACACCACGGCTGTGGCGCTCGAACAGCGTGCAGCCGACCTCAGCCTCCAGCGCCTGGATGCGCGCAGTCACGTTGGACTGCACGGTGTTCAGCTCGGTCGCCGCCCGGTTCATGCCACCGAGGCGGGCCACCGCCTCGAACACTCTGAGATCCCGGGCGTCCATGCGTGCCACCTATCTGTTACAGCGATCGCACTTATCATATCAAATCGCTTCTTGGAATTGTGCGCACGACTTATGTGCGCCCCATGCAGACAGAACCGACCACGATCGAGCCCTGGCCCAGCGCGCTTGGCGGCCTGATCGCCCTGGCCACCGCGCTCGGCATCGGCCGCTTCGTCTATACGCCCATCCTGCCGGCAATGATCACGGCACTGGGTCTCGGCAGGTCCTCCGCCGGCCTGATCGCTTCCGCCAACTTTCTCGGCTACCTGTTCGGCGCCTTGCTGGCGGCCCGGCCAAATCTGCCGGGATCCCGCCACCGCTGGCTGGTCGGCTGTCTCGCCGTCAGCGCGGTCACGACCGGCGGTATGGGGTTGGCACAATCCCTGTTGCCCTTCCTGGTCCTTCGCTTCCTCGGCGGCGCCGCGAGTGCCGTCGTTCTGGTCGTCGCGACTGCGGTGGTCCTGGAGCATCTCACGGAAGCGCGCCGCCCTGAGCTGTCAGCACTCCATTTTGCCGGCGTGGGCATCGGAATTGCCGCATCTGCCATCCTTGTCGCCGCGTTGACCAGCGCCGGCTGCTCGTGGCGATCGCTGTGGCTCAGCAGCGGACTGCTGTCGCTCGCGGGGACGCTCGCTGCGGCGCTGCTGATACGCCCTGGCGCGGCGCACGCAGCGCCAGCGGCGCGGCCACACGCCCGACCTGCGACCGATCCACGTCTGCGCCGTTTCATCACCGCCTATGGGCTGTTCGGCTTCGGCTACGTGATCACCGCCACCTTCATCGTGATCATCGTCCGCGGCACGCCCGCGACCCACGCCCTGGAGCCCGAAATCTGGGTCGCGTTCGGCCTGGCCGCGGCGCCATCCGTCGTCCTGTGGACATCGATCTCCACACGCCTCGGCATTCCGATGACCTTCGCCCTGGCTTGTGTGGTCGAGGCCGGCGGTGTGCTGGCCAGTGTCGCCTGGCCCACCGTGACCGGCGTGTTCATCGCCGCAGTCCTCGTAGGTGGGACCTTCATGGGGCTCACCGCTCTGGGCCTGGTGCAGGCGCGCACCCTGGCAACGGGTAATCCACACCGAGCGCTGGCTCTGATGACCACCGCCTTCGGCCTGGGCCAGATCGTCGGGCCAACCTTCGCCGGCGTCGTGTCGGATGCCCTGGGGAGTTTCACCGTGCCGTCGATCGCGGCGGCAGCCGCATTGCTGATCGCCGGTGGCCTGACGCTACTTCACGGCAGACGCCGCATCCTCATCCAGCGTGCGGCGCAGTAGCTGGAGATCCTCCCACGCGGCGCGCCGATTGCTCGGGTCACGCATCAGCTCCGCGGCACTGAACGTGGGCAGCGCCGGCAGCACCAGCGACGCGCCCGGCACCGTGACATCCAACCACGCCCCGCGCGGCCTGCGGCGCGAGGTGGCCTGTGGCAGCAGCGACCGTGCGGTGAGCAGTCCCATCAGCAGCAGCCGGCGCGGCGCGACCAGAGCGATCAGCCGATGCAGGAACGGCAGACACACCGCCAGTTCCGCGGGGCTGGGCGGTCGGTCGCCAGGTGGCCGCCACGGGATCAGCGGTGTCAGCATGAGCCTGCCGCGCTCCAGCGCGATCGCGGCGAGCATCCGGTCCAGATAGGCACCTGCCGCCCCGGCGAACGCCGAGCCAGACCGGTCATCGTCCGCCGCCGGCGGCTCGCCGATCAGCAGCAATGTCGCCGCCGGATCGCCCTCGGCGAACACCAGGTTGCTGGCAGTGTCGCGCAAGCCGCACCCGTCGAACGCCGCAATGGCGCCCCGCAGCTCCTCCAGCGTTCCCGCCGCGCCAGCGCATTGCAGCGCGCGCTCCACCGCGGAAGCGCGCGCAACGGCAGGAGGAGCAGCAACAACGTGTCTCTCTCCCTCCCCTTGCGGGAGGGGGGCGGGGGGAGGGGGCGCCGCAAGCATCCGATCCACCGGCGCATCCTCCAGCGCCTCATCCGCCCCCCACTCGATCTGCAATCTCAACGCACTGAGCGCATCCATCCCGCGCTGCTACTCCGCCGCCTCGGCGTGTGCATAGTCGATCGGCTCCGCGCACCACCCCTCGCGCCGAAACCGCCAATAAGCATCATGCAGCCGCTCGGTCACCGGACCCGGCCGATCGTTCCCCAAAATCCGCTCGTCCAGCCGCGTCACGCCCATCACCCCGCCAGCGGTCGACGAAATGAACACCTCATCCGCATTGCGCAGCTCCTCCAGCGGCACCGTCCGCACCTCGCAGCGCAGCCCGAGCTTCTCGCACAACTGGATCACCGATAACCGCGTGATCCCCTCCAGCACGCCGCGATCCGGCGTCGCCACCACGCCATCGGTCACCGCGAACACATTGAACCCCGGCCCCTCCGTCACATTGCCCTCCAGATCGAGCAGCACCGGATTGTCCGCCCCCTTGTCCTGCGCCTCGAACAGCGCCCGCGTCATGTCCGCCCAATGAAAATTCTTCGCCCGCGGATTGACGCACACCTCGGGAATGCGCGGCGTCGACGCGACAATGAGATGCACGCCGCGCTCGATCACCTCGCGCGGCATGAGCCAGACATACGGCACCGCGAACGCCAGCAGATAATTCCGCGCATTCGACGGATGCCGCCGCACACTCGGCGGCGCCGCGCCGCGCAGACAATCCATCGCGACATACGCCTCGCGCAGCCCGGTCCGCCGCACCAGCTCGTGCAGCACGCCCCTTATGTCGTCATCGCTCTCGCGCGGCGCGAGTCGCATCCAGTCCATCGACGCACGGAACCGCCGCATGTGGTCGTCCAGCTTGAAGAACGCGCCGTCCCACACGCTCACCACATCATACGTCACATCCGACCGGCGATAGCCCCAGTCGGTGACCGGGATCATCGCCTCGGCCACCGGCATGAAGCGGCCGTCAACATAAGCGGCGCCGGCGGGCCACATTGCGGCGGTTGCGGACATCGTGTCGGCTCCTTCCCTGGATCACCGCGGAATGGAGACACGCATGAACGATTTCGCCAAGGGGCATGTCGTCGTGCTCGGCCCGGACGAGGGCGAGTCCTTCTGGCAGCCGCTGCCCTCGCGCGGCTACATCGTCAACAAGCTGACGCCGTACAACACGCCGTACGACAACTTCTCGCTGGGCATCCAGGTACTGGAGCCGGGCGCGCATATCCGCCGCCACGCGCATGAGCGCCAGCACGAGGTGCTGTTCTGCTACGCGGGCGAGGGCTGGGCGGAGGTGGACGGCCAGCGCCACACGGTGCAGCCGGAGACCACGCTGCTGATCGGCCGCGCCGCCTGGCACACCGTGCACAACACCGGCAACACGCAGATGCGCCTGTTGTGGATGATCGCGCCGGCCGGCCTCGAGGACTGGTTCCGCGCCATCGGCCGCCCGCGCCGTCCAGGCGAGGCGATGCCGCCGCCGTTCGAGCGTCCCGCGGATGTCGCCGAGATCCAGGCGCGGCAGCGGTTCGTGCGGGAGGGGTAGGGACGGGCGCTAACTTGAGCGCGCTGGCCTGCCTCCGATCGTCATGGCCGGGCTTGGCCCGACCATCCACGTCTTTCTCGCCCACTGCATCGCCTCGCGCTCGGGCCGGATCAGCGCCATTCCAACAATGCCACCAACCAGCATGATGACCCCGCAGATCATGAACCCCGTGTTGAAGCCGTCGAGCGGGGTCGCCGCGTTCTCGATGAGACTGCCCATGACGTAGGGCGCCAACAGCCCCGCCGACGTGCCGACCGCGGTGCCGATCGCCAGCAGCGCCCCACGCTGTGCGGCTGGAGTGATTTCGCCAACCACCGCATTGCTGATGACATAGATGACCGACGGCAACGCAATCCCGATCGTCGTCAGCGCGATCTTGATGGGCACTCCCGGCAGGTACGGCATAAGCACCAGCGCCACGCCCCCCAGCGCAACGCAGCTGCCGCCCAGGATACCGCGCGCCACGCGGCTCGATGACCCGCGAGCGAGCAGTCGCTGCGAATACCAGCCGGCGGCAAGCATGGCGACCACGCTGGCACTTGCCGGAAGCGGCCCCAGCAAGCCGATCGCACTCTGCGTCAGGCCAAGCCCCTTGATCAGAAACGCGCCCTGCCAGGACAGCGCCTGCGACAAGCCCCATTGGGCCCCGAATGCCGCGCACCAGCTCGCCAGCATCGTCGGGCTGAGCACCAACTTCCCGTAGCTGACCCGCTGGGGTGTCGGCACCGCTCCGGTTGGCGGCGTCCGATGCGAGCGAGCCCTCGCGGCCAAGCGCCAGCCACGCCGCGGTCCAGACGAGACCGGCGATGCCGAGTACCCCGAAGGCCCAATGCCACGAATAATGCACGATGATAAAATTGAGCAGCGGCAACGCCACCATGACGCCGATGGCGCCACCCTGCAGGATGACCGCGGTCGGCAACGTGCGTAGCTCATTGGGAAACCACTGGTACGCCGAATGCAATGCCACCGGAGCGGCCGGCCCCTCACCCGCACCGAGCGCAATTCTGCAGGCCACCAGTGTCCCGAACCCCGCAGCACCCATCATGGGAAACTGCGTCAGCGCCCAGACCAGACCCATCGCCACCAACACCCAACGCGTCTGCACGCGGTTGACGACAAAGCCTGTGACGACCGCCGACAGCGCGAAGAGCAGGTAGAAGCTCGAACCGACCAGCCCGAACTCGCTCGGACTGAGCTTCAGTTCCTGCATGATCGGAACAGCGGCGATCCCGATCACCGTCTTGTCGGCGAAATTGATCAACATGAACGAAAACAGCAGCGCGACGATCAGCCAGGCCCCCTTCGGCGTCCGCGTGCGATCCATGGTGGTGGCCCCGCCAGGCCGGACGGCGGTTTCCTGAACTTCGACGCCGGTAGACCGAAAAGCCTGGACACTCATGGTGGCCTCATTGCAGCATTGACAGGTACCCATCGGTACCCACACCATATGGTACTGTCGGGTACCAGGGCAACGGTGATTTTCACGGACCATGAAAAAGCCCATCAACCCCGCTCCAGCCGCGCCCGACAACCAAATGCGCGAGCGCATCCTCGGCGCCGCATTCAAGGCATTCACCGAGGACGGTTACGCCGCTACCAGCACGCTCGATATCGCGACGCGCGCCAAAGTCTCAAAGCGTGATCTCTATGCCAATTTCGGCAGCAAGCACGCGATGCTTGTCGCCTGCATCAAAGGCCGCGCCGATCGAATGCGGCTGGCTCGGGACCTGCCTGCCCCACACACCCGGCAGATGCTTGCGTCAACACTCACCGCCTTTGCGACCAACCTCGTGCGTGAGACGTCGCACCCGACAGTCATCGCCATGTTCCGCCTGGCGATCGCTGAGGCGACACGTTCCCCGGAGATTGCCAAAACTCTCGACCTGGCCGGTCCCGCAGCCACGCGCGGCACGCTCGCCGGATTATTGGCGAGCGCCCAATCGACCGGGCTTATAGGTAAGGGAGAGCCAGCGGAGATGGCGAGGCAATTCCTGGGTCTTCTCTGGGAGGTCCTGATGGTCGGTCTGCTGCTGGGGGTTGCCGCGACGCCCGCACCGGCCGAGGCCGCCCGACGGGCGACCAAGGCGACGGCCGCATTTATGCGGCTGCATCCGGATCTCGCCACGGACCTTCCATAAAGGAGCTTATGGGGCTTCCGCGCACTCGCGCGGTGTCAGCGAAACCACAAGATGTTGAATCGAGGGTCTAAGGCGCTGGCTGGCTTCTACGGCCGAATTTGTCTCCAAAGGCGATGACATGCGACTATTGCTCGATCGAGCAGCAGTTGTTCTCAAACTGAATGTGGAGGATTGGAATGGCACCGTCAGGAGGCGCCGGCGCCGCGCTTGATGATCCGTTACCGTCCTGGTGCGAGGGTGCGGCGAAGAGCGCGATCTTGGATTTCGTCGCGCGTGTCACGACAGCGGACAGCCCCGACTACGTGAAACCGGAAGAGCGTATTGCCACCTTCGACAATGACGGAACGCTCTGGGCCGAGCAGCCCTATTATATACAGCTCGCCTTTGCTCTCGACCAAATCAAGGCACGGGCGCCACAACACCCGGAATGGCAGAGCAGGGAACCCTTCAAGTCGGCGCTGGCGGGCGATGCGAAGTCGATATTGACCGGCGGCGAGCGCGCGCTCCTAGAGATTGTCGCAGCCGCGCATTTCGGCATGACGACGGAGGAATTCGAGGCGGAGGTGCGTGCGTGGCTAACAACGGCGCGCCATCCAGCGACCAACAGGCCCTATACCGAAATGGTGTTCCAGCCGATGCTGGAGTTGCTCACTTATCTCCGTGCCAGCGGCTTCAAGACTTTCATCGTCTCGGGAGGCGGCGTCGAATTCATGCGGACCTTCGCCGAAAGGACCTACGGTGTGCCACCTGAGCAGGTGGTCGGTAGCAGTGGCAAGCTGAAGTTCGAAATGAGAGACGGCAAGCCGATTTTGATCAAGTTGTCCGAGGTTGATTTTATCAACGACAACGTTGGGAAGCCCGTCGCTATCCAGCAGCATATCGGGCGTCGCCCGATTGCTGCCTTCGGCAATTCCGATGGTGACCTGGAGATGCTTCAATGGACGACCGCTGGAGAAGGCGCCCGGCTCGCGCTGCTCGTCCACCACACCGACGGAATTCGGGAATGGGCCTATGACCATTCCTATTTCGGGCGTCTGGACAAGGCGCTCGAGGAAGCAAATACGAACCGCTGGGTGGTTGCCGATATGAAAAACGACTGGCAGCGCGTGTTTCCGTTCGAATGACGGAGATAGCCGGACGAACAATAGGAGGTGATCAATGACATTCCTGGCTTCCGATGATCCGAGCCGACGCCGTGTGCTGGGGTCCCTCGCGGCAATTCCGGCAATCCAGGCACTTCACGGCAGAACCGCCGCGCAGGCACAGACGGCCGCGGTGACGCCAGACCATGTCACGGCGATCGACATCGCGCTGGAGCCGGACGCGACGATGATCCAGCATGCGAAAGCTGCGAACGCGCGGTTGCTCAAAGTGTTCCCGAAAGGATTCGCGTTGGACGCGACGCATCACCCGCACGTCTCGATGCTTCAGCAGTTCGCCCGCACGGCCGACCTCGACAAGGTCTACGCCGCAGCAGCCGGCGTGTTCCTCAAGGAAAAGCCACTCGGGTGGAAGTTGAGAGCAATCAAATACTACTATATTCCCAGCCCGCCGCTCGGTCTCGCCGGCATCGTCGTCGAGCCGACCGACGATTTGCATAGGCTGCAGAAAGCCTTGATCGACGCCGTCTCGCCGTTCACGGTGAACAGCGGAACACCCGCAGCGTTCTTCTCGACCGAGGCGGGCCGCGACATACAACCGTTCCTGCTGGAGTACGTGGCCAACTTCGTGACGATCGCGGCCGGCGAGAAGTTCAATCCGCATGTCACGATCGGTGTCGGCACCGAAGCCTACCTGAACCGCATGCTTGCCGAACCGTTCGAGGCGTTCGCGTTCTCCCCGGCAGGCGCATCGGTCTATCATCTCGGAAGCTTCGGCACGGCCCGTAAGGAGCTCAAGGCCCTGCCGACGCTGCCATGATAGCGGCGCAACTTACCATATACCATCTTGCGCGGCGCGCGTGTTGCGAAAACCAAGAAATGTGCGACAGAGGAAACTTGCCGCCTTCTCTGGAATTTGCCGATATTCAACGGAATTGTGCAACAAGTGAGGCCGCCCTTCCGTCATTGACCGAATGACACCGCTGGTTTGCCCTTCCAGTAAGGCAACGTGTCTCCACTCACGACATAAACGCCACCTGAGATCAGAACGATTGCCAACCAATCAATCGTCATGGGCCATTCCCCGAGAACCGGAATTGCCATGAGGCCGGTCACAACGGGCGTAAGCGCGACGAACGCGGCACCCCCTGTCGCGCCAAGAAGGCTGACCATGCGGCCATAGAGCAGCAGGGCGACGATCGCCGTGAGGACGCCCTGCACAACCGCCTGCAATCCGATATCAAACAGAGGCGCCTTGAAGACGCTGATCCCAGCGAACCATATGTAGAAGGGCAGGTAGAGTACCAACGATCCGACCGCCGCGATGGCAGCCGCATGTAGCCCATCAAGCCGGGCGTGCCGCATCACGACGGTATAGCCAGCCCATGCGAGGCCCGCGAGGAGAAACAAGGCGTGGCCGATATTTTGCGCTGTTCCAATGGTGCCGCCTCTTCCCCAAACGATACCCACTGCGCCGAGCACGATAAGGACGAAGCCGATCCTCTTCCGAATGTGAAATGGCTCCTTCAGGACCATTGCGGCCAGAATCGCGACCATCAATGGCATCACGCCGGGAAACAACGCACCTGCGTGAGCGGCAGGCGCAAACAACAAGCCCATGTTCACGAGCAGCACCATCGGCGCCCCACACCCGGCAATGATGATGGCCACTCCCGTCCAGCCAAGGCGGTCGAGCGCCGGACCCTTCTTCGCCAAATACGGCAACAGGAGAAGACCAGCCACGGTGAAACGTATGGCGGCAACAGCGGTGCCTACGCGCCGCCCCCGGCTCAGGACCATTCCTTCCGCCCTGATCTCCCCTGTCTCGGTTGTAATTGGTCGAACAAGGGAAATCTTAAATTCCAGCGTTGTCTGACCGATGCCTTTGTCGAGGGTCGATTGGATGGCAAGTCCCATGCAGCTATCGAGCAAGGTCGCGGAGAAGCCGCCGTGTATCGTGCCAGCCGGGTTGAGTAGGGTATCATCTGGCTCTGCGACAATGACGACACGTCCGTTCGCCACTTCGATCACGTCGTAACCAAGGGTCCGCGCGATCGTGTTCAGGGGCAGGGTCCTGTTCGCCAGACCTTGAACAAACTCGAGGCCGCTCATCTCTTTCTGCCTGGCCGCGCTGACGGTGCCATAAACTCGATCTGCTATAGGGGTCACCGATGCCTTCTCCCGTGGTGTCAGGATTGGGCTAGGGGTTGCCGCCACTTATGGCCATCCGAATCTTGCCACATAACGTCCTTCATGTTGCGCCGATATTCGTCGCAACAGATCCTCCCCTTGTTGTTGCGATCCAGGCCTGAGCGGTTCGAATACAGACGAAGCGGCGTGGTAATCCGACCCTGATCACTCGCCCCCATCATCCTCGAACGGGCAGTTTCGGCGCACCTGCGCTGGGCTCGCCGTCAGGTCCGTGGCGCCAACGTCGAGCAGCAGTCGCTGATAGCATGGGTGCTGGCTAAGCAGCTGTCGGCCGGCGGACAGCACGTCGCGCAATTCCCCCGAGGAGAGCGTCCAGCTTGTTCCCACATTCTTCACCGCGGTCTGCAGGGCGGCTTGGTCGGGAAGGAACTGATCGAAGTCGATAGCGATCCCGTAAACCCGCATGCCGGCGAACAGCGGCTTCCCAGGGGCCAAAGAACCCGTCGCGCCAGCGCTCTTGAGGGTGCTCACCAGCTCCTGCATGGTGGCATTGGCGTACGCGGTCGTCGCGTCTATCGGCGTACCGATTACCGTGTTCACCACTTTGAGCAAACCCGGCACTGCCTCGTTTCGCCCTACGTCGCTGTCCGTGTCCGAGCGCGCGTTCACCGAGATCACCACAATTCGCTTCACCTGCCCGAGATTGATCGCCCGCAGTAGCTCGGTCGGGCTGTGGGTGGAGATTAGCGCCTCGGAGAGGGAGTAAATCCCCTGGTTGTCAGCCAGGCCACCATCGAGCAGATGCAGGTAGTGCTCATTGCGGTAGGGCGGCGGGTCGCGGCCGTTGCGCAACGCATTCGCATAGCGGGCCCTCTTATATTCCTCGAGGTCGATGTATCGCGCAGCCTGCTTGGTCAAGTCGGCGCCTATCCAACCGGCCGGCGGAAGCGCGCCCGGACAGGTCTCATAGCTGTAACTGTAATTGCGTAGGCTCATCGGCGACAGCGCGACAGGAAAGGCAGCAGAGGCAGCAACGCCAACCGAGATCGGCAATGCGCCAAGGTCGGAGCAGATGTCGTCGAAGCGCGGTGGTGTGAAGGCAAATACTTCACCGGATTCCATGTCGGTCGCGTTCAGTATCACGAACGGCGAACCCGGTTGGCGCAGCGCGGCGAAGGTCGCGCCATGAAACAGTTGACGATCCAGCAGATCGCGCAACACGTCGATCCGCGTGTAGCGGCCGAACGCCAGCCGCCCCAACGTCACTGGATCTGCAGCCTGCCATTCCAGCGTCGCCATGTTGTCCTGCGCCAGGAAAGCCTTGTTCAGCTCATCCATGCGCGTGGGCCCGACGAGGCCAAACCAGGCAGCCACTACACTGCCGCCCGAGACGGAGGAAATCACCTTGATTCGGTCCACCAACCGAACCGTGCCGTTCGCGGAGGGATAGGTGGATAGGGCAAGCTGGTCGAGCACGCCGAGCCCCAGGGCCGCAGCGCGCGAGCCTCCGCCCGAGAATGCGACCAGAATCAGCGGTGCTGACGGATCAGCGTCAACCGGACTGGGAGGCTGCGCGTTTGCCGCCCCTTGCGCGAGGGGTCGATTGGGAAAGTCTGGCAACGTCTGGCAGGCTGCCAACGCCAGCATCCCGGTCAGCAGCCACGCTGCCGGCAGCCGCAGGTGTAAAGGCGACAACCATCGGGCGCATGATCGAAGTTCCCGCGACCACCACGTCCTGGCTTGTCGGTGCATACCCGGCCCCATTCAAGGAGATGATGTATTCGTTTGCGCTGATAAGGATCGTGTGGTTGGTCACGCCTACCCGATCGCCGTCGACCAGCACGTCACGATCTTCGGGAAAGGTCACGAGCAGATATTCGACCGACATCGCTAATTCCTCCCGTCGATGACGAGCCCTCGTTGTTTGCGATTTCATCGCTCGACCGTTGTCTGTGCATAGGCCTGTAGAGTTTGTATCTGCAACGGCATTTCCGCAATGGAAGCCCCGAAACTGGCGACGGCGGAAGGAAGCCCGCTGCCCGCGACCAACAGCGCCGGATCGCCGGCGGCCGGCCGGTCGTGCCGCCACGCGCGGCACGCTCGCCGGATTGTTGGCGAACGCCCAATCGACCAGGCTAATTGGAAGGGAGAGCCAGCGGAGATGGCGAGACAATTCTTGGGTCTCCTCTGGGAGAGCCTGATGGTCCGTCTGCTGCTGGGGGTCGCCGCGACGCCCGCACCGGCCAGGCCGCCCGACGGGCGACCAGGGCGACAGCGGCATTTATGCGGCTGCATCCGGATCCCGCCACGGACCTTCCATAAAGTGGATATGCGGCAGCGACAGCGCCGGCCAGTATGCGCTCCTGGGGCGATATGGACCCGCTCACATCGCGGCACTCGCCGCCCTGGCGGCGCGCGACCGTGGGCGGGCTGACGCTCGCGACCGAACAGATCCAGCTGCTTGCACAGCAGCACGAACTGACGGAACACTGGGCGGAAGGCCTTGCGGTTATCGCGGCGGAAATCAGCGATGGCCTTGAAGTCGGGCTTCAGGTGACGCAGCAGCCAGATGACCTCGATATTGCGGTCGGTCTCGGCTTCCAGGCGGCGGCTTGAGCGGTTGCGGTTCAGATAGCCGTAAATGTAGAGCTTCAGCAGATCGGCGGGACGGTAACCAGGACGGCCGGTCTCCTCGGGCTCGACACGCGCGAACCCTGCCGCGGGCAGGCCAGCCCCTCGACGAAGGCTTCGATAAAGCGCACCGGGTTCTCGGGGCCGACGTAGTCGTCCAGGGATTCCGGGAGAAGTAAGAGCCCGGGAACGGTCATGGCCGGCGATATGTGGCATATCTTGATTTTAACGCAGCACGCGCCGCGCCGGAATCCGTTGCGAGAGAGTTTTCACACGGTCTGCTTGAGATTTGCACCGAAGGTCGGCTATGGGTGGGAAGCCGTCATTCGCTGGAGGCGGCCGTAAGGTCGATTCAGATTCGGTCGCCACAGTCGTTGCTCGTCAGGTTGATGGGCTTCCTCTCCTACAACACTGCGTCAACGTCAGCCCCGCACGGACTGCCATCGAGGACTATTGCTTGGCCAGGAATTGCATTACAGCTGCGTTGAAATCCTTGGGGTTGACCATCTCAAGAGGGTGTGCCGCGCGGGGGATTAAAACTCGCTCGACATGCGGCATGCAACGCACGAGCTCATTGTCGATTAGACGGCGGACCTTCAGGGTCAGTTCGCCCTCGACCACAAGCGTCGGCGTGCCTATCTTACTGGCATCGTCGCAGGTGAACGTAGGCGGCGGCGGACTTGCGAACGAGGCTTTCAGCGTCGTGCTGTTCTGCAACATGCCGGTCTGAAAAGCGACGGGAAGGCCTTTGAATCCGCCTCCCGCTTCATTGATCAAATCCATGAATGAAATGACGGCCTCGTCAAGTTCACCCTTTTGCGTATGCTCCCGCACGACGCTGGCAACCTTAAAGACCACAGCCAAAGGTGGTTTTGCCTCTTCAACGTTAGCGACCCACGAGGCGTCACCGGGTTCTGCAAGCACCAAGCTGCGAATGAGTGCAGGATGGTCCTTGGCGACCATCACGGCCATAGTTCCGCCGTAGGAATGGCCGACGAGGTGGACCGGACCAAGGTTGAGCGCGTGAAGCAGGGCCACAAGATCAGCAATGTGACCCTGGTAGCTATAAGGGCCGCCTGTCCAGGTATCCGGGTAGTGATTTCGCAGGCTGTAGGCGACAACGTGATAGCGGGCAGCAAAATCGTCCATCTCCCCGCTCCACGTGCGGTAATCGCCGAGCGACCCGTGAACGAGGACGACGGGGACACCCTGACCTTGCTCAACGTAGGTGAATGCGGTGCCGTTCACGTCAATCTGTTTGGTGTCGGCCGCGCCCGTGCGGAAGCAAAGTACGGTGCTCAGAACCAAAATAATGGGCAAGATGCTCTTGAGACCCATGGTCACCTCCATCGGTTACGGCCGAACCCCGGTGCCGGTCAGACATGCACGAGCGGACAGCCTCCGTCGCTCAGGGGCCGGAACGCCTGCTCGGCGGGCGTTGTCGCCACGAGATTGTACAAGTCCCAATCGTGCCGGCTCTCGGCCGGTGACTTCACCTCGAATAGATAGGCGGGGTGAAGTGCCCGTCCATCTTCCCGGATTGTCCCTGGCCCAAAGCAATCGTCGTCCGTCGGCATGGTCTTCATGCGTGCAACCACAGTACCTCCATCAGCCTTCGCTGCCCCGACGCCCATGTCGGCGACTGCCTTGAGGTAATGCAGGATGGCGGCGTAATCGCCAGCCTGGATCATGCTGGGCCAGTTGCCGGGGGTTTTTGGCCGAATGCGGTCCGTGAACGCCCGCGTCCGATCGTTCAGGTCCCAGTAGAAGGTTTCTGTCAGATACAGCCCCTGGGCTATGGGCAGTCCGACCGCACGTACGATCTGCGTGAACATCAGCAAACCGGCGACCCGCATTTTCCGGTGCAGCCTGAACTCATTTGCTTGTTTGAGGCTGTTCACGAGATCGCTGCCGCCATTGCACAATCCGAGTACTTGCGCCCCCGATCCCTGGGCCTGCGCAAGCAGGCCGGAAAAATCGGTGGTGTCTGGGAATGGGTACATAACGCTGCCCAGCACTGCACCACCACCTGCGACGACAGCTTGTGCCGTGTCCCCCGCCAGCGAATGGCCGAAAGCATAGTCGGGGGCAATGAGGAACCAGGTCTTCCCGCCAGCCTGCAAGGTTTTGATGCCAGTCGAATGGGCCAGCATCCAAGTATCATAAGTCCAATGCACGGTATTCGGGCTGCACTGCTTGCCGGTCACCGCCGATACCGCGGCCCCGGTTACAAGGGCCACTTTGTTCTTTTCCCGCGCGACGTTGGACACGGCGAGGGCGACCGCCGAGTTCGTCAGGTCGACGATCGCATCGACACCGTCCTGGTCGAACCATTGCCGTGCGATGGCGGCGCCGACATCCGGCTTTTCCTGGAAATCCGCCGTCAGCACCTCGACGTCAATGCCCTTACTCGCCGTGAACTCCTGAACCGCCTGCCGCACGCATGCAATGCCGGTCGGGCCGGAAATATCTCGATACGTGCCGGACAGATCGGTCAGCACACCGATGCGGATGGATTTCATGCTTTTGCCCGATTGCGCCCGGAGCGGCTTTGCAATCAATGCCGCGATTGCTCCCCCGACGATCTTTCGCCGTGTCGCGTTCATGGTGCTCTCCCTTCCTCACGCTACATTGCGGGGTGTGATCGAAGAGCGACGCTAGGGCGTTCGGAGGGGCGCCTCCAGTTCAGATTTTGGAGTTTTTCAGCGCGTTCGAATGGTCTTCGTTGAGCGCTCAGATTATGGGCCTTGGGTTGTCATCGGCGAACTTGCTGCGGGGAAACCATGTCGGGAGGGAGCTTACATTTTTCTTGGAACCGTGCACCTCGACCTTGCCGAGGCCGCGAGCGCGCGGGAATGAAAGATCGCCGATATAAATCTGTGTGAGCGTCAGCAGATCGGCGTACAGGCTGACATCGACATCGCGACCCGGATCGTCCCAGCAGAGATCAACGGTGTCGTGCGTAATGATGAACCACCAGGTGGGTAAACGTTTCGCGTCGGTGATCTCGATGTACAGCACGAGCCTGTCTTGCGGCACGTTGGCGAGTATGAAGTGGCGGTGCATTGTCCACATCAGCCGTCCGGGATCGATCTCATCAGGCGTCAGCTTGCTGCGCACCCAGGTCTGTCCCCAATGGCCGATCGCATCGACAATTGGCCTGAGCTCTTCGCCCGCTGGGGTCAGGTGGTATTCCCAATGGCCGTGTCCATCGCTGGGCTTGCGCACGACCAGCCCCGCCTGTTCCAGCGTTTGCAGGCGGGTAGAGAGCAGCGTTGGGGACATCAGCGGCACGCCCCGCCGCAAGTCGCTGAAGCGGCGCGATCCGTACAGCAGGTCTCGCAGCACGAGGAGCGTCCAGCGCTCGGTCAGGATCTCACCGGCTTTGGCGATTGGGCAGAACTGGCCGTAACCCTTCATGGGCGGCAGTATAATAAGTTGCGGCACCTACCCCCAGTCCAGTTTCTGGAGTTTGTGAGCCGGTCGAGGCGATAGCGCCAGGATGACGATGCGGCTCTGGGCGAGCCAGCCACCGATGCCCCGTTCGCGGCTGCAGGGCTTGACGGCCATTACACCGCCAGATGGGCACTGGATGCCCGTTTCCAGCCTTTCTCCGGCAGTGACCTACGCGCAATCGCAAAACCTTTGCCTGCCGCGTGCGAAATTCGGCCCGCCGGCGATTACCCCGTCCCCGCTAATTTGGTTCCACCATCAGTCCGCATAGTTGTGCCTGTCTCCGTCGGATGGCACTCGGCCGCCAATTCTACCGCACAAGGCTAGTTAGTATTACAGACCAATTGACATCATCCATACTAACTACCACATCCACCCGTTTCCCCATCACGGGCGCCATCTCATGCAACCCACACCTTCCAACCCCTCCGGCTCCAACTACCGCGAGACCTTCGCCTACCTCTGCTCCATGCTCCCCAAGTCCCCCGACGACACGCCCGACGTCCGGGCCGTCCGCAACATGGGCGCGATGGACGCCGTCGAGGCCCTCAATCCCGCCGACGCCTTCGAGGCTCGGCTGGCCGCGCGGATCGTCGCCATGGACGCCCACGCCGCCGACGCCCTTCGCAGTGCCAGCCTCGCCGTCAACGACCCCGCCGAGATGCACCGCTGCCGCGCCCAGGCCGCGTCCATGTCGCGCCAGTCGAACGCGGCGCTGCGCGCGCTGCTGCGCATGCAGGAGACGCGCGAGAAACAAATGGCGGAAACACACCCCGCCGCCATGGAGCGCGCCGGCTACTGGTTCCACGAAATTCCCACCCCGGCGCCCGAACCTGAACCCGCGCCCCCAGCCGCCGCCGCCCCGTTCGATCAGCTCACCGAGGCCGAGCGCTACGCCGTGCTTTACCCGGACCGTGCCGCGCGCATCCGTGCCGCGGGCGGCCTCCCGGCGACACCGGACTTCGGCCCGCCCGAGCCCGACCTGGTCGACGAAATCGTCCACGGCTCCAGCCCGGTCCTGCTGGCGCTGGACCGCCAGCGGCACAACGGCGCCGCGGAACCCCCACATGTCGCCGCTCCTGCGACCGCGTCTCACGCAGCAACACTTTGAGACAATGCTGAGAGCGCCCGGCACCATGACCGCAGCAAAACCCACCACCCAGCCGGCCGCCCTACGAAGCACCCGCCAGCGGCACCAGGTGCGACAAGAACACCTCCGCGCACGCGCGCCATGAGTAGCGCTCGGCATGTGCCCGACACGCCGACCGATCGGCCGCCAGCGCCGCCAACGCCGCCGCGCGCAGGTCAACATCCACCGCGCCCACCATGCCTTGCGCGTCGGCCAGAACATCGATCGGTCCGGTGACTGGAAACGCCGCGACCGGCGTGCCGCAGGCGAGTGCCTCCAGCAGCACCAGCCCGAACGTGTCGGTCAGGCTGGGAAACACGAACACATCGGCGCCGGCGTACGCACGCGCCAGCGCCTCGCCGTACCGCGGGCCGGTGAACAGCACATCGGGATACTCGCGCCGCAGCCGCGACAGGATCGGCCCGCCGCCGACCACCACCTTCGAGCCCGGCAGATCGAGATCGAGAAACGCGCCGATGTTCTTCTCCACCGCCACGCGGCCGACACAGAGAAACACCGGCCGCGGCAGTCCCCAGTCCTCGCGCGGCTCCGGCTTGAACAGGTCCAGATCCACCCCGCGCGACCATGGCCGGATATTGCGGAACCCCCGCACCGTCAGCTCGTCGCGCAACGACTGCGTCGCGACCATGGTGCCCTGCGCGGCGCTATGGAACCGCCGCATCCAGGCATACAGCGGCCGTACCGGCAGACCCGTCCGCGCCTTGACGTATTCGGCGAACCGCGTGTGGAACGCGGTGGTGAAGCCAAACCCGGTGCGCTTCGCCCAGCTTCGCGCCGCCATCCCGAGCGGGCCCTCCGTCGCGATGTGCAGCGCCTCCGGCTGGAACGCCTCGATCATGCGCACCAGGCTCCGCCGCGGCAGCAGCGCCAGCGGAATGTCGCTGTACGTCGGGCATGGGATGGTGCGGAAGCGGTCCGGCGAGATCACCTCCACCACGTGGCCCATCGCGCGCAGCTCGGCCACCACCGTGGTCAGCGTACGCACCACGCCGTTCACCTGCGGCAGCCACGCATCCGTAACGATCATGATCCTGTGCGAAGGCGCGGGAGGCAGCATCGCGTCGCAGCAGGCTGGATTTTCGAGGGTGAGTAGGTCAGGCAGCTTCGCTCAGCGCGGCTCGGCGCGGTGCGAAGAACGACAGGCGGTTGGCCGCCGCCCAGTCGATCAGCTCCAGCCGTCCGTCATGATGTTCCACCAGCGCGGTGCAGCTCTCCACCCAGTCGCCGTCGTTCAAGTACAGCACGCCCTGCACCTCGCGCATTTCGGCCTGGTGGATGTGGCCGCAGACGACGCCGTCGAAGCCGCGCCGTCGCGCCTCGTTGGCCAGCGCGCTCTCGAACCGATCGACCGCCTTCACCGCCTCCTTCACCTGGCGCTTCAGCCAGGCCGAGAGCGACCAGTAGGGATAGCCCAGCCGTCGGCGCAGCGCGTTGAACCAGCGATTGCACGTCAGTGCCGCGGTGTACGCACCGTCGCCCAGCAGTGCGAGGAACTTTGCGTAGCGCACCACGCTGTCGAACTCGTCGCCGTGCATCACCAGCAGACGCTTGCCCGCGGCGGTGACATGCTCGGCTTCCTGCCGCAGCCGGATGCCGGCGATCTCCAGACCGCCAGGAACAATCGGATCCAGCCAGGCGCGGAACATCTCGTCGTGGTTGCCGGGGATGTAGGTCACCTCTGCGCCGCCACGCGCGTGACGCAATATCTGCCGCAGCACCTCGTCGTGATCCTCGTCCCAGTACCAGGACTTGCGCAGCCGCCAGCCGTCGAAGATGTCGCCGACCAGGAACAGGTACTGACAACTCGTGCGTCGCAGGAAGTCCGCAAGGAAGTCGCAACGCGCGCCGCGTGTTCCAAGATGTGTGTCCGACAGGAACACACTACGATAGAGTGGCCGCGCGCTGGGAATGATAGGAGCATTCATGCGAGATCAGGGAATACCTGCAAATCTTTGTGGATAAAGTTAAGATTACATGACGAAACATAATATTAAGGCCGGGAATGAAAGTCATTCCGCAGCAACAATTTTGTCATCATATTGCAATGAATTGAATGGCAGATTCCTAACTTCGCGTTGAAGATGCTTTCGAGTCGATTTGCCGATGATCGTGGTGTTCAACCCTGTCGCCGGGATGCGGCGTGCCAGTCTGATGTGGCGAGTGCTCGACGTGCTGGTGGCGAACGGCGTCCGCATCGAGCTGTCGGAGACACATCGGCCAGGCCACGCCGAGGCGTTGGCGCGCGAGGCGGTCTGTCGCGGTTCTTCGATGGTGGTCGCCGCCGGCGGGGACGGGACCATCGCCGAGGTCGCCAACGGCCTGATGGGATCATCGGCGCGACTTGGTGTCATCCCACTCGGCACCGCCAACGTGATGGCGCATGAGCTCGAACTTCCCTTCGAGCCGCGCGCCGTGGCGGCGGCGTTGGCATTCGGGCGGACGCGGCCGATCTGGCCCGGCGTGGTGCGCACCACCACGGGCTCCCGCCTGTTCGTGCAGATGGTCGGCGTCGGGTTCGACGCACAGGTCGTCCATCATGTGCCCGTCGCGCTGAAACGGATGTTCGGCCGCGGCGCTTATGCGATTCAGACACTGCGCGAGCTTGGCCTGCTATCGCTTCCCGATGATCCACCTGCGCCTGGATGGCGAGGAGACGCAGGCCGCCAGCGTCATCGTCAGCAAGGGTCGGCTGTACGGTGGCCGCTTTATGCTCGCACCATCCGCCTGTGCGGCCGAGCCTGGATTCTCGGTGGTGCTGTTCGATCACTCAGGCGTTGCCGCGGCCCTGCTGTACGGCGCCGCATTGCCGCTCAATCTGCTGAGCCGGGCGCCCGGCGTGCGGCACGTTCGGGCGCGTCAGGTGGACTTCATCGACAATGAGGCGTTGCCTGCGCAGGCTGACGGCGACGCCGCGGGCTGGACGCCGATCGCCGTCACCGACGCGCCGGCGGCGATCCCGGTGGTGGTCGCGTGATCTCCCTCAGCCGCCGGCCGTCTCCAGCGCCTGATCGAGATCGGCGATCAGATCCTCCGCTGTCTCCAATCCGATCGACAGGCGGATCACATCGGGACCCGCGCCCGCCGCAAGCCGCTGTTCGTCCGAGAGCTGGCGATGCGTGGTCGAGGCCGGATGCAGGATCAGGCTGCGCGTATCGCCGATGTTCGCCAGGTGCGAGAACAGCCGCACATTCTCCACCAGCTTCACGCCGGCCTCGTAGCCGCCGCGCACACCGAAGGTGAACACCGCACCCGCCCCGCGCGGCAGGTACTTGCGCGCCAGCTTGCGATACGGGCTCAACTCCAGGCCGGCATAGGTGACCCACGCCACCCGCGGATGTCGTTCCAGATACTCCGCCACCTTCTGCGCATTCGCCACGTGCCGCTCCATGCGCACATGCAGCGTCTCTATCCCGGTGATGGTGAGGAACGCGTTCATCGGCGCCATCGTCGGGCCGTAGTCGCGCAACGCCACCGCGCGCGCCTTGGTGGTGAAGGCGAAGTCGCCGAAGTTCTCGTAGAACCGCAGCCCGTGATAGGCAGGCTCCGGTTCGGTCAGCGCCGGGAACTTGCCTCCCTGCGACCAGTCGAACTTTCCCGACTCTCCACCACGACGCCACCTAGCGAATTGCCGTGGCCGTCGAGGAACTTCGTCGTCGAGTGCACCACCAGATCGGCGCCCCACTCGATCGGCCGGCACAGGAACGGCGTCGCCAGCGTGTTGTCGACGATCAGCGGAATGCCCGCCTCGTGCGCGATCTTCGCCACGGGTTCGAGATCGACAACGATGCCGCCGGGATTGGCGAGGCTTTCGAGGAAGATCGCCTTGCAGCGCGGCGTCAGCGCGCGGCGGAAGTTCTCCGGGTCGTGCGGATCGACGAAGTGGCACGTCCAGCCCAGCTTCTTGAACGACAGGCCGAACTGCGTCAGCGATCCGCCGTACAGGTTGCGCGACGCGATGAACTCATCGCCCTGCTCCATCATGGTGGCGAAGATCAGGAACTGCGCGGCATGGCCCGACGCGGCGGCACAGGCGGCACGCCCACCTTCCAGGCTGGCGATCCGCTCCTCCAGCACCGCGACGGTGGGATTGGTCAGGCGCGCGTAAATGTAGCCGAAGTTGTGCAGATTGAAGAGCGACGCCGCATGCTCGACATCGTCGAAGACGTAAGCCGCGGTCTGGAAGATCGGCGTGATCCGCGCGCCGGTCGTCGGATCGGGCGACGCGCCGGCATGGATCGCGCGCGTCTCGAAGCCGTAGCTGACATTGGCCGACGGCAGCACCTGCGGCTTCGTCTTGCGTTCGGTGGGTGCCTCGGGCGCGCGATTGCGGATGATGCCGGAGTTCACGCCGCTCCATGACAGCTCGCCGCCGAGACGGCCGAACTCGATCTTCGGACAGCGGTCCATGATCACTTCGATGCCGGCCGCCTCGGCACGCGCCGCCGCTTCGTCGTTGCGAACGCCGAGTTGCATCCACACCACCTTGGCGCCGATCGCGATCGCATCGTCGACGATCGGACCGACCTGATCCGACGCGCGGAACACATCGACCATGTCGACCTTGTCGGGAATGTCGCGCAGGCTGGCGTAGACCTTCTCGCCGAGCTGTTCCTTGCCGGCGGTGCCGGGGTTCACCGGAATGACGCGATAGCCCTTGTTCTGCAGATACTTCATCACGAAGTAGCTCGGCCGGTTCCAGTTGGGCGACGCGCCGACCATCGCGATGGTGCGCACCGTCGAAAGGATCCGGCGGATCTTCGCGTCGGAATAAGGGATCGGATCGATCGCCGTCATCTGCACATCCTCCCGTTCGCATCCATGCCAGGACTTGACCCGACCATCTGCTGAAGTACGCAGGTGACCAGGTCAAGTCCAGCAGCAGGGAGACGCGCAATGGCCAGGCTCCATCGCCGCCAGCCGGTACACGGCGTCAGCATCGGTATCATGATGCTGGATACGGGATTTCAACGCCTGCCTGGCGACATCGGCTACGCGCCCACCTGGCGCTTTCCCGTGCAGTTCGCCGTTGTGCGCGGCGCCACACCCGACCGCATCGTCAAGCCGAACGCCGATGGCATGCTGGACCTGTTCCTGCGCGCGGCCGATGAACTGGTGGCTCTCGGTGTAGACGGCATCACCACGAGCTGCGGCTTTCTCGCCATCCTGCATCCACAGCTCGTCGCTCACTGTCCGGTGCCGGTCGCGACCTCCAGCCTGCTGCAGATTCCGCTGGTGCAGAGCATCCTTCCGAAAGGTCGGCGCGTCGGTGTGCTCACTGCCGACAAGGACGCGCTGTCGCCGGACCACTTCCGCGCCGTCGGCTGTCCGACGGATCTCCCGGTGGTCGGCATGCCGCCCGACGGGATCTTCCGCCACAACAACCGCACCGGCCAGCCTGTGGTCGACCACGCCGCGCAGGAACGCGAGGTACTCGGCATGGCGGAACAGTTGCTGCATAAAAACCCGGACGTTGGCGCGATCGTTTCCGAGTGCACCAACCTGCCGCCCTATTCGGCGAAGATCGAGGAGACCTTCGGCGTGCCGGTGTACGACATCATCGGATTCGTCGAGTGGTTCCACGCCGGACTCAAGCCGCGGCGCTACGGCAACGGGGGCTGATCATGCAGACCAGACGCAGGCTGGGTACCGCTCTCGGCGCAGCCGCCATCGCTGTCGGCGGCACGGCCGCGGCGCAGACACCGCCGTCGAGCGAAGCCACGTTCGACCGCATCCGTCGCACCGGCGTGCTGCGCATCGCCGCGCTGCCGGGCGAGATGCCGTTCTTCCACAAGGACCTCGCTACCGGCGAATGGTCGGGTGTCGCTATCGACATGGCGAAGAGCATCGCCGCGCCGTTCAACGCCAGGCTGGAATACATCGAATCCACCTACGCCAATTCGGTGCTCGACCTCCAGGCGAACAAGATCGATCTGGCATTCGCGCTGAACCCGACCCCGCAGCGTGCGCTGGCGATCGGGTTCACCCACGCTTACTACATGCATCCCTTCGGCTTTGTTGCCCGCCGCGGCTTTGCCGCGCGCACCTGGGAAGACCTGAACAAGCCGGAAATTCGCGTAGTGTCGCTGATCGGTTCGCTGACCGATGTGCTGCTTGCTCGCTACGCACCGAAGGCGCAGGTGCTCGGCGCGAAACAAGGCGACGATGCGATCCTGCTGATGCAGGCGGGACGCGCCGACTGCATCATGTACGCGTTGATCCAGGCGTTGAGCGTCAGCGCGCGGGCACCGATGCTGGAGCAGGTGACGCTGCTTCAGAACCCCTATGTGGCGTTGCCGAGTGCCATGGGCGTGCAGATGGAACCAGACCGGCGGTGGCGGGATTTCCTGAACAGTTGGGCCGATTACAACACTGGCACCCGCCAGGTGGGCGCGTGGATGCGCCAGTCGCTGCTGGCGATGGGCGTGAAAGCGGAGAACATACCAGCGAACGCCGACCTCTGATCGATCGAGCCGGCATGGATACAATTAAGGCGAAATCTCTCCGAGCATGATCACCGCGGTGTGCTGCAAGCATTCGTGAATGTCATGAGCCGGTCGTGAATGGTCCCGGAGAGTGTATTTCGGCGTTGCCGCTGTTAAGATTTCATTAACCTAATCAAACGCACAAAACATGCGCCACGACGCCCCCGGAGCAACATGAAAGTTCTGTTCGCGACGAGCGAGCTTGCCGACTATGCCAGGGCGGGCGGGCTGGGCGAGGTGTCGGCAGGTCTGCCGCGCGCGCTCCAGCGTCGGAACATCGACATCCGCGTGCTGTTGCCGGGCTACCCGGAGGTGATCGCCAAGGCCCGGGACATCGTTGTGGTGGCACACCTGCCTGGCCGCGCTGGCATCAACCCCTGCTGTATAGGCGAGACGCGCACCGCGGATGGTCTGACCCTGTACCTCGTTCTTGAGCCGTCGCTGTATCAACGCAGCGGAAGTCCTTATGCCGGACCGGAAGGCCACGACTGGCCGGACAATGATCTGCGGTTTGCCCGTCTGTCGCTCGCTGCCGCCGACATCGCCGCTGGCCGTGCCGGCATGAACTGGCAGCCGGATCTGTTGCATGTGAATGACTGGCCGGGCGGTCTCGCGCCGGCGTATCTGCGCTGGCAGGGCGCGCGCGTGCCGACGGTGCTCACCATCCACAACATTGCATATCAAGGCCTGTGCGACCGCGAGCGCATGCACACGCTCGGCATCCCCGAGTGTGCGTTTGACGTGAACGGCGTCGAATTTCACGACCGCGTGTCGTTCCTCAAGGCCGGTCTGTTCTATGCTGACCACGTATCGACGGTCAGTCCGACCTATGCGCGCGAGATCACCACCGAGGCTCTCGGCGCTGGCCTCCATGGCCTGACACGCGGGATTGCCGTTGAAGGCCGGCTGTCCGGCATCGTCAACGGGATCGACGAAAGCTGGGACCCAAGCTGCGACCCGCATCTGCCGCACCACTTCGAGGCGGACGACCTCTCCGGCAAGCAAGCGAACGCCGAGCTGGTGCGCACCGGGTTGTGCCTGAAGCACTCCGATGGCCCGCTGTTCGGTGTGGTGTCACGGCTGGTCCATCAGAAGGGGCTGGATATCGTAGCCGACACCGCGCGTGACATCGTCCACGAGGGTGGTCAGATCGCCATCCTCGGCCTCGGCGATCCGGACACCGAGCACATGCTCAGCCGCCTCGCGCGCAGTCATCGCGACAACATCGGCCTGCTGATCGGTTACAACGAGCCGATGGCGCGGCGGATCGTCGCCGCCAGCGACTTCTGCCTGATGCCGTCGCGCTTCGAGCCGTGCGGACTGACGCAGATGCAGGCGCAGCGTTACGGCGCGCTGCCGATCGCCCATCGCACCGGCGGCCTGGCCGACACGATCGCGGACGGCGAGACCGGCTTCCTGTTCGCTGACCTGTCGGGCGAGGGCCTGCTCGGTGCATGCCGCCGCGCCTTCTATGCCTACGACGATCCCGACGTGCTGGCCGAAATGCGCCAGGCCGCGATGGCGCGCAGCTTCCCCTGGTCGGGCGCGGCGGCGGAATACGAGCTGCTGTATTCGCGGCTGATCGGGCAGCGTCTGACGCAGGTCGTGAAGACGCCGGCACGGCGGCGGGCGCGTCAGGCAGTGGCTGTCGAGTTGCCGGCGGCGGCGTAGTTCAGGCGCCCAGCTGTTCCGCCAGTTGATGGAAGTCGGGCACGACCAGATCGGTCGCGGGATCAGGTATCGGATCGGGCGGACCGGACGGTCCCCATTCATCCGGACGACGGACGAAGCAGGTTCGGTAGCCGACGCCCCTGGCGGCGTTGAGGTCGAAGTTGTGACAGGCCACCATCAGGATATCGCGGGGCTCGAGTTGCAGCAGCCTGGCCGCACGCTGATACGCTTCCGGCCGAGGCTTGTACACGTCGAGCATCTCGCAGGAGATCACCGCATCCCAGTGCAGGCCGTTGCGGCGCGCGGTATCGATGATCAGCGAAACGCTGAGGATGGTGAACGACACCGTGATGTAGTTCTGCCGCAAGCGTTTCAGCGCAGCGGGAAAGTCCGGCCAGGCATCGAGGGAATGCCAGTGCCGTGCGATGGCCGCGCGATCCGCCTCTGAGAACGCGCCGAGGTCATGCTCGCCGGCGAGCTCATCGAGGACCGTGCGATGCACGTCGTCGATGTTGAAGCCGGGGCTTGTCTGGTTGGTCATGCGCTGAAGCGAACGCCGGCGATAGGCGTTGGTGATCGCGGTCCAGTCCCGCGTGACGCCGTGGCGCGCTCCGGTCTCGGCGAGCGCTGCACGGATGCCGGAATGCCAGTCCAGCACCGTGCCGCCGGTGTCGAAGGCAAGCGCCTTGATCCCTGGTATCGTCATAGACCGCGCAGCACGTCCAGCGTCGTCTCCGGCTCGGGCCGGTGCGTGTAGTCCGGATCGGCCTCGGCCGATGCCACGATGCCGTCGCGGCGAATGACGATCCGCGCGGGCATCGACAGCCGCCAGCTCTGATCGCCGTTGAAGCGCGGCAGCTCGATGCCGTTCTTCGTGTAGACCTCGATCAGGTCGTCGGGCAGCCGGAATGCCAGCCCGTAGGCCTCGCCGACTTTGTTGTCGGGATCCGTCAGGATCGGGAACGTCAGCTTCTGTCGCGCCGCGCCTGGCTCGGTGAACGACTGCAACTGCGGCGACAGCACGATCAGGCTCGCGCCCAGTTGACTCGATCTCCGGGAAGTACTGCTTGCAGAGCATCCAGCTCATGCCGGCAGTAGGGTCACCAGAAGCCGCGGAACACGCTCATCAATACGGGGCCGGACGCCAGCAGAGCGGACAGCGTCACCGCATTGCCGTGCTGGTCGTTCAGCGTGAAGTCCGGCGCCTTGCTGCCCGGCTTGATGACGCCGTCCATGATGCCGGACTGGCGCAACTGCTCGGTGGCGTTGTGCATGATGGCGAGACGGTCCGGCGGGATACGCTTCGCTGAGGCCTCACGCACCGCGGCCAGTTTGTCCTCGAGGCTCATTGCACTCTCCGCAGGTTATCAATCACCAGTTTGGCCCATGCCGATGTGGTCCGCCAGTTCCGCCGCGCTGAAGCCCTCGCCGAAGCTGTCGGGTATCTCCGGCAGCATCGCGGCATTCCACGCTGCCCATTCCGATACCAGCCGATCGAATACGTCCTGGCGCCGATGCTTCAGGTTGCCCCGCTCGCGGGGGTCCGCCACGACGTCGAAGAGGAAGCTGTTGTCGCGGATCTTCAGATACTTGAAGTCGCCGTCGCGCATGGCTCGCTGCGCGTTGCTCTTGTAGCGCCAGAACAGTTTGCGCGGCGCGGCGGTGCGCTGTCCGGTCAACACCGGCAGCAGGTTCATCCCGTCAGGCGGATAAGCCGCGTCGGGCGCCGGTGCCCGCGGCGTCCAGCAAGGTCGGCAACCAGTCCATGCTGATCATCACCTGCTCGCTGATCCCACCGGCGGGAATGCGATCGGGCCAGCAGATCAGGGCGGGGACGCGCAGGCCGCCCTCCAGCAGTTCCGTCTTGATGCCGGTGAACGGCCAGGTGTCGGAGAAGCGCTCGCCGCCGTTGTCGCTGGTGAAGATGACGATGGTGTTGCCCGATAGTCCGTTGGCATCGAGCGACTGCAGCACGCGGCCGATCTGGCGGTCCATCGCCTGTACCATGCGGGCATAGGTAAGCTGCGTGCCGCCGTCGTAGTGGCGCAGCCGCGTGCCGAGCAGCCGCTCCGACTCCGGCTGATCGCCAGGCGCCTCCCACGGCCAATGCGGCGCATTGAAGTGCAGGCTGAGCAGGAACGGGCGCTTGCTCTCCGCGTGCCGCTCGATCGGTGTCGACGGCCCGGTCGCCGAGCAGGTCGGTCATGTAGCCGGTCTGCTGGATGGCGACATCGCCGTCCCACAGGTCGGCTTCGTCGCGGGCGTTGCGGTGCGAGTAGTAGTCGAGCGCACCGGTGCGGAATCCCCAGAAATGCTCGTAGCCGCTTTGCAGCGGGCCGAACGCCGGCAGCACGCCCAGGTGCCATTTGCCGATCAGCGAGGTGGCATAGCCGGCGTCGCGCAACAGCGACGGCAAGGTGGGATGTTCGGGCGGCAGTCCGACGTCGGTCTTGCCGGCGAGCGGTTCCTCGAGCCCCAGCTTCAGCCGGTACTGGTAGCGGCCGGTGATCAGCGCGAGCCGTGTCGCGGAGCAGACTGCCGAGTTGGCGTAGGCCTGGGTGAAGCGCACGCCGCGTTCGGCGATGCGGTCGATGTTGGGCGTCGTGAAGTCCCGTCGGCCGCAGCAGGAGAGGTCCGCGTAGCCGAGATCGTCGGCCATGATGAACACGATGTTCGGGCGCAAGGGGCTCTCCGTTGTCGTGGCGGCGACGGCGGACCATAAGGCGGGCAGCGTCGTCTGAACATGGAGCCAGGCCATGAGCCGTCCGCCGCTTCCGCCGTTCACCGCCGAGACCGCCGCGCAGAAGGTCCGGATGGCCGAGGATGCATGGAACACGCGCGATCCAGCGCGTGTCGCGCAGGCCTATACGGAGGACAGCCGATGGCGAAACCGCGCCGAGTTCATCGAGGGTCGCGCGGCCATCGAGGCGTTCCTGACGCGCAAGTGGCAGCGTGAGCTGGACTACCGGCTGATCAAGGAGGTCTGGGCATTCTGGGACAACCGTATCGCCGTGCGCTTCGCGTACGAGTGGCATGACGACAGCGGCAACTGGTTCCGCAGCTACGGCAATGAGAACTGGGAATTCGACGAGGAGGGGCTGATGCGGCGGCGCATCGCCAGCATCAACGATCTGCCCATCGCGGGGAGCGAGCGCAAATACCATTGGCCGCTCGGGCGGCGTCCGGATGATCATCCGGGCCTGAGCGATCTCGGACTCTGAGCAGGGTCAGCGCGCCGCTTGCGGCGAGGACAATGGTGGCAGGATGATCCCGGACGCCAATCGGGAGGGAACCGCCATGAGCACGACCACGCAACCTGCCAGCAGCCCCTATTTGCCGGTGCGCGACGACTGGCTCGCGCGGCGGACCGAGGCGATCCTGGAACCCGAGCTGCCGATCGTCGATCCGCATCATCATCTGTGGGAGCGGCCGGGCTGGCGTCTACATGCTCGACGATCTGCTGGCCGACACCAACAGCGGCCACAACATCGTCGCGACCGTGTTCGTGCAGTGCCGCTCGATGCATCGTGCCGGCGGGCCCGGAGGAGATGAAGCCGGTCGGCGAGACCGAGTTCGTCAACGGGGTCGCGGCGATGAGCGCCTCGGGCGGCTATGGCAAGACGAAGGTCTGCGCCGGCATCGTCGGGCACGCCGACCTGCGGCTTGGAGCGCGCGTGCGTCCGGTGCTGGAGGCGCATATCCGCGCCGGCGGCGGACGCTTCCGCGGCATCCGTCACATCACCGCGTGGGATGCCGATCCGACATTGATGAATCCGGCCTACGCGCCGCCGCCCGGGCTGATGGCGGACGCGACATTCCGCCAGGGGTTTTCCTGTCTGGCGCCGCTGAACCTGAGTTTCGATGCGTGGCTGTATCATCCGCAGATCGACGAACTGACGGCGTTGGCGCAGGCGTTTCCCGGACACGCGCATCTGCCTGAACCATGTCGGCGGTCCACTCGCCATCGGCGTCTATGGCGGCAAGCGCGACGAGGTGTTTGCCAAGTGGTCGACGTCGATCCGCGCGCTGGCGAAGTGCCCGAACGTGGTGGTGAAGCTGGGCGGCATGGCGATGCGCATCAACGGCTTCGACTTCCATGAGAAGGCCGATCCGCCGTCGTCGGAGGCGCTGGCCGCGGCATGGAAGCCGTATGTCGAGACGTGCATCGAGGCGTTCGGCGCGTCGCGCGGCATGTTCGAGAGCAACTTCCCGGTGGACAAGGGTTCGTACGCGTATGCGCCGTACTGGAACGCGTGCAAGATCCTGGCGCGGGGCGCGAGTGCGGCGGAGAAGACCGACCTGTTCAGCGGTATGCGCGGCGCGGTTCTATCGGTTGGAGCTGTAGTCGCGGGCGGGGACTCAGCGGAACGGCGGGGCTGGTCGTGACCGGTCCCGTGCGTGACGTTGCGGCGGTCTGAGCGCCGAGGGATCAGGGCGGGCCGGCGCCTGAAGATGCCGGCGATTGCGGGGCCGGCGCGAGAGGCGAAGCGAGGGGCCAGGGCGAGGCGGGATGCTGGAACGCCCGGTCGCAGATGTCCTTCACCAGGCGGGCCAGGTTGCCGCCGTAGCGGATGATGGCGGAGCTCAGTTCCCGCCATAACGGATGGCTCGGCATGATGCCGAGATCGCGGCAGATGTCGGCGATGACGGCGCCGATCGGGCGGCGGCGGACCTCGATGGCGATCTGCTCGGGGGTGGGCAAGCGGATCCCCGGGTCAAGCCCGGGGACGACGGCATCGTGGATGGTGGCGGTGTCGGTGGGTGGCGATTGGCGATGGGAGGCGGCGCGTGGCGGCGTGGGCGCGGGAGGCGCGTCCAGACGAGCGGCGTTGCGGACGATCCTGGCTTCGAGTGCCTCGGCACGGAGGATGCCGCTTGTGATGCGCGCGAGGATCAGGGCGATGTCGCTGGCGGCGAACGGGTGGGGGTTGGCGCGGAAAGTGGTGGCGAGGTGCCGGCCGTAGTCGACAAGCGCGCGGACTAGGGCGAGGAGGCCGCTGGCGCGGCTGGGCTTGGGGTCGGGGGCGGCCTCGGCGGCGGACATGGGCGCCAGTTGAGCACGGGACGGGGGCTTGTGGCAAGGAATTTCTTCCTTATTCAAAGCACATCCGTAGGAATAAAGGCTAGATGACAGGCGAGTGCTCTGACAAGCGGATGTCAGGTCAATCTGGCCACAAGCCCGAAAAGCCGGAGGCGGAAGAACTGCCGCCAGAGGAAGCTGAACGGACTGCCCGCGATGTGGCGCGGCGGTTGCTGACGACGCCAAAACGAAGGGACGACCCGGCTTCGGCTTCTGGGAAACAAACACCGCAAGCTAGTCTGACGAAGGATGCTGCCTCAAAATGGTCCGCAATTGCAAACTGATTGCCAAAGCAAAATTCTGGTCACGGCGCGGTCGTCGTCCTAATCGAATAGACACCACCGCGACACATCAGGACTCTGATTGAACCCGCTTCAGATGGTCGGCTTCGACCTGCTGGCGGATCGCCAGCACTGCCTCCCGCGAAAGGTTCTTGGCTGGTTCGCTAGGGCGACTAGAAATCGCGCGGAAAAATTCCGCCTGCCCCGGCGAATTGGCCATCCACAGGACGAACAATTCCGCGTCAGGGTTCTCAAAGCCGTGCCACGTTCCCTTTGGGACGAAGATTGTCGCGCCCTTCTGGATCGGTAGCCGTTCATCGTTCAGGGTGATGAAACCACTGCCGTCCAGCACATAAATCACCTCATCCCAGTAGGCATGCACGTGTCGCGGCACCCCAACTCCCAGCGGCATCAGTTGGGTTCCAAGCGATAGATCGTGCGAACTTCGGGTCGGATCGACCTTGATGACGATTTCGCCGCTGCGTTGGAACATATGTTCGCCGTCGGTCGCCCCAAGAACGTAGCTCTGCATCATTCGCTCCCCCATTTTTTGAACCTATTGCCGTCCATGCTTCATGCGATCCGACGCCAGAATGTCCGTGTCATCCCTGGTGTACCCTCCATCGTAGGAAGGCCCGTGCTGACTGGCGCGGCGTCCTAGCCAGCTTCAATCCACCGGTAGGTCAGGCGCTTTTCATTCATGCCGTAGGCCGCGATGCGAGCACGTGATCCTCGACACCGAGCTTGCTGCGATTGTTCCAATGGAAAGTGAATTCGTCAAGGCAACGCTGTAGGTGCTGTTGGCCGCACTTCCAGAGCAGTTATCGGAATTGTTGAGCCTGAATGAAGCCGGCGGCGGCCACCCCGGGGAACTGTATTGTGGTAACGGTCCCACTAGCGCATGGGTTCGACCGAGATTGCCAAAGCCTCCTCGTAGACGACGTCCACCTGTTGGCCGGCACGCAAGGTGCGGATGAAGGATTGGACTTGCGGGTTCATCGCGGTAACGGTTCGCGGCAAGCCGTCCGGCCCAACGAAGCTCACAGTATTGGTCGCCGGGTCAACGTCGGTAATGGTGACGCGGCCGGTACGGACACGTGTAACCTCGCCACCAGGCCGGCTCGCCGTCTCGGTGCGATTGACCGACACGCCTTCAAACGGTTGGCTCGTTGGGGAGCGGACGTTCACCACCTGAGCGGCAAGCGCCTCATAGTACGTTACCTTGACACGGTCCCCTGGATGGATCTGATCGAGACGCTGGACGTGTGAGCCGACAATCACGCTCAGCAAATGTCCGGATTGGGCACCACCGGCGCCGCGCAACAGCAATTCCCGCGAGATCGGATCGACCGTTTCGACCACCGCATTGATTGTGGTGGTCTGCTGGGCATCTACCGACGACGACTGGCAGGCTCCCACCAGAGACAAACAGCAGCCCGATAGCAACAGAACGCGACGCTTCATCCAATTTCCCCTTCTAGCAGCAGATCTTGTCTACCTGGATTTGCCCAATGGACCTCTTCCGCACGCGACGGCATTGATCTGGATCAATGCCATCCCCTTGAGCAATTGTTCAGGTGCGCCGAGGAGTCCCACTGTGATCTGATTCTATGATGCCGTTGATGGCGACCGGTCCAGGCCTCGAGCGCCCGCCAATCGTACGGCGACCGGTGAGCCGTGTCTTGGTAGACCGATTTCTGAAGACCGGTGCAGCTCGGCGGATGTCACAGCAAACGTCGGAGATGCGTGCGAAGTGGCCGCAAACGGAACGCGTCGACAACCAGACATTCGTTCATGGCGATTGCCGACGGCAGGTAGCGACCCAGGGCTATCCTTATACCAGCTCTCAGGAAGACGCGGATGGCTGGGCCAGGCCCACGGCTGTCCGGTTGGCTGATCATGCGGAAAGTAACGACATTTGTCGGGTGGAATGGCGAGGGACGGGATCGACTTGGCCGTGGGCTGTTCGCAGCCGGTCGAAGGGCCGGCGGTGCAATATGGTTGCGCGGATCAATCGGGCGAATTGGGTCATGCTGGTGATGATGGTCTGCGCGTTGTGAGCCAGCTTGAGCAGCAGGAAGGCGATGAGGGCGACGGCGATCTGGATGCGCACGGCGTTCTCGGAGGTGCCGAGAAAGCGTGTGATCTTGAGGATCTGCTTGATCCAGCGGAAGAACAGCTCGATCGCCCAGCGACGTTTGTAGAGATCGGCGATCTCCTGGCGCTGGCGCATCGAGGTCGTTGGAGAGGATGCGCAGAACCTTGCCGGTCTCCGGTCCTGACCCGCACCTCGCGCACCGCGTTCTGACATCGGATTGTGCCGGCTCTGCTGCCTGCCGGGCCGGCAGAAAGCCGATCCGATCGGAGAGAATGTTGTCGGCATCGGCCGGCAACGGCAGCTCCTCGATCAGTTCGAGCGGCGTGTTGGACTTGAACCGGGTGACGATCCGACACTTGCCGCGTCATCGAGCTTCGGCCCACCAGGCGTAATCGTAGTAGCCGAGATCGAAGACGTAGGTGGCGCCAGCCTCGATCGGCATGACCTGCGCGGCCGTGATGTCGTTGACCCGTGCCGGCGTGATTCCAGCATAGAGCGGGCGGTCGGCATCAGCGATCGTAGATCACGTGCACCTTGGCGCCGCACACGATGCGCGGAGAACCGCGCCCAGCCGCTCGCTCAGCCGGTTCAGCCGGATCGCTGGTGGCATCGATCAGCCGCACACAACCGGCAAGGTCGCGGCGATACTGGCGCGCCACGCTGGCCATCATCACAGACAGCAGGCCGGTGAACACCGACACCGGCCGCCTTGCCGCAGCATCCGCCAGTGTCGAGCGGTGCACCTCGCGCAGACCGGAATGATAGCGTCGGGCCGCCTGGCTCGCCAGCAGCGCTTCTATGTCGCGCAGGCTTTTTGCCTCGGAGAGTTGGGCAAACAACAGGGTCAGCAGCAGATCCTTGGTATCAGTCGGCGCACGCCCGTATCCGCGCCACTCGCCGCAATCAGTCGATCCAGCGTGGCCCAGGGAAGCAGGTTCGCCACCTGGCGGAATACAGTATTCTGATGCGGCACGGCGCGGGCTCCTCTCATGTTCGAATTGGTCGGGAAACGGCTCGAACTGAGAAGAATCAACGCCGTGCGCCGCGTCCACCAAAATCCAACCGGACAGCCGTGGGCCAGGCCCAACCATGACGAATGTGACGGATGGGCCTTTCTCTAAGTGCGCACGGATGTGACCTTACATGACATTGTATCGTTTCACCTCTCGCTCGTCCCATTCAAGGCCAAAACCGTGCCCTCTGGCGCTCAGTGTCCCGTTGGTTGCCTGATGTGGTTGCGTTAGAACAGCGCCGGCGACATCAAGGTATTCGAGCCAATGTGCCGTGGGAGTGATTGCCAACATATGAGAGCTGGCTTCGATAAAGAGGTGGCTGGAGACCGGTAGAGATGCGGCATGTGCCTGGCCCATCGCACTTACCCAACCTGTCACTCCACCGATCTTCATGATATCGATCATCGCATAATCGCAAGCGCCACACGCAATAGCCTTTGCCATATCACTGGGGAACCACCAGTTCTCACCGGTTTGCACAGGCACCTTCGATGCCAGGCGAACCTGTGCGTGCCCATGGATGTCCTCAGCCTTCACTGGCTCCTCGACCCAATGAAGATCGTAATCGGCAAGCCGTGCAATGCGCCAACAAGCCTCGACAGCATCAAGCGATTGATTGTAGTCGACCATCAGCTTGATATCGGGACCGATCATTTCCCTGACCGCTCGCACGGCCTGTTGGTCCTTACCGAAGTCGCCATCGCCGAGCTTGATCTTGATCGCTCGGAATCCGGCTTGTACGGACCGCAAGATATCGTTCTCATCCGCTGTGGGATCGATGATGCCGTAGCTATCGTATGCCGGAATGGCAGACGGAACTCCGCCCATGAGTTGAACGACAGGCTGCTCTGCGGCTCTCGCCAACACGTCCCAGAACGCCATGTCGAGACCTGAGATGGCCATGCCGATCAGTCCCTGCCATCCAATGAGCCGGAAACGCCGATCGAAGTCACGCATGCGCTCCACCGGGGCAACACGGTGTCCCTTCAGTTCGGCCGCCATTCCATCGATCAGCTGCACAAGGGGCGGCAACGCCGCAGGAATGTATGCGAAGAGGTAGGACCTCCCAATCGCTCCTTGATCCGTGAAGACATCAATCAGCACGAGCGGTGCCGATGGGATGGTTCCGATGGCTGTGCAAATCGGGCGTTTCATCGGCACAATCACTGGACGCGCCTTGATGCCGTGTATCGTGAGCGTCGTTTCGGACATGAATTCCCTCTCGATCTCTGGAGCGACGTGACGCGGATGTTTCCGCGCCCCACTGAGTATTGGCCTCTACTGCACAACCATGCCGGTCAGCAGATAGGCCTGCAGCATGACCAGGACGCCGACCAGGCAGGCCAACGCGATGGAGTGGAAGAACACGAACCGCAGGATGGACCCTTCGTGACCGAACCAGTTGGTCGCTGTGGAGGCCACCACGATGGACTGGGCGTCGATCATCTTGCCCATCACGCCGCCGGACGAATTGGCCGCGCCCATCAAAATCGGCGAGAGCCCGAGTTGCTGGGCAGTGATCTTCTGCAGGCCTCCAAACAACACGTTCGAGGCGGTATCCGACCCGGTCAGCGCTACACCCAGCCAACCGAGCAGGGTGCCGAAGAACGGGTAGAAGAACCCGGCATTGGCAAATGCGAGGCCCAGCGTCGCGTCAACGCCGGAATACCGGGTGAGCGTGCCGATCGCCAGCATGGCCGCGATAGTGATCAGCGAATAACGCACAACCCATATCGTCTGGCCGTACGCCCGAATCAATCCAGCCGGCGAGAAGCCCATGATGAAGCCAGAGATGATCGCAGCGATCAGCATCCCAGTGCCGGTGAACGAGAGGTAGGTAAACGCGAAGACCGCGCTCTCGCGTGTCGGTTGCGCGACCACAGGCGGAACCTTGGTGATCATGTTGTGCAGACCCTCAACCGCATAGTTCCAGGTGAAGATCGGGTTCACCATGCCTTTGAACCATCCGGAGCCCCAGATCAGCAAGATGACGCAGACGATGATCCAGGGCGTAAGAGAGGCACGTATTTCAGACGAGGTCGGCCGCACGACCGGCGCAGTAGACACGGGTGGCATGGTCGCGGCGGAATCGTCACGTGTCCGCAGCGCCGGCGACAGCCAGAGTTCACGCGGCTGCCAGATCCGAAGAAAGCCGATCAGGCAGCCCATTGAAATCAGTGACGCGCCTATGTCGACGATCCATGGGTTGATGAAATTGGAGATCAGATACTGCGGGACGGCGAAGGACACGCCGCAGACAAGGATGGCCGGCCAGATCTCGAGCATTCCGCGCCGGCCGGCGAAGGTCCAGATCAGCCAGAACGGCACGGCCAGCGAGAAAAACGGCAACTGGCGTCCGACCATCGCGCCCAGTAGGTAAGGATCGAGCCCCGTGACCGATGCGAGACCGGCGATTGGTGTGCCGAGCGCGCCATAGGCGACCGGTGCCGTGTTGGCGATGAGCGACAGGCCAGAAGCCGCCAGCGGCGAAAAGCCCAATCCCATCAGGATCGCGCCAGTCACGGCTACAGGCGTGCCAAAGCCGGATGCGCCCTCGAAGAAGGCCCCGAAGGCAAACGCGATGAGCAGCAGTTGTAGCCGCCGATCAGCCGTGATGCTGCCTATCGTCCGCTGCAGCGTTTCGAAGACGCCTTTCTCAACAGTCAGCCGATACAGGAAAATGACGTTTAGGACGATCCAGCCAATGGGGAAGAGCCCGGTCGCGACGCCCAACAGCGCGGCGCGGATCGCATGTCCCGGTGGCATGGTGAAGACTACGGTGGCCACCAGGATTGCGGCGGCCAGTGCGATCAACGCAGCCAGATGCGCCTGGACCTTGCCGGAGGCCAACAGGACCAGAAGTGTGGCCACCGGAATTGCCGCCATTAGCGTCGACAGCGCCTGCTGATTCAACGGATCATAGACCTGGTTCCACATTATACCCCCCGTATCAGGCTTGTTGTGGTGTTGCCTGTCTTCACGTATCGATTGGGGAACCAGATAACCGATCCAACGACAAGTAAACTCACTAGTCGGTATACATACGAAGAGGCTATTGTTGGCCATGCCAAGACCTGCTGCGCAGACCAGGCGTCGCATTCTCGATGCCGCCTATGAACTCTTTTATCGGAAGGGGTTCACCAGGGTCGGGGTCGATGAGGTCGCGGCATTCGCTGGCGTCACGAAGCGCTCGCTCTATTATCATTTCCGAAGCAAGGACGACCTCTTGGCGGCGGTGTTCGACCTCCAGCACGAACTGGCGCTGGCGCGCATTCGAAAGCATGTGGCTCTTCACAGCGGAAATGCGGAGGACATTCTTGACGTGCTGTTCTCCGAACTCGCGAGATGGACTGCGAAACCTGGGTTCGCCGGGGCGGGTTTCACACGCATTGTCATGGAACTTGCCGATCTGCCAGGTCACCCAGCACGTGCTGTCGCACGTCGTCACAAAGCGGCAGTCGAATCCTGGTACGCGGAACTACTTGCAGACGCGAAAGCTGTCGCTCCATCGAACCTTGCGCGGGAGATAGTACTTCTAGTCGAGGGAGCTGTTGCACTGACCCTAATCCACGGCAATCGCGATTATGCGGAAGCCGCGTTGCGCGCTGCGAAGAAGCTGGTGCGCAAGCGCCGCGGTGGCCCAATAGGGCCGTAGGCTGTCTGTTTGCTCCAATCCCGCGGGTCCCGCCCCCGGTGCGACCAAGCTAGTGGCGGATAGCGACAACGACTTGGTCGCAAACGGAACGACAACTTTCAAGTGCGCAACGTCGACAACCAGACATTCGTCCAGGGTGATTGCCGACGGCAGGTGGTCACCTATGGTTGACCTTATACCAACTCTCAGGAAGACGTGGATGGTTGGGCCAAGCCCAACCATGACGAATGTGACGAATGCGACCAATGCGAGGGTGGGTCTTTCTCATTGAGCATCGATATTAGAGGCCAGGATCGCTGCCGCTGGGACTTCCGTTCGCCGGCAATGGTGCTAAGGCGTCAGAGGCGGTCGGCGGAGGATAGCATATGCCTGAGCACCCCCTGTTTGAGCGGCTCTGGAACGGCTCGGCGCAGATGGAGGAATGGACGGCGGCGGTATCGCAGGGCGCTGTCACCTCGGTCGCCGACAACATCATCACGGTCCATACGACCTACTTTTGCGGCAGCGTCACCGCGATCCGCACGGGGGAGGGGCTTGTTCTGGTCGATACGGCCAATCAGGCAACCGCCGAGAAGGTGCTCGCACTCATCAGGTCCTGGGACGCCAGCCGTATCCATACGGTGATCTATACACATGGCCATATCGACCATACCGGAGGGATTGCCGCCATCGACCGGGAGGCGGAGGCGAAAGGGCTGGCACGGCCGAGGATCATCGCGCACCGCGACGTGGCGCGGCGGATGAACCGATATGCGCTGACGCAGGGCCTCAACAGCATCGTGCAGGGCCAGCAGTTCAACGATCCAGGGTATGTTTACCCGGTCGGTCACCGGCAGCCCGACGAGGTTTATGACGACACGCATACACTGATGATTGGCGGCGAGCGGATCGAGCTGTTCCATGGTCGGGGCGAGACCGACGATGCCACGTTCGTCTGGCTGTCCGACCGCCGCATCCTGGCGAGCGGGGACTTCGTCATTTGGATGTTTCCCAATGCGGGCAACCCGAGGAAGGTGCAGCGCTACGCGGCGGAATGGGCCGCAGCCTTGCGGCATATGGAACGGCTGGGGCCGGAGGTCGTCATCCCGGGACATGGCCCGGTCATTTTCGGCAGGGACCGTGCCGCACAGGTGCTGCGAGACGGTGCGGCAGTGCTTGAGCATCTGGTCCGCGAGTCGCTCGCGCTGATGAACCAGGGAGCCACGCTCGATCGGGTGCTGCATGAAGTCACCGCGCCGGCCGAGTATCTGGCGAAGCCTTATCTGCGCGCCAGGTACGATGATCCGGAGTTTTTGGTGCGGGCGATCTATCATCTGTATGCTGGCTGGTTCGATGGCAATCCGGCGCATCTGAAGCCCGCGCGGGCAGCCGATCTGGCCTTGGAATTGGCGCGGTTGGCTGGCGGTGCCGACAGGCTTGCCGAGCGGGCGGCCGTGCTGGCTGAGGAAGGCAACACGCGCCTCGCCGTGCATCTCGCGGAATTCGCCAGTGAGGCGGCGCCCGACGACAAGTCCATTCAGGCTGCCCGTGCCCTGGTGCTACGGACGTGCATCGACCGCGAGGGTTCGCTGATGGGCAAGGCTTTCCTGGCGGTCTATGTGCGTGAGGCCGCGCAGCGTTCAAAAGCTTGAGCGGCCTGAGCCGAGGCGGTGACGATGGGCGTCAGGCCGCCGCCTGGCCCGCTCGTGCAGCCTCAATCTTGGCGATGTCGATCCGGCGCATGGTCATCATGGCATCCATCGCCCGCTTCGCGGCGGCGCGATCCGGATCCTTCAGCGCGGCAATCAAGGCT